>NZ_NEIP01000022.1:0-73208 GCF_002112745.1 Pseudomonas sp. B7(2017) | reverse complement strand
GCAAACTGGCCCGGATCGTATTCGCCCTGCTCAAAGGACAAAGCGAATATGAACCGAAAGCAGGCTGAGGGCTTTGCCTCAACCATAGAATCTCCCACAGGGATGTGGGAACGGGCTTGCCCGCTCCCACAGGGTAAGGCTGCGGCGGGATTACATGCCTTTGACGGCGAAGATCCCGTTGGCGTTGCGCCAGTAGCCCTTGTAGTCCATGCCGTAGCCGAAGATGTAGCGGTCGACGCAGGGCAGGCCCACGAAGTCGGCCTTCAGGTCAGGCCGCGCCTTGCGGTCGTGATCCTTGTCGATCAGCACGGCAGTGTGCACCTGACGGGCGCCGGCGTGCTTGCAGAAGTCGATGATCGCGCCCAGGGTGTGGCCCTCGTCGAGGATGTCGTCGATGATCAGCACGTCGCGGTCGATGAACGAGACTTCCGGCTTGGCCTTCCAGAACAGGTCGCCGCCGGTGGTTTCGTTGCGGTAGCGGGTCGCGTGAAGGTAGGACGACTCCAGCGGGAACTGCAGGTGGGTCAGCAGCTTGCCGGAGAAGATCAGGCCGCCGTTCATCACACAGAACACCACCGGATTGCGGTCTGCCAGTTGCTCGTTGATTTGCGCACCGACGCGGGCGATGGCCGCCTCGACTTCAGCTTCGGTGTACAGGCAGTCAGCCTCTCGCATGATTTGACGGATATGCTCGAGATCAGCGGACATGGCGCTCTCCAGGGGGACTTTATAGGGGGGGCTAGTTTGGAAAAGCGGGCAAAGGTACGCATCCCGAACGGCCGAATCAAGCTTTTGTGGACTAACGTACTGTATGTCCTATAGGACATCACTCTCGGATAGATTAATCTAGGCCGGTTTTTTTGCCCGCCGCCGGAGCCTTTCCCATGCCCATCCTCGAGATCCGCCATCCGCTGATCCGCCACAAGCTCGGCCTCATGCGCCGCGCCGACATCAGCACCAAGAATTTCCGCGAGCTCGCTCAGGAAGTCGGCGCCCTGTTGACCTATGAAGCCACCAAAGACCTGCCCCTGGAGACCTATGACATCCCAGGCTGGTGCGGCACCGTGTCGGTCGAGAAGATCGCCGGCAAGAAGATCACCGTCGTGCCGATCCTGCGCGCCGGCATCGGCATGCTCGAAGGCGTACTGAGCCTGATCCCGGGCGCCAAGGTCAGCGCCGTGGGCGTGGCCCGCAACGAAGAGACGCTGCAGGCCCACACCTACCTTGAGAAACTCGTCCCGGAGATCGACGAGCGCCTGGCGATGATCATCGACCCGATGCTCGCCACCGGCAGCTCCATGGTCGCCACCATCGACCTGCTGAAGAAAGCAGGCTGCAAGGACATCCGCGCCATGGTGCTGGTGGCTGCGCCCGAAGGCATCGCCGCAGTCGAGCAGGCTCACCCGGACGTGACCATCTATACCGCTTCCATCGACCAGAAACTGAACGAACACGGTTACATCATCCCAGGGCTTGGCGATGCCGGTGACAAGATCTTCGGCACCAAGCAGAAGGACGCGTGACCATGCAGGACGAGTTCAACGATCCGCTCTGGCGCCAGGTGCTGTCCGGCGCGCAGATGCTGTTCGTGGCCTTCGGCGCCCTGGTGCTGATGCCGCTGATCACCGGGCTTGACCCGAACGTGGCGCTGTTCACCGCAGGCCTCGGCACCATCCTCTTCCAAATCGTCACCGGGCGTCAGGTGCCGGTGTTCCTGGCCTCGAGCTTCGCCTTCATCACCCCGATCATTCTCGCCAAGGGCCAGTTCGGCCTGGCCGCGACCATGGGCGGCGTGATGGCGGCCGGTTTCGTCTACACCTTCCTCGGCCTGGCCGTGAAGATCAAGGGCACCGGGTTCATCGACCGCCTGCTGCCGCCGGTGGTGATCGGCCCCGTGATCATCTCCATCGGCCTGGCCATGGCGCCTATCGCCGCGAACATGGCGATGGGCAAGGCCGGCGACGGCTCCGAACTGATCCACTACCAGACCGCAATGATGATCTCGATGCCGGCACTGCTGACCACGCTGATCGTGGCGGTGTTCGGCAAAGGCATTTTCCGCCTGGTGCCGATCATCTCCGGCGTGCTGGTGGGCTTTGCGCTGTCGTTCTGGTTCGGCGTGGTCGACACCGCGAAGATCGCCGCGGCCCCGTGGTTCGCCCTGCCGAACTTCACCGCACCGGAGTTCAACTGGCAGGCGATCCTGTTCATCGTCCCGGTGGCCCTGGCCCCGGCCATCGAGCACATCGGCGGCGTGATCGCGGTGGGCAGCGTGACCGGCCGCGACTACCTGAAGAAGCCGGGCCTGCACCGCACCCTGTTCGGTGACGGCATCGCCACCACGGCGGCCGGCCTGTTCGGCGGCCCGCCCAACACCACCTACGCCGAAGTCACTGGCGCGGTGATGCTGACCAAGAACTACAACCCGAAAATCATGACCTGGGCGGCGATCTTCGCCATCAGCCTGGCGTTCATCGGCAAGTTCGGCGCGTTGCTGCAGAGCATTCCGGTGCCGGTGATGGGCGGGATCCTGTGCCTGCTGTTCGGCTCGATCGCGGCGGTGGGGATGAACACCCTGATCCGCCACAAGATCGACCTGGGCGAGGCGCGCAACCTGGTGATCGTGTCCGTGACCCTGGTGTTCGGCATCGGCGGCGTACTGATCGGCACCGGCAACGGCCCGGACGACTTCGGCCTCAAAGGCATCGCGCTGTGCGCGGTGGTGGCGATTGCGCTGAACCTGATCCTGCCGGGCAACGACAGCTGGAAGCACAAGAAGGCGGATGAGCCGCTGCTCTAAGGCTTCGGCCTGAAAGAAAACCATCGCCAGCAGGCGGGCTCCCACAGCAGGTGTTCAGTGAACCTCTGTGGAAGCCAGCCTGCTGGCGATGTCGTTTAAAGCGCCAGCGGCGCCCGTTCGCAGAGGGTCGCCAGCGCCTTCGCCCACTGTTCCTCGTCATTGAGGCACGGCACCAGCACCAACTCTTCCCCGCCCGCCTCAAGGAACTGCTCCTTGCCGCGGTCGCCGATCTCCTCCAGCGTTTCGATGCAATCGGCCACGAACGCCGGGCACATCACCAGCACCTTCTTCACGCCGTTCTTGGCCAGCTCGTCCAGCCGCGCTTCGGTGTAGGGTTCGATCCACTTCGCGCGCCCCAGCCGCGACTGGAACGAGACCGACCACTTGCCGTCCGGGATGCCCATGCGCTTGGCGAACTCGGCCGCGGTGCGCAGGCACTGGCCGCGGTAACAGGTGGCGACCACCTCCGGCGGCGCCCCGGCGCAGCAGTCGCCGCCGCCTTCGAAACGGTGGCCCGGGTTGAGCTTCTTCAGGTGCCGTTCCGGCAAGCCATGGAAACTCAGCAGCAAGTGGTCGTAATCCTGCTGCAGGTGCGGCCGGGCGCTGGCCACCAGCGCGTCGAGGTATTCCGGCTGATCGTAGAACGGCTGCAGCACCGACAACTGCACGTCGAGGCGCTTCTCGCGCAGCACGCGTCGGGCCTCTTCGATCACCGTGGTGGTGGTGCTGTCGGCGAACTGCGGATACAGCGGCGCCAATGTGATGCGCTTGTGCCCCGCGGCCACCAGCCTGACCAGCGCCGACTCGATGGACGGCTCGCCGTAACGCATCGCCAGCTCCACCGGACCATGGGTCCACTGCTGGGTCATCTGCTGCTGCAGGCGGCGGCTGAGCACCACCAGCGGCGAGCCTTCGTCCCACCAGATCGAGGCATAGGCGTGGGCCGACTGCTCGGGGCGCTTGACCAGGATCAGCGACACCAGCAGACGCCGCACCGGCCAAGGCAGGTCGATCACGTAGGGATCCATCAGAAACTGATTGAGGTAGCGGCGCACGTCGGCCACCGAGGTGGAGGCCGGCGAACCCAGGTTGACCAGAAGCAAGGCGTGATCGGTCATGCAACATCCTATTTCAGAGGCGGCGGGCGATATCGTCCAGGGCCGCGCGTAAATCCGTGAACCGGAAAGTGAATCCTGCTTCCAGCAAGCGTGCCGGCATGGCTTTCTGGCCGCCGAGCAGCAGTTGCGACAGCTCGCCGAGGCCGACCTTCAGCGCCAGGGCCGGCATCGGCATGAACGCCGGGCGGTGCAGCGCTTGGCCCAAGGTCTTGGCGAACTCGCGGTTGCGCACCGGTTTCGGCGCGCAGGCATTATAAGGACCGTTGGCCCCGTTGAGGTGCAGAAGAAAATCAATCAGGGCGATTTGATCGTCGACATGAATCCACGGCATCCACTGCCGGCCGTTGCCCAGCGGCCCGCCCAGCCCGAGCCTGAACGGCAGCAGCAGGCGCGACAAAAAGCCGCCCTCGGCCGACAGCACCAGCCCCGTGCGCACCAGCACCACCCGGATGCCCAGGCCCTCGGCCCGTTGCGCGGTCTCTTCCCAGGCGACGCACAACTGACTGGCGAAATCATCGATCACCGGCGAAGCGGTTTCGTTCAGTTCCCGCTCGCCGCCGTCGCCGTACCAGCCCACCGCCGAGCCCGAAATCAGCAGCGACGGTTTCTGCGCACGGGTCTCAAGCCAAGCCAGCAAGGATTCGGTCAGCGTGATGCGGCTGCTCCACAGCAAGGCCTTGCGCCGGTGCGTCCAGGGCCGGTCGGCAATGGGCGCACCGGCGAGGTTGACGATGGCGTCCAGCGGGCCGTCATCCACGTCCTGCAACCGCGCAATGCCGCGCACCTGCGCGCCGCACAGCTTGGCGACCTGTTCCGGGCGGCGGCTCCATACGGTCAACCGATGTCCCTGCTGCAGCCAGTGCCGACAGAGCTCGCGCCCGATCAAACCAGTACCGCCGGTCAGCAATATGTGCATGACATCTTCCTCGCGTGGCGTTTATCCCGGATCACTAGTCTATTTTTATAGGCAGGGATCTTTTCTATCGGGCGGGCTCTATTGTTTAACAATAGGCCAAGCTGTCAGAACGAAAGCGCTGGAAGTTATACCAGAAATCAAAATTGTACAGCTTTTCAAGCACGGCGTAGTCTGTACAGAAAGGTAAACGAGGCCCCTATGACTGTACCTATCGCAATCATCGGCACCGGCATCGCCGGACTCTCCGCCGCCCAGGCCCTGACGGACGCCGGGCACAGCGTCCAGCTGTTCGACAAGAGCCGCGGCAGCGGCGGGCGCATGTCGAGCAAGCGCAGCGACGCCGGCGCGCTGGACATGGGGGCCCAATACTTCACCGCCCGCGACCGGCGCTTCGTCACCGAAGTGCAGCGCTGGCAGAGCAACGGCTGGGTCGCCGAATGGGCGCCGCAGCTCTACACCTTCCACGGCGGGCAACTGAACCTGTCGCCGGACGAGCAGACCCGCTGGGTCGGCACGCCGCGCATGAGCGCCATCACCCGCGGCCTGCTCGAAGGCCTGGAGGTGCATTTCGCCTGCCGCATCACCGAGGTCTACCGCGGCGAAGAACACTGGCACCTGCAGGATGCCGAAGGCTTCACCCACGGGCCGTTCAGCCATGTGGTGATCGCCACGCCAGCCCCGCAGGCCACGGCGCTGCTGGCCGCCGCGCCGAAACTCGCCGGGGCCGCCGCCGGGGTGAAGATGGAACCGACCTGGGCCGTGGCCCTGGCCTTCGAGACACCGCTGGATACCCCCATCGAAGGCTGCTTCGTCCAGGACAGCGCCCTCGACTGGCTGGCGCGCAACCGCAGCAAGCCGGGACGCGACACCACACTCGACACCTGGGTGCTGCACGCCAGCAGTGCCTGGAGCCGGCAGCACATCGACCTGCCCAAGGAAGCGGTGATCGAACACCTGCACGGCGCGTTCGCCGAACTGCTGCACAGCGCCATGCCCGCACCGGCCTTCA
Organism: Pseudomonas sp. B7(2017); assembly: GCF_002112745.1. NCBI lineage: Bacteria > Pseudomonadati > Pseudomonadota > Gammaproteobacteria > Pseudomonadales > Pseudomonadaceae > Pseudomonas > Pseudomonas sp. B7(2017). Next base: position 67,365 of record NZ_NEIP01000022.1, on the reverse strand, counting down.
GCCTCGCCCACCGCTGGCTCTATGCCCGTCCGGCGACCAGCCATGAATGGGGCACCCTGGCCGACGCCGACCTGGGCCTGTACGCCTGCGGCGACTGGTGCCTGTCCGGACGCGTCGAAGGTGCCTGGCTCAGCGGCCAGGAAGCGGCGCGCAGGCTGCACGCGCACTTGCAGTAGCCTGATCTGCGCTGACTGCGGGCAGGCTCGCTCCCGCAGGCATGCCCCGTCTGCCGCAAAAACTATACAAACCGTTTGACTTGTACACCTTTGAATCTATGCTGAGGGCAATGCTGTACAGAACTTAAATTCTGTACAAGGCCGAATTCAAGGTGTCGTCATGTCTGACCTTCTCCTCTGCGCCCCCAAAATCGCTGTCAGCGCCTGCCTGATGGGGGCCGAAGTGCGCTACAACGGCGGCCACAAGGCATCGCGGTTGTGCACCGAAACCCTCAGCGAATACTTCGAGTTCGTCCCAGTGTGCCCAGAAGTGGCGATCGGCCTGGGCACGCCCCGGGAGCCGATCCGGCTGGTCGGTGATCCGGACAAGCCGCAAGCCGTCGGCACCGTCGACCGCCGGCTCGACGTCACCCAGGATCTGGCCGATTACGGACAGGCCATGGCCGCAAGGCTGGACGATATCTGCGGCTATATCTTCATGCAGCAATCGCCGTCCTGCGGGCTGGAGCGGGTCAAGGTCTATCACGACAACGGTGCGCCGGTCGGCGGCGGCCGCGGGATCTACGCCCAGGCTTTCTGCGCCGGGCGCCCGGACTTGCCGGTGGAGGAAGCCGGACGCCTGAACGATCCGGTGCTGCGGGAAAACTTCATCACGCGGGTATTCGCCTACCGCGACTGGCAGAACGTGCTTGCGCAGGGCCTGAGCCGCCGGGCGCTCACCGACTTCCACTCGCGCTACAAGTATCTGCTGATGGCCCACAGCCCTGTCCACTACAAGGCGCTCGGCCATCTGCTGGGCAGCATGGGCCACAGCGATCCGGCAACGATCGCGCCCCGCTACTTCAGCGAACTGATGGCCGCCCTGAAGAAATGCGCCACCCGCCGCACCCACAGCAATGTGCTGCAGCACATCAGCGGCTACCTGAAGCAGGCGATCAGCGCAGCGGACAAACAGGAAATGCAGCAGGTCATCGGCCAGTACCGCCACGGCATCGTGCCGCTGGTGGTGCCGCTGACGCTGCTCAAGCACCACTTCCGACGCCATCCGGATCCCTACATCGCGCAGCAGGTGTACCTGCAGCCGCACCCCGAAAACCTGAGCCTGCGAAACGCCATTTGATGAACGCCACACCCGACACCAGTGCCCGGGAAGACCTGGGCGCGGATTTCAAGAAAGCCCTGGACGACGGCTGGCTGCCGATCCGCGAGGTGGCGCGCCAGACCGGGGTCAACGCCGTGACCTTGCGCGCTTGGGAGCGCCGCTACGGTCTGGTGGTGCCGCAGCGCACCCCCAAAGGGCACCGTCTGTACTCGGCCGAGCACGTACAGCGCATCCGGGCGATCCTCACCTGGCTCGACCGCGGCGTCGCGGTGAGCCAGGTCAAGCCGCTGCTCGACACTCCGCAAGCGTTCAACGAAACGGCGGCCAGCGACTGGCAGCCGCAGTTGCAGAACCTGCTGACCGCCGTGGCGCACCTGAACGAACGCAGCCTCGACGACGGTTTCAACCAGGCCATGGCCCTGTACCCGCCGCGCACGTTATCCGAACAGTTGCTGATGCCGTTGCTGGCGACGCTTGAACAGCGCTGGCAGGGCCAGTTCGGCAGCGAGATGGAGCGGGTGTTCTTTTATTCCTGGCTGCGCAGCAAATTCGGCGCACGCATCTACCATAACAACCGCCAGTTGCGCACGGCGCCACTGTTGCTGGTCAATCAGTCGGAGCTGCCGCTGGAGCCGCGCCTGTGGCTCTGCGCCTGGCTGATCAGCGGCAGCGACTGTCCGGTTCAGGTGTTCGACTGGCCGTTGCCGCCCGCAGAGCTGGCGATGGCGGCCGAACAGATGCACGCGCGGGGCGTCCTGCTGTACTCCAGCAAGGCCCTGAACCTGGCGCAGTTGACCAAGCTGTTGAGCGGGGTCGGCTGCCCGACAATGATCGCCGGAGCGACGGTGCGCATCCACCACACCGAGCTGTCCGGCAAAGCGTTCGAACACATTGAACTGTCCCTGGCCGAAGACCCCTTGTCGGCCCACCAGGGACTCCTTCAGTGCGGATTGATCTGATGAGGTTGGAACAAGGCACCATGCAATTGATCTGGCTGCGCAGCGACCTGCGCCGACACGACAACACCGCCCTCGCCGCAGCCGCCGGCCGGGGGCCGACCGTGGCCGTGTACCTGTTGAGCCCCGAGCAATGGCAGATCCATGACGATGCCGCCTGCAAGGTCGATTTCTGGCTGCGCAACCTGCGTGAATTGAGCACGGCCCTGGGCGAACTGAACATTCCGCTGCTGATCCGCACGGCTGCGCGCTGGGACCGGGCGCCCGAGGTGCTGCTCGACCTGTGCCGGCAGTTGCGGATCGAGGCCGTGCATGTGAACGAGGAGTACGGCCTCCACGAAAGCCGCCGGGACGCCGACGTCGCCCAGGCCCTGCATGCCGAAGGCATCACGTTCACCAGCCATCTCGACCAATTGCTGTTCAAGCCCGGCAGTGTGCTGACCAAAACCGGCGGCTACTTTCAGGTGTTCAGCCAGTTCCGCAAGGTGTGCCATGAACGCCTGCACCGCTCGGTGCCGTCATTGGTGAAGGCGCCGGGCAAGCAGGCACCGCTGGCGATCGCCAGCGATCCGGTGCCCGAGACCGTCGCGGGGTTTACGCCCCCCAGCCAATCCCTGCGCGCCTTCTGGCCGGCCGGCGAGGCCGAAGCCCAGCGGCGCCTCGACACCTTTGCCGACGCGCAGATCGACTATTACCAGAGCGAACGCGACTTCCCCGCCAAGCCCGGCACCAGCCAGTTGTCCGCGTACTTGGCCGCCGGCGTCCTGTCGCCGCGCCAATGCCTGCACGCCGCCCTGCAAAGCAACCAGGGCGAATTCGAAAGCGGCAAGGCCGGCGCCGTCACCTGGATCAACGAACTGCTGTGGCGCGAGTTCTACAAGCACATCCTGGTGGGCTACCCACGGGTTTCCCGCCATCGCGCCTTCCGCCCGGAAACCGAAGCCCTGCCGTGGCGCGATGCACCAGAGGATCTGGCGGCCTGGCAACAGGCCCGCACGGGCCTGCCGATCATCGACGCGGCCATGCGCCAATTGCTGGAGACCGGCTGGATGCACAACCGCCTGCGCATGGTGGTGGCGATGTTCCTGACCAAAAACCTGCTGATCGACTGGCGCGAGGGCGAGCGCTTCTTCATGCGCCACCTCATCGACGGCGACCTGGCGGCGAACAACGGCGGCTGGCAGTGGAGCGCCTCGACCGGCACCGATGCGGCGCCCTACTTCCGCATTTTCAATCCGCTGAGCCAGTCGGAGAAATTCGACGGCGAAGGCGTGTTCATCAAACACTGGCTGCCGCAATTGGCCGGGCTGAACAAAAAGGACGTGCACAACCCGGCGGCCATCGGCGGCCTGTTCGGCGTGGCGGACTACCCGGCGCCGATCGTCAACCTGGGCACCTCACGGGAACGGGCGTTGGCGGCCTTCAAGAACCTGCCGTCCCGTTCGTCTACAGGAGAGGGCCATGAGTGAGTTCCTGCGCCGCTTCGCCCATCGGTTCGCCGAACTGGACAAGGACAACCTGCACCGCCTCGGCGAGCTGTACAGTGACGACATCCATTTCACCGATCCGCTGCACGAAGTGCAGGGACTGGCGCAATTGCGTGAATTGTTCGGCGAAATGTATGCCAATGTCAGCGAACTGCGCTTCGACTTTCACGGCTTCGACCAGATCGGCGACTGCGAGGGCTATCTGCGCTGGGTCATGACCTACCGCCATCCGCGCCTGGCCCGCGGGCGGCCGATCCGGGTCGGCGGCTGCTCGCACTTGCTCTGGCGCGACAAGGTTTACCGCCACCGCGACTATTTCGATGCCGGGGCGCTACTTTATGAACATCTACCCGTATTGGGCCGGGCGATCGCCTGGCTGAAAAGGAGAATGGGATGAATCGTCGCACGCTTCAGCGGCGGTATTGGCTGACCGGTGCCAGCAGCGGCATCGGTGCGGCATTGGCCGAGGAGATTCTTAAGACCGGGGCGCATGTGGCGGTCAGCGCCCGCCAGACCGCACCGCTCAAGGTGTTGGCGCAACGCTATCCGGGCCAGGTGCTGGTGGTGCCGGGCGACCTGACGAACAGCCAGACCGTGCGGGAAATTGGCGAGCGGATCGCCGGAGAATGGGGCTCGCTGGACACGGTGATCCTCAACGCCGGCACCTGCGAATACGTCGATGCCCATCAGTTCGACGCCTCGATCGTCGAACACGTGGTGCGCACCAACCTGCTCGCCACCAGTTACTGCATCGAAGCCGCCCTGCCCCTGCTGCGCAAGGGCAGGGCGCCGCACCTGGTCGGCATGGCCAGCTCGGTCACCTACCTGCCGCTGCCCAGGGCGGAGGCCTATGGCGCCTCGAAGGCCGGCCTGCGCTACCTGTTCGAATCGCTGCGCATCGACCTGGCGGACGAAGGCATCGAAGTCACTGTCGTCAGCCCGGGCTTCGTCGATACGCCCCTGACTGCACAAAACGACTTTCCGATGCCGTTGAGCTGGCCGGCGGACAAGGCCGCCCGGCACATCTTCGCCAGCCTGCGGAACCGCCCGCTGGAGATCGCGTTCCCGGCGCCGTTCATGGCGGCGCTGTGGCCGCTGTCGAAGCTGCCGGCGCGGGCGCAACTGGCGATCGGCAAGCGCATGGTGCGCAGCACGCCGCCGCTCAAGGACGCCACGTGAACATCGCCGTCGTCGGCAGCGGCATCGCGGGCCTGACCTGCGCTTACCTGCTTGCGCGACGGCACGACGTCACCCTGTTCGAGGCCGCCGACCGCATCGGCGGCCACACGCACACGGCCCAGGTGACGGTCGGGGGGCGCGAGTACGCGGTGGACACCGGCTTCATCGTGTTCAACGACAGGACGTACCCGAACTTCATGCACATCCTCGGGCAACTGGGCGTGCGCTTCCGGCCCACCGAAATGAGCTTTTCGGTGACCGACCCGGACACCGGCCTCGAATACAACGGCAACAACCTCGACAGCCTGTTCGCCCAGCGCCGCAACCTCCTGTCGCCGGGGTTCTGGGGCATGCTGCGCGACATCCTGCGCTTCAACCGGAGCGCCCGGCGCGACCTGGCCGAACGACGGATCGCCGCCGACACCACCCTGGACGACTACCTGAAGGCCGGCGGCTACGGCGAACGCTTCATCCTGCATTACATCGTGCCGATGGGGGCGGCGATCTGGTCGATGCCCATGGCCGGGATGCTCAGGTTTCCGTTGCGGTTCTTCGTGCGGTTCTTCGAGAACCACGGCTTGTTGTCCGTCAGCGACCGCCCGCAATGGCAGGTGATCGAAGGCGGCTCAAGCGCCTACCTTGCACCGCTGAGCGCTGCGTTCCGGGACAGGATCCGCCTGGGCTGCCCGGTCGAGCGGGTGGTCCGCGACGGGCGCGGCGTCGATATCCACAGCCCCGCCGGCCGCGAACGCTTCGACAAAGTGGTGCTGGCCTGCCACAGCGACCAGGCGCTGAGCCTGCTCGACCGCCCCAGTTCCGCCGAACAGGCAGTGCTCGGCGCCCTGCCCTACGCCGACAACGAAGTGGTGCTGCACACCGACATCCGACTGCTGCCCACCCGCAAACGGGCCCGGGCCAGCTGGAACGTGCGCCTGGGCGGCGCCGGCGATGCCTTGCCGGCGGTCACCTACGACATGAACATCCTGCAGGGCATCCAGAGCGACACCACGTTTTGCGTCAGCCTCAACCAGAGTGCCGGCATCACGCCCGCCAGCATCCTCGGCCGCTACCTCTATGCGCATCCGCAGTTCAGCCTGGCGGCGGTGGCGGCCCAGGCACGCTGGACCGAACTCGATGGCCGGCAACACACCCACTACTGCGGCGCCTACTGGGCCAACGGCTTTCATGAAGACGGCGTGGCCAGTGCCTTGCGGGTGGCGGCCGCGTTCGGGGAACGGCTGTGAACAGCGCCCTGTACAGCGGCTGGATCACGCACCGGCGGTTCGCCCCCTGCCGCCATGCGTTCCGCTACCGGATCGGCTTGCTGTACTTGGATCTGACCGAGCAAGAGACCGTGCTCGGGCTCTCGCCGCTGGCGGGGCGCAGCCGTTTCGCCCCGTTCTCGTTCCGCGAGCGCGATTACCTCAAGGCGTTTTCCCAGCCCGGCGAACGCCTGAGCGACGCCGTGCGCCGCCAGGTCGGCCTCGCCATCGGCCATGAGCCTCAAGGCGCGATCCACTTGCTGACCCAGCCCCGAAGCTTCGGCCTGGCGTTCAACCCGGTGAGTTTCTTCTATTGCCACGAACCCTGCGGCCGGTTGGCGGCGATTCTCTGTGAGGTCAGCAATACGCCGTGGCGCGAGCGCTACCACTACGTGCTGCCGGCCCGGTCGGACGACCCGCCGGACAGTCACCGGCATTTCACGGTGGCCAAGGCGTTCCATGTGTCGCCGTTCCTGCCGCCGGACCTTGAGTACCGCATGAGCTTCAGCCCCGTCGGCGAGGCCCTCGGTGTGCACATGGCCGACTGGCAGGACGGCCGCAAGCTGTTCGACGCCACCCTCGACCTGCACCGCGAAACGCTCGACCGCCACAGCCTGCACCGCCACCTGCGGCGGTTCCCGTGGATGACCGGCAAGACCGCCGTGACGATCTACTGGCAGGCCCTGCGCCTGCTGCTCAAGCGTGCGCCGCTGTTCACCCATCACGCCGCCGACGGTCATATGCGCACGGCCACCCTCCCTGCCGAGGAACACCGCCATGAAGTCCCCTAGCGTTTCGGCCAGGGCCGGCCTGCTCTGCGTCCATGGGCTGAGCGGTTCCCTGCTGCGCCGAGGCGTGCTGCGCCAGCTGGCGCGGATCAGGCACGGGCAACTGGTGCTGGTCGAGGACGGTCGTCACCAGACTTTCGGCGCCGCCGGCAGCGGGCCGACCGGCGAGATCCACGTGCACGATGCAGCGGTCTGGGGCATGGTCGCGGCCAACGGCTCGATCGGTTCCGGCGAGGCCTACATTCAAGGTTACTGGAGCTCGCCCGACCTGACGGCCGTGGTGAGGGTGTTCGTCAGCAACCTCGACGTGCTCGACGGCATGGAGCGCGGAATGGCGCTGCTCGGACGCCCGTTCATCCGCACCCTGCACTGGCTCAACCGCAACACGCACAAGGGATCGCAAAGGAACATCGCCGCCCACTACGACCTGGGCAACGACCTGTTCGAGCAATTCCTCGATCCGACCATGATGTATTCGGCGGCGCAGTTCCTGCACCCCGACGACAGCCTGGAACAGGCGCAACTGAACAAGCTGGAGCGGATCTGCCAGAAGCTCGCGCTCACGCCCGGCGACCATCTGCTGGAGATCGGCACCGGCTGGGGCAGCATGGCGCTGTATGCCGCGCAGCGCTACGGCTGCCGGGTGACCACCACGACGCTGTCCAAGGCGCAGTACGCGTTCACCGCCGCGCGCATCGAACGCCTTGGCCTGCAGGATCGGGTGACCTTGCTGCTCAAGGACTACCGCGACCTCACAGGGCAGTACGACAAGCTGGTGTCGATCGAGATGATCGAGGCGGTCGGCCACCGCTTCCTGCCGACTTACTTCAAGCAGTGCGCGCACCTGCTCAAAAGCAACGGCCTGATGCTGCTGCAGGCGATCACCATCCGCGAACAGCGCTACGAGCAGGCCAGGCGCGGGGTGGATTTCATCCAGCGCTACATCTTTCCCGGCGGCGCCCTGCCCTGCGTGCAGAAGATGCTCGAGATCGTCAGCCGCGACACCGACATGAACCTGCTGCACATGGAAGACTTCGGCCTGCACTACGCCCGCACGCTGCGCCTGTGGCACGAGAACTTCCGCCGCGCCCGGGGGCCTCTGGCCGAACTGGGCTACGACGACGGCTTTCTGCGGATGTGGGAGTTCTACCTGTGCTACTGCGAGGGCGGCTTCCTGGAGCGCACCATCGGCACCGCCCAGTTGCTGCTGGCCAAACCGGCGGCCATGCCGGCGCCGCTGTTGGGACGCTTCGATGCCTGAACGCCTGGCCAACGCCGTCCTGTTCCAGATCGGCTGGCTGGCCTGCGTGCTCGGCGGCAACAGCCTGTGGCTGCTGCTGGCGCTGGCGGTGCTGGTGATCCACCTGCGCTGGATCAGCAGCTGGGCGGCGGAAGGCCGGCTGATCCTCTGCGTGGTGATCGTCGGCACCGCCGTGGACAGCGTGCTGCGGGGATCGGGGGTGTTCGAGTTCCCGGATCCGTCGCCGCTGATCCCGCTGTGGCTGATGCTGCTGTGGGCGCTGCTGGGCACCACGCTGCGCCATTGCCTGCGATGGAGCGCCCGGCCGTGGTGGCGGGCGAGCCTGCTCGGCGCGGCGGGCGGTGCGTTGTCGTATGGCGCCGGCGGGCAACTGTCCGGCGTAGGGTTCGCCTATGGGCAATGGCCGACCCTGATCGGCATCGGCCTGCTGTGGGCGCTGCTGTTCCCGCTGCTGCACGGAATGGCCCGGCGCCTTGACGGCGCCGGCGCCCCCTGATCGGCTGCTGTGCTCGGGAACCTACAGCGGCATCGTGTAATGCAGCGAGTAGCTCTCTACCCCGTCGTTGCTGCTGGCAAGGCCGGCGTTGGAGTAGTGCGTCGCGCGGATCCCGACCTCATGCCCGCCGTTGAAGCGCAGGCCGAAACCGAAGCGATCCTCGAACTGGAAGGCGCCGCCGATGTTGTTGTCCTCGTACTTGGTGTTGGAGAACACCGCGACGCCGATCCCCGCCTCGACATACGGCTTGACCGACTGGCCGGCGAACTCATAGACGAACACCGGCGAGAACGACAGGCTGTTGTTGCTGGAGGTCTTGTCGCCTTCCCAATAGGTGTAGGCGCCGCTCCAGTAGCCGGTCAGGCGACCGACATCGCTCTGCAGCCAACTCTTGTCCCAGTCGAAGTTCATGCCCAGGCGATAGGTCATGGTCGAATCGCTGGTCGCCCCGACCCCGAACTCGACGCCGGCGGCTTGTGCGGTAAAACTGTGCCCCATCAGTGCAGCCGCAATCGCGGCCAAGCATAATAGTCGCTTCACTTGAAACATCCTTTTCCGAACGGTCGTATGGTTGTTATGTGACTCAACGCTATAGAAGTCCGCGCTTAAACTGAAGTTCAGCTTATTTTTCGGTTATTACACAGATTTCTTACAAACCCAAGCTTTGCACATCGTCAGACGTTTGCCCCAGCAATGGCAGGACTGTTCTGAAGGCCTGCGGATCGCCGCTGGTCCAGAACCGCGCCGGCCGGCTCGGCCCCTCGGCGAGCGCGCCGCGTTCGGCCAACAGCCGCTGGAGTTGCCGGGCCACGGCGGCGCCGGTGTCGATGAGGCTGATGTCCGCGGGGAGCAAGGTCGCGAGCATCGGCTTGAGGAACGGATAATGGGTGCAGCCGAGGATGATCGTATCGCAGCCGGCGGCCAGCAGTGGCTCGACGTAGCCGTGCAGCATCCGGCGCAGCGCGTCGCTGTGCAGGTCGCCGCCTTCGATCAGCTCCACCAGGCCCGGGCAGGGCTGGGTGATGACCTTCACGTCCGTGGCGAAGCGGTCGAGCAGTGCGGCGAACTTGGCGCTGGCCAGGGTGCCGGTGGTGGCCAGCACACCGACCACGCCGCTGCGGGTGGCGGCGGCGGCCGGCTTGACGGCGGGCTCCATGCCGACGATCGGCCAGTCGGGGAAGTCCCGCCGCAGGTCGGCCACGGCGGCCACGGTGGCGGTGTTGCAGGCGAGCACCAACGCCTTGGCGCCCTGCTCGCGGAAGAAGGCGGCCATCAGGGCGCAACGCTGACGGATGAATTCCGGGGTTTTCTCGCCGTAGGGAATGTGGCCGCAATCGGCGAAGTACAGGATCGATTCGCCGGGCAGCAGACGCTGGATCTCCGCCAGCACCGACAAGCCGCCGACGCCGGAGTCGAACACCGCGACCGGGGCCTCACGCATGCGGCGCACCGCACACGCTGCAGCCCGGATCGCGCTTGACCCGCAGCTCACGGAACCGCGAACCCAGCGCATCGATCAACAGCAGCCGCCCCACCAGCGGTTCGCCGAACCCCGCCAGCAGCTTCATGGCCTCCAGCGCCTGAAGGCTGCCGACCAGGCCCACCAGCGGCCCGACCACGCCGGCCTCGCTGCAGGTCAGTTCGGCTTCGCTGCCGTGCCCGTAGAGGCAGTGGTAGCAGGGGCTTTCGGCCCGGCGCGGGTCGAACACCGACAGCTGTCCTTCGAGGCGGATCGCCGCGCCGCTGACCAGCGGCTTGCGGGCCGCCACGCAAGCGGCGTTGACCGCCTCTCGGGTGGAGAAGTTGTCGGAGCAGTCGAGCACCAGATCCACCGCCGCCACCGCTGCGGCGAGGGAATCCTCGTCCAGGGCCTGGCGGTGCGGCACGAGGCGGATCTCGGGGTTGATCGCCCCCAGCCGCTTGAGCGCCGAGTCGACCTTGGTCATGCCGACGCTGTCGGTGTCGTGGATGATCTGGCGTTGCAGGTTGGTCAGGTCGACCGTGTCGAAGTCCGCCAGGTGCAGCTCGCCGACACCCGCCGCCGCCAGATACAGGGCCACCGGCGCGCCGAGCCCGCCGAGGCCGACGATCAATGCCCGGCTGTCCTTGAGCCGCAGCTGGCCGTCGATGTCGACGTGCTGCAGCAGGATCTGCCGGCTGTAGCGCAACAATTCCTGATCATTCAGCACGGCAGGCGCCCCAGGCTGATCCGTTGGTGGCCGCCCAGGTCGGTGCGGCTGTGGACGTCTTCGAAACCGCGGGTCAGCAGCAGGTCGCGCACGGCCTCGGCCTGATCATAGCCGTGCTCGAGCATCAGCCAGCCACCGGCCTCCAGATGCTGCGGCGCCTGGGCGACGATCAGGCGCAGGTCGTCGAGCCCGTCGGCGCCGGCCACCAGCGCGCTGGCCGGCTCGAAGCGCACATCGCCTTCGGCCAGGTGCGGGTCGGCGGCGCGGATGTACGGCGGGTTGCTGATGATCAGCCCGAAGCGCTGGCCTTGCAGCGAACTGAACCAATGGCTGCTCAGCACCTTGGCGTTGCTCAGGTTCAGGCGCTGGCGGTTGCGCTCGGCCAGGGCCACGGCCTCCGGCACGCGGTCCACGGCGGTGACCTGCCAGGCCGGGCGCTCGCTGGCCAGGGCCAGGGCGATGGCGCCGGTGCCGGTGCCGAGGTCGAGGACGCTGGCCGGGGTCGCCGGCAGCAATTCGAGGGCGGCCTCCACCAGCAGCTCGGTGTCCGGGCGCGGGATCAGGGTGTGCGGCGCCACTTCCAGGTCGAGTTTCCAGAACCCTTGCTGACCGAGGATGTAGGCCACCGGCTCGCCGCTGCGGCGGCGTTGCAGGTATTCGGTGAACACCAGCACCACCTCGCTCGGCACGATGCGCTCGGGCCAGGTGTGCAGGAAACTGCGCGGCTTGCCCAGGGCGGCGGCCAGCAGCAGCTCGGCGTCCAGGCGCGCAGTGGGCGAGTCGGGCAGTTCGGCGGCGCGCAACAGGCTGGCGATGATGGTCATTTATTCACCTATCGCTGCGAGCTGGTCGGCCTGGTATTCGGCCAACAGGGGTTCGATCACCGCTTCGACGCCGCCGGCGAGGATCTCGTCGAGGGAATACAGGGTCAGGTTGACGCGGTGGTCGGTGACCCGGCCCTGGGCGAAGTTGTAGGTGCGGATGCGCTCGGAACGGTCGCCGGAACCCACCAGCAGCTTGCGCTCGCTGGCGATGGCGCTGGCGGCGGCGGCGGTCTGCTGGTCGTTGAGCTTGGCCGACAGCCAGGCCATCGCCCGCGCGCGGTTCTTGTGCTGGGAGCGTTCTTCCTGGCATTCGACCACAATGCCGGTCGGCAAGTGGGTGATGCGGATCGCCGAGTCGGTCTTGTTCACGTGCTGACCGCCGGCCCCGGAGGAACGGTAGGTGTCCACGCGCAGATCCGCCGGGTTGATCTCGATCGCTTCCTGCTCGTCCGGCTCCGGCAGCACCGCCACGGTGCAGGCCGAGGTGTGGATGCGGCCCTGGGATTCGGTGGCCGGCACGCGCTGCACGCGGTGGGCGCCGGACTCGAACTTCAGCTTGCCGTAGACGTTGTCGCCTTCGACCCGGGCAATGACTTCTTTGTAGCCGCCGTGCTCGCCCTCGTTCTCCGAGAGGATCTCCACGCGCCAGCCGCGCTTCTCGGCATAGCGCGAGTACATGCGGAACAGGTCGCCGGAGAAGATCGCCGCTTCGTCGCCGCCGGTGCCGGCACGGATCTCCAGGAACACGTTGCGTCCGTCGTTCGGATCCTTGGGCAGCAGCATGCGCTGCAGGTCGGCCTCAAGAACCACCAGTCGCTCCTTGGCTTCGCGGACTTCTTCCACGGCCATTTCGCGCAGGTCCGGGTCGCTGTCCTTGAGCAGCGCCTGGGCGCCTTCGAGGTCGCCTTGCACGCTGAGCAGCTTCTTGTAGGCCTCGACGACCGGCTCGACTTCCGCGTATTCCTTCGAATAGGTGCGGAACTTGGCCTGATCGGAAATGACTTCGGCGTCGCCCAGCAGCGCCGTCAGTTCCTCGAAACGTTCCTGGAGAGTCTCCAACTTATTGAGCAGTGACGCTTTCATTGCGGTTTTTTATCCGAAAAGCTATCCGGTGAGCCCTCAAGGGCAAAGAGTTCCTGGGCCATGGCCAGCGCATCGACGCGGCCTTCGGCAGAAAGCTTTTTCAACTGCACGCTCGGCGCGTGCAGGAGTTTGTTGGTCAGGCCCCGGGCCAGCTGGCCCAGCACGTCTTCGGCGTTGCCGCCGTTGGCCAGCGAGCGCAAGGCCTTCTGCAGCTCTTCGTCGCGCAGGCGCTCGCTCTGTTGACGATAGGCCTTGAGCACGTCGACCGCCGCCAGTTCACGCAGGCGCGCCATGAAATCGTCGGCGCCGACCGAGACCATCTCCTCGGCGGCCTGGGCAGCGCCCTGGCGGCTCTTGAGGTTCTCGGCGACCACTTCGTGCAGGTCGTCGACGCTGTAGAGATAGACGTCGTCCAGCTCGCCCACTTCCGGCTCGATGTCCCGGGGCACGGCGATGTCGACCATGAAGATCGGCTTGTGCTTGCGCTGCTTCAGCGCGCTTTCCACCGCGCCCTTGCCCAGGATCGGCAACTGGCTGGCGGTGGAACTGATGACGATGTCGCTGCGCACCAGCTCCGCCGGGATGTCCGACAGCAGCACCGCGTGGGCGCCGAACTGCTCGGCCAGCAGGCTGGCGCGCTCCAGGGTGCGGTTGGCCACGACGATGCGCTTGACCCCCAGCTCGTGCAGGTGGCGGGCGACCAGGGTGATGGTCTCGCCGGCGCCGATCAGCAAGGCCTGGCTGCGCTGCAGGTCGCTGAAGATCTGCTTGGCCAGGCTGACGGCGGCAAAGGCCACGGAGACCGGGTTCTCACCGATGGCGGTGTCGGTGCGCACCTGCTTGGCGGCATTGAACGTCGCCTGGAACAGGCGCCCCAGCAGCGGGCCGATGGTGCCGGCCTCGCGGGCCACAGCGTAGGCCGACTTCATCTGGCCCAGGATCTGCGGCTCGCCCAGCACCAGCGAGTCGAGCCCGGAGGCGACGCGCATCATGTGACGAACGGCCGCATCGTCTTCATGCACGTAGGCGCTGGCGCGCAGCTCGTCGAAGCTCAATTGGTGGTATTCGGCCAACCAGCGCAGCACGATCTCCGCCGACAGGTGATCCTGTTCTATATAGAGTTCGCTGCGGTTGCAGGTGGAGAGGATCGCCGCTTCGCGGCTGTCGGTGAGCCGGCAGAGCTGCTGCAGGGCCTCGACCAGCTGCTCAGGGGTAAAGGCCACGCGCTCGCGGACGTCTACTGAAGCAGTCTTGTGGTTGATACCGAGTGCGAGGAAGGCCATTCAAGGTCGCTGATGGTGACGTGAAGCCGGCAATTGTCCTACTTCGAAAGATCCAGAACAACTACCGCCGACTATTGTCTCCATTGCCGGCCCCTATAATGGCCACAATCGAGACTCGGTTATGTTTGGCCGAAGGCTTGTGTCATGATGATCCGACCGCAGGTTAGTCGCCACTTCCCCCATATGAATAGATCTTCCGCGTTGTTCCTCGCTATTGCCTTCCTCAGCGGCTGCCAGTCCCTGGCCCCCGTTTCGACGGACGGCACCCCGCCGGTCGAAGACACGGCCCCGGCGCCCGAAAAGGCCAAGGTCTACAGCTCGTTCAGCGAGGAAACCGTCTTCAGCCTGTTGAGCGCCGAACTCGCCGGCCAGCGCAACCGGTTCGACATCGCCCTGGACAACTACGTGACCCAGGCCATCAACACCCAGGATCCGGGCGTCTCCGAGCGGGCGTTCCGCATCGCCGAGTACCTGGGCGCGGACCAGCCGGCCCTCGACACCGCCCTGATCTGGGCGAAGAACGCCCCGGACGACCTTGAGGCGCAGCGTGCCGCCGCCGTGCAGCTGGCGCGGGCCGGGCGCTATGACGACTCGATGGTCTACATGGAGAAAGTCCTGCAGGGCAAGGGCGACACCCATTTCGACTTCCTGGCGCTGTCGGCCGCCGACACCGACCAGGAAACCCGCAACGGCCTGATGAAAAGCTTCGACCGGCTGCTGCAGCGTCACCCGCACAACAACCAGCTGATCTTCGGCAAGGCCTTGCTGCTGCAGCAGGACGGCGACAACAAAGGCGCGCTGACCCTGCTGGAGGACAATCCGCCGGAGGACGGCGAAATCGCCCCGATCCTGCTGCGCGCGCGTCTGCTGCAAGGCATGAACCGCGGCGACGAGGCCCTGCCGCTGCTGCAGAAGAGCATCCGCAAATACCCGGACGACAAGCGCCTGCGCCTGACCTACGCGCGGATGCTGGTCGAGCAGGACCGGATGGACGACGCCAAGGCCGAGTTCTCCTCCCTCGTGCAGCAATACCCCGAAGACGACGAACTGCGCTATTCACTGGCGCTGGTGTGCCTGGAGGCCAAGGCCTGGGAAGAGGCCAAGGGCTACCTGGAAGACCTGATCGCCCGGGAAAGCCATGTCGATTCGGCGCACCTGAACCTGGGCCGCATCGCCGAGGAACGCAACGACCCGCAAGGCGCCCTGATCGAGTACGCCCAGGTCGGCCCGGGCAACGACTACCTGCCGGCGCAGCTGCGCCAGGCCGACATCCTGATGAACAACGGCAAGACCGCCGAAGCCCTGAGCAAACTGGCCGTCCAGCGCGACGAACAGCCGGACTACGCGATCCAGCTGTACCTGATCGAGGCCGAGACCTTGTCCGCCAACAACCAGGGCGACAAGGCCTGGAAAACCCTGCAGCAAGCCCTGCAGCAGTATCCGGACGACCTCAATCTGCTTTACACCCGCGCCATGCAGGCGGAAAAGCGCAATGACCTGGCGCAGATGGAAAAGGACCTGCGCCTGATCATCAAGCGCGACCCGGACAACGCCATGGCGCTCAACGCCCTGGGCTACACCCTGTCCGACCGCACCACCCGCTACGCCGAAGCCAAGACCCTGATCGAACAGGCGCACCAGCTCAACCCGGAAGACCCGGCGGTGCTCGACAGCCTCGGCTGGGTCAACTTCCGCCTGGGCAACCTCGACGAAGCCGAGCGCTACCTGCGCCAGGCGCTGGAGCGTTTCCCCGACCACGAAGTGGCCGCGCACCTGGGCGAGGTGCTGTGGACCAAGGGCAACCAGCGCGAAGCCAAGCAGATCTGGGGCAAGTTCCTCAAGGATCAGCCCGACAGCACCATCCTGCGCAGCACCATCAAGCGCCTGACCGGATCCGAGACCCTATAACCCATGTTTTTGCGCCACCTCATCGTTTTCAGCTTCATCGCCCTGCTCGCCGGTTGCGCAGGCTTCGGCGCCCGTGAATCGGTCGAAGGCCACGGCAACCCGGCCCAATGGCGCGAGCACAAGCAGCAACTGACCGGGCTCGACGGCTGGCAGATCGACGGCAAGATCGGCATCCGCGCGCCGAAGGACTCCGGCAGCGGCACGTTGTTCTGGCTGCAGCGCCAGGACTACTATGACATCCGCCTGTCCGGCCCGCTGGGCCGCGGCGCGGCGCGCCTGACCGGGCGGCCGGGCAAGGTTTCGCTGGAGGTCGCCAACCAGGGCCGCTACGACGCACAGTCGCCGGAAGCCCTGCTCGAAGAGCAACTGGGCTGGAAACTGCCGGTGTCGAACCTGGCTTGGTGGGTGCGCGGCCTGCCGGCGCCGGACAGCAAGAGCCGCCTGACCCTCGACGCCGACAGCCGCCTGGCCAGCCTGGATCAGGACGGCTGGCAGGTCGAGTACCTGAGCTATGCCGAACAGAACGGTTTCTGGCTGCCGGAGCGGATCAAGCTGCACGGCACCGATCTGGACGTGACCCTGGTCATCAAGACCTGGCAACCGCGCAAGCTGGGGCTGTGAACATGAGCGCACCTCGCCTGACCCTGCCGTCGCCGGCCAAGCTCAATCTGATGCTGCACATTCTCGGCCGCCGCGACGACGGCTACCACGAACTGCAGACGATCTTTCAGTTCCTCGACTACGGCGACGAGATTACCTTCGCCGTGCGCGACGACGGCGTGATCCGCCTGCACACCGAATTCGACGGCGTGCCCCACGACAGCAACCTGATCGTGCGCGCGGCGAAGAAACTCCAGGAGCAGTCCGGCTGCACGCTGGGCATCGACATCTGGATCGACAAGATCCTGCCGATGGGCGGCGGCATCGGCGGCGGCAGCTCGAACGCGGCCACCACCCTGCTGGGCCTCAACCATCTCTGGCAGTTGGGCTGGGACGAAGACCGCCTGGCCGGCCTCGGCCTGTCGCTGGGCGCCGACGTCCCGGTGTTCGTGCGCGGCCATGCCGCCTTCGCCGAAGGCGTGGGCGAAAAACTGACCCCGGTCGAACCCGCAGAACCCTGGTACGTCGTGCTGGTTCCGCAAGTCTCTGTAAGTACGGCAGAAATTTTTTCCGATCCGTTGTTGACACGTAACACACCGCCCATTAAAGTGCGCCCCGTTCCCGAGGGAAACAGTCGAAATGACTGCTTGCCGGTGGTTGCAAGGCGTTATCCAGAAGTACGTAACGCATTGAATTTGCTAGGTAATTTCACCGAAGCAAAACTCACCGGAACTGGAAGTTGTGTGTTTGGGGGCTTCCCAAGCAAAGCTGAAGCTGATAAAGTTTCGGCCCTTCTGACAGAGACCCTTACAGGGTTTGTAGCCAAAGGCAGCAACGTTTCGATGTTGCATCGCAAGCTACAGAGCCTGCTCTAACGGAACCAAGTGCACGGCACTTGCAGCAACAGATACAGGGGCGTCGCCAAGCGGTAAGGCAGCAGGTTTTGATCCTGCCATGCGTTGGTTCGAATCCAGCCGCCCCTGCCATTTTCCTATACTCATCCAGGTATACCCTCAGCCTTCAGGTACTGCGCGTGTCCAAGATGATGGTCTTTACGGGGAACGCTAACCCCGATCTGGCTCGGCGTGTCGTACGTCAGCTGCATATCCCTCTCGGTGACATTTCTGTCGGTAAGTTTTCCGACGGCGAAATCACTGCCGAGATCAATGAAAACGTTCGCGGTAAAGACGTCTTCATTATTCAGCCGACTTGCGCTCCGACCAACGATAACCTGATGGAACTGGTAGTGATGGCTGATGCCTTCCGCCGCTCCTCGGCTACTCGTATCACTGCTGTTATCCCTTACTTTGGTTATGCCCGTCAGGATCGCCGTCCGCGTTCCGCAC
Source organism: Pseudomonas sp. B7(2017) (assembly GCF_002112745.1). Taxonomy (NCBI): domain Bacteria; kingdom Pseudomonadati; phylum Pseudomonadota; class Gammaproteobacteria; order Pseudomonadales; family Pseudomonadaceae; genus Pseudomonas; species Pseudomonas sp. B7(2017). The sequence goes on along the minus strand of NZ_NEIP01000022.1, from coordinate 49,425 downwards.
GTGTGGCCATCAGCGCGAAAGTCGTCGCTGACATGCTCACCGTCGTCGGCATCGACCGTGTGCTCACGGTTGACCTGCACGCTGACCAGATTCAGGGTTTCTTCGATATTCCGGTAGATAACATCTACGGCTCCCCGGTTCTGGTGGATGACATCGAAGACCAGCGCTTCGAGAACCTGATGATCGTGTCCCCGGACATTGGCGGCGTCGTGCGTGCACGGGCCGTTGCCAAATCCCTGGGCGTGGATCTCGGGATCATCGACAAACGCCGTGAAAAAGCCAATCACTCCGAAGTGATGCACATCATCGGCGATGTCGAAGGTCGCACCTGCATCCTGGTCGATGACATGGTCGATACCGCCGGCACCCTGTGCCATGCGGCCAAGGCCCTGAAAGAGCACGGCGCAGCCAAGGTCTTCGCCTACTGCACACACCCTGTGCTGTCGGGCCGGGCCATCGAGAACATCGAGAATTCCGTGCTGGACGAGCTGGTGGTGACCAACACCATCCCGCTGTCCGCTGCAGCACAAGCCTGTGCGCGTATCCGTCAACTGGATATCGCACCGGTGGTTGCCGAAGCGGTTCGCCGCATCAGCAATGAAGAATCGATCAGCGCGATGTTCCGTTAAGGGCCCTGCCCTTCTCGAAATGTCCTGTTGACGAAAAGCGCCCCGCCCCGGCATTCCTGTCCGGGGCGGGGCTTTTTTGCCCATACCGTGTTTGGCGCTGGTCGCAAACGCCACTCGGTGATGGCTATTTTGGAGATATGAAATGACTGATTTCACCCTGAACGCACAAGCGCGTACTGACCTGGGGAAAGGTGCGAGCCGCCGCCTGCGTCACGCCGCCAACATCCCGGCCGTTGTCTACGGTGGCAACAAGGACGCTCAGTCCCTGACCATCCTGGCCAAGGAAATCACCAAGCTGTTCGAAAACGAAGCTGCCTTCAGCCACGTGATCGAGCTGAACGTCGACGGCACCAAGCAGAACGTCATCGTCAAGGCCCTGCAGCGTCACCCAGCCAAGCAGTTCATCATGCACGCTGACTTCGTGCGCGTTGTTGCCGGCCAGAAACTGACCGCCAAAGTACCGGTTCACTTCATCAACGAAGAAGCCGCAGTCAAGAAAGGCGGCGAGATCTCCCACGTCGTGGCTGAAATCGAAGTTTCGTGCGAAGCCAAAGACCTGCCTGAGTTCATCGAAGTTGACCTGGCCAAGGCCGAAGTCGGCACCATCATCCACCTGTCCGACATCAAGGCCATCAAAGGCGTTGAGTTCGTGGCACTGGCTCATGGCAACGACCTGGCTGTCGCCAACGTTCACGCTCCACGTGTTGCTCCAGAAGCTGCAGAAGGCGCAGCAGAGTAATTTCACTCTGCTTGCCGGAGCGGGCGGAACATCGCGGACTTAAGCGTAGCGAGAAAGCGGGCGAGAACGCGGAGTTTACATCCCAGGTAAATGCGCATCTTTCGTCCGTTTTCGCCGCATGCACGAGCTGCGGCGATGACATCCACCACTCCATAGAAGGGCCCCTATCGTGACTGCCATCAAACTGATCGTTGGCCTGGGTAATCCAGGCGCCGAATACGAACAGACCCGGCATAACGCAGGGGCCCTTTTTGTTGAGCGCATCGCCCACGCACAAGGCGTCAGCCTCGTGGCCGACCGCAAGTATTTCGGCCTGACCGCACGCTATTCGCATCAAGGTCAGGACGTTCGTCTGCTGATTCCCACCACCTACATGAACCGCAGCGGCCAGGCCGTGGCGGCACTCGCCGGTTTCTTCCGCATCAAGCCCGAAGAGATCCTGGTGGCACACGACGAACTCGACCTGCCTCCGGGCGTCGCCAAGCTCAAGCAGGGCGGCGGCCATGGCGGTCACAACGGGTTGCGCGACATCATTGCGCAACTGGGCAATCAGAACACGTTCCATCGCCTGCGGCTCGGCATCGGCCACCCGGGCGTGGCCAGCATGGTGTCGAATTTCGTCCTGGGTCGTGCGCCGCGCGCCGAACAGGAAAAGCTCGACGCCAGCATCGACTTCGCCCTCGGCGTGCTGCCGGATATCCTCGCCGGAGAATGGAACCGCGCGATGAAAAACCTGCACAGCCAGAAGGCCTGACTCTTATCCGAGGGGAAACACCATGGGATTCAATTGCGGCATCGTCGGCCTGCCTAACGTCGGCAAGTCCACCCTGTTCAACGCCCTGACCAAGTCCGGGATCGCGGCCGAGAACTTCCCCTTCTGCACCATCGAGCCGAACAGCGGCATCGTGCCGATGCCGGATCCGCGCTTGAACGCGCTGGCGGAAATCGTCAATCCGAAGCGCATCCTGCCGACCACCATGGAATTCGTCGATATCGCAGGCCTGGTGGCCGGCGCATCGAAAGGTGAAGGCCTGGGCAACAAGTTCCTGGCCAACATCCGCGAGACCGACGCCATCGCCCACGTGGTGCGCTGCTTCGAAGACGAGAACGTGATCCACGTCTCCAACAGCGTCGATCCGAAACGCGACATCGAGATCATCGACCTGGAACTGATCTTCGCCGACCTCGACAGCTGCGAGAAGCAACTGCAGAAGGTCGCCCGCAACGCCAAGGGCGGTGACAAGGACGCCGTGGCGCAGAAAGCCCTGCTGGAACAGCTGATCCCGCACTTCACCGAAGGCAAGCCTGCGCGCAGCCTGATGAAGAACATGAGCGCCGAGGAAAAGGCGATCATCAAGGGCTTCCACCTGCTGACCACCAAACCGGTCATGTACATCGCCAACGTCGCTGAAGACGGCTTCGAGAACAACCCGCACCTGGACGTGGTCAAGGCCATCGCCGAAGAAGAAGGCGCCGTGGTGGTTCCGGTGTGCAACAAGATCGAGGCGGAAATCGCCGAGCTGGACGACGGCGAAGAGAAGGACATGTTCCTCGAGGCCCTGGGCCTGGAAGAGCCTGGCCTGAACCGCGTGATCCGCGCCGGCTACGAAATGCTGCACCTGCAGACCTACTTCACCGCCGGTGTCGAAGAAGTCCGCGCCTGGACCGTACGCGTGGGCGCCACCGCGCCGCAGGCCGCCGGCGTGATCCACACCGACTTCGAGAAAGGCTTCATCCGCGCCGAAGTCATCGCCTACAACGACTTCATCCAGTACAAGGGCGAAGCCGGCACCAAGGAAGCCGGCAAATGGCGCCTGGAAGGCAAGGACTACATCGTCAAAGACGGCGACGTGATGCACTTCCGCTTCAACGTGTAAGACACAGCGCCCATGAAAAAGCCGCGTTCGATACGCGGCTTTTTTGTGCCTGCCGCTAGCCCAAGAACCCTGTGGGAACAGGCTTGCCAGCGATGGCGGCAGGTCAGGCGACAGAGATGCCAGCAGTGCCGGCCCTATCGCTGGCAAGCCAGCTCCCACAGGATGGGTGGCGGCCGCCCACTCTGCCGACACCCGCGATTCCTGCTGGCCCGGAATCAGGCCTTCTTCGTGCGCGGCAGGAAGATCGCCAGCACCCCGAGCAACGGCAGGAACGAGCACAGCAGGTACACCTGCTCGATGCCGTAGAGGTCCGCCAGGTGCCCCAGCAGCGCCGCGCCGATCCCGCCGAAACCGAACATCAGCCCGAAGAACACCCCAGCGATCATCCCGACGTTGCCCGGCACCAGCTCCTGGGCGTACACCACGATCGCCGAGAACGCCGAGGCGAGGATGAAGCCGATCACCACGCTCAAGACGCTGGTCCAGAACAGGTCGACATGGGGCATCAGCAAGGTGAACGGCGCCACGCCGAGGATCGAGAACCAGATCACGGCCTTGCGCCCGATCTTGTCGCCGATGGGGCCGCCGAAGAACGTTCCCGCCGCCACCGCGCCGAGAAACAGGAACAGATGCAGCTGTGAGCTGGCCACCGACAGGTCGAACTTCTCGATCAGGTAGAAGGTGAAGTAACTGGTCAGGCTCGCCATGTAGAAATACTTGGAGAACACCAAAAGCCCGAGCACCACCAGCGCACCGGTCACCCTGCCCTTCGACAATCCGTGCGTCGCCGCCTGGCCGGCCTTGAGCTTGAACAGGTTCAGGTGATCGGCGTACCAGCGGCTGATGCGGTACAGCACGAACAGCGCAAACACGGCGAACAGCCCGAACCACGCCACGTTGCCTTGGCCAAAGGGAATGATGATCGCAGCCGCCAGCAACGGACCGAATGCCGAACCTGCGTTGCCGCCGACCTGAAAAGTGGACTGCGCCAGTCCGAAGCGTCCGCCCGACGCCAGCCGTGCGATACGAGAGGCTTCAGGGTGAAAGGTCGAAGAGCCGATGCCGATCAGCGCCGCCGCCAGCAGGATCAACGGGAAGCTGCCGACCATCGACATCATCACGATGCCGACCAGCGTGCACACGGAACCGGCCGGCAGCAGCCACGGTTTCGGATGGCGGTCGGTGTGGTAACCAACCCACGGCTGCAGCAGCGAGGCGGTCAACTGGAAGGTCAGGGTGATCAGGCCGACCTGAGTGAAGCTCAAGCCGTAGTTGGCCTTGAGCATCGGGTAGATCGACGGCAACACCGACTGGATCAGGTCATTGATCAAATGCGCCAGCGCCACGGCGCCGATGATGCGCATCACCAGTGGGCTGCTTTGGGGAGACGCCGGCGCCGAAGCGGCGGGCTGGACGTTGCTGATGGCCATGGGAATTTCCGGACAGCGGATGGGTGCACGCAGGCAGGTGCGCCAATGTGCCATTTTTCGGTGCGCAAGCGCCATCCCCTTAGCCAGCTAACGAACTAATCGTTCATCGCCGCAACGGTGATAGCTCAACGCCATGGTCTGAATCTTGCCTTGTCTGTCCCCTTGAACGCGGCCCCTTACAAAGGGGACCGAGAATGGGAAGTTTCGCTACAGAGCCGGCCCACAGAGCGGGCGAGAGTGAACTTTCGAGGCCTTTTAGCAGGGCACCGGTCGAGGTCGCGACGACCGCGACGCACGCCGATGGTGCGCGGTGTCCAGAGGAGTCATGGGGCATGCAGGCTTTTTTATCGCCGGGGATCGGTTTGCTGGGGCGCTTTGGTTTCGCCCGCAAATTCCAGCTGTTGTTTCTGCTGTTCATCCTGCCGCTGGCCGGCAGCCTGTTGATGATCGGCCAGGACTACCGCGACAGGCTCAACCTCATCGCCGGCGAACGGGCCGGCGTCCGCCAGTTGCTGGCCCTCGACGCGCTGGACAACCTGCTCACCGCCCAACGCGACCGCGCCGCCCGCTGGCGCGCCACGGAAACCAACCGCCAGCCGACGCCCGCCACCCTCGCTGCGATGGCCGCGTTCGATGGCGTGCAGCCTGCCGTCGCACAGGCCACCACCGAGCTGGGCAATGCCTTGCAGGCTGAAGGCGCCGGCGGCGAAACCCTGGCCCGCTATCAGGCCCTGCAGACCGCGCTGGGCGGCCTGGACTCGAAAAGCCTGGGCAGCGTCGGCTGGTGGCCGGACGGCTACGACCGCTTCACCAACGCCCTCAGCGCCCTTCAGGCATTGCGGGAACAGATCGCCATGGACAACCGCCTGACCCTGGCGCCGTGGCTGGAGACTTACCTGCTGACGCAGATTTCCACCCAGCATGCGCCGGACCTGATCGAACGGGTCGGGCGCCTGGCGGCGGTCGGGCAGGCCTCGGTGGTGTCCGGTCAGTTCACCCTGCAGAGCCGCTTGCAGTTGCGTGACCTGCGCAGCCGCATCGGCGACGCCCGCGAGCAACTGGTGAAGACCGCCAGCCTGCTGGAGGCGCGTCTGCCGAGCGACCTGCAAGGATGGGCCGCGCAGTACCACGACAGCCTCAAGCAGCTCGACACCGGCCTCAAGGTGCTGGACGACGGCGTGTTCGGCGGCAGCATCAACCTCAAGCCGGACGACTTCGAACGCAGCCTCGACGCCCTGCTCGGCAACCTGGCGACGCTGCGCCAGCAATCGCTGGTCTCGCTGGACGGGCGGCTGGACGACTACCACGGCTCGGCCATCCGCCAGTTCATCGTCGTGGCGGCGGTGTTCGGCTGCCTGTTGCTGCTGGCGCTGTACCTGTTCCTCTGCCTGCAGGCCTCGATCCGCCGCAGCGCCAGCGGCATCACCCTGCTCGCCGAAGCCCTGCGCGACGGCAACCTGAGCCTGCAAGTGGCGGTGCAGGGCCGCGACGAACTGGCGTCGATCAGCACCGCGCTCAACGTCGCGGTGGTGCAGCTGCGCGGCAGCCTGCTGGGCGTCGATCACGAGACTGCGCAGTTGAGCCAGGCCGTGCGCAGCCTCAACGACCACTCCAGCGGCGCCTTGAGCGAAGTCGAGGCGCAGCAATCGCAGATCAGCCAGATCGCCGCAGCGGCCACCCAACTGGCCGCCACCTCCCAGGGCGTGGCGCAGAGCTGCGAGCAGGCGTCCGGCAGCGCCCAGCACACCCGGCGCATCGCCGCCGACAGCAGCCGCGACAGCCAGCGCACCACCGCGAGCATCCAGCAGCTCAATCAGCGGCTGAACGAAACGGCGGCGGCGCTGGGCCGGGTCAGCGAACAGGGGCAGCAGATTCAGTTGGTGGTCGACACCATCCGCGGCGTGGCCGAACAGACCAACCTGCTGGCGCTCAACGCCGCCATCGAGGCGGCCCGCGCCGGCGAGCAGGGCCGCGGCTTCGCCGTGGTGGCCGACGAGGTGCGCAGTCTGTCGCAGCGCACGCAGTCGTCCACGGCGCAGATCGCGGGGACGGTCGACAGCCTGCGCACCACTGTCGACGAAGCGGTGAGCCTGATGGAAGCCGCCTGCGGCCAGGCGCAATCGGACGCCCAGGCGGTCACCGGCCTGGGCGAACGCCTGGGCGAGATCGCCAGCGCCGTGCAGAGCGTCACGGACACCCTGGCGCAGATCGCCACGGCGGTCGACGAACAGGCAAGCACCGCCGATGAGGTCAGCGGCAACATCCAGCAGGTCGATCAGGCGGCGCTGCGCCTGCTCGAAGGGGCGCGGGCGGTGAATCTGGCGGCCGACACCCTGAGCGAAGGCAGCCGTGCGCTGAGCGCCAACACCGCGAGATTTCAGCTGCGCTGACCCCTCCTCCCCCCGTTTTTCGGGCCTGGCGGGTTAAGCGGTTGAAAATAAGAAGAAATATTTTGAATTCGCGCTTGACGCATCTGCATTACGGGTGAATAATGCGCGCCACTTGGCTACATAGCTCAGTTGGTTAGAGCATAGCATTCATAATGCTGGGGTCCGGGGTTCAAGTCCCTGTGTAGCCACCAAGTACCGATTCACAGATGTCTCTAGATATCTCTGAATCAAAACAAGAAGCCCGCCATGTGCGGGCTTTCTTGTTTCTGGCTATCCCTCCTTGTATCCCCCTATACCTTCCCTCCTTGTATCCCACTGTGTATCCTCGACAAATAATTGAACCGAGGGGATACAGGTCAGATGAAGCGTTCAGAGATCAAGCGCCGCCCCCTCTCCGACACTGCGTTAGCCGGGCTAGAGCCTGACGCCAAGGAATATCGCGAGCTCGACGGGAACAGCCTTTATTTCCGCGTCAAAACTGACGGTCAGAAGTCCTGGCAGCTCCGGTACAAGAAGCCTGACGGGAAATGGTCATGGCTCGGGCTGGGTGGTTATCCCGATGTGAGCGGGTCAGTGGCCAGGCAGAAAGCTGCCGTGTTGCGCGCCGACGCTGCTGATGGAAAGAACCCGATCGTCACAAAGCAGGCTCGCAAGAAAGCGGAAAGGAACACTGCCTCCGAAACATTCGAGCCGCTGGCAAGGGAGTGGTACACCTCACGACTCACCAACTGGGATGCGGGCACGTCGAAGCGAATCATGGGAGCCTTCGAGCGCCATGTTTTCCCCGTGTTCGGTAAGAGACCCTACGCAGAGATCACCCCACTCGAGTGGATGGAGTTTCTGCGAGGCATGGAGCAACAGGGAATACTCGAGCAGATGAGCCGGGTTCGCTCGTACTGCAGAGACGTTTACGACTTAGCCAGGGTAACCGGCCGCGCGACTCATAATCCGCTGGAAGGCCTTCAGAAGTACCTCCAGTCAGGTAAGGCAGAGAACTACGCTCACGTGTCGCCGGAGGAACTGCCAGGCCTGATCCGCGCAATAGCAGCCTACCCTCATGCCCATGATGTGCGCCTCGGCCTGCGACTGCTGAGTCTCTTCGCCGTGCGACCTAGCGAATTGCGCGAGGCACGCTGGTCTGAGTTCGATTTAGCCAAGAAGATTTGGACGATCCCCGTCGAACGTAAAGGCCGCAAGAAAGGCCTTGAGCACTTGGTACCACTTTCCACTCAAGCGATCGCCGCGCTGGAGGAACTGCGTCATTACACCGGCAGCTATCCCCTTCTCTTCCCGGGCCGGAGCGACCACACCAAGCCGCGCAGCGACACGGTGTTCCTCATGGCACTGCGTCGGATGGGATACGAAGGTCGGCAAACTGGCCATGGGTTTCGGCATATCGCGTCGACGGTGCTCAACGAACACGGCTTCGACGAGAACCATATCGAGGCCCAGCTTTCGCACAAGAAGCCCGGCGTCGCAGGCGTTTACAACAAGGCACAGTACCTGCCGCAGCGCACGACGATGATGCAATGGTATGCGAACTATCTCGACACCCTCGCAGGCGGGGTCGTTGTACAAGGTGACTTTGGCAAGAGGGCCTGATGCGTCTCTTCCTTTGCTTTCATAGACACATATAGACTGAAATCACGACTGTCCGGATTGCCGTGATCCGGACATGCATAGCGTTTCGGCCAACCTAGCCCGACGGGGCGAACAGCGGACACCCATCCGCCCGGTTGGCTGCTTTCTCGTTAAAGGGCGCCGCGGGAGGCGTTTATCGTGGATACAGATAAAGAATTCGATGCTTTTAGGGACACGGTGCCGCTCGATCCCATATATCGGCTACGCGGCATGCAAGCGCGCGCCAAACTCGTGCTTGAGAAACGATCAGAACTAGAGATCAGAGGGGCCGCCTCAACTATCGAGTGGCTCACCAGCGAGTATTTTTACGAAGAGAAAGAATCCTGGATTGCTCATCAAATAAAGAACAATGGGCCGATACTCCGTTATCTCCCCGACGAAAAACGGACAGAAGATGGGCTATGGGAGCTGGTCGATCGCAACCCTGAAATCATTTCCGATGAGTTCGATTTTCCGAATGAGGACAACACTAGCCCTCTTGAAGCACTGGAAGAGAGTTTAAAAGGGGTCGACCTTGACGACGAACATTTCCCTGACGCAAAACCTTACGAGTACATCGCCGTTTTAGCATTGGTGCTCATTGGTCAAGCGATGCTTTCATTCCAAGACGATGAATGGTGGCCACCCGTCCTGAAAGAAGACTTGCCTATGGTGCGCCTCAGCTCCATTGCCAACAATGCGGTAGATATCATGGAGGTCGTTTGTAGAGCAGAGCAGTATCAAGACCAACACGAAATGCTTAAGAGAATCGAGTTTTTCCTGCAGGGCAATGAAAAAAGTATCCCCGAGCAGGTAGATGAACTGGTGAGGAAAAAGGTTTCTCTCGCCGCAAGTCTAGCAGCCAATGCTCGACACAAAGAGACGAGCCAAAGCAAAACAGCCGCTCTATTGTGCTGGGACACCACTGGCTCGAACTTCAGTAGCCGAGCAGCTTTTGCCAGAAATATGCACAAAGACTACGGAGTTACCGATAGAACGCTTTATGGTTGGATCACAGCGCATGAGCGTTTGAAGACCTGACTGAGGCATTACCATCCTGCGCGCAGACTGTACGTTTTGCGCGCTAACTGTACAGTCTGCGCGCAGGCGGGTCTGCCAAGAGTAACCCTGCGCAATCACCATGTTTCCCGTCTACACCAGTATCGGGAAACACAACATGCACACCATTCACGCACCGTACCAAATGTCTGCCGCAGCCGCGCAGAACTTTGACCCATCGATCACCCTAATTCGGATGCCGGATTTGGAGGCCATCACCGGCCTCGCCCGCCCCACCATTTACAAGCGCCTCAAAGACGACCCGACCTTCCCTCGCCCTGTACCCTTGAGCAACAGCAAGTCGCGCGGTTCGCCAATTGGTTTTGTGCTTGCGGAAGTTGAGGCCTGGGTTCGCCAGCGCATCGCACTGCGTGGGGAGGCTGCATAAATGACAGACAAAAAAATGGCCGACCAACAGGCCAGCCGCGAAAACACTCCCGTTGAGAATACCAGCGGAACCGCCCAACGCGCACGCCTTTTGGAGCGTTTGAAGGCCGGCCCGATTGACACATTCACCGCCGTTCGTGAGTTGAACATCGTTCGCCCTGGCGCTCGCATCTGCGAACTGCGAGCCCTTGGCCACAACATACTTACTCACCGTGTGAACCTGACCGACGATCAAGGTCGGCGGCATGGCGGCATGGCTCTGTACTACCTCAGCACCAATCCGCCAGCGGGAGCGTCTGCATGATGACTATGCTCATGCCAAGCGATATTCGGTTGAACGCTTCGCTTGCTCAGATGCAGGGCCGGCGTTATGGTGTAGGGGTCTCGGTAAATCCCGTGACCGACCTTGGCCGGTCGAGTATCGTTAGGCGCACAAGCGCCCACCATCCGATTGCAGGCGCTTTTTTTGCGTCCGCACAATCGTGTTATGGCGGCTGTGCGTGGGACACCTTCGGGTGTGCCGGGCTCCTAACGTCCCGGTCGGCCAACCCGCGTACAGCTGCCACCCATCCTCGCTTGGCCGCGAAAAGTGGCAGCTCCTCAACGTTAGGAGCTACACCGATGAAATACTCCATCACTCCGTCCGCAAACTGCGCCTTTGCTCACCGCCGCATGGCCATGAGCGCTTTCCGCGCAAACCCATCCCTTTCCTCTCGCCTCGCCCGCTACAACACCAACATGGCTATCGCTCTCACTCGGAAAGCCGTCGGGGGTGTGCAATGAATACCAAAACCAAAGCATCAAGCTACAAAGACGTCGCAGACGAAGCCGCTTTCCAACTGGACTGTGACCGTGAGTTTGCCGACTGGATGTTCACACTCATGACGGCGATCAACAACGACCACAGGCACTCATCCGGGGCCAACTCCGCTGCGCTGTCGAGACTCGGGGTGTACCTCTCTGAAAGTCACCTGGCTGACACTGAGCGCGCCCTCGAAAACGTCAGCAACAACCTGATAGCCTTGGGAGGTGAGCAATGAACCGGATAGCCACCCCACAGACATTCTTCATCGTTCAGGTGGAGAACGCTCAAGGCGTCTTTGGCTTTCAGATCTGCCTAACCGACCAGGCATTTGCTCGCCACGTCTATGAGGTGCTGGGGCGTGATCTGCCAGGTCGTCGGGTCATTTTGCACAGCCTGGAGAAGCCACCTGAAACCGTCAAGGACGTAGCGGTTTTTCGATCCATGACGCAGCGCATGAAGCTCCTGATGGAGCGCTGCCAAGTACAAGACTCGCCCGGGCGGGCGTTCCTGATCGCTTACGTTGAACACTGGCACGAACAGATGCCAACGAGCGTCATCGAGGCTTTCTTTGAGCACGCTACGTACGAGCCAGACCACGAGCAATTCGTCTACATCCAATGCGCCGGTCGGCAGCTCGGAGCGGCCTATGAACGCCCATAACCATGTTCGGTTTCGCGTAGCCAAGCAAGAGGCTTAATCACCATGAGCGACCAAACCTGCAGAACAGCCGGTGCGAACTCGGCTTGCCCAAAGAAAGCTACTGAGCTGTTTTTCGTGACTCATCCCAAGGCCGCCAAAGCGCTGCTGGGGCCATTCTTGAGCGCGGCCGATGCCGAGTGCGGACGCGTAGTTGTGCGTAGTCCTGGCGCTCAGGTGACGGCCTGTCTCGTTGACTCGATCGACGACATCACGCACTGGCACGCCGTGAACAATGGCCGGGTTTGCCGAGCCTTCGTGGGGAGCACCAGCCGCGGATGACGCTACAATCAGATGCGATAAGACTTCTGCTGACTGCAGCCAAAAAGAAAAGGATCTGCGCAAATGAACCACGGAAACTTCTTCGCGATTGGGGCTGATGAGTTCTCGGCAGCCTGTGATCTTGGGTTGCGGCCGGCGGTTTCCTTGCTTGTTATGGCGAGAGGCACCGGAAAGGACAACTCCACTACCTCATGGAGTGCCCAGGCCATTTTTGAGAAGACCGGCATAGCATGGCGGCGCGCCAAGGAGGCGATCGATGCTTTAGTTGCCGCGGAAATTGTCAAAGTGCTGAAAGCTGGGAAAAAGCCGCGCTACAAGCTCAGTAAACCCAATGATGATGCGAAGCTCATCTGGTTGCCGAATGAGCTGATCGATGGTGCCGGTGGAGAAATACCGCCGGTCACCAAGCTTCGTGAAACTGGCGACTTGGTACTGCTTCAGAAATTCATCGAGCTCTATGGGGCCCATGACATCGACAACGACGGAGGTCTACCGCGAAGCTTGGCGTGGCAAACGTATTCCCGCGAAACGATTTGCCCGATAGGCCCTTTCATCCTTTATGGCTTTGAGCGGCAAGAAGCTAAAGCAAGGGCTACAGGCTCTTTAGCTGTACTCAACGGGCAGGAAGACGATGCTGGCAACCAAGGCGCTTGGATTGTTCTATCCCCTCTGGTGGGGCTTGGACTTCTCCAGAAGGTCAGCTACATCGCAGAATCCAATGAGCAGGATTCAGAGCTTATCTACCCCGTCAACGATGAGACAAACCAGGCGATTGGAGTAATTCATAACTGGTTGGAGGAAAGCGGAGGGGAAGGGTTCGCACGACAGATTGGATTTTACGACGGTATTGGGATTGCTCCGAAGCACATCAGCAAAGCAGCAATGGTCGGCTTGTTTCGTATGACATATCGACCGAAGACAGGAAAGACCTCCCGCTGGTGGGCACTTGAGCGAGATCGAACCGAGGCCATGGTATCCAATGTTGCGGCGATCTGTAGGCCGAAAGGGGTTGTTGTTGATATCAAGGCTTTTAAAGGTTCTTAAAGGGGTCTCAAGGTACCTCAAGTAACCTATGTGTTGATATCAAGGTAAATCAAGTCGAGTAATAGCAGGCGCGATTTGCAGCGAAACACGGAGTACTGACGAATGAGCTCATTGATCATCATGTGGAAGGCATTGAAGAGCCGCGAAGAGGACAAGCGTGTAATCAATGAGCACAAGCTGGAAGCGCGGGTACTAAAGGGAGGATGTGTATTGATCAAGTTCCCGAGAAGCAAAGCGTAATCAGCACAGTGTGTAGATATCTACACAGCGTGTTGAAAACTACACACTGTGGCGATCCCAGCACATTCGGCACCAAACCCAGGAAGACGAGGCCTCCGCCCGCATCAACAGTGCGCCATCTACCTCCCCCATAGAACCGCAACAACAATCAGACGACTGACACGCCAAAACACTGTTCAAATATACAGATAAAGCCAAATCTGCTAATATTAGGTTATAACCTTGCATCGGAGAATGAGTTATGAGCACCAAGACCCGAGGCCACCAAACCAAGCCAACCCGCGCAGAGATCACAGCCGCATATGAGCGCCTGCGCATCGCAGCGAACTCTGGAAGCGTGCAGGCGAACGCCGCACTGATCGCCCTCGCAGAACGCCGTCCTCTGCTTCCGATGGAGGTCTTGGTCGCATGAACAGTTCTCAATTTGCCCTGGGCCTTCAGGCCTCCCCTTTCCCACGCCGTCAGTAAATGACGGTTCAGCATCGCACCACGTGGAGCTGATATGGACGGACTTCTTGATTTCGTGAAAACGCCGGAGGGGCAAGGGCTCCTCTCGGCCGCATTCGGCGGCCTGGCAGGCGCGCGCCGCGGCGCCCCGGTAAACACGCTGGGAATCGCCGGCCTGGCAGGCATCGGCGGCTACAGCAATGCCCTGCAGCGCCAGGCAAGCGACCAATACCGCAACATGCAGGCGCAGCAGATCCAGGCCAACCTCATGCAGAGGCAAAGGCAGAATGACTGGCTGCAACAGCACATGCCAGGGAACAACCCGGGAGCAGGATCAGGCAATATGCAGCCTGCAGTCGGCCCCGATAGTGCCCAGGCTTTCCCTCAGCCTAACCGTCAATCGCCTATTCAGGTTGGCAGTGTTGATGGGGGTCAAATGCCTAGTTCTTCAGGATTGCCTAGCACACCGCCTGGCGGCATGTCGCAAAACCCAAAAGCTCAAGGCGAATTCCCACTAAGCCTGACTGACATCATGACTTATCAGATGCTTGGCATGGATGGCGGGGGAACCTTGCTCGACCTGTACAAGCAGGCGAACAACCCGCAGGAACGCAAGTCGGGCAGCTACTACTTCGATCCGCGCACTGGCAAACAGACCTATACGCCGAAGGTAGCGGAAGGCGTCATGCTGAATGAACAGGGCCAGGCCGTGCCGATCCCCGGCGCCGCCCAAGCCAACGCCGGCTATAAGGGCGCCGAGGCCGGCTCAATAAAGGCGGCGCAATATCCATGGGAAGTTGCGCAGAAGCGCTCCGAGCAAATTGGCGCAGCTAATCTTGATCCGATGCAAGTGATTGGGTCGGACGGCAACAAATACTACGTCGACCGCGGCACTGTCGCCGGCGGCGCCGGGGCAGGCGGCCCGTTCATGTCAGCACAAGACCCGGTGAGGCAATCTGCGAATCAGGATCTCAATAAAAACTGGATCACTAGCACTTACCAGCCGACCCTCGATGCCGGAAAGAGCGCCGCCGACATGAGGAATTCAATTACGGCCGCGCGCAATATTGACCTGAATACTGGATATGGCACTGAAGCTAAAGCGCTTGGAGCCAACTTCCTGACCAGTCTTGGGATTGCTCCAAAAAATGCGGAGCTTTTCGCCACCAACGCGCAGAAGTTGCAATCTGTGGCCATGGATCGCTTGCTGACGGTGCTGGGCGCTCAGAAAGGGCCTCAGACCGAAGGGGATGCTGATCGAGCAAGCAAGACGTTCGTCAGTCTCAAGAACACGCCGGAAGCGAACACTTTCATTCTGGATCTGGCAGAGGCAAAGGCCAATCAGGATGCTCGCAAGGCGCAGTTTTATCAGGACGCGCTGCCTCAGGCGCAGAAAGAAGGCGACCTGATGCGTATCGATCGCGAGTGGCGGAACATTCAGGGCTCTATCTGGAACGATCCAATACTTAGTCGCTGGCAGAAACGCTAATGGGTCTCTTCGATGGTCTGGAGCGGCGCAATGGACTGCCGGCAGGGCTTCTGGATGCCGTTTGGTCGGCCGAATCGAGCCGCGGGCAGAACATGCAATCGCCGAAGGGCGCACAAGGGCATTTCCAGTTCATGCCAGCCACCGCCGAGCAGTATGGCGTCAGCGACCCAAACAACCTCCAGCAGTCCGCCGCCGGCGCCGCCAGGATGCTCGCCGACATGGTGCGGCAGACCGGCAGCGTCCCGGGCGCCCTGGCCGCCTACAACTGGGGGATCGGCAACCTCCAGCGCAAGGGAATGGCCGCCGCGCCGGCGGAGACGCGCAACTACATCAACAAGGTGACCGCCAACATGTCTCATCAGGAACCGCAAGATGATGCTTGGGCTGCACTTCGCAGCAAGTACAGTCAGCAGGCGCCACAGGCGCCCGCGCCAGACGATGAGTGGAGCGCTCTCAGGCAGAAATACTCGATGCCAGAACCGCAACAGGTTCCGCTCGGAAGCACTGCCCAACCCGGCCAATCTGATCAGGTCGCCCAAGTAACCGCGCAGCAGGCTCGCAGCACTCCACCAGATCGACTAGCCGGCAGGAACTGGCTGGAACGAGGCACTCTCGGCGCCGGCAAGGCTGTCGCAGATTTGATGGAAGGCATCGGACTGGGCGGCGTCATCTGGCCTCGCGGGTGGCAGCGTGCGCCGGGGGCCGATGACGACCTGATGTCCGACCCCGCCGGTCTTGTCGGCAACATCGGCGGCCAGGTCGGCCTTGCATACCTTGGCGGTCGTGGACTGCAGGCAGGTGGGCAGGCGCTTGGAGCGACCAAGGCAGCCAGCATGCTGCCGAGCCTGAAAACCGCTGGTGGCCTTCTGGAGGGCGCCGGCAATGCGATGGTGAACCCATCAACCTACAAACAGGCGATCGGCGCCGGCGCGGCTTTCGGGGCCATCTCTCAGCCTGGAGAGCTATCTGACCGGCTGGCGAACGCCATCGCTGGTGGCGCAGGCGGTGGGGCTGGCTTGGCGCTAGGGCGAGGCATCGGCAAGGCCGCCGGCGGCATCCAGGCCATGATGAAGCCGGCAGCGCCCATCGAGATGGAAGTGGCTGCAAAACTCTCCAGAAAGGGTGTCGACTTCTCGGCATTGCCACAGTCCATCAAGGATCAGATCGTCGATATCGGCAAGAGGTCGATGGATGACGTGGACAACCTTGACGGCGACCAGTTGGGGCGCATGGCGGATTTCAATACCCTCGACATCAAGCCAACGCGCGGCTGGCTCAGTCGCGATCCGAAGCAATGGTGGATGGAGAACAACCTGAACACCGTCGACGACCAGATCCAGAAGCGGTTTGTCGATGCAAATCAGTCGCTGCTCTACGGCGTACGCAAGGGCGCCGGCATGGAGACCGACTACCAGCGCGGGCAGACCCTGCAAAAGTCGATCACCGATTACGACGCCAGCCTGAAGGACAAAGCCGACAAGCTTTACCAGACGGCCCGGGACACCGCCGGCCGAGATATTCCTCTCGACCCCCACAAGTTCGTCAGTGATGCCTCGACCGAACTTGACCAGCAGATGCTCGGATCGAAACTGCCAGCAGACACCCTGAAGTGGTTCAAGAAGGCCACCACTGGCAAGGAACCATTCGACATGGGGACTGCCCTGCAGCGGCTCCAGGCCCTGAACGGCAGGATCTACAGCACGAACGACAAGGCCGAGGCGGTGGCCCTCAACATCGTCAAAAGGCATCTGATCAACGCCATCGACAATGGCGAGTCGGCGGCCTTCAATCCGGCGCCAGGCTTCCGTCCTGGGTCGACCCCAGGTGTCCAGCCTGTTCCCTCGGATATCGGCATGATCGAAGGCCCAGGGCGATTCCTGCCTGGCGGCGCCCCAGTACCAGGACAAGGCGGCATCGTTCCATATCAAGGTGGGATTGGGCCATTCACTGGCGGCGCCGAACAGGCTGCCGAACAGGGCCCAATGGGGATCGCCGACGCCTTCCGCGCTGCGCGCACGGCCGCGGCAGACCGCTTCCGTTTCCAGGAAGCCAGTCCGCTGATCGAGAAGATCCTGAAGGGCAATTATGCTGCGGAAGACCTGCCTGACATCGTCGGCAAGATGAAGGTCGACCAGCTGAAAGACCTTTCCCAGCTTGAGCGCCAGAGAGGCGTGCCGATCATGAGCTCGCTGCGCAGCGCAGCCCAGGCCTACATCCGTGATTCTGCGACCCTGCAGGGAGAGACGGGTGGATCGTTCACTATCCACGGCATGCGGAAGGCTCTGGACAAGATCGGGCCTGAGAAAGGCAAGGAACTGTTCGGCAACGCCGGCTGGAGCGACTACCAACGAATCCTCAGGGCGGGCGGGGCGATCATGAACCCACCAATGAAGCCTGCCGGCTCCAGCACGGTTCCGAACCTGCTGAGGTTCGTCCAGTCTATGCCCAAACTCCCAATTGCCCATGGCCTCCTGAACATGACGGTCACGGCCGCCGGCAAGGCCAAGCAGATGGCTGATGTCGGCTCGGCGCTGAATCCGCCATTGAAGGTGATCGTCCCAAAAGAACCTCAATCAAGCCTTCTGCCGCTATTCACGGCGCCGGGCCTGCTTGGGTTCTCGGAGCAGTAGCTCAGTCCTCGTCAGGATTGATCAGGACGATCTTCCTGATCCTGCTGCCCTTCGGCAGATGCCTTTTGGCCAGAACTGTCAGCCACTCCTCAAGCTTGACCAGCAGCTGCACGCCGATGAATACGGCGGATATCTGAATCGCCTTCAACCAGTGTTCATCGACCATGCGAACCTCCAAGGTGCAATGCCTTCACCTACCGGAGCGGTACCCGGCTCGTCATGAGTCTAGTCGCTCCACGGGGCTTATAAGGTCAACAAAATTGACCGTTTGTCAGCCTGGCCGCACTTCGGTAACCAGTAACGGTAACCACCTCGTCTGGTTCCCAGTATCAGCTCTGGTATCCACTGTTTAGACCATTTCAGGCGGATATCGGAGATGGTGAGCAAGCGCGGTCACTGGCATCAGCGACCACCACTTTCCCTGTCATCGTCGGAACGAATACACCCGTTGGTTTCCACTCAGGTTTCCAGGTATTCCGAGTTTTCGGATGCCCTAAAAAGGATCAGGCGCCCGTACCGACGACGTGTAACAAGGCAGGCTGTTACAGCTCCCGTTACGGCAAAACACGCTGTTTCTCGTAGCGCTTCACGCACAGGTTTCGCGCACCAGAGTTGCGGCAAAAACCACAACGTACGCAGGCTGTTACGCGCCATAAGTACGCTCCCTGGTGCGCTTATCGCTCAAGAATCCAGCTCTAAGTCTCGGACACCAAAAACCAACTGAGCGGCGACGGGGTGCCATAGCACTGATGTAGCGTTCGCTGAAGCGACTACTTGGCGCAATGATTTATCTAGTAAGGGCCCTGGGGAGTGGGTCGACTTGCCATCGTGAGTAATTACGATTGCCGTTCCAAAAGCAGATAGCGATTTGATCGCTTCCGTGACGTAGCCTGGGATCGGCCCTGCGAAATCAAATGTCAGCCATACAGTCATCTTCTCCATCCATCGATGAGAGGCCTCAATGGCGCCAGCTAACACAGCACCTGCGTCAGTGCAGGCCGGGCGCAACGGGCAGATGATCTTGTTAATTACATATGAGTCGCCCACTTGCTGGAATGAGCCAATGTCGAACCCGGCCTTTCTTGCCGCATTGAGTGCGGCTGTATCCGTAGAGTTGTAGCCCATTGAATCCTCCTCACCTTGTCTTGGAAAATCTATCGGCAATTCCAACCAGTTCTTTATCTGCGTCGCGTATCGCCGAAAGCGCCGTAGCCCGGACAAAGCTACACAGCATCTGCCTTCGGAAATGGAGGACAACCAGATTCACTAAATTCAGATTCCCTGCCGACAAAGAGGTAGGAATGCCACATTGTGGCAATGGCACCACGCCCATGAGCTAAGTGAAATCAACCAGCCGACGCTTTCGCGCGCCAATGGAACCGGCTATACACCCCAGGCATTGATCATCTGCAGCGACTCGAAACGCTTGTCAGCAAGTGAGCAGTTTGTTTCATGCTCCTATCGAACCTGCGCTGCTACGCTTTCATTTTCTCGAATGGAGACGAAGCGATGCCTTCCCCCGAGTACTCTCTCCCAGATGTCCTAGAGCGCATGTATCGTAACCAACTCGCCGTGGAAGCCGCGCTAATGGAGCTGACCCTGCTAGTCGAAAGCCAGGGGCACGCAGACGTCGGCGACAATATCCGCACCGCGCTGGAGACGATTGGAGAAAACGCCGGGCACATCAAGCAAGGTTTCGCCCGGTTGAAGGCACAAGGGCCGCAGTGAACGAACCAGCGTCAGAACCGCCCATGGGCGATGACTTCGAGGTGGAGTTCATAGCGGGGCTAGGCAAGATGCTTGGCCGAGCTGAGGCGTCGGTCTGAGAAGGAGCACGCCGTAGTTCCTCCACCGATTAGGCGGCCTGGCGCCAGTCGGCAATCGCCAAATGGATATTGGATCTGAGCCAGGTTAGAGATTAAATGACTGCAGGGCGGAAGTGTTCTCGTGAAAACTGAGCTCCATGAACGGGCTCAGCCTACCCATGTTACCCGCGGGGTAAGCCGCATGACTCTGATATCGATCTCCGAAGCCGCCGCTCTATTGGGCATCGGTCGCACGACGGCCTATCGTCTCGCAAGAGAAGGCCGCATTCCTTGCGTGCGAAGCTTCGGGCCTCTGAGAATCCACGCAGAAAGGCTTCAAGCCATGATTTACGCAGAGGCTGAGGCGAGCATTGCGCCTGAACCAGATTCAAAGCACAACTCAGCAGCAGTTCGGCCGGCAGCCAAATCTGGGATTGGCGGATCACACCCAGTGCAGCTTTCACGAAAGCTTGACGCCCTACTCCAGTCCGGGCCCAGGAAAAAGTAACTTCGCCTATTGCGCACGCAATGTTGTTGGACAGCCCAGGGCGGCTATACCTAAAGATCTACACAGCGCTGCTCCTGGGGAACAGGATGAAAGGAACTCTCTATTGCACAAAGTGCGGAGCTGCTAACTCTGCTGACGCCAACTACTGCTTCAATTGCGGCCAGCAGATGACCAAGGTGCAATCCAACGTAGTCAATGAAAAGGCACTCCCTCCGACTGAAAATCCAAACCTTGATGCGGCGATGCAACCAAGCGATGACGGTGCACCAGCAGTATTAACAGCGCCGAATGTTGCCCCCAGCAGGTCTTACAACTTCATCGCCAAACACTGGCGCGGGGAATACTCCCTCGGTATTTCCTATTGGCTATTCGGCTTTTTGGTCGCAGCCTTCGTCGCTCTCATGGATATAGCGTTGAGCAAACTCAGCGAAGCTATGAGTCTGAACACGCAGAATCAAGGTTTCCTGATCCTAAGCTACTACCTCGTTACGATCATGGTGGCGGTCTGGCAGATCGTCGGGGTGATTCGTTCATCTTCCTCCCACGTTTCGCGCGGAGGCAAGCATTTCTGGGCGGTTATGGCCCAAGTGTTGGTCTGCCTTGGCGCGTTCCAACTTCTCGTTAGCTTCATCGTTAACGGCGTCCCCCTCATTCGCGAAGGGCTCGATATGATTCGGGGGACTGACAACATCCCGCCATATTCGCTACGCCTACTGCGCAACAACACAGAGCTTGAAGTAGCCGGCGGGATTCCGATCGGCACAACCGATGCGGTCAGGATCATGCTCGATTCCTCACCCGCTGTTCGAGTCATTCACCTGAATAGCATCGGCGGCCGAATAGTGGAAGCGAACAAACTCGCCGGCTTGATCTCTCAACACCATCTTATTACCTACACAAGCACAAACTGCTCCAGTGCGTGCGCACTAGCCTTCCTCGCTGGCCAGGAGCGCTATATCGGTGAACACGGCAAGATCGGCTTCCACAGTGCCTCCATCAATGGAGCCACAGGTGACGACGAACTCGACATCAACGCCAGCTTTAGAAAAAGTCTTTCCCGTTTAGGTGCAACGCCCGCGTTTGTTGCGAAGGCGACTACCACTAGTCCACAAGACATGTGGTTTCCGACCAATGAAGAGCTGAAACAGCAGAACATCATTTCTGCGGTTGTCGACTCCCGCTACTTTGGCCTGTCAGGAATCGTTGATTGGCGGGATGCCAATGTGATCGAACAGTCGCTGCTGAAAACGCCAGTCTACGAAGCGTTGTCGATCTACGACGCCGGTAACTATGCCAAGCTCAGGAAGGCCGTCGTCGAAGGAGTGCAAGCAGGGCGCTCGATGGCTGAGATACAAGTGGACATTCAGACGCTGTTCACTAGCTCGATTGTGCCGTATTACTTAGTCCATGCCCCTGACCTGCCCCTCCTCCGCTACTGGCGCTCACAGATTGCCGAAGTGAGATTCCTAGGCAAGACAAACCCTTCACATTGCGTGACTTTCCTCGGCATTGACAATAAAACACCAATCCTGAAGTTGATGGAAAATGTCCCGAAGGATCTGACCAATGAAGACCTCGCAGCACTCACAGAAGTAATCAAACAAACGGCTTCGGTGCCCGACAAACCACAGCCGTTCTCGAACTATGACAAAGACTTCGAAAAGGTGCTGCGTGTAATGATGGCAAAGGATCTACAGTTGGTAGAAGTGATGGCGAATCCTGAAAAATTCTCAAATGACCCGACAGCCACTTGCAACAGCCTAATCCTGCTGTACGACACAATCCTTTCACTGAGTGACTCAAAAAAATCAGCAGGCATCTTGCGAAGTATGATCCAGGAGTCGAGGCGATAAATTAGCAGCGTTCAAATGCTGATGGCACAAAGCATTGGGAGAACAAGTGCCAACGTTGCCACCAACGCGAGCAGTGAGTAGCGACTCGGTCGAAAATCGCAGGCGGGACTTGGATAAAAGATAAGGTTTGGCGGAAGGCTCGAGATGGGCGCGTGCTGATCGACGTAGATGGTTGCGAAGCCTGGGTAGAAATGGTGCGCCATCCGCGGCCGATCACAAGAATAGGCCATGATCGACAGAGAAACCTGTAGCTCTGTCGATCATGGCCTCCAGATGTAGAAGCCCAAAGCCGTTAATTTGATGCCGTTCGTCGGAGCATACTCATAAGACACGGGTGAGTTTCGAGCGCCCGTCGGAAAGTTGAAACAAGGCCAAAAAAGCGTCTAGGAACGAGCGCCGTGTATCCCTGCATGTATCCCCAGAACAACCGAAAACACAAAATACCATTAAATACTGATACTTAAATCATCAGTTCAGTTGTCTGTGTACCACCAAGTACTAAAAACGGCTTACCGAAAGGTAGGCCGTTTTTTTATGCCCCGAGAAAAGCCGCAGTTCAGGAAAGCACTGTAGGGAAACCAGCACCCTCCTGGTACGAACTGGATTTTTCGTGAAATCAGGCGCCTGAAACGCTCCCCGTCGGTTTGCCCGCCTCCCCCATTGACCGACAAGCTCCCTTGGCTCGATTCAGGCCATACAGGGAGTTGCCGTGGCTCGATTCAAACCTCTCTTCGATGATGAATGGCTTCGCAAACGTCGCAATGATGTTTACTCATGGGCCACATGGAGCCCGCCACCGCCGCCTGAGCCGGTGTACATCGAAAAGGATGAATGGCCGACGCCCAAGTCCCCTGAAGATCAGGTGTTCGCCAAATCCTGCACGGCGAACAACTGGTGCCGTACGGATGTCGGCACGGCAGCGGAACCCTCCTCCAACTTCGGCAAGGTCATGGTGGCGGGCGCCATGCTCTTTCCGTCCGCCAGCAGCGCGGTAGCAACGGCACTCGGCGCTGATCTGGCATTGGGGCGCATGGCAGGCGGCGGCATCTTGCAGCAGCGCCTCAACTGGGCGGTACGCGGTGCAGGCGGCCCGGCGAGTGTGTTCATCCTCGGAATGCTCCCGGCCAGGATGGGCGACGGCACTCTTCATACCGATGAACAGTTGCGCCGCATGACCCGCGCCACTACCCGCGTGCGTTTCCAGTTCCGGCGCGATGCCGAAGGCGTCATGCAGGTCTACGGCATCCATACCGGCGCCTCGGGCGATGACTCGGTGCGCACCGTCAAGGTCGAGTGGAACAGCGACAAGACAGCGATGGAGGCCAGTCTCAACGGCATCACGATATTGTGGACGCCGCAGCGCGGGCCCCTGGGGTCATTGCCGCCGCTGATCTATCCGGAACACGCGGAGCAACTGGGTACAATCCTCGTTCACCCGATTCCCGAGAACACCGACAGCCAGATAGAAGGCCTGCCCGGTGAAGACATCACCGCTGAGGATTGCATCCTGGTGTTTCCGGCGGAGACCGGACTCAAATCGCTGTACGTGGTGTATTCGAAGCCGGCCAGGCTGATGCCGGGCACCGTGACGGGGATTGGTGAGGATGTGCCGGGAATGTGGCTTGCGGGCGCGGGGACGGGGATCGGCGCGCCGGTTCCGACACGGATTGCGGATAAACTCAGGGGACGGGAGTTTTCGAGTTTCGATGCATTTCGCAAGGCATTTTGGCAAGCCGTTAGGGATGATCCGGATCTCTTCAATCAGTTCAACAAAGATGCCCAGGATCGCTTGATGTCAGGCAATGCCCCCGCAGTTCGAAACAGAGAGGCTGTAGGTATACGAGGAGTGTTTGAGTTACATCATCTCGAACGGGTCGCAGATGGCGGCGCTGTCTATGACGTAGACAACCTTCGAGTCAACACCCCCAGGAATCACATCAATCAACACAGAATCCAATGAGCATGTCATGACAAACATATCTGACTACACCGAAGCTGAATTCATTGGTTTCATCGAAAGGATACGAGCCACAAACAAACGCGGCTCAGATGCGGAACTGGGCGAGTTGCTGGCGCAATTCAGAACGCTTACCGAACACCCGGAAGGCACCGACCTCATTTTTTACCCGGAACCTGGAGAGGACAGTTCTGCCGAAGGTATTGCGCAGACAGTGAAGCACTGGCGTCAGGCGAACAGTTTGCCGGGCTTCAAGCAATAAACACCTGGCCGACCCGACTCACCTACATCCTGCACCGTTCTCCCTCTCCGAACGGCCTATCGAAAGGCAGGCCGTTTTTCATGCCCCGAGAAAAGTGCCGGGCATCACTCGCCCAGCGCCGCCAACCCCTTCGCCCAGATCTGCCGGGTGCGCAATCCCACCATCGCCCGCCAGTCCGGATCTGCCGGATAGAACTGCTCCAGCAGGTTGAGCTTGATCTTGCGCCCCTGCGCACCGAGCGGATCGCCGTGCAGGTGCAGCCAGTGGTCGTCGCGCAGATGCCGGTGCACCTGCGCCCCCGGATAGGTGCCGCACTCGATCACGAACGGCATCATCCGCACGCCCGGCAGCGCATCGAGCAGCGCCTGGGAGGTGTAGCCGGTGGCCGTCGCCGCGACGCCGGTTTCGCTCAGGGTATCGGCGCCGGTGTGCAGGGTGTACAGCCACGGGCCGTAAACCGCTTGGGCCTGGGCCAGCGCAGGGTATGGGCCTGGGGTGATGGTCAGCAGCATCGGGTGGCCGTACTCGCCCGCGCCGGTGTGCAGGTCGAAACACATCACGGTTTCGGCACCCGCCAGGTGCTGCTGGACGATGCGGTGCAACGTGCGGTTCGACCAGGCCGGTTCCCGCCCGCCATAGAACAATCCGTCGGGGTGGCTGTGCTGGCCGCCCTCGACGATCGACATCACCGCCGGCCAGCCGTGTTCGGCGATCTGCGCGTCAAGCAGGGCATCGGCCCGCTGCCGCTCAGGGCCGTCGAGCTGCGTGCAGGCATAGATCCCGTGCAGCGCCGCATAGGCCCGGTTGTCCGGCAACGGCCGGGAGAAGTCCAGGTGGTTGCGGTTGAGGTCGATGTTGTCCTCGTTGACCCTGCGCAGCCACGCCGTGCCCCACGGGTTGATCAGGTGCACCATCACCACGGCGACGTCCCTGGGCAACTGGTCGGGCGTGAACCGCTTCAGCCAGTCGATCTGGCAGTCGGAGCCGTAGTAGCCCTCCACCCCGTGCGTGCCGCTGATGGCCACCAGACGCCGCTTGGACTGGGGATCGCCCAGCACCGCGACATCGGTGCTCAACGGCTCGCCGAACGGCCCGTTGAGCGGATGCGCGTAAGAGAAGAGGGTCGCCCCGGCGATGTTCGCGGCGGCGAGAAAGCGTTCGCGCTGAAGGCGGTAGCCGGTGTGTGTGGCAAATGCGTTGTCCATGGAGGCCTCTTGTAGGTTTTCTGGCGTCTCGTGTGCCTTCGACCCTACAGAAAATCCACCGGGGCTTGAAGGAGAAAGTACCCGGCGGTTTGCGTCCCGTACGGTCGGCCGATACAGTCCGTCAGTCTTTTCACCCCACGGACGGAGAAGCCCGCGTGTTTCCAGCCCTGCCCCTGAGCCGTTTTCGCCTGCCTGCCCTGAGCCTGATCGTCAGCGCCCTCACCCTCGCCGCCTGCAACGCCCCGCCCGCCTCGACGTTGCCGCAGGCACCGGAAGCCGCCTCCGGCTACCGCACCGGCCTGCAGGCCAGCCACGCCAGCCGGCACATGGCGGCCGCCGCCAACCCGCTGGCCGCCGAAGCCGGCCGGGAGATGCTGCGCAAGGGCGGTTCGGCCGTCGACGCGGCAATCGCGATGCAGGCGGTGCTGACGTTGGTCGAGCCGCAATCCTCGGGCATCGGCGGCGGTGCGATGATCGTGCTGTGGGACGGCAAGCAGGTGCGCACCTACGACGGGCGTGAAACCGCGCCGGCCGGCGCCACCGAGAAGCTGTTCCTGCAAGCGGACGGCAAACCGATGCCGTTCCCCCAGGCGCAGATCGGCGGGCGCTCGGTCGGCACGCCCGGGGTGATGCGGGCGCTGGAGCTGGCGCACCGGCAGCACGGTCGCCTGCCGTGGGCGACGCTCTTCGAACCGGCGATCAAGCTGGCCGAGGACGGCTTCGCCCTGTCCCCCCGACTGCATTCGCTGCTGGCGTCTGACCCGGCGATCGGCCAGTCGCCGGACATGGCCAGGTACTTCCTCAACGCCGACGGCAGCGTCAAGGCCGTCGGCACACGCCTGCGCAATCCCGAACTGGCCGCCGTGCTCAAGCGCATCGCCCACGAAGGCGCCGACGCCCTGTACAAGGGCCCGATCGCCGAAGAGATCGTCGCCAAGGTCCAGGGCCACGCCAACCCCGGCAGCCTGTCGCTGAACGACCTCGCCCGCTATCAGGCCAAGGAGCGCGCGCCGCTGTGCACCGACTACAAGCGTTGGCAGGTCTGCGGCATGCCGCCGCCGTCCTCGGGCGGGATTGCCGTGGCGCAGATCCTCGGCACCTTGCAGGCCCTCGAGACCCGCGACCCGCGCCTGGCGCTGACGCCGCTCAAGCCCCGCAAGACCGACCTGCCCGCAGGCATTGAGCCTGCGCCTGAAGCCGTGCACCTGATCGCCGAGGCCGAACGCCTGGCCTACGCCGACCGTGCGCAATACGTGGCCGACACCGACTTTGTGCCGGTGCCGGTCAAGGGCCTGGTGGATCCGGGCTACCTGGCCACACGTGCCGGCCTGATCGGTGAGCGCAGCATGGGCAGCGCCCGGCCGGGCAACCCGCCAGGGGTACAGGTGGCCTATGCGCCGGACCGTTCGCCGCTGCGCATCTCCACCTCGCAAGTGGTGGCGGTGGATGACTTCGGCGGTGCGATCTCCATGACCACCACCATCGAGGCCGCCTTCGGCTCGCACCTGATGGTCCAAGGCTTCTTGCTGAACAACCAGATGACCGACTTCTCGTTCATCCCCGAGGAGAACGGGCAGAAAGTCGCCAACCGCGTCGAGCCCGGCAAGCGCCCGCGCTCGTCGATGGCGCCGACCCTGATCTTCGACCGCGCCAGCGGCGGGTTCGTCGCCACAGTCGGCTCCCCGGGCGGCTCGCAGATCATCGAGTACGTGGCCAAGACCACCGTCGGCCTGCTCGACTGGAACCTCGACGCCCAAGACGCCATCAGCCTGCCCAACTTCGGCAGCCGCAACGGGCCCACCGAACTGGAGCAAGGCCAGTTCAGCCCGGCCCTGATCCAGGCGCTCAAGGCCCAGGGGCACGCGGTGAACGAGATCGACATGACCAGCGGCACCCAGGCCATCGTGCGGGTCAAGGATGCGCAAGGAAAGGTCTCTTTCGAGGGCGGGGCGGATCCGCGCCGTGAAGGCGAGGCGTTGGGGGATTGAGCTTGCCCTTGGGGCAGGCTTTAGCGTGAGTCCCGAGCAGCCAAACAGGAGAGATTCATGCTGACCATCGGACAAATGGCCCGCTGCCACGGGCTCACCACCAAGACCCTGCGCCACTACGACAGCATCGGGCTGTTCAGCCCGGCGCTCACCGGGCGCGACAACGGCTACCGCTACTATCGCCCGGAGCAGATCGTCATCCTCGGCCGGATCCTCTGGCTCAAGGGCCTTGGCCTAGCGCTGGAGGACATCCGCTCGCTGGCCGCAGGCGGCGGGCTCGACAGCGTCGGCGCGATGCGCGAGACCCTCGAAGCCCACGCCCGGCACTTGCGCGCGGAACTGCAGCGCAGCGAAAACGTGCTGGGCCAGCTGACTCGCTACCTCGCACAGCCGGATCGCGGACTGCCGGCCCTGCAGGCGCCCGAACGGGTCGCCTACCCCGCGCTGCGGATCATGGGCATGAGCTGGCAGCAAGGAGAGGACGGTTCGATCGCGCAAATGTGGGATCGCTTTGAACCCAGGGAGCCCGAGATCGACCGCCTGCGCGAGCCGGTCGGCACCTTCGGCGTGTGCGAGCCTTTGGCGGACGGTCAGTGGCGGTACGTCGCCGGGCTCCCGGTGGGCAGCGGCGCCCACCTGCCCGACGGGATGGTGGAACTGCACATTCCCGCCCGCCCGTACGCCCGCGTCGAGCACCACGGTTCGGTGACCACGCTGCCGGAGACCTTCCGTGCGGCCTACAGCGAATGGCTGCCCGCCGCCGGCATGGCCCCGGCCGAAGGCATCGAGTTCGAATACTGCGGCGAGCGCTTCTTCGGCCCGATGGATCCGCGCAGCGTGGTCGAGCTGTACATTCCGCTCAAGGACTGAGGTTCCCTCACGGCGACTGCTGCGCCGTCGAGCGGGAGCGGTTCGCTCCCGCCAGCCCCGGACATGACGGCAACGGGTCCGGGAAAAGAACCGGTCAAGGGCCGTTCCCGGCGCTCTGCTCACACCACGTGGAGAAATGCCCTGCAACATCCGAAGAAGCGTCAGACATCCGCCCTGAAGCCGTTGATTTAAGGTGTTACATCTTCAACTGCACAAGGCACGGCATTCCATGAGCAACCGCTGGCAGAGCAATTCATACGCGGATTTCGGAAGGTTTCTGCGGCGTTTCAGAACCGAGCTGATCGTCGGTTTCCTGCTGGGGACGGTGCCGCTGCTGATGCACTCGACCCGTCCCTCGGAGCTGCATGCCATGCTCCAGGCCCTGCTGGCCAGCACCCCGGTGATCGACCACGCCGTGTGCCTGCTGCTGATCTACAGCCTGGTGTGCCTGCACAAGAAACTGTACCGGCTCAAGACAGACCGCATGCGGGAGCGCTTCGAGTCGATCTACCAGGTGACCGCCGAGGTCGGCACCAGCTTCCTCACGCTGCTGCGCACCGGACTGGGGGCCATCGTCGGCTTCCTGATCATCGCACCGTTCATCGAAGTGGAGCCCGTGGCCCTCAAGCAGTGGCTGGCCAACGCCGTGCTGGGCATCATGACCCTGGTGCTGTCGGCCTGGGTGTCACTGCTGCACGACTTTCTGCTGCCGCAGCCGAGCCGTGCCCACGTGAAGAACCATATCCGCCTTTAGGCCTTGAGCGCCTTGCCGTCCACCGGGTCGCCGATCTTCAGGAAGTGCCCGCCGGCCACATGGTGCAGCGTGCGCAAACCGTCCTGACCGTCGAAGTGCCAGCGGCCGTCGCTGAACACGCGTTCGTCCGCCTGGGCGGCGATCACCTCGGCGAGAAACAGGTCGTACCGGTCATGGTTGTGCGGCTCCGGCAGCAGCCGGCATTCCAGCCAGGCCACGCAGCCGTCGAGCATCGGCGCCTGCACCTGTTCGCCTTCGAACGTCTGCAAGCCAAAGGCCTGGAACTTGTCCCGGCCCTGGGCCTGGCTGATCTCAAGCCCGGAGGTCGAACCGACGGTCTGCACGACGTCGGCCTGAAGCGCACAAGGGACGTTGAGCACGAAGGTGCCGCTGGCTTCCAGCAGTTGCCGCGTCCAGGTGGACTTGTCGAGCACCACCGCCACCTTCGGCGGTTCGAAGTCCAGCGGCATGGCCCAGGCGGCGGCCATGATGTTGCGCTGGCCGTCGTGGGCGGCGCTGACCAGCACGGTCGGGCCGTGGTTGAGCAGGCGGTAGGCTTTGTTCAGGGGAACCGGGCGGCGGTGGGAAACGCTCATGGGCATCTGCTCCGGGAAAAGGAACCGATTGTAGCCTCAGCCCCAATGACTGTGGGAGCGAGCCTGCGTGCGAGGGCGCCCCGTCAGTCACCTGGAACGTGAGTGATCGGACGCCATCGCGAGCAAGCTCGCTCCCACAGGGAGAAGCCTTGAATCAGTTGGACAGCTGGTTGGCGAACTGGCCGACCGCGTTCACCACCTTCTGCGCACCGTCCTGGATCTCGACGATCACGGTGCCCGCCTCCGCCGCCAGCGCCAGGCCCTGTTCGGCCTGGAGCTTGCCGTCGGTCATCAAGGCCACGGCGTTGCGCGCCATGTCCTGGTTCTGGCGCACCACGCCGACGATCTCTTCGGTGGCCTGGCTGGTGCGCGAGGCCAGTTGCCGCACTTCGTCGGCCACCACCGCAAAGCCCCGCCCCTGCTCGCCGGCGCGGGCCGCTTCGATGGCAGCGTTGAGCGCCAGCAGGTTGGTCTGTTCGGCGATGCCGCTGATGGTCTTGACGATGGTGCCGATCACCAGCGACTGCTCGTTCAGCGCCTCGATGCCTTCGCCGGCGGTCTGCATGTGCCGTGACAGGTCGCGCATCACATTGACCGCTTCGGTCACCACCGCGGTGCCGCGCTGGGCGGTGCTGTCGGTCTGCAGCGAGGTGCTGTAAGCGATGTTGGCGGCTTCGGCGACCGCCTGCTCCTGGTTGACCTGGTCGGTGATCACCGTGGCGAACTTCACCACTTTGTAGAGCTTGTCGTTGGCGTCGACCACCGGGTTGTAGGAAGCCTCCAGCCACACGGTGCGGCCATGGCTGTCCACCCGCTTGAAGCGGCCGGCCACGAACTCGCCGTTGTTCAGGCGGCGCCAGAAGTTCTGGTAGTCGGCGCTGCCGGCTTCCATCGGGTCGCAGAACATGCGGTGATGCTTGCCCTGGATCTGCGCCAGGCTGTAGCCCATGCCATTGAGGAAGCGGTCGTTGGCGCTCAGCACGTTGCCGTTGAGGTCGAACTCGATCACGGCGGTCGAACGCACCAGCGCCCCGATCAGGTTCTCGTGCTCGCGCGAGGCCTCGATGGTGCGGGTCAGGTCGCTGGAGTAGATCGCGAAATACTTGATCCGCCCGTCCGAGGAGCGGATCGGCTGCGAAATGGAACGCAACCAGGCTTCTTCGCCATTGCCGCGCAGCAGGCGCACGGCCCCGGCGAAGTGTTCGCCGCGGGTCAGCGCGGCGCGGAAACGGTGGTGGAACTCATCGGACTTCACATGGGCCGGCACGATGTCTTCCAGGGCACGACCGATCAGGTCGTGGCTCCGGTAGCCCATCTCGTTGAGGAAATTCTGGTTGGCGGACTGGATGCGTCCGTCG
The DNA here is from genome assembly GCF_002112745.1 of Pseudomonas sp. B7(2017). Classification (NCBI taxonomy): domain Bacteria; kingdom Pseudomonadati; phylum Pseudomonadota; class Gammaproteobacteria; order Pseudomonadales; family Pseudomonadaceae; genus Pseudomonas; species Pseudomonas sp. B7(2017). The sequence continues at coordinate 18,505 of NZ_NEIP01000022.1, read as the reverse complement.
GGCTCAAGGGTCAGCACCAGCATCTCGCTTTCCAGACTCTCTTTCACTTGCAGAAGGCTGGAGAGTTCTTCGCGAAGAGCCGCGAGCTCTTGCTTCAGGCGTGTATTGAACATGGGAAAGCACCGATGGGTAGAAAGCGGGTATGCCACCTAACCATCGGCCTCGGGATTCTTTTCTGAAGTGCGCTTGAGGGCTGTCCTACAAAAATAGTTCGGCCCCCGCCACTCAGGCGGTTCCCGCCACCCGGCACTGTCCCGGATGCGGCATCCGCGAGCCGAAATACGCCGCGCCGGCCAGGCCCGCCAGGCCCATCACGGCGCAGAAGATCACGCAGACCCACGGGCTCCACGGCATCAGCCCGACCAGCAGCAGCGGCGTGACGCTGGCCCAGGCCGCGTAGGCGATGTTGTAGGTGAAGGAGATCCCCGACACCCGGATCCGCGCCGGAAACAGACCGACCATCACCGACGGCACCGCCCCCACCACGCCGCAGGCGAGCCCGGCCACGGCATAGGCGAGGCCGATCCAGCCGCCCCCGCCGATCAGGCAGGCGTACAGCACGCCGATGCCCAGCGGCAGCAGCAGGCTGTAGAGCATGACCGTGCGCCAGGCGCCGATGCGGTCGACCAGTTTGCCGGCGATCACGCAGCCGATGTTCAGGAACACGATGCCCAGCGCGCTCAAGGCGAAGGTGCGGCTGGCGGTCATGCCGAAGGTCTTCTGCATCATGGTCGGGGTGATGACCACGAACACCACCACCGCCGACGTCAGCACGCAGGTCAGCAGCATGGCCGGCAGCATCGCCAGGCGGTGCTCGCGCAGCACCGTGCGCAGCGGCAGTTCGACCCGCGCTTCGCGCTGCGCCTCCATCGCCATGAACACCGGCGTCTCGCTGAGCCAGCGGCGCAGCCACACACCGATCACGCCGAACACGCCGCCGAGCAGGAACGGGTAGCGCCAGGCGTAGTCGAGTACTTCCGCCGGGGTGAACATCTGCGCCAGGAAGGTCGCGGTCAGCGCGCCGATCAGGTAACCGAAGGTCAGGCCGGCCTGCAGAAAGCCCAGGGCATAGCCACGGTGGCCCGGCGGCGCGTGCTCGGCGACGAACACCCAGGCGCTCGGCACCTCGCCGCCCACCGCCGCCCCTTGCAGGATGCGCAGCGCCAGCAGGAGCAGCGGCGCGAAGTAGCCGATCTGCGCGTACGTCGGCATCAGCCCGATCAGCAGGCACGGCAGCGCCATCATCAGGATGCTCAGGCTGAAGACCTTCTTGCGCCCCAGGCGGTCGGCGAAATGCGCCATCAGGATCCCGCCCAGCGGCCGCGCCAGATACCCGGTGACGAAGATCCCGAAGCTTTGCAGCAGGCGCAGCCATTCGGGCATTTCCGGCGGGAAGAACAGCTGGCTGAGGGTCAGGGCGAAGAACACGAAAATGATGAAGTCGTAGATCTCCAGCGCCCCGCCCAACGCCGCAAGACCTAAGGTCTTGTAGTCGGAACGGCTGAAAGGGGCCGGTCGGGCAAGCGGGTCGGCAGTCATGACAGGGGCTCGGGCAGCGGCAAAAACCGGGGCGCCCATGGTCTACGCAAACGGGCCGGGGGACAACCCGTTAGACCATAGTCCCGGTTTTGCAAAACCTGCTCACGGAAAGGCCGGCGCCTGATTTACTGTTGGGGCCTGTCCGCAGACACCACGCCAGACACACCGTGGCAGCGGGCTTGCCCCCGAAGAGGCCGTTGCGTCCGGCACCGATGCCGACCGGCCTGACGCCTTCGCGGACAAGCCCGCTGCCACAGGGGGCGCGGCGCTTCTGACGGATCACAATAAACATAAGAATCCGAGGTATTCCCGTGGCCGTTGACATCGAAGATAGCCGCTCCGCCCGTTTTGCCCTGCGCTGTTCCAACTTTGCCGAACGCTGGTTTCCCGATTCCTGGGTGTTCGCCGCGCTCGCCGTGATCATCGTGGCCCTGGCCACCCTGGCCATGGGCGCCAAGCCCACCGACGCCGCCATGGCGTTCGGCGACGGGTTCTGGAGCCTGATCCCCTTCACCATGCAGATGGCCTTCGTGGTGATCGGCGGCTATGTGGTCGCCAGCTCGCCGCCCGCCGTGAAACTGATCGACCGCCTGGCGCGGCTGCCCAAGAACGGCCGTTCGGCCGTGGCCTGGGTCGCGCTGATCTCGATGGTCGCCTCGCTGCTCAACTGGGGCCTGTCGTTGGTGTTCGGCGGCTTGCTGGTGCGCGCCCTCGCCCGGCGCAGCGACCTGAAGATGGACTACCGCGCCGCCGGCGCCGCGGCCTACCTGGGCCTCGGCGCGGTATGGGCGCTGGGCCTGTCCTCGTCGGCCGCGCAACTGCAGGCCAACCCCGGCAGCCTGCCGCCGTCGATCCTGTCGATCACCGGGGTGATCCCGTTCACCCAGACCATCTTCCTCTGGCAGTCCGGCGTGATGCTGCTGGCGCTGATCGTGGTGTCGATCATCATCGCCTACGCCACCGCCCCCGGCCCGAACTCCGCCCGCGACGCCCAGGCCTGCGGCATCGACCCGAGCTTCAACCTGCCGCCGCTGCAACCGCGCACCCGCCCCGGCGAGTGGCTGGAACACAGCCCGCTGCTGATCATCGTGCTGGTGCTGCTGGCGGCCGGTTGGCTGTTCCACGAGTTCTCGACCAAGCCTGCGATCACCGCGATCTCCGGGCTGAACACCTACAACTTCCTGTTCATCATGCTCGGCGCGCTGCTGCACTGGCGTCCGCGCAGTTTCCTCGACGCGGTCGCCCGCGCCGTGCCGACCACCACCGGAGTGCTGATCCAGTTCCCGCTGTACGGCTCCATCGCCGCGCTGATGACCACGGTCAAGGGCGCCGACGCCCAGACCCTGGCCCACCACATCTCGACGTTCTTCGTCAGCATCGCCTCCCACGACACCTATGCGCTGCTGATGGGCGTGTACTCGGCGATCCTCGGCTTCTTCATCCCGTCCGGCGGCGGCAAGTGGATCATCGAGGCGCCGTACGTGATGCAGGTGGCCAACGACCTCAAGTACCACTTGGGCTGGGCGGTGCAGATCTACAACGCCGCCGAGGCCCTGCCGAACCTGATCAACCCGTTCTACATGCTGCCGCTGCTGGGCGTGCTGGGGCTGAAGGCGCGGGACTTGATCGGCTTCTCGTTCGTGCAGTTGCTGGTGCACACGCCGTTGGTGCTGGTGTTGCTGTGGGCACTGGGGACGACGCTGGCCTACCTGCCGCCGGTGATGCCGTAACCGCCTCGGCTGACGGATACGGGCCTGACGGGCGCGCGGACACGCCGCGCTCCCGCTGGGACGGGCCTGGCCTTGCGGACGGTCACCCAACCGTCACATTCCCTTGCTAGCGTCCGCCAGAAATATACTGAAACAATTAAGCAGACACAGGCTTCTAGATGAACGACGACACAAACGACAGCGCCCCGCCCTCCCCCGACCATGACCTTCCTGCCGACACCAGTCGCCGCCGTTTCCTCGGCGGTGTGGCGGTGCTCGGCGCCGGAGCGACGCTGGCGGCCTGCGGCAACCGCGGCGACGGACCGGACAAGCCGGACGAACGTCCGCTGTCGGCGGCCGAACTGGACAAGGCCCTGCAAACCCACGTGAAGACCGTGGTGGTGATCTACGCCGAGAACCGCAGCTTCAACAACCTGTTCGGCGACTTCCCGGGCGTCGAGCGACCGCTGTCGGCCCTCAAGCCCGCCGACTACCAGCAGCGCGACCGCGACGGCAGCCTGCTGCCGGCCCTGCCTCCCGCCTGGGGCGGCATCCTGCAGACCGGCCCGCAGACCCTGGACGGCGTGACGTACCCCACCGCCGTGCAGTTTCAGGAAAACCTGCCCAACGCACCGTTCGCCCTCAAAGGGCCGAACGCCGAAGACTTGCCGCTGGGCCTGGTGACCCGCGACCTGTGGCACGTGTTCTACCAGAACCAGATGCAGATCAACGGCGGCAAGAACGACGGCTTCGTGGCCTGGGCCGACTCCGGCGGCCTGACCATGGGCCACTACGCACAGAGCCGCTATTCCCTGCGCCTGTGGGACGTCGCCCGGGAATTCGTGCTGTGCGACAACTTCTTCCAGGGCGCTTTCGGCGGCTCCTTCCTCAATCACCAGTACCTGATCAGCGCCACCGTGCCTTTCTATCCGCACGCGGCCGAGTCGGTGGCCAAAGGTCAGATCGCGTCCCTGCAGAGCGACGACCCCGCCGACCCGCGCCTCAAGCCGCTGGAGCAATCCCCGGCCAGCGCCATGACCGGCCCGCCGCAGTTCGGCCCGAGCGCGCTGACGCCGGACGGCTATGCGGTGAACACCCTGGCGCCACCGTACTGGCCCACCTGGATCCGCGACCCGGAGCGGCCGGCCTATTCCAAACCGGACCTGCCCAACGTCCTGGTGCCCCAGACCCACGAACACATCGGCGACAAGCTCTCCAAGCGCAACATCGACTGGGCCTGGTACGCCGGCGCCTGGCAAGCGACGCTGGATCAGTTCAAGGACTCGGGCGGCATCCCCAAGATCCCGAACTTCCAGTACCACCACCAGCCGTTCAACTACTTCCGCCAGCAGGGGCCCGAGAACCCCGAAGAGCGCGCCCGGCGCCTGCGTGACGCGGGCCTGGGCGACGAGTCGGGCAGCAACCGCTTCTTCGCCGACGCCGAGGCCGGCATGCTGCCAGCCGTCAGCTTCTACAAGCCCCAGGGCAACCTGAACATGCATGCCGGCTACGCCGACGTGGCCTCCGGCGACCGCCACATCGCCAGGGCCTTGAAGGTGCTGCAGGAAAGTCCGCAATGGAAAAACATGGTGGTGATCGTCACGGTCGACGAGAACGGCGGCTGGTGGGACCACGTCGCGCCGCCCAAGGGCGACCGCTGGGGCCCCGGTTCCCGGGTGCCGGCGCTGGTGGTGTCGCCGTTCGCCCGCAAGGGCACGGTGGACCATACGGTGTACGACACCGCCTCGATCCTGCGCCTGATCACCCGGGTGTTCCGGCTGGAGAAGCTCGACGGGCTCAGGCAACGCGACGAGGCCATGGCCGCCCGGGGCCAGAAACCGCTGGGCGACCTGACCGCCGCCCTGCGTTTTCCGGTCTGAGGAGAGCGCCTGCGGGCGTGCAAAAAAACTCCGTGCGGGCGCTTCTCTGCGCCGTACGGCTGATCCAATATGGCACGCATCCCATCTCCGGGACCCACGCTGAAAAGGATCTGAGCATGTTCAAACTCGCAGGACTCACTCTCGCCGCGCTGACCCTCAGCGCGGCGGCCCACGCCGATGTCGACCTGAAGCTGGGCAGCACCGAACGCGTCACCCGCCTCTTCGCCTACCCCAACAACTGCAGCGTGATCTGCTTCCGCAACTGGACGCTGGAACAGACCGTGTCGCACTACCTGACCCAGAGCGTGCAGCGCGACGGGTACGCCAACGCCAAGGTGCTGGTGAAGACCGACAACGATCAGCTCTACGCCGAGATCAGCGGCGTGCCGCAGGGCTACGACAAGCCGCTGTCCGCCCTGCTGGACGCCGGCGACCTGGCCTACACCGGCGCCAGCAAGCTCAACGCCGACGGCAAGTGGGCGTACAGCTGGTATCTGTTCCTGCCGCTGGGCATGGCCCTGGAGAACCGCAAGAGCGTCGAGCTGCTGCACTTCCCGCCGGACTATTCGCTGACCCAGGCCCAGGACTACCTGCGCTCCAACACCACCGACCGCTGGGCGGCGCTTCTGACCGACAACGGCATCCCCGCCGACCAGACCCCGGCCTACCAGACCATCGTCGACATCGCCCCGATCGCCGCGCCGGCCAGCGCCGGCAAGGATCTGGAAGGCGTCTACGACTACTTCAAGGACTACCAGACCACCATGGTCAAGCAGGTCAGCGTCAGCGCCAACGGCGCCGCGTTGCCGATGGTGGCCTTCGGCGCGCCGGTGCGTAACTGGATCAAGCAGCAGTACGGCCAGACCGTGAACGTGCTGGGCCTGGCGACCATCAGCCCGAGCGATGGCGTGAAGGTGCCGGTGCTGGGCTCCAACCACCCGAGCTACATCTGGTACGCGGCGGATCCGGAAACCTACACCGGCGACGACGCCCAGGCCAAGGCCGACGCGGCCGGCCTGAAGGTGATGGGCCAGGACCTGAGCGCCGCCTGCTGGCAGGCGGGCATGGGCAGCAAGCCGGGCAGCGATCCGAAGACCCTGCTCGACAGCTGCACCCAGACCTGGCAAGTCACGCAGAAGGTCAAGACCTGCGAGCTGTTCTACACCTCGATCCGCAACCTCACCCCGGAGCAGGCGGCGGCCAAGTGCACCACCGCGCCGGTCAAGACGCAGCTCAAGGCCCTGAAGGAACCGCTGCCGGCCACCGCCCAACCCGCCCCGCACCTGTAAGGCACGCTCGACGCCCCTTGTGTCAGCCAGGACTGACGCAAGGATGCGTCCATTTCGCCTGTCAGATCTGACAGTAGACCTGCCGGGCCGCTCGCGAGAACATTGAGCCAATCAGCGAAACAGTACCGACAGGACGTCGGTTTTGAGGAATCAACACGACCATCGACAGGGACAGTTATGAACCGTTGCGTCGTCCAACGACCCGTGCCGCGCGACACGGAAGGCATCTATCCGTTCGCGGGGCTGCCGGTCCGCCTAGGCTTTCCCTCCCGGCACGACTTCGAGATCGTCCACGATCCCCAAGGCCTGCCCTCGGCCGTCGTGGCGCGCAAGGGATTCCTGCGCATCAGCCGCATGTGCCGGATCTCGGGGCAACTGCTGCCCTACCGCTGCCGGCAGACCCGGCAGTTGCTGCCGGACGTGCATCTGTATGACCCGAGATTCTGCGGGTTGATCGGACATGCCTGCGACCCGAACGTGTTCCTGGACATGAGCGAACTGTGGCTGTGGGCGCTCAGGGACATCGCGCCGGGCGAGCGGCTCACGGTCGATCTGGCCGCCACCGAAAGCAAGGTGCTGCACCAGTTCGCCTGCGGCTGCGGCGCCCCGCGCTGCCGCGGCTGGATCACCGGGTTCGACGAACCGCCGAACCCGCAAGGCCAGCGCTTCCTGCAGGACTGGAGGCGCCGGCGCTGATCACGCCGTCACGGCGCCCCGACCGGACGCAGGCGGTATTGCGGCGGCAGTTGCTCGAAACCGCTGATGGTGGTGTTCAGGCTTTTCCAGCGACCGTCCTTGATGCCGTAGATGCAGCCGTGCACCGACAGGCTCTGGCCGCGGTGCCAGGCGTTCTGCACGATGCTGGTATGGGCGACGTTGGCCACCTGCTGGATCACGTTGAGTTCGCACAGGCGGTCGACCTGCTCTTCCTCGGTCGCAAGCTTGGCGATCTCTTCGCGCTTCTCGTAGTACAGGTCGCGGATCGAACGCAGCCAGCCGTCGATCAGGCCGAACTGGCGATCCTGCATCGAGGCCCGCACACCGCCGCAGCCGTAGTGGCCGGTCACCAGGATGTGCTTGACCTTGAGCACGTCCACCGCGTACTGGATCACAGACAGGCAGTTGAGGTCGGTGTGCAGTACCACGTTGGCGACGTTGCGGTGCACGAACAGATCGCCCGGCAGCATGCCGACGATCTCGTTGGCCGGCACCCGTGCGTCGGAGCAGCCGATCCACAGATACTCCGGCGTCTGCTGGCGGGCCAGCTTGGCGAAGAAATCCGGGTCTTCCTTGGTGATCGCGTCAGCCCAACGCTCGTTGTTATCAATCAGGTCTTGTAAGTCATGCATGCTGTAAGGCCTCAAGAAAGATGCGTGGGTGTGACAGTCGACCGCCGGTCGGGGTCACGGATGCGCGGCAAGTGTTTTCATCGGAATTTCTCGGGTGCCCGGTGAGTCCACCCAGATAAGGCCCACAGCATAGTACGAGGAATTGCCATGAACGACTCACGACGCCCCTTCGACGCAGCGCAGCCGGCGCCGATCGATGATACCCAAGACCGCATGGGGTCGGTGCACGAGCTGGATTTCGACGACGAACAGCCGGACGCCAAGATCGGCGACGAACTGCCGCCCCGGGAGCGCGAACAGCTGATGCCCCGCCAGCGGGTGCGTGAAGCGGGCATGACCGGTGCTTCCGTCGGCGACCATCAGCCCACCGACGATGACCTGAGCCCGGAGACCCTGATCCGCGAAGACGGCGCCAGGGATGCCCGTGAGGCCGGTCGGGACGATCCGGCGGACTGGGACTTGAGCATCGTCGACAGCCGGGACATCGGCGCCGGCGACGGGCCGGACGAGGCGGAACTGGCCAGGCGCGACCCGCTGGACCGCAAGCGCTGAGACCGTGCAGGCCTTGTGCGGCCAGAGGGGATCAGTCGACCAGCGTGCAGACCATCACCACGGCGTCCTCGCGTCCGCCCACCGCCGGGTAGTAGTCCCGGCGCCGGCCGACCTCGTTGAAGCCGTAGCGCTCGTACAGGCGAAACGCCGCGGTGTTGCTGTCGCGCACCTCCAGGAAACACTCCCGCGCCTCGGCCGCGTAGGCTCGGGACATCAGGTGCTCCAGCAGTTTGAGCCCCAGGCCGCGGCCCTGGTTCTCGGGCTTGACCGTGATGTTCAGCAGGTGCGCCTCGTCCAGGATGATCTGGACGACGCCGTGACCGACCTGCTGCTGGCCTTCGAACATCAGCCAGATCTGGTACTTGCCCAGACCGTCGAGAAAGATCCCGCGGGTCCACGGGTGGCTGTACGCCGCGTATTCGATCTTCAGCACAGCGTCCAGGTCCGCCTCGGTCATCGGGCGGAACGATACAGCGTCACTCATTCGATTCTTTCCAGCGCGCCATCAGCCGGCGCATGGCTTGCCACACGGCGCCCTTGCGCTGCGGCTCTTCCATCAACAGTTCCAGGCCCGGCAACGCCCAGGCCGGGCCGAGCCCTTCGATCTGCAGTTCGCGGTTGAACGCCTCGGCGTCCGCCTCGCCGGCAAACCGCACCGCCGGCAGACCGATCAGCCACACAAACGCACACGGCGCTTCTTCCATGCGCACCGACAGGAACCCCTGGACGAAATCCCGGGCCGCCTCCGGCCCCTGATCCATCGAACTGCGCACCAGCAGCGGCCAGCGCACCGGCTCGCCGACGATCTGCGGGGCGTCCGGCAGGCCGGCGGCGCGCAGCATGTCCTTGAGCAGCAGGTAGGCCGGATCCCGGGACTGGAACGGCTCGCCGGTGGGCAGCTCGACCAGCAGGAAGCACCGCCCGGCCCGCAGCAGCTGCAGGGCGAAACGCGGCGGCGGCACCGGTGCGGGACGCACGACCGGCGCCGCCTCCTCGGCGTCCTCCACCGGTTTGGCGGCAGGACGGCCGGCGGCCGGCGTCGGGCGCGGCACTTCGATCTTCACCCGCTCGGCCGCACGCGGGGCCGATTGCGCCGGGGCCGAGGCCGCAGAGGCCGGCAGATCCGGCACGACGGCCTCGGGTTCAGGCGCCTCCAGCAACTCGGGCCGCGACGGCGCGGCAAAGGGCAATTCGGTGCGCGGCAGCCAATTGACCACCTGCATGGCGTTCAGATAGGCGCGGCGGCGGGACTCGATAAGCAAGGGTCGGCCACTTGTGGATAACTTAAAGTGCGCTGATTCTACCGCCCTTCGCTCAAGATCGCTTGCTGTTGATCGATAGCCTTGACCGGTGTCCGTTCACCAAAGAATGCGACAGCCCGTCCCGAGAATGAATCGCACCGCGCGCGATGCAGTACAATCGCGGCTTTTATCCGCCAACCAGCCGGCCATTCCGATGATCGAACCCAAGCGCGTCTTGCGCGCCCTCGCTGAACACTGGGCACTTCTGGAGCCACTGTGCGAGCACTTCGACCAAGGCACCCTGAGCCTCAACGAACTGCGCACGCAACTGGCCGCCCAGCAACTGGAAAGCACGCCGCAGGACATCACCCACCTGCTCGACGTGTGGATCCGCCTCGACATTCTGGTGCCCGTGGCCAAAAGCCCGAACCGTTTCGAGCTCAACGCGCAGATCCACGACTTCCTCGCCTACCTGCGCCGTGAACACCGCCTGGGCCTGTGCCTGGAGATCGAAGCCTACCTGCGCCACCTCGAACGCCTGGCCGGCTACATCCAGGACGCCTTCGAGATCCGCGACGGCAACGACCTCGCCCGTCAGTTGCGCCTGCTCGACATGCGCGTGCGCGACGTCCTGAAGAAGCTCGACAACGACGAGCAGGCCCTGGTGGCCGTGGCCGAACGGGCCAAGACCAGCGACCGGCAGATCCCGCTGCGCCAGCGCTACGCCGAAGTGCTGGCGACCTGGGACGAGTACGTCGAGCCGATGATCGACCTGGTCAACGCCGACGGCGCCTTCGAACAGGGCGTGCGCAAGGTCGAGACCGTGCTGCTCAAGATGCTCAGCGAACAGCAGCGCCTGGGCCATCTGGTCGACGACGACATGCTGCTGCGCACCCACGCGCGCATCCTCGAAATGCAGACCAGCGCCCAGCTCACCCTGCGCCACGCCCGGGAACTGCTGCTGCCGCTGCGCGAAGAGGCCCGCCGGCACAACGCCGTGACCCGCGGCGCCGCCCTCGCCCTGGCGGCGATCCGGCGCAAGGGCCTCGACGCCGTGCCGCAGGCGGCGATGCCGTTGTTCACCCGTCCGCAAAGCACGTTCCTGGGCAGCGCCAGCCAGGTCGAGGCCTACGTGTACGCCCTCGCCCGCTTCGAGCCGAAACCGGCGCGCTTCCCCAAGGCCCACAAGACCGCCAAGGGCGGCGACGCCCCGCGGGCGCCGCGCACCGTGCGCGAAATGGTCGACCGCTGCGAAGAAGCCCTGCCGATGCCGGATCTGATGAACTGGCTGCTGGAGCAGGAACCGGACGGCGCCACCGACGAACTGCTCTACTGGTTCTCGCGCCTGTCGCGGGAGAAACGCTTCAAGCGCGAGCGTCTGGAGCGCCGCGAATACCACACTCACGAGCACCGGGTCAGCCTGCGCTCCTTCGCCCTGCTCTCGGCCCGCGACACCGCCGCCGAGGATGCTGCGAGCCCCCTCTCTGCAGGTACTTCTCATGCATCTTGATCTATCCGAACTGTCCCAACTCGCGCCGATCTTCCGCGAACTGTTCAAGGGCTACCACGTCAGCCGCCGCGATCCGGAACTGTACGCGCAACTGTCCAACTTCCAGGACCAGTACCGCACGCTGTTCAAGGCCCTGGGCTTCGAACTGGTCTGCGACACCCGCGGCTTCTACTACTTCGTGCCGGACATGGCCGCCGCCGCGGTGAACAAGACCGCCCAGCGCCTGGCGCTGTTCACCTTCATCCTCGTCGAGCACCTGGCCGACCAGGGCCGCGACCCGATCGCCGTGCTCGACGGCGGCAGCCTCGGCCGCGAGGAACTGCCGTCGCTGCTGGAAAAGTACCGCGACCTGTTCATCCAGGCCGAAGTGCAGACCCAGGACGAACTCGAAGAGAAGATCATGCGCCGCATGACCCAGCTCGGCTTCGCCAGCGAAGAGAACGGCGTGTACCGCTTCCTGCCGCCGATGCACCGTTTCCTCGACGTGTGCCTGTCGGTGCAGCAGGACCGCGACCTGGCGGCCAGCGTCCACAGCGTCCTGCCGCTGCCGGCGCCGGTGCTGATCGACGCCGCGGCCGAAGCGAAGTTTCTGGCCACCGACGACCCGCTTGACCTGTCCGAATTCGAGGACGAAAGCGAAGAAGACGCACTGGCCCGGGCCATTGCCGAAGAACAGGAGTATGGCGAATGAGCCAGGAACGCTACGGCATCCGCCGCTTTGCCCTTTTGAACACCGCCGGCTACAGCCTGGGCCTGTTCCCGCTGGAAGAGCCGCTGTCGGTCTACGGCGCGAACAACCTCGGCAAGTCCGCCTCGATCAACGCCTTGCAGTTCCCGATCCTGGCGCGCATGTCGGACATGAGCTTCGGCAAGTACAGCCTGGAGCAGTCGCGGCGTTTCTACTTCGCCTCGGACACCAGCTACATCCTCGTCGAAGTCAACCTGCCCCACGGCCCCCACGTGATCGGCGTGGCCGGTCGCGGCCCGGGCGGCGGCTTCGGCCACCAGTTCTTCGCCTACGCCGGCAAGCTCGACCTGGCCCACTACCAGAAAGACGACACCTGCCTGCGCCAGAAGGAGCTGTTCAGCAACCTTGAGCGCGAAGGCCTCAAAGCCTACGAGCTCAAGCCCGACGAACTGCGTCGCCTGCTGGTCGGCGGCCATACGTCGATCCCGCTCGACCTGACCCTGATCCCGCTGCGCTCCACCAACGAGCAAAGCCTGAAGACCTTCCGCGCCCTGTTCATCAACCTGCTGCACATGCGCGAAATCACCGCAGCCAAGCTCAAGCAACTGTTCCTCGACGCGTTCGAGCACAGCCTGCGCTCCGGCAGCGTCGACTACATCGCCGCCTGCGAAGAAGCCTTCCGCGATGTGCGCCGCATGGAACAGGACTACAACTCGCTGGTGGCCGCCGGCCCGCTGGTCGAGGCCCTGGCCAACGGCGTCAAGCAGCGCGACGTGTTGCGCGGCAAGCTGCATCGCCTGTCGCCGCTGCTCGACTCGCTGCTCGGCACCTGGTCGGACTACGCCAACGCGCGCAAGGAAGAGCTGACGATCCAGGCCGAACACTACCGCCGCGAGCAGGACGACCTGCAGAACGACCAGCGCGGCGGCACCCAGGAACTGATGCGCCTGGAGCGGGAAATCACCGGCATCCAGCGCTGGCTCGGTGAGCTGTCGGTGCTCAAGCACCGCTTTGCGTTGGTCGACGACGTCAAGGTGCTGGAGCAGCAGTTGCTGGCCGCCAAGGACGCCCACGACGAACTGGCCGGCGCCCTGGCGCAGTCCCGTCAGTTCAGCGCCGAAGATCTGGAAGAGCGCCTGCGCGATCTGGAGAAGCGCCTGAAGTCGGTGAAGCAGCAACTCGACCACGCCGACAACAACAGCTACGCCCGCCTGCGCGAAGAGTTCTCCCAGCAGGACGTCGAACGCCTGATGCGCCTGTTTAACAGTGCGCTGTTCAGCCTGCCGCTGGGCGAACACGGCATCGCGCTGGACGACGCCGGAGAATGGGTCAAGTCCGTGGAACTGATCCTCGACGGCTTCAAGGGCGAGCGCTTCGAGGTGCCGGGCCTGTCCATCGACATCTCGCACATCGAGCCGCCGGCCCTCCAGGCCCTGGCCGACCGCGCCGCGCTGCGCGACCAGAAGGAGCGTCTGGAAAAAGAGCTCAAGCAACTCAAGACCCAGCAGGCCGTGGCCGCCGACCGCGCCGCGAGCAAGACCCAGACCGAAACGCTGTACCAGCAGGTGCTGGACGCGCAGAAGGCGCTGGAAGACTTCCGCCGCACCCAGACTCTGAGCGCCGAGGAAGGCGACAAGCTCGAACAGCTCGCGCAGATGGAAGCCGCCCAGGACGAGCTCAAGCGCTCCAGCGATGCGTTCACCGAACGCGTCCAGCAGCTGTCGGCCAAGCTGCAACTGGTCGGCCGGCAGATCGCCGACATGGAAGCCAAGCAACGCACCCTCGACGACGCCCTGCGCCGCCGTCAGTTGCTGCCGGCGGATCTGCCGTTCGGCACGCCGTTCATGGATCCGGTCGACGACTCGATGGACAACCTGCTGCCGCTGCTCAACGACTACCAGGACAGCTGGCAGGGCCTGCTGCGCTGCGACGGCCAGATCGAAGCGCTGTACGCCCAGGTGCGCCTCAAGGGCGTGGCCAAGTTCGACAGCGAAGACGACATGGAGCGCCGCCTGCAGCTGCTGATCAACGCCTACGCGCACCGCACCGACGAAGCCCTCACCCTGGGCAAGGCGCGGCGCGCGGCGGTCACCGACATCGCCCGTACCCTGCGCAACATCCGCAGCGACTACGACAGCCTCGAACACCAGTTGGCGCTGTTCAACCGCGAGATCAACAAGCGTCAGGTGTCCAACCTGCAAAGCTTCCGCATCGTGCTGGCACCGAACAAGGAAGCGCTCAAGCACATCGACCAGATCATCCACAGCGCCGGCCAGTACGAGGAAGGCGAGACCCTGTCGGTGTTCGACCTGAGCCAGAGCGCCGAGCAGGACAACAAGAACGAAGAGGCCAAGGAATACCTGGCGCGGCTGGTGGCGGCCAACCACAACCAGCTCGGCCTCAAGGACTTGTTCGAACTGGCGTTCGAGATCACCAAGGTCAACGGCCAGCCGGTGATCCACACCGACATCGACGGTGCGGCGTCCAACGGCACCACCATGACCATCAAGGCGCTGACCAACATGTACCTGTTGCTGCACTTGATGGACCGCGACCTGGCCGGCCGCGTGCGTCTGCCGTACTACCTCGACGAGGCGGCGGACATCGACGAGAAGAACCAGGCCGCGCTGCTGGAGACCAGCCTGCAGCTGGGCTTCGTGCCGATCCTGGCGAGCGTGAAGCCGCAGGTCTGCGCCAGTGTCGCCATCGACCTGGAAGGCGGCAGCGGCCCGGCGGGGATCTACATCGACGAGGCGGACTGGAAGTACATCCGCCGTCACGACGTGGTGAAGGCCACCCTCAACGCGCAAGCCGACGAGCCGGAGCTGGACGCGGTCTGATCCGCGTGGGCTGAAGGCAAAACAAAGGGCCGCGATCCAATGGATCGCGGCCCTTTTTCTTGGCCTGGGATTTTCAGTGCCGGCGCCTACGCATAGGTCACTTGCCGAGCGGAATCTTCGGCGCCCAGGTCAGCCACTCGTCCTCGAACTTGTCGAACAGCGGGAACGTCTGCTCCGCACGGGCCGGGCTGCCCATCCGCTCGCCGTCCGGCGTGGCGAAGGCGATGCCGCCCTGGATCAGGGTCTCCAGCGACTCGGTGCGCACCGTCACGCCCTTGAACAGACCGTAATCGAAGCCCAGGCCGCTGGTGTTCCAGAACCGCGTGCCGCTGCGCACCAACGGCGCGTACTTCGGTTCGATCAGGATGTGCACCAGCACCCGGTCCGCCGTCTGCCCCAGCTCGTAACCGGTGACTTTGCCCACCGTGATTTCGCGGTAGGTCACCGGCACGCCAGGCTTGAGCGAGCCCCGGCGGGCGGCGCTCAGCACCAGGCTCAGCCCCGGCTCCTGTTTCGCCGCTTCCGGCGGGCTGGCCAGCGCCACGAAGTTGTTCTGCGGCCCGAGGCTCTTCGCCGCCGGCTGCACTTCCAGGTATTGGCCGGTGACCAGGGTCTCCAGGTTGGAGGTCTTGATCAGCCCCAGCTCCGGCTTGACCACCCAGAACTGACTGCCGACCCGGGCGATGCGCTCCGGCACTTCGGTGATGCGGGCAGTCAGGATCACCGACTGCAGGTCGTCCGTCAGGTCGACGCTCTCGACCTTGCCGACATCCAACCCCTTGAAGCGGATCGGCGTGCCGCTGCGTAACCCGTCGGCGCGGTCGACCTTGATCGTCACCACCTCGCCTTTCTGGTTCGCCTCGTCATGGTTGGCGAACAGACGGAAACGCGGAATGCGCTTCTGCAGCGGTGCCTTGGCCTGCGGCGTCTCGAATGCGATGCCGCCGGCCATCAGGCTCTGCAGGGATTCGCTCTTGACCTGGATGCCGCTGGTCAAGCCGCCCGTCAGCGTGACGCCGCTGGCGTTCCAGAAACGGGTGGAGGCGTTGACCAGGTTTTCGTATTCCTTCTCGATGTGCACGCCGATGACCAATTGCTTCTTGGTCTTGGAGAACTGATAGCTCTGCACCGAACCGACCTTGACTTGCTTGTAGAGCACCGGGCTGCCGACCTCCAGCGAGCCCAGGTTGTCGGTGAACAGCACCAGGTGCAGGCCCGGCGCCCGCAGGTCGAGCGGCGGCGCCTTCGGCCGGGCCTCGAACTCGCGCTGCGGCGCCGCACCCTTGTCGCCCGGGCGCACAGCGATGTAGTTGCCTTTAACCAACGCTTCCAGGCCGGTGATGCCGGCCAGGGAAATCGACGGTTTGACCACCCAGAACTGAGTGCCGGCCACCAGATAGTCCTCGGCCAGCGGGTCGAGGGTCAGTTCAGCGGTGGCGGTGGACAGGTCCGGATCGATCTTCAGCGCCTTGAGGTTGCCGACCTGGATGCCCTTGTACATCACCGGCGTACGGCCGGCCTGCAAACCTTCGTAGTCGCTGAGCTTGACCTTCACCCGGATCCCGGCGGCCGCGGCGTCGAAGTCCTCGTAGAGGCGGAACGGCAGGCTCGGGTCGGTGGGCGGGCTGTCCTTGCGGTTCTCCGGGGTGGCGAACGCGATGCCGCCGGCGACGATGCTGGCCAGGGATTCGCTGCGCACCTTCACGCCTGACAGGTTGGCGTCGATGCTGATGCCGCTGGCGTTCCAGAACCGCGTGTGCTTGCGCACCAGTTTGGCGTAGGCCGGTTCGATGAACACTTTGAGCTCGACGGTGTTCTGGTCTTCGGACAGCAGGTAGCTTTTGATCTGGCCGACCTTGATCTGCTTGTAGAACACCGGGCTGCCACGGTCCAGCGAGCCAAGGCGATCCGCCTTGATGGTCAAGTGCAGGCCCGGCTGGGAATCGGACAGCGGCGGCTCTTCGGCCAGGGCCGTGAACTTGCGGGTCGGCTCGCCTTCTCCCGGGCTGATGGCCACGTAGTTGCCGGACACCAGGGTCTCGAGGCCAGTGATGCCGGCCAGGCTCACGCTCGGCTTGACCAGCCAGAAACGGGTGCTGGTCTTGAGGTACTGTCCGACATCCTTGTTCATCTCGATCGTGGCGATCACGCCTTTGGAGTTGCCTTCGTCGTCGAGCTTTAGGGCCTTCACCTTGCCGACCGTCATGCCTTTGTAAAACACTTCGGTCTTGTTGGCCTGAATGCCCTCGCCGCTTTCGAAGCGCACCTGAATCTCGATGCCGGTCTCGTTGTAGGCACGCCAGCCGAGCCAACCGCCGATGATCAGGGCGATCAGGGGCAGCACCCAAATGGCGGACCAGTTCGAGGCCGGTCGGGTTTTCGCTACAGGCAAATCAGTCATGGTCGGCATCCGACTCCGTGTTGTCCCAAATCAGTCGGGGATCGAAAGTGACAGCGGCGAGCATCGTCAGGATCACCACACTGGCGAAGGCGACGGCGCCGAGATTGGCTTCGACGCTGGCGAGCCGGCCGAAGTTGACGACCGCCACCAGGATGGCGATCACGAAAATGTCGAGCATCGACCAGCGGCCGATGAACTCGATGAAGCGGTACATCCAGATCCGCTGACGTGCGGACAACGGCTGGTGCCGCTGCACGGAAAACAGCAGCAGGGCGATGCCCACCAGCTTGAACGTCGGCACCAGGATGCTGGCGATGAACACCACCGCCGCGATCGGGATCATCCCGTGCTGCACCAGTTGGATCACGCCGGACATGATCGTGGCGGGCTCGCCTTGGCCCAACGCGCTGACGGTCATGATCGGCAACACGTTGGCCGGGATGTAGATGATGGCGGCCGTGATCAACAACGCCCAAGTACGCACGAGGCTGTTCGGACGCCGGGCGTGGACCTGCGCTCCGCAACGCGTGCACGTCTGCTCATCGGTGCCGGCCTCCTGCCTGTTCAGTTCATGGCATTCGGCACAGATCAGAATGCCTGCATCAATCGCCCGCATGGGCATCCTCTCCTGATAACGCCTGCCAGATTTGATGCGGTGACATCACCACCTCCAGCCAGACCTGAACCAACAGCAAACCGATGAAGCACATCAGGCCGAGACCGACGGTGATCGCCGCCATGTCCGCCAACTTGACGATCGCCACCAGCACGCCCATGAGGTACACCTCCAGCATTCCCCAGTCCCGCATGTGGTGATAGATCCGATAGAGCAGCAGGCCATAACTGCGTCCGACATTGAAGCGGATCGTCAGCAGCACCATCAATTGGCACAACAGCTTGAGCAGCGGAATCGCCATGCTGCACAGGAACACGACGATCGAGACGCCGCGCATGTCGGTGTCGAAAAGACCGACGACGCCGCTCCAGACCGTGTCCTGCGATGATTGCCCGAGTACATTGAGCTGCATGATGGGCAGAAAGTTCGCCGGCACATAAAGCAATAGCGCCGCCACAACCAGGGCGAGGCTGCGCTGCACCACGTTGTGGCGATGGGCGTACAGTTCGTAGCCGCAGCGAGGGCAAAGGGCTTTCTCGCCATGGGCAAGTTTCGGCTTGCGCATCAGCAAGTCGCACTCATGGCAGGCCACCAAGTCATCCAGCGGTAAATCTGACAGCCCGGGGGCGTCAACCGAATCAGACATAAGGGCACTGGCTCCGAAAAAGAGGGGTCTATTTTAGTGTTCTTATTCGAAAATAACTGTGCAAATTTGTTCTGCGTACGCTAACAAAACTTTCCTGCGGGCAAAACAAAACCCCAACCGCTTTCGCAGTTGGGGTTTCGGAATTTAATCTTGACGATGACCTACTCTCACATGGGGAAACCCCACACTACCATCGGCGATGCATCGTTTCACTTCTGAGTTCGGGATGGGATCAGGTGGTTCCA
>NZ_NEIP01000021.1:0-79477 GCF_002112745.1 Pseudomonas sp. B7(2017) | reverse complement strand
GGGTTATTCCGGGCGGGGGGTGGCGGCGGCGCCTTGCAGGAACATCAGTTCCATCACATGGGCCGAGTTGGCGCTGGCGGCGCGCCCGCGTCGTTCGGCGTCGACCATGCCGAAGATCATGGTCAGGAACAGTTCGGTGAACACCGCCGCCGTGACGTCGATGCGGAACGCGCCCAGTTGCTGGCCGCGCAGGAAAAACGCATCCAGCGCGTCAGCGTAGGGCTGCCAGCGCTCGTCGCCGCCGTTGAGGGTATCGGGGCGGTACTGGAACAGCAGGAACGCCAGCATCTCGCGATGGGCCAGGTGTTCGTTGATCAGGCTGCGCAGCGCCGCCAGGGGCTCGCCGTGCACCAGGTCCGTGGTGCCGACGATCTGGTTGAGCACCGTCTCGCCGTGGTTTTCCATGATCAGCACCAGGTTGTCGCGGGTGCCGCAGAAGCGGTGCAGGGTGGCC
Source organism: Pseudomonas sp. B7(2017) (assembly GCF_002112745.1). Lineage (NCBI taxonomy): Bacteria > Pseudomonadati > Pseudomonadota > Gammaproteobacteria > Pseudomonadales > Pseudomonadaceae > Pseudomonas > Pseudomonas sp. B7(2017). Next base: position 79,023 of record NZ_NEIP01000021.1, on the reverse strand, counting down.
TTGCTGACGCCGGCGGCCTCGGCCAGCTCCTTGAGCGTCGCCCGCGGGCGATCGACGATGGCCAGTGCCAGCGCCTTGATGAGTCGTTCGTCGTGAGGAGTCAGGGACATCAGGGGTCTCGGGTGGTGTTTCGAATGCCTGCCATTGTGCAGAAAAAGCGCGGGGGTTCAATGAAAAGGGCCATCGCGAATGCGTTGTCATGTGCGCGAAGGGGAGCACAGGCATTGCAAATGCGATGGCCGATCCGCAGCCATAAGCCTTTTTGTGGCCGGCGCTCAGTCCAGCACGTCGTGCAGCACCTCGTAGATCAGCCCCGTGGCAATCGTCACCAGCAGCAGGTCGGTGCCTGCCTGTTGCCATTCATAGCCTTCGTAGTGGGGCAGGCGGCCGCTTAAGCGGCTGTCGAGTTTCTTGGCGATGCCCGGCGGCAGCGGCTTGCCCCGGGCCAGGTTTTTCTGGATGCCCGGCGGCAGCGACGGGCCGGGACTCCAGTAGCCGCGGTTGTCGTTGAGAATCACCCGCACGCCGCCGATGTCGACGGTGGGTTGGCCGTATCCGCCGTGGGCCTGGTTGCCGTGCTGGGCACCCTTGTCGTGGCCCTTGCCATTGCCCTTGCCGTTGCCCGGATCGGCCAACAGGGCCGGGGCGGTTGCCGCAAGGGTGAGGCCGGCGACGATGGCCAGCAGGGTCTTGTTGATCGACATCGGGCACGCTCCTTGGAAAAGTCCTGACGTTGGCGAGTGTAGCCCAGCCCGGGCACGGTTCCGTCGCCGGGATTTGAAATGTGCGACGCAGCCCGACACAATCGCGTCCCGATCCGGCCGCCGGGCCGATTCCGCTGGTGAACAGGAACCGCCGTTGAACGAACAGACATTGTCCATGCGCCTTGAGCGCGTCGCCGCCCAAGTGCCGCAGGGCGCACGCTTGGCCGACATCGGCTCGGACCACGGCTACCTGCCGGTGGCGCTGATGCGCCGTGGCGCGATTGCGGCGGCGGTGGCCGGCGAAGTGGCGCGCACGCCGTTCCATGCCGCCGAACGCACGGTGCGCGACAACGGCCTGGACGAATCCATCACCGTGCGCCTGGCCAACGGCCTGGAGGCCATCGAGCCGGACGACGGCATCACCGCAGTCAGCCTGTGCGGCATGGGCGGGGAGACGATCCGCGACATTCTCGACAGCGGCAAGGCGCGTCTGAACGGCCGGGAGCGCCTGATCCTGCAGCCCAACGGCGGCGAAGAGCCGTTGCGCCTGTGGCTGATGGAAAACGGCTACCGGATCCTTCACGAAGAAGTGCTGCGGGAAAACCGCTTCGACTACGAAATCATCGTCGCCGAACGCGGCGAGGCGCCGGCCTACAGCGACCGGGAACTGTACTTCGGCCCGTTGCAGATGCAGGCCCGCAGCCCGGCCTTCCTCGACAAATGGCAGCGCACGCTGCGCCGCCGTCAGCAGACCCTGAGCCACTTCGCCCGGGCCCGCCAGTCGGTGCCCGAAGAGAAGACCGGGGAAATCGAGCGGCAGGCGCGCTGGATTACCGAACTGCTGGCATAGGCTGGCGCTCGACGTGAGGGATGGCGCAGCTACTCTGGTTCATTGAACCCATTGAGCGAAAGGATTCGAGCACGCCATGACCGACCGCGAGCAACTCCACCAAAATGGTTTTGTGCTGCTCCGTCGGGCGATCCCCGCCCAATGGCTGGATGGACTGCGCGCGACCTTCGACGCTCAGGTGAAACCCTCGGACCAATGGCCCGTGCCCCGAGGCTGGGACTGGCGGCATTCGCTGCTCGATAACGATCCGACGGTTCTGGCCGTGTGCCGCTTGCCGTCGGTGCTGGCGGCGGCGGGGGCGTTGATCGCCGAGCGGTTCTTCATTTCGCAGGTGGAGGGGCGCGAGCCGCTGGCCGGCGGCGGCCACCAAGTGCTGCACCGCGACCTGTCGGCGCAGAGGCCGGGGGATCGGGTGAACGCGCTGGCCTTCCTGGATGACTACGGGCAGGAGAACGGTGCGACCCGGATCGTCCCCGGCAGCCACCGGCCCTCGCCGGGCGAGGCGCCGTTCGACTTCAGCGACGAGTCGCGATCCGTGCAGCTGTGCGGCAGCGCCGGCGACATTCTGCTGTTCGATGCCGACCTGGTGCACGCCGGCAGCCTGAACGTTGTCGGCGGACGTCGCCGCACGCTGTTGATCGGCTATTGCGCCGAAGGCCTCTACGCGTCCCACCTCGCCACGGCGCCCTTGCGCAATGTCCGCATGGACACCTCGGAGCGCTTCGAGCCCGCGGGTTGTGCGGCGGCGAGCCGCTAGCCCTAGGCATTGCGGGGCCCCACCGAACCTCAGCGCAGGCTCCACGACACCCCGACGTACATCGCCATCCCTTCGCCCGGCGTGGAGCGCGCCACGTCCAGCCCCTTGTCGTCGTAACCCGGCGTGACGGTGGCGGCGTAGCGCTTGTCGGTCAGGTTGCGCAGATCCAGCCAGGTCTGCCAGTCGCCCTTGGGCGCGTTGTAGCCCACGGTGGCGCCGAAGATCGCGTACGGGTCGGCGTAATAGCTGTTGGCGTAGTCCACGGCGACCTTCGAGGCCCACTGGGTGTTGACGCCGGCGAAGAAGCCCTGGGGCCAGTCGTAGCGCAGTTCGCCCTGGTAGTAGTGCATCGGCAGGCCCGGCAGGCGGTTGTCGCCGAAGCGGTCGTCGTCGCGGTAGTGGAAGTCGCTGAAGGTGTAGCTCTGGCGCAGGCTCAAGCGGCCACCGTCGGCGGCGGTCCACAGGTCGCTCAGCAGGCCGGCTTCCACTCCTTGGTGCACGGTGGGGCTGGCGTTGAGTTCGTACGGGGTGGTGGCGTTGGCGTCCGGGAGCACCGACAGCAATTCATGACGCACCTGGGCGTAGTACCAGGCCAGGCTCCACTGGCCGATGGCGGCGTCGCCCCGGCCGCCCAGTTCCAGGGTGGTGGCGGTCTGGTTCTGCAGCTTGATCGGGTCGCGCTGGGCGCCGGTGGCCACGCCGCTGCCGGCGGGGAAACGCACATTGGAGCTGTAGATCAGCGACCACGGGTGCGGTGCCTCGACCGAGCGGCTGAGGTTGCCAAACAGTTGCAGATCCGGCGTCAGCTGGTAGCGCAGGCCGATGCGCGGGGCGTAGTCCCAGTCGCCGAGGCTGGTCTTGCCGCCGCCGTCGGGGTAGGTCACGGCGCTTTCGCGGCGGGTGTAGATGGCGGCCAGGCCCGTGGTCAGCCACAGGTCGTCGGCGATCTCCAGGTCGTTGCCGGCGTGCAGCACGGTGTCCGAGCCTTGGTAGGTGAAGTCGCGGATGTGGGTGCCCGGCGCGTAGCCGGCGGTGTTGCCGGTGGGGATGCGCACCAGCTCAGTGGCACCGGCGTTGGGCAGGTGCTTGGTCACGCGCAGGCCCACGTTGCTGCGGCTTTCCAGGCCCCAGAGGGTGTCGCGGCGCTTGTAGTCCAGGGTGCCGCTGACGTCGGTGTACGCCACCTTCAGGCGGTTGGGGCCTTCGCGCAGGTCCATCGGGTAGTCGTGGTAGGCCAGGCCGGTCTGCAGGCTCGAATCGTCGTCGATGTACCACGTGGTCTTGTTGCCGAAGAACGTGCTGCCGGGCTCGTCGCGGCTGTCGTTGCGGGTCACGTAGGCCGGGTTGGCGGCGCGCGGGTCGTGTTCGATGGAATGCTTGGTCACCCGTCCGGCGAGGTCGTTGTCGGTCTCGCGGTGGCGCAGGTAGAAGCGGGTTTCCAGGTTCGGGTTGAACCGGTAGCCGACGTTGGCGATGACACCCTGGCTCTTGCTGGCGGTGTGGTCTTGGTAGCCGTCGGACTGCGCGCCGGTCACCGCCATGTAGTAATCGAGGTTACCCAGCACCTGCCCGGAGCTGACCTGGCGCTGGATGTAGCCATGGCTGCCCATGGCGTAGCGCACCTGCAGCAGCGGCGAGTCGTAGCCGGTGTGGCTGACGTAATCGATGGCGCCGCCCAGCGCCAGGGCGCCCCGGTCGAACCCGTTGGCGCCGCGCAGCACTTCCACATGATCGAGCCACAGCGGTTCCAGCAACTCATAGGGCGTGCCGCCGGGGCCGGTCAGCGGCAGGCCGTCGAGCATCGCGTACAGCCCCGAGGCATGGGCCCCCGGTGCGCGGTTGATGCCGGAGCCGCGGATCGACACCTTGACCCCTTCGTTGCCCGAAGACTGGGCGTAGATCCCCGGCTGATAGGCCAGCACGTCCTGGTTGCTGGCCACCCGGCCCTGCAACGGGCGACGCGCATCGATGACGTTGGTGCCGCCGGGCACCTCGGCCAGCCGGGCCTTGGCGTCCTCCACCGATTGGTCCTCGCCGCTGCGGTCTTCGGCGCCGATCACCACCTGGCCCAGTTCCAGCCCCTCGGCGTCGGCCATGGCCGGACAGACGAGGGCCAGGCCCAGCAAAGCGGTGGGCAGGGATTTGGGCGAGGGCATCGGGGCAACTCCAGGCAAGACGAACGGGCAGGGAACAGTGCGACGCCCTTAACAACGAAGGAAACACATGGGGATTTTGCTTTTTCGGTCAGATGGCGCGGGCGTTCAGTCCTTGCACCCGGCCAGCACCACTTGGCAGGTGTCCGGCGTGCCGCCGGAGCGGCCGGCGTAGCGCATGCAGTTGGCCATGGATTTCTGCCGGGCCGCACTCAAGGTGTCGCCCCAGGCCAGACCGCCTTCGCCCAGTGTGGGCAGGGCCTTGGCGTAGCAGTTGGAGCCGGTCTGGGCGGCGGCGTAGCGAATGTTGGCCTTCTTGTCGGAGCAGCCGGCGGCCAGCGCGAGCGTGACGGCGAACAGGGTCAGCAGAGTGGCGGTGTTCATGGACGGCCGGCTCCTGGGGCAAGAGGCTGACGGCGTCCATGCGGGGTGGGGTTCTGTGAGCATAGTGGCTGTTGCGCCGGACCGTGGATCCGTGCGCCGGGATTGTGTACAACGTCAGCTTCACGCCACTGCGCAGGGAGCAGCCCTTGGACCTTACGTTCAGCCACATCGATGTGCTCGTCGCCGACCTCGACGAAGCCTGCCGCTATTACGCCAAGGTCTTCAACGCCCGCATCTCCAAGACCCTCGACTGGCAGCGCGGCGGCCTGCACGTGCGTTACGCGGTCGTGCGGTTCGGCAGCGAACGCCTGATGCTGGTGCAGCCGTTCGCCGGCAACCTCAAGGACCTGATGGACGCCAAGGGCGAAGGCACGATCTACCGCCATTGCTATTCCACCCCGGACATCGAGGCGGCCTACGACGAACTGGTGGCCAGCGGCGTGCAGCCGGAAGACGAGAACGGCCGGCCGCTGACCCGCGACAACCTCCAGTCGCCGAGCGGGACGCGGATCCTTTGGCTGCCGAAACGCTTCGGGCAGTTTTCGATTGAGTTGCTGGAGGAGAGGGAACTGGAGGCGTTCATCGAGCAGGCGTTCGCCGAGCCATGAGAGAAGGCCGGGCATGAAAAAGCCGGAGCTCCCTTTCAGGAGGCTCCGGCTTCGGTCACATCAGGCTCCGCCTTGTTTCTTCACCAGCGTTTCGACGATGTTCGGCGGCGCTTCGGCGTACTTGGAGAACTCCATCGAGTAGCTCGCACGCCCCTGGGACATCGAGCGCACGTCCGTCGCATAGCCGAACATCTCGCCCAGCGGCACCTCGGCGCGGATGATCTTGCCGGACACCGAGTCTTCCATGCCCTGGATCAGGCCGCGGCGGCGGTTGAGGTCGCCCATCACGTCACCCATGTAGTCCTCGGGGGTGACCACCTCCACCTTCATGATCGGCTCCAGCACCACGCCGCCGCCTTTCTGGGCCAGTTGCTTGGTGGCCATGGAGGCCGCGACCTTGAACGCCATCTCGTTGGAGTCGACGTCGTGGTAAGAGCCGTCGAATACGGTGGCCTTCAGGCCGATCAGCGGATAGCCGGCAACGACGCCGTTCTTCATCTGCTCCTCGATGCCTTTCTGGATCGCCGGGATGTACTCCTTCGGCACCACGCCGCCGACCACCTCGTTGGTGAACGCCAGGCCTTCGGTGATGTTGCCTTTCTCGTCCACGTCCGGCTGCGAGAAGCGGATCCAGCAGTGACCGAACTGACCGCGGCCGCCGGATTGGCGGACGAACTTGCCTTCGATCTCGACGTTGTTCTTGGTGATTTTCTCGCGGTACGACACCTGCGGCTTGCCGATGTTGGCCTCGACGTTGAACTCGCGCTTCATGCGGTCGACGAGGATGTCCAGGTGCAGCTCGCCCATGCCGGAGATGATCGTCTGGCCGGTCTCTTCGTCGGTCTTGACGCGGAACGACGGGTCTTCCTGGGCCAGCTTGCCCAGGGCGATGCCCATCTTTTCCTGGTCCTGCTTGGTCTTGGGCTCCACGGCCACGGAAATCACCGGCTCAGGGAAGTCCATGCGCTCCAGGATGATCGGCTTGTCGATGTCGCACAGGGTGTCCCCGGTGGTGACGTCCTTCATGCCGATCAGCGCGGCGATGTCGCCGGCGCGCACTTCCTTGATCTCGTCGCGCTGGTTGGCGTGCATCTGCACCATCCGGCCCACGCGTTCTTTCTTGCCCTTGACCGAGTTGATCACCGAGTCGCCCGAACTCAAGAAGCCCGAGTAGACCCGCACGAACGTCAGCGTGCCCACGAACGGGTCGGTGGCGATCTTGAACGCCAGCGCCGAGAACGGCTCGTCGTCGTCCGCGTGGCGTTCGTCGATGATCTCGTTGTCGTCGGTGCTGTCCGGGTGATGGCCCTTGATCGACGGAATCTCGATGGGCGCCGGCAAATAGTCGATCACCGCGTCGAGCACCAGCGGAACGCCCTTGTTCTTGAACGACGAGCCGCAGACCGCCGGCACGATTTCGCTGGCCAGGGTACGGGCGCGCAGGCCGGCCTTGATCTCCTCGGGGGACAGGTCGCCTTCGTCCAGGTACTTGTTCATCAGCTCTTCGTTGGCTTCGGCGGCGGCCTCGACCATGTTGTTGCGCCACTCGTTGGCCAGCGCCAGCAGGTCGGCCGGAATCTCTTCCTCGCGGTAGGTGGTGCCCTTGTCGTCATCGTTCCAGTAGATGGCCTTCATCTTGATCAGGTCGATCTGGCCCTGGAAGTTCTCTTCCGCGCCGATGGCCAGCTGCACCGGTACCGGGGTGTGGCCCAGGCGGTTCTTGATCTGGGCGACGACGCGCAGGAAGTCCGCGCCGGCGCGGTCCATCTTGTTCACGTAGACCACACGCGGCACGTGGTACTTGTTGGCCTGGCGCCACACGGTCTCGGATTGCGGCTCGACGCCGGAGGTGCCGCAGAACACCACGACCGCGCCGTCGAGTACCCGCAGCGAACGCTCCACTTCGATGGTGAAGTCCACGTGGCCGGGGGTGTCGATGATGTTGACGCGGTAGTTGTCGTACTGGCCGCGCGAACCTTTCCAGAACGTGGTCACGGCGGCGGACGTGATGGTGATGCCGCGTTCCTGTTCCTGCACCATCCAGTCGGTGGTGGCGGCACCGTCGTGCACCTCACCCATCTTGTGGCTCAGACCCGTGTAGAACAGGATCCGCTCTGTGGTGGTGGTCTTGCCCGCGTCAACGTGGGCGACGATGCCCAGGTTGCGGTAGCGGTTGATGGGGGTCGTGCGTGCCATGGTGTTCTCCTCGAAACAATGTTCATGGGATACCGGTTGCTCGATCTTAGAAGCTCGACGAGCAAGCAACCACCCCCAGATGGAGGGTCATCGCACAAATTGCAAGGGCCCTCGCTCATTGGCTGGTATAGATCCGGAACGGACGGCTGCCAACACCGGCGGGCAAAAAAGCGGCCCGCCCGACGGGCTCAGCGGGCGGGCCTGACCAGCGGTCGGCCGGACAGGTCGCACAAGGATCGCGATCAGCCCATCGGCAGCTCCCGGTACAGCAGCGAAGCGGCCAGCACCAGCATGATTACCCCGGACACCCGGCCGATCAGCCGCGCCGCATCGGGCCGCGTCCGCAGCGTGCGTTCCGCGCCCAACCCCACCAGCGTGTAGATGACCGAGCAACTGGCGGTGTAGACCAGGCCCAGGGCCAGCAACTGCGCGGGGATGCCCCAACTGGCCTGGGCGGACGTCCACGGCGGCAGGAAAGCGACGAAGAACAGCAGGCCTTTGGGATTGAGGCCGCTGACCAACGTGCCTTTGACGTACCAGTCCATCCCGCGCAGTGCGCCGGTCGCGTCGTCCGCCTTGATCGACGCCGGCGGGCTGCGCAGCATGCCGACCCCCAGCCAGCACAGGTACAGGGCGCCGGCGATGGACAGGCCCATCAGCAGGCTGGGGTTGGCTGCCACCAGCACGCCCAGGCCGGCGGCCACCACCACGGTCAGCACGGTGTAGCCGGTCAGGAGGCCGAGTACGGCGGGAATGACGCCTTGGCCGCGCACCCCGGCGGAAATCGCATAGGCCCAGTCGGCGCCGGGCACGATCACGAACACCAGGGCAAAGGCCCAGAAACCGAGCAGGGTCGAGGCGCTCATCGGTGTGCACCCTGTCGGCAGGGGTTGAAGGAGGCGGAGCGTCGGCCCGCCGCAACAAAAGAATCGAACATCGTCGAACACCGCTTGAAAGGTGGGAAGGGAAGGGCTCACGCGTGCAGCGACAGGCCTTTGGTTGCCTTGTCCACGGCCTTTTTCGAGCCGCGCAGGACGATCCCGACCAAGTCCAGGTTGTCCGGATCCTGTGCCCGGAACACCTCGCGGTTGGCTTCGTCGAAACCGGTGGAGAACATCGGGAATACGTAGGGGAGCAGGGTGAGTTCGCGCTCAAGGCCGATCCGGTGGGCCTTTTGCAGGCCGGCCAGATCCCCTTCGAACACCAGCATCGGCTGGCCGGCCATGTTGCCGTAGCGGTGGCCGTTGGCGTCGATGTAGGGCTCGCCCATGATGTCGGGGGCAGCCGAGGCAATGCCGGTGGCGAGAAACGCCACGACGTTCATCCGCTGCCAGGTGGCCAGGTCGTTGCGCACGATGAAGGCGATTTTGGTATCGAACATGAGTGGAAGGCTCCGTCAGTCTGGAGCCTGCATCATGGAAGGCGGGCGGATTCCCGGTCTGTAAGGTTTGTGCACTGTCGCTGATAGCCGGCCGGGGTGAGCCGGTAGGCGCGGCGGAACCACAGCCCCAAATGGCTTTGGTCAGCGAAGCCCACGGCGGCGGCCACGTCCACCGGCGCCTGGCCGCTGGCCAAGAGAATGCGCGCGGCCCGCAGGCGCAGCCGCACCAGGTAGGCGTGGGGCGTCTGGCCGAAGGCGCGCTTGAACTGGCGGGTGAGGCGGAAACGGTCGATCCCCGAATGCATCGCCAATTCATCCAGGCCAATGTCGTCGGACAGATGGGCGTGCAGGTATTCCCGGGCCCGCTGCATTTCGAAGTCGGCGTCGGCCTTGCCGGAAGGCGTCGGCCGGTAGATGTGCCGGGCCAGCATGCCGATCAGGTGATCCAGGCTTTGGTCCCGGGCCAGCCGGCCTTCCTCGTTGTGGATGGCGAGGAACGCTTGCTGGATCGAGGCGCTGAGCTGCGAGTCGTCGGCCAGTGTGGTGCGGAACGCGGCTTCCAAAGCCGATGCATCGCCCAGGCCGAGGCGGTCGGTCATGCCCGCGACCCACGTCTGCGGCAGGTACAGCATCGCGTAGGTGAAGCCTTCCGGCTCCGGCGCATGGCCGTCATGCACCGCGCCCGGCTCGATGAGGATCGAACGTCCCGGCGTGCTGGTGTGCAGCGAACGGTGGCAACTGAAACGCTGCACGCCTTGCTGGGTGACGCCCACCAGCATCTCGTCATGATCGTGGGGCTCGTAGGCGTGGCCCTGAAAGTGCGCATGCACGCTTTCGATGCCGGTGTCCCGGTCGCGACGGATGTTGATCCAGTCGTTGGCGGTCGGGTCGAGGGTGGAAGAGGTCATCGCGAAACTGCCTGATTGCCGGACGCTCCACCTTGATGAGAATCCGGCGAGGTTGCAAGTCCGTTGCGCGCGCAGGCAGGCATTTCGCGGATCCGGTCGCTAATGCGACGACACATAGATCGAAGGCGATGCGGGTGCCGGCAGCGCATACGTCGCTTTCATCCATTCGATCGCGGCCAGCGGCGTCCTGCCGAAGAAGCGCTTGAACTCGCGGCTGAACTGCGAGGCGCTTTCGTAGCCGACGGCGAACGCCGCCGCCGACGCGGTCATGCTGTGGCGCAGCATCAGCAGGCGTGCCTGATGCAGGCGCGTGGACTTGAGGTACTGCATGGGCGAGGCGTCCGTGACGTTGCGAAAGTGCAAGTGGAAGTTGGGCACGCTCATGCTCGCTTCCCGGGCGAGCTGCTCAACGTCCAGAGGCTGTGGGTAGCAGGTGTGGATCATGCGGATCGCACGGGTCACCTTGCCGAAATGCCCCTGCCGATCAAGCGCCGCCCGCATCGAGCCGCCTTGGGCACCGGTGAGGATGCGGTAGTAGATCTCCCGCATCAGCGACGGCCCCAGGATCTGCGCCTCGCCCGGGACGCTCATGGCCTCCAGGAAACGCAGCGTCGAGGCACGCAGCGAATCGTCCATCGGCGAGGCGTACATGCCTTTGGGCGGCGCCTGGCTCGGGCCGTGCACCTCGTCCACCTGCTGCATCAGCTCGCTGGTCAGGCGCAGGTCCAGGCGCATGTAGACCGCCAGCATCGGTTCCTCTTCGCTGGCGTCGGTCTCCATGGTGAAGGGCACCGGCACGGACACGACCAGATAGTGGCTGGCGTCGTAGACATACACCTCGTCGCCCAGATACCCGCGCTTGCGCCCTTGGCACAGGATCACGATGCCGGGGTCGTACAGCACCGGCGTGCGGGTCAGCGGCCGGTTCGAGCGCAGGAAGCGCACGTCATCCAACGCGCTGAGGTTGTAGCCCTCCACCGGGGCCAGCTTCTCCATGAGCCGCACCATGCGCCGGGTGTCTGCATCGTGCGGGTTCATGGGTGCATCTCCTGCCGTGGGTTCAATGGTCGGTGGAGCGGGTCAGGGCTTCCCATCGGTCGATCTCGTCGGCGGTGCGCTTGAGCTTGTCGCGCACCAGGTTCAGGGCGTCGCTGCCCAGCAGCAGGTGGGCCGGCGGCGTCGGGTCGGCGATGACCTGCAACATCGCTTGCGCGGCCTTCTGCGGGTCGCCGAGCTGCTTGCCGCTTTTGTCCTCGCGGGCCTTGCGGATCGGGTCGAAGCTGGCGTCGTAGTCGGCGATGCTGCGCGGGGTGCGCTGCATCGAGCGGCCGGCCCAGTCCGTGCGGAACGAACCGGGCGCCACGGCAGTGACGAAGATGCCGAACGGGCGCAGTTCCTGGCTCAGGGTATCGGAGATGCCTTCGAGCGCAAACTTGCTGGCGCAGTAATAGGCGATGCCCGGCATCGTGATCGTGCCGCCCATGGAGGTGACGTTGAGGATGTGCCCGGCGCGGCGTTGGCGGAAGTAGGGCAGGAACGCCTTGGTCACGGCCACGGCGCCGAACACGTTGACGTCGAACTGACGGCGCATCTCCTCCAGCGGCGACTCCTCGAAGACGCCTTCGTGGCCGTAGCCGGCGTTGTTGACCAGCACATCGACCGGGCCGAAAGCGGCCTCGGTTTCGGCGACGGCGGCGTCGATCCGGTCGAAGTCGGTGACATCCAGGATCACGCCATGGGCATTGCCCGGCGACAGGGCCTCGAAGGCCTGCAAGTCCGCCTCGCGGCGCACGGTGCCGATGACACGGTGGCCGGCGGCGAGCGCTTCCTTGGCCAGGGCCTGGCCGAAGCCGCTGCTGGCGCCGGTGATGAAGAGGGTTTTGGTGGCTGGCATGGTGGGCTCCGGTGTGTTGGCGTGGAGCCTATGGTAGGGAATCAGGCCGGGTCGACCTATGCCGGTTCGTCTTTAAGGGTTGCCTATTCCTATCAGGGGCTGGCATCGGCAGGGTAGGAAAGGGCGCTTTGCCGGATTCTTGAGCGCTAGAGATTGCCTTCAGCGATTTTGGCGTCCGGCGCGATCTTCGCCGTGCGTTCGATGATGATCGAATCGTTCGGGATCTCCAGCCGGGTCGCCGTGTCGGGGGTGCGCATTTCGATAAGCGTGGTGTTGCCGACACCCCTGAAGATCACGGTGGCCTTTTCGAAGGTCTTGAAGTTGTCGATCTTGGATTCCTTTGGGTTCGGCAGCAGGTTGGCGTAGGGCGCCTTCACCAGGATGGTCGCGTGGTCGATGCGGATTTTTGCGAAGCTCATGGCCAGCTGCAACAGATCGGATGTCACGCCGCCCATCAAAATCGGGACTATCAGAATGATGCCCGCCAGGATGGCCCTGGACTTTCTGATGGGGTGCAAGTCGGTGGTTTCTTGCGGATCAGACTCGGCCCGAAGTTTTGCCAGCCGCATCTTCTCGTTCTGCTCCACGAGCGCCGCATACATGACGCATTGGAACACCGGCAGCACGATCAGGGGCAGGTGATCGATCAGGCTTCTGCGCGCCAGCAAATAGATGATGGCCAGTCCGCAGATCCCGAAGAACACCGCCGGGAAACCGATCTTCTGCTGCGTGACGGGCGAAGCGATCTTCTGTTCCTTGAATCGGTTCACGACCCGGACGCCCAGCCTCACGGCGGGCGCGAGGATCGGCGACAGCAGAATCCCGACCGCCGTGATGGAGATCGAGAAGTACAGGCAGACGATGCCGAAGGAAAACGCCGACACCAGAAACAGCAATCCATCGCCCAGGGAGACGCCTTGCGGGTAATGCCCGTTCATCAGCAGATAACCCACGATCGAACCGCCGCCGACCAGCAGGCCGACTTTGGCCGACAGGGACAGCAGTTTCATCGCGGTGTCGATTTGTCTTCCAAGATCCGTTGATGCGTCCTTCATCGTGGGGTTCCTGAGGTGTGAGCCTGAACAATCCGTCTGTAGGTGAAGCGTAGCGGATTGCGGGCGGTTCGATGCCTCTCGACGGTGACGCCCGGCCAGCACCGTTCATCTCTCGGTTTGACCGCAAACACAGCCCTATCTACGCTCATCCCCAAGGACGTTTCACCTCCCACGACAAGGAGTCGTCGGCCATGCGCGCAGCCCTGCGTTCGTCTTTCGTTCTCGTGTGTTCCCTTACCCTGGCATTCGGTGCGGCGGCCCAGACGGTGCTCGATCCGGTCGAGACGCTGAACCGCATCAACCGCAACTACAACACCCTCAAGGACGCCTGCCAGGAGCCCGACACCGGCGCCGCCCGCGGGCATTACTACTGCAGCGGCGTGACCTTGCGCATGGTCAACGACGGGCCGTTCAACCCGTGGGACTACAGCCCTTACGCAATCAAGATCGGCGCGACGTCCTATTCGTGGATCCGCAAGGATCTGAGCACGCGCATCCTCATCCATCCGGCCGGGTTCATCCTGCGCACGCCCATCGATTCGCGGGCCTTGCAGCTGCCGGTCAAGGAGCAGGGCTGGACGTGCATCTACGCGTTCGACGGCGGCACGGGGCCGGAGCGCAAGTGGTACGGCTGCGGCTTCTTCGACAGCAAGGAACCGCCGCGCAAGGCCCAGGCCGCGATGGACAACCGCAACGCGGCGCTGGCCTACGGCACCTGCGCCGAAGCCGGGGTCAGCACCGCCGCCCAGTGGACGGCCCGCTACACCGGCCTGTTCAAGGGGCCGATCCAGTACGACCAGTGCTCCTGGAACGCCGAACGGCCCGACGACTGGAACGCCATGATCCGCGTCCACGAATCGCGGGTGAAGACCACCAACAAGGACCCTTTCGCCTTCAGCGCGCAGGTCAACGAATTCATGTTGAAGAACGCCTCGGCCAGCAACGACGGCAGCGAAAACATGAAGTACATCGACGCTTTCATCTACAACGTCAACAGCACACAGAACTTCGCCACCCGCGGCGACCAGGCACCGCCGAAGCCGGAGAACGGCCTCAACAGCGCCCGCAATTTCCAGAAAAAGCTTCAGGCCCAGGGCTACAGCGTGCCGATCCTGCGGCTGGATTTCACCAAGCCGCCGGAGCAGCGTTTCAGCTATGTCGCCGCCGACCAGGCGATCGACCTGACGGCGGCCGGCAACGGCCAGCCGACGCCGGTGCCGCCGACCGCCCGGTACATCGCCTCGGCCACTTGGGTCGAGCGCCATGACCCCGGCACCGGGAAAAACGAATGGACCCTCAACGTCGTCCCCACCGCCGAGGGCAAGGCGAGCCAGGCGAGCGACCAGGAGGCGGTCTACAAGGAGTTGTTCGAGCTGCGCGGCACCGACCGCCAGTGGCGCGACAACGAGAAGGCCGCCGGCAGCATGCGCCAGCAACTGAGTTGCCTGGTGCAGCATTACCCGGGCAAGACCGAATGGAACCTTGAACCGTTCCGCCCCGTCGTCACGCCGCAGGAAGCGGCCAAGGCCGGGTGCAATCCGGTGCCGGCCAAAGCGGTGCAGTACATCGCGTCCGCCGATTGGGTCAAACGCTATGACCCGGGCACCCGCCAGGACGAATGGACCTTGAGTGTGGTGCCGACTGCGGCCGGGCGCGCCTTGCCCCCCGACCAGCTCGGCGCCCTGTACGACCAGCTGTTCGCCCTGCGCGGCGGCGACGGCAACTGGCGCGACAACGAAAAGTCCGCCGGCAGCATGCGCGGGCAACTGAACTGCGTGCTGGTCAACTACCGCAGCAAGACGCCATGGAATCTTGAGCCGTTCAGGCCCGCGCTGTCGGACAGCGACACCCGCGCGGCGGGCTGCAATCCGGTGGCGCGCTAGGTTTTGCAAGAAGGCAAGGAGACAGTCGTCATGAAGACTCGCTGGAACAGGATCGCGCCGCTGTGCGTGTTGCCGCTATGCCTGCACGTGGCCTCGGCTTATGCCGAGTCATGCGCGGAAACGCTGAAGAAAGTCGAAACGCTGTACAACAACACCGTCGACAGTTGCGGCAGGGATCCGGCGTCGGACTGTTCGGGGCTGCTGGTCCGGGGCACCCACCGGGCGGATCCGGCGAAGGGGCAGCAGTGGGATGTCTGGAATCCCAGCCCCAAGGCCCAGGAACTGGGCACCTTCGCCGCGTCGTGGATGCGCGCCGACGGCATCAGCTACGAAGACCCCGGCATGAGCACCCAGAACGGCTACCTCATCACGCCGGTGGATCTGGTGCGCGACCCCGAGAACCCGGTGCACATCTACTGCGCGTTCCCCAACGACGCCTGGACCGATTTTCGCGACGACCGGGGCTGCGGCAACAACAAGAACACCACCCAGACCGAAGCAGTGTGCCAGTCCATGGCGCCGCCGATCAGCAACGTCAATGCGTGGGTCGCGCACTTCACCCAGTTCAACAACAACCGCCAGCAGGATCAACTGCAGTGCGGCTTCAACATGCGCAACCCCATGAGCAGCCAGGAGCGGGTCACCGCGTTCCAGAACTTCATGGGCTCGCGGCGGGTGATCAACAGCCGTGAGTTCCAGACACAGACCGAGCTGCGCCTGGGTAACCCGAAGACCGACGAACTGCCGATCCTGGCCTTCTTCTACAGCGACCAGCGCGGCCTCAACGATGCGTTGGCCAATCAGAAGGATTACAAGAACAAGACCGGCAAGGATCGCAACATCATCAAGATCGACCTCCCGAAAACCCCGGTGGCCAAGGCGACGTTCTCCTGCATCCAGACCGCATCGACGTCTGAGCCCAAGTACTGCGACAAGTACATCGAGTCCAGCACGTGGGTGAAGCGCCCAGATCCCAAGCTCGGCCCCGACACCTGGTCGCTGCAGGTGGTGCCCACCGCGTGCGGCCGGGCGATCAAGGACGACCAGACCGACCGGATGTTCGCCGAGCTGTACAACAAGCACAAAAACGACGACCAGTGGCGCCAGTACAGCGTCAACGGCGGATCGCTGCGTCGTCAATTGGTTTGCCACCTGGCGGCCACCTTCGACGGCAGGCCCGTGCGCAACAAGCCGGAGTGGAATCTGGAGCCGGCGCGGCCCTATGTCGACCAGGCCACCGCGGTGGCGCAACAGTGCAACCCTTACTGAGGCTGTCTGAGAGGGCGCCGGACGGCCGGACCCGCTAACGGGTGCCGGCCGTCGCTGCCTGTGCTTTGGCGCGCCTGGCGAATGCGATCTTGACCGCCACCAGCAGCGGGGCGGCGAACGCGAACAGCAGAACCACCGCCATGAAGGCGCTGTCGAAGGCGATCACCATCGATTGCCCGGAAACCGTGCGGCCCAGCAGATTCGCTGCGGCGCGGCCGGTTGCCGGCACGTCCAGGCCTTTGTCGGTCAGCATCGCCGACAGTTTCGCCAACCGCTCGATGACGGCCGGGCCGCCCGGTGTGACATGGGTGCCGAGGACCACGGCATTGTGCGCATGGCCGTGTTCGATCAGCGTCTGCAGCGCGGCCACGCCGATCAGCCCGCCCAATTGCCGGCCGGTGTTGAACAGGCCGATGCCGGCGGCCAGGTGACGGCTGGTCAGGCGGCTGAACGCGATCAGCGTGATGGACAGGAACAGGAAACCGAGGCCCAGACCGCGCAGCAGGATCGCCGCCATCATGTCGTCGCTGCCGCTCTCGAGGGTGGAGCCGGACAGCATCCACATGGCGAGGGCGATCAGCCCGATGCCGAGCGGCACCGTGGCGAACGGCGCCACGCCCCGCGCCTGCATCAGCCAGGCCGAAACGAGCAGGGCGGCGATGAACACGGCGCCGCTGGGCAACAGCAGCAGGCCGGCCTCAGTGAGGGTGAAGCCGAGCACCGACACGGCGAAGGCCGGTATCAGGTAGGCGCTGCCGAACAACGCCGCCCCGGCGACAAAACTGACGATGAAGGCAAAGGCGAAATCGCTCGATCCGAACAGATCGAAGTCCAGCAGCGGCTGGCGCCTGGAAAGCAACTGCCTGGCCAGGAACCCCAGCAGGGCGGCGGTGCCCGCCAGTGTCAGCCAAACGATGCGCGGCTCTTCGAACCAGTCCCAACGCTCGCCCTGACTGAGCACGTAGGTGAAGCACAGCAGGGCGGCGCTGATCAGCCCCCAGCCGATCCAGTCGAAGGGCCGTCGGTCTGCCTTGGCCGGCCGGGGCAGCTCCGCCCACAGCATCAGGCCGCAGCCCGCCAGCGCCAACGGCACGGCGCTGAAGAAAATCCAGCCCCAGGAGCGGCTGTCCACCAGCCACCCTTGCAGGGCCGGGGTCAAGGTGACGGAGGCAACCACGGCGCCGATGGCGAACAGCGCCTGCAGCAACGGTTGCCGTTCGCGCCCAAAGGCACGGAAGATCAAGGCCTGGCCCGCCACCAGCAGGGTGCCGCCGGCGAAGCCCTGAACCATGCGCAACGGCACCAGCAGCTCAAGCCGGGTGCCGGCGGCGGCCAGGGCGCAGGTCAGGCCCATGGCCAATGTGGCGCCGACGATCACGGTGCGGGGTGCGAAGCGGGTCAGCAAGGCCGAGGCGCTGATGAAGCCGATCAGCTTGAGCGCGGTGTAGCCGATGTCCAGCCAGGCAAATTCGTCGGGCGTGGCGTAGGTGTCGCCGATGATGCCGTTGCGTCCCAGTACCAGGGCGCTGCCGGCGATCGCTTCGGTCAGGCTGGCCAGCAGGACGCCGGCCAGGAGCAGGGCACCGCTCCACGTGCCGGCCAGCCGTTTCATGACCCGGGCTCCACGTCGACCCGGGCCGACAGGCCGGGCACGATGCGGCCGGGCAGCGGGTTATGGGCCAGGCGGATCTTCACCGGCACCCGCTGCACCACCCGGACGAAGTTGCCGGTGGCGTTGTCGGTGGGCAACAGGCTGAAGGCCGAACCGCTGCCGGGGGCGAAACTGTCGACCACGCCGCGCAGGGCATCGTCGGGGTAGCCGTCGACCGTGATGCGCACCGGTTGGCCGGGGTTGATCCGTTCGAGCTGGGTTTCCTTGAAGTTGGCCACGACCCAGACGTCCTGGACCGGAACGATGTCGAGCAGGGCGCCCCCGGGCGTGACGAAGCGGCCCACACGCACCTGGCGGTTGCCGACCACGCCGTTCACCGGCGCGCGCACCACGGTGCTGTCGAGGTCGATCCGGGCCAGGTCCCGAGAAGCCTGGGCCTGGGCCACGCTGGCCAGCGCCGCGGCGCGCTGGGCCGACAGCACGGCGATGCGTTGCTGTTGCGCTTGCACCGATGCGGATGCCGCTTCCACCGTCGCGGACGCCCGGGTCTGGGCGGCGGCGGTTTCATCGACCAGCGCCTGGCTCACCGCATTGCTGACGATCAGCTTGCGGTTGCGTTCGTGGGTCTTGCTGGCCAGGTTCAGCTGCGCGGCGGCCGAGCGCCGCTGGGCCTCGGCCTGACGGATCTGGGCATGCTGCAGTTCGGTCTGGGCGTCCACGTTGCTCAATCGCGCCTGCGCCGACTGGAGATTGGCCTCCGCCAGCGCCAGACGGGCGCGGTAGTCCTGGTCATCGATGCGAAACAGCACGTCGCCGCTACGCACCGGTTGGTTGTCCTGCACCTCGACCGTGGTCACGTAGCCGGACACCTTGGCCGCCAGCGATGTGACATCGCCGCGAACATAGGCATTGTCGGTGCTGACGCCGCCGTCGCCGAACAGCAGGACACCGCCGCCCGCCACCACGGCCGCCACCGCGCACAACAGCACGCCCACCACTTTGCGCTTGCGCCGCGGCACGGCGGACGGCGAGGGTTCGCCGGCCTGGCTATCGGGTACTTCGTGCTGGAGGGCGTTCATGTTCAGGATCCTGCGCAAGGCCAACGCCTCCGGCAGCGTGGGGCTGCCGGAGGCGGGCGGTAGAAGGGGGCGGTTACGGTTTCACGGGCCGGACCAGATCCCCCTCGGTGCTGTCGAGCACGAACACCGCCAGCAGGCGGGACGGCTCGGTGGTGCTGGCGTTGGCGCTGACGGCGTGGAAGTCGCCCGGCTGCTCGACGAAGTGTTCCCCGGCCTTGTAGACCTTCTCCGGCGCATCGCCGACCTTGCTGCGCACGGCGCCTTCAAGCACCGTGGCGTAGATGAACGCCGACTTCGGATGGAAGTGCGCAGGCGAAGACCCGCCCGGCGCGTATTCCACCAGCACGCCCTTCATGGTCTTGCCCGGCACGTTGGGCAGGGCGCGGTCGAACACCACGGTGACCTTGCCCGCCTGCGGCTCGGCCGCAGAGACCGTCGAAGCAGCGGTGACCGACACGGCCGCGAGGGTGGCGGCCAACAGGATTCGGCTAAACATGGCAGTGCTCCTATAGATGAGGGTGAGTGCGCGTTCAGCGCGCAGCCGACGCGGTCGATTTCGCCAGCCAGTCTTCGAAACGGGTCGGGCCCAGGCGCGGGTTGGCGCTGCCGGGGGTGAGCGACTGGTCGTCCAGTTCATCGCCGAAGTAGCGGGCGTGGACGTCCGGGATCACCTTGCGGGTGTCGCCGGTGACGCGGAAGAAGCGCCGGACCAGCTCATCCAGCGGCAAGGCCTCGGGGCCGGCGACTTCCTGGGTGCCGTTGCTCGGCGCGGCCAGCGCCACATCCGTCAGCGCGGCGGCGACGTCGTCCGACGCCATGGGCTGGATCAGCGCAGGCGACAGGCGCACTTCGTCGCCGACCGTGGCCGACTGGGCGATGCCGCCGACGAATTCGAAGAACTGGGTGGCCCGCAGCAGGCTGTAGGGCATGCCGGAGGCCTTGATCAGGTTTTCCTGGGCGACTTTGGCGCGGAAGTAGCCGTTGTCCGGCAGCCGCTCGCTGCCCACCACCGACAGCGCCACGTGATGGCGGACCCCGGCGGCGGCCTCGGCGGCCAGCAGGTTGCGGGTGGAGGTCTCGAAGAACTCCAGCACCGCTTGGTCTTCCCAGGACGGCGCGTTGGACACGTCGACCACCACCTGGGCGCCGTCCATCGCTTCGGCGAGGCCTTCGCGGGTGATGCTGTTCACGCCGGTGTTGGGCGAGGCCGCCAGTGCATCATGGCCGCGCTCGCGCAGGTTCTTCACAAGTTTCGATCCGATGAGGCCGGTGCCTCCGATAACGACAATCTTCATGGCGTCTCTCCGCTTGCCGACCGCAACCATTGCTGTCGATGTGCTTCGAGGATGCCTGCGGCGGGGATCCGAATCTTTGCCCGGGGCTTGGATTTGCCTTGGCCCGAGCTTGGATTTGCGTCCAAACCGTCCAAACTGCTGTGGCCGGCGCACAGACCGGTGCGGCGGCGCACACTCTGCCGTACCATTGAGGGCCCAACCCACTGCCACCCCGGATTCCGCGCCGGGGGCGTCCGATCAGGGAACCGCCAGCGTGCCATTCAAGTTTGAAGACTTCGTGCTCGACCCAGAGCGCCGGGACCTGACCCAACGCGGCCAGACCGTGACCGTCGGGCCGCAAGTCTTCGATCTGCTGCTGCAACTGATCAGCCACCGCGACCGGGTGGTGAGCAAGGACGAACTGCTCGATGCCGTGTGGAGCGGCCGGGTCGTCTCCGAATCCACCATCACCAGCCACATCAACGCCGTGCGCAAGGCCATCGGCGACACCGGCGAGCACCAGCGCCTGGTGCGCACCGTGCCGCGCAAGGGCTACCGTTTCGTCGGCGAGGTCCAACCGAGCGACGATCCCGAGCCTCCCGCCGCAACGCAGCCGACGGCGCCGCCGCGCCCGGCGCTCCTGCTGCCGGACAAGCCTTCGATCACCGTGCTGCCGTTCCAGAACCTCAGCGGCGACCCCGAACAGGACTACTTCGCCGACGGCATGGCCGAGGACATCATCACCGCGCTGTCGCGCCTGCGCTGGCTGTTCGTCATCGCCCGCAACTCCAGTTTCACCTACAAGGGCAGGGCGGTGGACACCCGCAGCGTCGGCCAGGAACTGGGCGTGCGCTACGTGCTCGAAGGCAGCGTGCGCAAGTGCGGCAACAAGGTGCGCATCACCGGCCAGCTGATCGACGCCAGCAGCGGCATGCATTTGTGGGCCGAGCGCTTCGAGGGCCAGCTCGACGACATCTTCGAGCTGCAGGACCGGATCGCCGAAAGCGTGGTCGGCGCCATTGCGCCGCAACTGGAGCGCGCGGAAATCGAACGGGCCAAGCGCAAGCCCACCGACAGCCTCGATGCCTACGACTATTACCTGCGCGCCACGGCCAAACTGCACATCGCCACCCGCGAGGCCATCGACGAATCGCTCGCGCTGTTCTACCGCGCCATCGAACTGGATCCGGAGTTCGCCTCCGCCTACGGCATGGCCGCCTGGTGCCACTTCTGGCGCAAGCTCAACGGCTGGATGACCGACCGGCCGCGGGAAATCGCCGAAGGCGCACGGCTGGCGCGGATGGCGGTGGAGCTGGGCCGCGACGACGCCGTGGCCCTGACCCGCAGCGGCCACGCGCTGGCCCACCTGACCGGTGACGTCGACGGCGGCATCGCCTTGCTCGACCGGGCCCGGCTGCTCAACCCCAACCTGGCGCCGGCCTGGTACCTGGGCGGGATCCTGCGGGCCATGCGCGGCGAGACCGACGCCTCCATCCAGAACCTGGAGCACGCGGTACGCCTCAGCCCTTTGGATCCGGAGATGTTCCGCATGCAGGTGGGCATGGCCATCGCCCACTTCTTCGCCGGTCGCTTCGAGATCGCGGCCGGTTATGCCGAACAGTCGGTCGGCAATCTGCCCAGCCTGCTGCCGGCGGTGGCGCTGATGGCCGCCAGCCACGCGCTGGGCGGGCGGATGGACAAGGCCGGGCCGGTCATGGCGCGCCTGCTTGAGTTGGATCCCACTCTGCGGGTGTCCAGGCTCAAGGAGTGGCTGCCGATCCAGCGCCCCGAAGACGTCGCCCTCTTCATCGAAGGGCTGCGCCTGGCCGGGTTGCCCGAATAGAAAACGCCCGATGCGGGCATCGGGCGTTTGTGGGGGAGGCAAAGCGCTGCGCCGTCAGGCCACGCGGTCGTAGGTCTGGATGTTGTGCCGCAGCGCCGCCAGGAACGAGAACGCATTCTCGACGCGCTCGCCGTCGAACCCTTGGTAGTAGTTCTGGGCCGTCACCACGGTGCCGGCGTTGCGTCGGTTGTCCGGGTGCAGGCAGTACGGGATCGACAGGAAGCCGCCGGCGAAGGCATCTAGGATCGCCTCGGACAGGTCGCTGTCGCGGGCGAGGGTGCCTTCGATCAGCTTTCGGGCGGCGCCGAGGACGCGGGCGTGCTCTTGCGCATCGAACGGGATGTCCGGCAGTTCGCCGTCGGTGTTCAGGCAGAAATCGGCGTACTCCAGCGCCGCGATGTTCTCCTCGATGCGGGGGATGCGGCGCGATTCCACCGGGGTCTTCATGATCACCCGCTGCACGCCGGTGGCGCGGATCATCGCCAGCGCATCGCTGGTGATCCGGCAGAACCCGCCCAACGAGCGCGGGAAGAAGCCCATGAACACATAGCCGACAAAGTGGTAGCTGCCCGGCGCGAAGTACTCGCTGGCCAACTGCTGCAACGCCGTCACCGCTGCCCGGTCCTGTACCGGCGAAGTGCCTTGTGCGTAGGAGAACGACAGGGTCTGGATGCCGTGGGAGCGCAGGAACAGGCCTTCGAGAATGTTCAGCGCCACCAGGATCGCCGGATCGCACATCTGGCCCATCATGCAGCCGGCGAAGCTCTCGATGTGGCTGTGCTCCACACCGTCGGCCAGCACCCGGCACGCTTTCTCCCAATGGCCGAACGCCTCGCGCAGCGGTGTGCGGCTGTAGGGCAGGCAGTAAGAGATCGGTCCGCCTTCGGTGGTGGGCAGGCCGATCTCGACCATCCGCTCGAAAATGTGCAGCGGATCGGGCGAGCCATGCCGGATCTGCACCGGCAGGCGGTGGCGGGCATAGATCTGCTCCAGCATCGCGCGGGTGTCTTCGCCGGGGTGGTTGACGATCGGATAGCCGTTGAGCATCGACCCACTGTCGATGGCCCGCTGCGCCGCCGCGAGGTTGTTCACCCGGGTGAACGCATCGAGGGTGATGGTGCAGACGGTGTTGGCGCGGCTGGCGGCCACGCCCTCAAGCCCCGCCTGCATCCGGGCCGGGTCGCTGAAGCCCATGCGCGGCTGGAGCACCGGACCTTGCTCGGCGAACCGTTCAAGGACATGCGTGTTGAAGTCGATCATGCGGTAAACCTTTTCATCAAACCGGTAGGTGGCGCGGACGGGTCAGCGGGCGACCCGTTTCTCCAGGAAGTGCGTCGAGTTCAGTTGCGCGGTCACCAGTTCCTGAAAGGTATCGAAGCTGTTGGCCACGCTGTCGTCGAACACTTCATCGAAACCGGCGGTGCGCAGGGTTTCGCTGTGCCGGGCGATGGTCTGGCTGTCGTTCTCGGTGCAGATCTTGCCGCCGATG
Source organism: Pseudomonas sp. B7(2017) (assembly GCF_002112745.1). NCBI lineage: Bacteria > Pseudomonadati > Pseudomonadota > Gammaproteobacteria > Pseudomonadales > Pseudomonadaceae > Pseudomonas > Pseudomonas sp. B7(2017). Next base: position 55,684 of record NZ_NEIP01000021.1, on the reverse strand, counting down.
TACAGCCCGCCCTGGTGACGGGTCTCGCTGCGCACGCGCTTGGCCAGTTCCGCGCCCTCAAGGTAGCCGTGGCCGTTGACGGTGCTGACCACGACGATCGCGTTGCCTTTGCGGTTGAGGCGGTCGATCACCTCGTCCATGGGCGTGTTGGGCCCCAGGTTCTCGACCTTGTAGCCCAGGTCGTTGAGCAGGAATTCCATGAACACCAGGTTCCAGCTGTGGGAGTCGGAAGGTACGGTGGCGAGCAGAGCGGTTTTGTTGAACATCATCCTTAAAGTCCTTTTTGGGTTGCAGTCCTGTTGGCGTAGTACGGAAGTGCTCGTTGAAAGTTGCGGAAGTTGGCGGTCACCGCGTTGATGTAGCCCCAGTTTTCGCTGTAGTTGGTCGGGAAGGGCTTGGAGCCTTCAAGCATGTCCCGCTCGCGGGCGGTGATGTAGTTGGGCCAGTCGGCGGAGCGCGGGCGGCGGTGATGGAAGTCATGGCAGGGCGTGTCGCCGACCATCACGAACAGGCGCACGAACAGGTGGAAGCACAGCATCTTCACCAGCCACAGGGCGATCAGGGCCTGGCGGCGGATGAAACCGGCGTCTTGCGGCAGGCGCAGTTCTTCGCCGATGAACACGCCGGTGGTGCTTTCGCAGATGAAGTCGATGCCGCGGCGCTCCAGCACGTCCACGCTGGGCCAGGTGTGCTCGGCGGCCAGGCGGAACGTGGTGCTGATGTGATAGCCGGCGAACACCGGCACCACCCAGGCCATGACGAACAGGTCGAAATGCCCCAGGGCAGCGGAGAGCAGGGCGAGGGCGACCCAGAACATCAGCGTCCATTGGGCGACGCGGCGGTTGTCGGCCACGGCGGTGGCTTTCACGCGGCCCCAGAACGACCGCAGGATGGCCAGCGGCGACAGCGCGGTGGTCACAAGCTTGGTCCACATGGTGGAGATGCTGTCGGACGGCTTGAGTTTCACCACTTCCTGGAGATAGGACAGGGTGTCGTCATCGTCGGTCAAAAGGGCCCTGGAACTGTGGTGGAGCGTGTGTTCATGCTTGTAGACGTCGAAGGGCTTGAGCATCAGCACGCCGGAAATGATCCGGCCGACCTTCAGGTTGCGCTCGCGGTCCTTGAAGACCATGTCGTGGGCGCAGTTGTGGCAGATCATCACCTGCATCTGTTTGATGCCGCCGGTCGCCAGCACGAAGCCCAGCAGCCAGAGCCAGACGCTGCCTTGCAGGTAGCCGGCGCCGGCCAGCGACGCGCCGATGCCGATCAATCCGGCGGAGACGATGATATGGTGCATCGGTTTGAGGGGCCGGACCCGGTCGAGGTCCTCGGGCAGGGGCTTGGCGGTCAGCCAACTCAAGAACGGCTGCATGAACCCTGGAAGCGGGCGCATCGAGTTACGTATCATCCATGTTTCCTCTAGGGTTTTGCTCCATGCAAAAAACTTTAACGTGACCTCTGGTTATTTCGAACAGAAATACATGGGGATCGATTTTTCATTTTTGGGTAAATCATCGACATGGATTGGGATGATCTGAAAGTTTTTATCTTCGTCGCCAAATCGAACAACGTGACCGAGGCCGGCGCCTCGCTCAAGGTTTCGGCTTCGACGGTGTCCCGCAAAATCGCGGCGCTGGAGGAATCCCTCGGCGCCGCTCTGTTCCTGAAGAAGACCAACGGCTACTTCCTGACCGAGGCCGGCCGGGCGTTGCTGCCGCTGGCGCTGGAGACGGAGGAGCGCTTCAAACTCATCGAGCGGCAGATGTCGCAGCCGGGGGAACGGATGGCCGGGCAGGTGCGCATCGACTGCCCGGAACTGATGGGCACGCACCTGATCATTCCCGCGCTGGCGCAGTTTCGTGAGCAGTACCCGGAGATCAGTTTCGACTTCTTCAATTCGGCCGTGTCGTCCAAGCTCACCCAGAGCCACAGCGACATCATCGTCCGCCTGCGCCGGCCCGAGAATGGCAACTTCACCATGCGCCGGGTCGGCACGCTGACCCAGGCGCTGTTCTGTTCCGAAGGCTATGCCGCCGCCCACGGGCTGCCGGCGGCGGTCGATGACCTGAAGCGCCACCGGCTGATCGGCTGGACCGAGGAAATGGCGTACATGCCGCTCGCGCAGTGGTTGAGCGACATGAGCGGCGAACAGAAACCGTGGATGCGCGTCTCCAACCTCAACGGTCAGCTCAAGGCCGTTGAAGCGGATCTCGGCATCGCGGCGTTGCCGGTCTATGTCGCGCACCAGTCAGGCTTGTGCCGGGTGTTGGCGGACGGCCCTTCGCACAGCTCCGAGGTCTGGCTGCTGCGCAACCAGGCGACCCAGGGCATCGGCCGTGTCGACCGGGTGGTGGACTATCTGACGCAAGTGCTGAGCGAAAGAACGGCCGCGATTCACTGACGGCCGTTCTGCGGGCGGGTCATGGCATGAGGATCAGGGAACCGCGGGTTTCCCGGTCCTGCACCCGGCGATGGGCTTCGGCGGCGTCGGCCAGCGGCAGGCGGGTGATGGCGGGCGCTCGGATGGCGCCGTCGGAGAAGGCCCGCAGCACCCGCTGAGCGGCCTCGGCGAGCTCGCTGTCTTGGCCGATGTAGTGCTTGAGCGACGGCCGGGTCACGTGCAGCGAACCCATCTGCCCCAACCGGGACAGGTTGAATCCGGTCACGTCGCCGGAGGCGTTGCCGAACGACACCAGATGCCCGCGTTGGCGCAGGCACGCCAGCGACAGTTCGACCGTCGCGCGCCCCACGGAATCGAACACAGTGTGGACGCCCTTGTTCGCCGTCAGTTCGCGGATGTGCCTGAGCGTGTCCGGCGCTTCGGCGTCGAAGGCCGCCACGCAGCCGGCGGCGAGCGCCTGACGTCGTTTGTCTTCGCTCGACGCCAGGCCGATGACGTGCAGGCCCCGGGCGCTCAGCCAGGCCGTGGCGATGCTGCCCACGCCACCGGCGGCGGCATGCCAGACCACCCAGTCGCCGGGTGCCACGGGTATGCAGCGGTGCGTCAGGTACTCGACGGTCAGCCCCTTGAACATCAAGGCGGCGGCCACTTCGCTGGGCATGTCGTCGGGCAGGCGGATGGCCCGCGAGGCCGGCAGCACGGCGTGGCTGGCGTAGCTCCCCGTCGAACTGTCGACGAACGCGACCCGGTCGCCGGGGGCGAGGCCCTGCACCTGCGGCCCGCATTCGAGGACGCGGCCGGCGCCTTCCATGCCCAGGCCCCGGGGGAACGGCGAGCCGTCGTCCAGCGCGCCGGAGCGGCGGTGCAGATCGATGAAGTTGACCCCGGCCGCCTCGACGGCGACGGTGATCTCGCCGGCGCCGGGGGCGCGCAGCTTGAGTTCGCGCAGTTCCAGGACGTCCGGTGCGCCGGGGGTGGTGAAGACGATGGCGTGGGCGTGAGTCATGGGCAGTCCTTACAGCGGGCCGATGCGCAGGAAGATCCACACGGCGACCGCAATCAGCATCAGGCCGAACGCGGCGTTCTGGGCCACCAGCAAGCGGGGACGCGAGCGGATCAGCTTCTGCACGGTCGAGCCCATCGAGACCCAGATGACGTGGGAGAAGAAGTTCAGCGAAATCAGTGCGGCGCTGAGGACCAGCACCACGGTGCTGCTGGTGTCGCCGGCGGGCAGGAAGGTCGAGAACATCACCAGCAGCATGACGATCCCTTGCACGTTGCCCAACTGCACGAAGATGCCGTCGCGAAACTGCAGGTGCAAGGTCTTGTCGCCGGGTGCCTTGAGCGGACGGCGCAGCAGGCGCACGCCCAGCCACAGGATGTACAGGCTGCCCGCCACTTGCAGGCCCCAGACCAGCGTCGGGTGGTTCATCAGCGTGTGGTAGAGCCCCAGGCCCACCAGCACGGCGATCAGGAAATAGGTGATGTCGAGGCCGGCGATGAACCAGACCGAGCGGCGCACGCCGCTTTGCGCGCCGGAGGTGGCGACCATCAGGTTGCCGGGGCCTGCGCTGAGGGTGAGCGGCACCATGGTCGACAGCCAGAGCAACCAGTTGATGCTGAAAATGTCTTGCATGCTTTCTTCCTTAAATCGCGGTGCGAACTGCTTTCGCGCCAGTCTAATTCGCGGCCGCTTCTAAGGTTATAGCGAAGAGCGCAAGGCGATATCCCAGAAATGGTGGAAGCCTTGCGCGCCGCCCGATGCAGGCATCGGGCGGCGGTCTGGAAGGGTGGGGAGGGAAGGGCTCAGACCGTGACGACGATCTTGCCGATCTGCTGGTTGGCCTCAAGGAAACGGTGGGCCTGCTGGATCTCTTCCAGCGCGAATGTCTTGGCGATCACCGGCTTGAGCGCGCCCGAGGCCAGGCCGTCGAGGATGAACGCCTTGGCCCGTTCCAGCGCGGCCGGGTCGGCGACGATCTCGGCGTACAGGTAGCCTTTGAGCGTCAGGCATTTGCCCAGCACGGTGAACAGCGGGAACGGCGTGGGTTCCGGGCTCAGGGCGCCGTATTCGAGCAGGATGCCGCCGCGGGCCATGCTCTGGGTGAGCGTTTCGAAGGCCGGGCCGCCGACCGGGTCGAACACCACCCGGGCGCCCTGGCCGTCGGTGAGGGCCATGACCCGCGCCACGATGTCTTCTTCGTCGCTGACGATCACATGGGCGGCGCCGGCGTTCAGCAGGGCCTGCTTTTTCGCCTGGGTGCGGGTGATGGCCACCGGCACCGCGCCAACGCTGCGGGCGATCTGGAACGCGGCCAGGCCGACGCTGCTGGAGGCGGCGGTGATCAGCACCACGTCGCCCTGGGTCAGTTTCGCCTGCTCGATCAGCGCGCCCCACGCGGTGACGTACTGCATCCAGGACGCGGCGGCCTGTTCGAAGGACAGGTTGGCCGGGTGCTTGACGGTGAGGTGAGCGGGCACGTTCGCCACTTCGCCGTAGGTGCCCCAGCGGGCGATGTCCAGCGGCGGGATCAGGCTGACCGCGTCGCCGACATTGAAGCCGCTGACGCCTTCGCCGACCGCCGCCACCACGCCGGCCGCTTCGTAGCCCAGACGGCTGGGGAATTCGGCTTCCTGCAGGTAGGCGTGGTTGCGGAACATCACTTCCGCGCGGTTCAGGCCGAAGGCCTTGACCTGGATCTGCACCTCGCCGGGCGCGGGGGCGGGCACGTCCACCGCTTCCAGTTTCAAGACGCTTGCGTCGCCGTATTCGTGAATCCTGACAATCCGGGCCATGTGCACCTCTGCTGTATCAATGGAGCGACGCACCGGGGCAGTCCCGGTGCGTGCGTGTCGTGGCGCCCAATTTAGTCTTTGGCCTGGGCCGGATAAAGCCCTACGATGGCGCGACACTAGAAACACAGGGTTTCCAATGGATCGCCTCACGTTGATGGCCACTTTCGTCCGTTCGGTGGAGCTGGGTTCGTTCAGCGCCGTGGCCGACGAGCTCAACCTGTCGCCGCAACTGGTCGGCAAGCAGGTGAAAATGCTCGAACAGCATTTGGGCGTTTCCTTGCTCAACCGCACCACCCGCAAGCAAAGCCTGACCGACTTCGGCCGCACCTTCTACGAGCGGGCCAAGCTGATCCTGGCCGACGTGGACGCCGCCGAGGAAATGGCCGCCGTCACCCGTGGCGTGCCCAGCGGGCGGCTGCGGATCAACGCGCCGGTGACCTTCGGCGTGAGCACATTGTCGCCGCGCCTGCTGGAGTACATGGTGCGTTTTCCGCAGGTGTCGGTGGACCTGACCCTGTCGAACGAACTGGTGGATCTGGTGGAGGGCGGCTATGACGCCGTGTTTCGAATCGGCGAACTGGCCGACAGCGGCATGAAGGCCTTGCCGCTCAAGCCGTACCCCATGGTGCTGTGCGCCGCGCCGGCATACCTGGCCCGGCGCCCGGCCATCGCGACGCCGCAGGACCTGCAGGCCCATGAGTGCCTGGCGTTCGCCTATTCGGACGGACGTTCGCACATTCGCCTTGAGGGACCGGAAGGCGTCGTCGATGTGCCGATCAAGAGCCGGCTGACGATCAACCAGGGCGACCCGTTGCTGGCCGCCGCCGTGGCCGGGCTGGGGGTGGTGATGCTGCCGCTGGAGCTGGTCAAGGATGCCTTGCGCGCAGGCACGCTGGTGCGGCTGTTGCCGCAGTACAAGGTGCCGGTCTCGCCGATGAACCTGCTGTACGCCCCGGACCGGCGGCTGACGCCCAAGCTGCAAAGCTTCATGGAGTTCGTCAGGGCCGCGTTCGGTCCGGGTGCGTGAGGCTCAGAGCTCCTGTTCTTGCTCGAACAGGGCGTCCAGGGTCTGCCGGCGGCGGATCAAGCGGGCCTGGCCGTCGCTGAACAGCACCTCCGGCAGCAGCGGCCGGCTGTTGTAGTTGGACGACATTGACGCGCCGTAGGCGCCGGTGTCATGGAACACCAGCAAGTCGCCGACCTTGGCTTCAGGCAGCGGTTGCGGGCGCAGTTCCTGGTCGTCCTGGGTGAAGATGTCGCCGGACTCGCACAACGGGCCGCCGACGACGGTGTCCACCAGCGGCCGGTCCACCGGGCGGCCTTCGGCGTCCAGCAGCGTCATGTGGTGGTAGGCACCGTACATGGCCGGGCGCATCAGGTCGTTGAAGCCGGCGTCGACCAGCACGTAGCGGCGGTTGCCCATGCGCTTGACTGCCCGCACTTCGCTCACCAGCCGGCCCGACTCGGCCATCAGGAAGCGGCCCGGTTCGATCTCCATGTGCACCGGATGGCCCAGCAGCGCTTCGATTTCCTTCCTGGCCACCGCCCAGGTGCGCGCATAGCGCTCGACGTCCACGGCGGCCTCGCCCGGACGGTAGGGCGTGGAGAGGCCGCCGCCGATGGAGAAGGCTTCGATGTCCTGGCCCAGGCCGGCGATCAGTTGCACCATCGACCGCGCCACCTCTTCCAGGTGCGAGTAGTCCACGCCGGAGCCGATGTGCATGTGCACGCCCACCAGTTTCAGGCCGAACTCACGGATCACCGCCAGGGCCTCGTGCAGGTCTTCGTGCCAGATGCCGTGCTTGCTGTTCTCGCCGCCGGTGTTGGTCTTGCGGCTGTGGCCGTGACCGAAACCGGGGTTGATCCGCAGCCATACGCGGTGCCCCGGCGAACGCTCGCCCAGTTGGCGCAGCATGTCGATGGAACCGGCGTTGACCTCCACCCCCAGCTCGACCACGCGCTCAAGGGTCTTGCGGTCGAACAGGTCGCAGGTGAACACGATGCCCGCCGGCGCGCCGCCGACCTGGAAACCGGCGAGCAGGGCGCGTTCGATCTCGCCCAGGGAGACGGCATCCACGTGCAGGCCGTGCTCGCGCATCAGGCGCAGGATGTGCAGGTTGGAGCAGGCCTTCTGCGCGTAGCGGACGGTGTCGAACGCGCGCAGGCGCCCGATGCGCTCAAGGATTGTCGCGGCGTCGTAGCTCCATAGCGGGGTGCCGTGGGTACGCGCGCTGTCGGCCAACAGGGTGAAGGGAAGCGTAGGGGACATGGCGCATGCTCATCGAAAGGATCGGCGCAGCATGCCGTGCCTCGCTCATCAGAAAAAATAGCTTTTTATTCGCTGTCCATTCATATCTGATATGACCTTCTTGTTGTCACCGGAAAATCCCAGTGAAGATCTCGCTGCGCCAGATCGAAGTGTTCCGTTCCATCATGCAGGCCGGCAGCGTCACGGGCGCGGCGCGGTTGCTGTTCACCTCGCAGCCGACGGTCAGCCGCGAACTGGCCCGGCTCGAACAGGTCTCCGGACTGCGCCTGTTCGAGCGCGCCGGCGGGCGCCTGCTGCCGACGGACCAGGCCCTGATGCTGTTCGATGAGGTCGAGCGCAGTTACGTAGGGCTTGAGCGCATCGAGCGCTGCGCGCAGTCGATCCGCAATTTCGAGCACGGCCGGCTGGCCCTGACCTGTTTGCCGCTGTTTTCCCAGACCCTGCTGCCCCGGGTGTGCCGGCGCTTCTACCGCTCCCGACCGGGCGTCAGCGTGAGCATCGTGGCGCAGGAGTCGCCGATGCTCGAAGAGTCGCTGGTCACCCAGCAGCACGATCTGGGCCTGACCGAAGTCGAGCAAGTGCCGCGCGGCACCCGGGGCGAGCCGCTGTTCAGCGCAGACATGATTTGCGTCCTGGCGCCGGGGCATCCGCTTTTGGCCAAACCGGTGCTGTCGCTGGCGGACTTTCACCGGGTCGACTTCATCAACCTGTCCAGCCTGGACGTTTACCGCCAGCGCCTGGACGAGTGTTTCCGCCAGGCGCAGGTCGACCGGCGCACGGTGATCGAAACGGACAACGCCGCATCGGTCTGCGCCATGGTCAGGCAGGGCCTGGGGGTGGCGATCATCAACCCGCTGACCGCATTGACGGAGGCGGGGCGCGACCTGGTGATGCGTCCGCTGGCGGTGTCGCTGCCGTACCGGGTCATGCTGATCCGGCCGGAGCACCGACCGGCGTCGGTCAGCGCCGATGCGTTCTGCCAGGCGCTGCGCGAAGAGGCGCAGTCGATGGCCGAGGGGGTGAGGGCCGCCTTGCGACGGCCATGAGGCGTGGTTCCGGAATTGAGCGTTTCTATGGCCTTTGCGGCGAATTTCAATTTCGCCCCGCACCTGTGCGACGCTAGACTGCGGCCTTGCCGCAGGAGAGCGGCCGGCGCACCCGCAGCGGCGTCCGGCCTTGGAAATCGCACTGAACCATCGGGGGAATGAACGCAGGCTGGTGATGGAAATCTGCTGCTATCAATATCGCCCTGAACAAAAACAATGGTGTCGCAGGCATACGCTTGAGTTTCTGACGTCCATCGACCTTCCGATGCTCGGATTGAAAGAAGGCGCGGCGTTTCTGTATTCCTCGATCCCGACAGAAGTGATCATCATCGTGAGGGAACAAGATGACTGGGGGCTTTTCGAACAACCACTCCGTGCAATGGGAACATGAAGTTCTCGACACAGTGGGCACCTTGCAAGCGTTTATCAGAAAGGCCGCACCGTTGAAGGTCGACATGGTGCTGGAGGGGGAGACCGGCACCGGCAAGGACACCCTGGCCCGGCGCATCCACGAACTGTCCGGACGCGAAGGTCAGTTGGTGGCCCTCAACTGCGCGGCGGTGCCGGAACAGCTGGCCGAGAGCGAACTGTTCGGGGTCATGGCCGGGGCCTACACCGGCGCCTCCAAGTCCCGGGCCGGCTACATCGAAGCGTCCGACCGCGGCACCCTCTACCTCGATGAAATCGACAGCATGCCCTTGCTGCTGCAGGCCAAGCTGCTGCGGGTGCTGGAGATGCGCGGCATCGAACGCCTGGGCTCGACCCGTTTCGTGCCGCTGGACCTGCGGGTGATCGTCGCCACCCAGACGCCGCTGGAGAAACTGGTGGACGAGGGCAAGTTCCGCCGCGACCTGTTCTTTCGCCTCAATGTGATCAAGATCCAGCTGCCGACCCTGCGTTCGCGCCTGCAAAACATCCAGCCGCTGTTCCAGCGCTTCGTCTGCGAGGCCGCCGAACGCCACCGCCAGCCGATGCCGGCCCCTGACCCGCACCTGCTCAAGTGCCTGCTCAACCACCGCTGGCCGGGCAACATCCGTGAACTCAAGTGCGCCGCCGAGCGCTTCGTGCTGGGCATGCCGGCCTTGCAGACCGACGATCCTTCGCCCCCGTGCCGGCAGGCCGCACCGCTCAAGAGCCACCTGCGCCTGTTCGAAAAGACCCTGATCATGGATTGCCTGTCGCGCCACGCCAAATGCATCGACTCGGTGGTCAGCGAGCTGGGCATTCCGCGCCGAACCCTCTATCACCGCATGAAAAGCCTGAGCATCGACTCCCCGGAACTCTGACGCCCGCGGTCCGTCCCCCGACGCCCGGAACCTGCCGCACCGGCCAATTCGCGTTCGCCATGGAACCGCTGCCGAGAATCGACCACTCATTGTTCGAACACCATCCGGTGCTCAAACAACAATCGATTATCAGGAGTAGACACTATGGCCGGTACCGCATCCCTTGGCGCTTCGATGGCTGCCATGCAACAAATGGACGCCACTGCAGCAGCCACCACCACCATGAACGCCCAGGCTCAGTCCAACAAGATGATGACCGATACCGTCAACGGTATCGCCAGCGCCTACCAGGACTCCGCCACCAAGGCGCAGAACGCCGCCCAGCAGACCGGCAAGGCGATCAACTACTAAGTGGTCACAGGCCCTTCCGGCCTTGGCCGGAAGGGCCGTGACTTGGGCAATCCAGGCAAGGAGCACCTTATGTTTTCCACTGCGTTGACACTCCCTCCAGGCGGCTCGTTCCAGGGCGGCTTCAGCCTGCCGGGCATGGGCGGGTCCCAGGGCGGCTCGGGCAACAGCGCCGGGCAGATCGCCGAGCTGTTGAGCCAGGCGCTGTTCGAGAAATCCGGCAGCGGCGCCAACATCCGCGACGCGAAAAACCCGCTGCTGGGCATGATCGCCGACTACATGGACAAGAACCCCGGCAAGTTCGGCAAGCCCGACGACGCCAACGGCAAGGTGCGCAGCTGGCGCGACGAGCTGACCGAGGACAACTACCTCAACAGCGAAGAGAAGGCCGCGTTCACCAAAGGCCTCGAAGGCATGATCAAGGACATGCTGGGCGGCGGCCTGCAGAACGGCGGCCAGTTCGGCGGCGGCAACGGCGGCGGCTGGAACCCGATGCCGGGCGGCAACGGCGGCGGAGGCTGGAACCCGATGCCGGGCGGCAACGGCGGGGGCGGCTGGAACCCCATGCCCGGCGGCATCGGCGGCGGTGGCGGCGTGCAGGACCTGCTGTCGTCGCTGCTGGGCAGCCTGGGCGAGGAGAAGCTCGACAACCTGCTCAAGCCCACCGGCAACCCGGCCCGCGATGCCCGCGGCGAGATGGCGTTCTCCAACGATGACAAGGACGTGCTCAAGGAAATCGCACGCTTCATGGACATGCACCCTGAAGAGTTCGGCAAGCCGGACGGCAAATCCAAGGACTGGATGGGCGAGCTGTCCGAGGGCGATCAATACATGTCCCGCGATGAGAGCAAGCAGTTCCAGAAGGCGATCGACATGATCAAGGGCGAGGTCAAGGGCAGTGCCCAGGGCCACTCGATGGGCGGACTGTTCCCCAACGCCGAGCAGAACTTCCTCAACGGCGGTGCCGGCAACACGCTGCAGACCGATGCCCGGATCACCGCCGGCAACGTGCTCTCGGTGCTGACGCAGCAAAGCACCGGCAGCCTCTTCGGCTGAATGTAAACCTTCGTCCTGGCAGGAGAGCGTGAATGGCGATTACAGGGGTAACAACCGGGCATTCGGGTGCAGCCGCGCCCGAGGCATTGCCGGCCAGGCCGCCTGCCGAGGCGGACATCGCCTGGTTCAATGCGCAGATGCAGCAGGCGGCGACGCGCGCCGCCGGCAACGAACCGTCGGTGTCGGCGATTTCCCAGGCCTCGACGGCGTTGCACAAAGACGCCGACAAGGCGACCCGCGAACTGCAGCGCGCCGCGCGCTCGGTGGACCCGCAGCAGGCGCTGCAGGCCAACCGGTCGCTGTCGTCGTTTTATCTGCAAAGCCTGCTCAGCGCCAAACTGGTGAGCAAGGCCGCCCAGAGCGTGGAAAAACTCACCAGTCTTCAATGAGGCGCAGCCATGCATCCCAAGGTATTCGGGCCGCTCGCGGCGGTGCTGACGGTTCTGCTGCTGGCCGGTTGCGGCGAGCGCATGGAACTGCACCGCGACCTCTCTGAACAGGACGCCAACGAAGTGCTGGCGGAACTGGCCGGCAAGGACATCGACGCGCAGAAGCGTCTGGACAAGAACGGCGTGGCGGTGCTGGTGGCCAACCGCGACATTTCCCGGGCGGTGCGGGCGCTGGAGGCGGTGGGTTTGCCCCGGCGCTCGCGTTCGAGCCTGGGCGAGGTGTTCCGCAAGGAAGGGGTGATCTCATCGCCCCTGGAAGAACGGGCGCGCTATCTCTATGCGCTGTCCCAGGAACTTGAGCAGACCCTGTCGCAGATCGACGGCGTGGTGGTGGCGCGGGTGCACGTGGTGCTGCCCGAACGCATCGCGCCGGGCGAGCCGGTGCAGCCGGCGTCGGCGGCGGTGTTCATCAAGCACCGCGCCGAGCTGGATCCGGACAGCGTGCTGCCGCGCATCCGACGCATGGTGGCCAGCAGCATTCCGGGGATCGGCGGCGCCGACGACAAGAAGCTCGCGGTGGTGTTCGTGCCGGCCCAGGGTTACCGCGAGACCGTGGAGACGGTGACGGTCGGTCCGTTCACCCTGACCCGCGAGCGCTGGCGGTTCTGGCAATGGCTGCTGGGGCTGTGCGCGGTGGCCGGCGTGCTGCTGGTCGCCGGCCTGTTCGCCCTCAATCCGCACTGGCGCCAACGCCTGGGCAACGCGGCAGGCGGCGGCAAGAACGCGCCGTCCGGGCCGGCATGAAGCCCCAGGAGGTCACGCCGCCGCAGGCGCTTGCCTGGGTGCGCTGGTGGGCCGACGCCGCTCCGCCATCGAACACCCCATGGCCGGCTGAGTGGCGGGCCCGTCATGCGGGCATGGGCGCCACGCGGCCCGCGCCGCCCAACGGCGGACTGTTGCCGTTGCTGGTGCTGGACGCGCAGCAGTGGGCGAAGGTGCTGAGCCTGGCGGTGGCGGTCTGCGCCGGCAGCCAGGGCGAACCGCCGCCGGGGCTCGATGACGCGGGGCTGCGCTGGTGCCGCCGCCTGGGCCGGGCGCTGCAGCCGGGCCATTGGCTGCCGGCCCGCTGGCGCGAGGGCGACACGCAGAGCCAAGGCCTGAGGCTGCTGCGGGCCTGGGTCGGCGAACCGGTGTGGCAACGCCTGCGCCTGGAGTTCGCCTGCACATCCATCGAAGACGCGCCGCTCCAGGGGTTGCCCCACGCACGGCTGGCCTCACTCTGGCAGGCGGTCGGCTGGTACGCCCTCACGTTCACTACACAAGGATCTCCCCATGCTGACCCGTCGCCGACTGAGCCTGAGCCATCCCCAGGCGTTGCCTGACGGCCCCGTCCTGCGCCGAGAAGTCTTCGAAGACAGCCTGCTGGCCGGGCAACTGCTGGCGCATGCCCGCGCCCAGGCCGACACGTTGCTGGCCGACGCCCGCGAAGAGGCCGAGCGCCTGCGCCAAGCGGCGCAGGAACAAGCCTTGGCCGAGGTCTGGCAGCAGGCCGATGCGCTGCTCGCCCAATGGCAGGCGCAACGCCAACAGATGTGGGACGCCATTCTCCAGAGCGCCGAATCGCTGTTGGGCCAAGCCTGGCAGCGACTGCTGGGCGAGCAGGGCGATGCGGCACGGATCGCCGCCCTGTGCCGGCAGCTGAGCGCTGCCCGGCCGGCGGACGAACCCGGCGTGCTGCATTGCCACCCTGACCGGCTGGACCTGGCCGCGAACCACCTGCAGCAGGCCCAGGCCGTGTGGAGCCTGCGCGCCGATCCGCAGCAGGCGCCGGACAGCCTGTGCCTGCGCACCGAGCACGGCGACTTCGCGATCGACTGGCAGGCCCTGGGCAGCGCGCTCGGGCCGCTGCCGGACAGCGCGCAGCCATGAAGCTGGCGCAATGAGCGCAGGCGGGCAGGGAACCAACGTCGGGAACGTGCCACTCAATGGGCAGTTATCGACCTGGAGCCTCACCATGCTTTCTCCCGATGCACTGCGCCGCCGCCTGGACAACAACTTCGAAAACGCGCAACAGGATCTGGACGCCGCGGCGCTGGACATGGATGCGTTTTCCCCGGACGACTGGCATGCCTTCAACTCGGCGATCCGCCAGTCCTCCACCGCCAGCTGGGCGGCGAACCAGGAAATCGTGGTCAAGCACAACCTGGCCAAGGCGATCATCAATGAAATCCGCTGAACTGGCGCTCGCCGCGCAACGCTGGCTGGACGGCGGCGACGGCGAACTGGGGCTGCTGATCGACGGCGCGCCGCTGCGCCTGCAACGGCGGCCCGGCGGCGTGCTGTGCCTGGCCATGCTCAGCGCAGCCTGGCGCGGCGACGACGCCAGCCTTGAAGCGGCGCTGCGCCTGTCCGGCCCCAGCCTCGGGCGATTCGGCGGGGCGCTGGCGCTGGATCCGGCCGAGCGTCGCCTGTGCCTGATGCGCTACCTGCCGTTGCAGGGCATCCCGGCGCTGATCGCCGCCATCGAATCGCTGGCCAACCAACGGGACGTGTGGGAGGCGATGCTTGAACGCAGCGCCGCGGTTTCCCGTTCTTTGCCCCGCCCTGTGAACCGTCCTCTGCCTCTGGGAAGAACCTATGTTTAAGCGACTGTGCGGCCTGACCCTGCTGTTGGCCGCGTCCTGCCCGGCGCTGGCCGTGGTGCCCGATGACTGGCGGCAATCGGCCTACGCCTACGAGGCCTCGCGCACGCCGCTGGAGACCGTGCTCAAGGATTTCGCCAACGCCTATGGTGTGGGCCTGAGCCTGAGCGGCGTCAGCGGCACGGTGGACGCCAAGCTGCGGGCGGCGACGGCCGAGGAATTCCTCGACCGCTTGGCGCTGGAGCATCAGTTCCAGTGGTTCGTCTACAACGGCAAGCTGTACGTCAGTCCGCAGTCGGCCCAGGTCTCGCAGCGGCTGGAGGTGTCCTCCGACGCCGCGCCGGACCTGAAGCAGGCGTTGACCGACATCGGCCTGCTGGACAAGCGTTTCGGTTGGGGCGAGCTGCCCGACGAAGGCGTGGTGCTGGTCAGCGGTCCTGTGCGCTACGTCGAGCTGATCCGCGGGTTCAGCAAGGAGAAGGCCAAGCCCGACGAAAAGCAGCAGGTGATGATGTTCCCCCTGCGCTACGCGGCGGTGGCCGACCGCCAGGTCAATTACCGCGACCAGAGCCTGCGCATCCCCGGCGTGGCCAGCATCCTGGAGGACATGCTCGACAGCCAGCGCCCGACGCAGCCGTCGCCCCAGGATCCCAAGGCCAACATCGACGCCCTGCAAGGCATGGCGGACATGGCCCGGGGCAAGATCCTCAACTTGGCCAGCGAACGCACCGCCGGGCGCAGCGGCCACCGGCCCCAGTCCGCCGCAGGCCAGCGCCGGGTGGCGGCCGACGTGCGCAACAACGCCGTGCTGATCTACGACAACCCGGACAAGCGCGCCACCTACCAGCAACTGATCGAGCAGTTGGACCTGCCGGGCAATCTGGTGGAGATCGACGCGATCATCCTCGACATCGACCGCAGCCAACTGGCCAACCTGGAGTCGCGCTGGTCGGCGAGGGCGGGCAAGGTCGGCTTCGGCAGTTCGTTGCTCAACAGCGGTTCATCGACGCTGTTCATCAGCGACTTCGAGCGGTTCTTCGCCGAGATCCAGGCGCTGGAGGGGCAGGGCATGGCCTCGATGATCGCCCGGCCCTCGGTGCTGACCCTGGAGAACCAGCCGGCGGTGATCGACTTCAGCCGCACCCAGTTCATCACCGCCACGGGCGAGCGGGTGGCGACGATCCAGCCGGTCACCGCCGGCACCAGCCTGCAAGTAGTGCCGCGCACCATCGGGGGCGGGCCGAACAACCGCTTCCAGTTGATCGTCGACATCGAGGACGGCCAGCTGGAGCAGCAGCGTGACCAGCAGACGCCGACGGTCAAGCGCGGCACGGTCAGCACCCAGGCGGTGATCAGCGAAAACCGTTCGCTGGTGATCGGCGGTTTCCACGTGGACGAGCAGGGCGACCAGAGCGACCGCGTGCCGGTGCTGGGCAAGCTGCCGTGGGTCGGGCCGATGTTTTCCTCGACCCGCCGCGAGCTGTCGCGCCGCGAGCGCCTGTTCATCCTGACCCCGCGCCTGATCGGCGATCAGGTCGACCCGGCCCGCTACGTGGCCAGCGAAAACCGCGCGCAGCTGGGCCAGGCCCTGGCGTCCGGCCGCCAACCGGGGGGGCCTGCGGTGTTGCGGGCATCGATCGGCGCTACCTTCGCCGAGCTGGTGCGCGGGCGGATACCCGGTGATATCAAACGAACATCATCTGGTGTGGCCTTGGGCGACCTGTGTAAAGTGGACGGCCCGTTCGCGCTGGACCGCGGGCGGATGCAGTGGTTCAGCGCAACGGACTACTCGGTGGCGGTCGGCGTGGTCAAGAACGTCGGTGTCAAACCGCAGCGTTTCAACCCCGAGGCCTGTTCCGGCGGCGCGACATTGGCAGTGACGGCCGCACCGCGGTTCCTGTTGCAACCTGGTGAATCAACGGAGGTGTTCGTGGCCTTGCGGCCCGCAGCGACAGCGTCGCCTGCGGCGGCGCCGGCACGGGTATCGATGTTGCCCCCGCTTTCGCGCGGGTTATAAGAGAAGACTCAATCATCTGGACATGGCTTTTGCCTGTCGCGGTGCCCTTAAGCAGCTAGGCTTTGAGGCGATAATCTGTAGAGTCCGACAAGGAAGGTGAAGAGATGAAGTGGTGTCGTGCCGGTATTGCGTGGTTGTGTTTACTTATATTGAGCGCTTGTACGTCAGTACCTGAAACTTCCTGTCACATAGGGAATTGTCAGCAACTTGACGCCAACAACTCCGAGTTGAACGTCTGGTGGTCCCCGGCACTGCGTGACGGCGGTGGCCAATACAGTACGGTGCCTCTGAATGACTGAAACGATTTTTCAAAGCACCGATCAGCAGGACTTCCTCCAGCGCATCGCCCAGAAGCGGGCAAGCGTCTGGCAGTGGGCTCCGGGCGTCGAATTCGTCTGCCGCCAGGAGAGCCTGGGCTGGGGACTTTCCCTGAACATCCAGCGCCAGGCCCAGCGCCCGGATCTGTTTTCCGAGACTCTCAAGCGGCGTTTCGACAATGTCGAATCCTATGAGGGTTACTACATATGTCTCGATAGCCAGCACACTTTCGTGGTCTGGCATGAACTGCACAACGACGATCAGGGCGAACAACTACAGGCCTTGCTCGGACAACTCCTGTCGTTGGCCGGATTGAAGCACTGAGTCCGGAATATTTGTTCCGGCTGGAACTATTCGCCATTGTTTTTCCACTCAAGTTGCGAAACGGCCAACCCCAAGGCCATTCAACTTAAGAGGAAAAACAAATGGCGAACTCCACACCGGCCATCCAGCGTTTCATCGCCCATCTGGCCGATCGGTTGGGCACCCCCCTGACCTGGCAGAACGGCGTCTGCGCGCTGTACGACCGCGAACAGATCCAGGCCGCCGTCATCGAGTGGCCCGAACACAGCGAAAACGTGATCATCCACTGCCGGCTCGGCGCCTTGCGGCCAGGCCCGGACAACCTGCAACGCCTGCTGACCATGAACTTCGACATCGCGGCCTTGCGCGGTTGCTGGCTGGCCCTGGACAAGGGCGATGTGCGGCTGTGCACCCAGCGCGAACTGGCCCGGCTGGACGAGGACAGCTTCAGCGACGTGGTCGGCGGCTTCGTCGCCCAGGTACGCGAGACCCGCTCGGGGCTGGGTCGGGTCTTGCACTGACATACCCGGACAAATAAAAAACGGGCGCATGCATCATGCGCCCGTTTCTTTTTGTGTATCGGCAGCGCGGCTCACGTCGGGCGTGCGAGGCGCGCCCGGTCGAACTCCAGATAGAGCAGGGTGCGCGGCGCCTCGCTGGCGTTGACCACGAAATGGTCCAGCGAGCCGTCGAACACCGCCGCCGCACCGCAGCGGTGCCGATGGAATTCGCCGGCCACGTTCAGGTAGGCGTCGTTGCGCTCGTGCGCGGCATCGAGGGTCAAGTGCATCTGCAACAGGCCTTCGGCGCGGATCTCCGGGTGCCGGTGGCGAGGCAGGAACGCCTGGGGCGCCAACCGTGCGAGCGCCGCGACCTTGAGTCCGCCGACTTCGCCGAGCATGGCCAGGGTCTGGGGCAGGGCCGCCAGCGCCGGGGCGATGGGCTCATCCCGGAACAGCAGCGGGTATTGCACCCAGTCGCGATTGCCGCCCGATTCGCCCCAGCCCTTGAGCCAGCCGTAGGCGCCGCCCTGTCGCAGATGGGCGCTGACTTCGTCGTGCACCTCCTGATGGGGCTTGTCGGTGCGGTCGATGTCCAGCAGCGGCGCGTGCAGCGCCAGCAGTTCCTGGCGCATCACCGTCCAGCGGTCGGCCAGGGCGGCCAGGGCCGGGAAGGTGTCGAGCGGGTAGAAGGCAGGATCCATGTGAACTCCTTGTCGGGGGTAAAGGCCCCGTCCGGGCGGACGGGGCCGTGGGGCGGGCATCAGCCCTTGAGTTGCAGGCCCTCCTGTTTCAGCGCGCCGAGCGTGGTCTTCAACGCTTCGCCCGGCTTGGCGATCATGCCGTCGAGGAAGTAGCTCTTAGGCGTGTCCTGATCCTGGCCGTAGCTGAAGTTGATCTTGCCCAACGCCTTGCTGAGGTTGACCGACGCGTTGCTGCTGTAGCTCAGCACCGGCAGCGGCGAGGTGAAGTTTTCCGGTTGGTTGACGCTGTGGGACACGGTGATCGCCTTGATCCGCATGTTGTTGCGGTCCGACAGCAGCGCGCCGAGTTCCTTCTGCGAGAGGGTGCCGTCGCGGCTGCGCTGGTCGATGAGGTCCTGCACATCGTCCTTCAGTTCCAGGCGCACCCGCGCCTGGGTGCCGGGGGTGGCTTGCAGTTGCTTGACCAAGGCCTTGAGGTCCGGATCCCGCTCGATCAGCGCGGTGATGCGTTCGGCGTTGCTCGGCGAATGGTGGGGATTGATTTTCGCCATGACACTGGCGACCGCGCTTTTGCCGTCGATGCGCGAGAGGTTGGTGTAGGTCGATTCGAACCGGCCGCTGTCGAGCAGGCTGTGGCGGGCCTCGGCCGCCTGGTGCTGGACGCCGGCGCGGGTGAGGGCGCGCAGGGCGGCGTATTGCTCGTCGTTGTCCTTGGGCTTGCTGGCGAAGTGCGCCTGCAAGCCCTCCAGGTGGCGCTGCAGCCGCTCTGTGGCGTCCAGGCCTGCGTACTGCGCGTCGTCGGCGTCGGCCAGGCGGCCCAGCACCCGCTCCGATTCCGGATCCTTGAACGCCTTGCCCAGGCTTTTGCCGAGCTTGTCCAGGTTCTCGGCGGTCAGCGGTTCTGCCTCCTTGAAGGTGAACTTGATCCGCTTGCTGGTCTTGTTGTCCACCGAAACGCCGGCGCTGACGCCCAGCGGGGCGGTGATGCCCTGGTTGGCGGGCGTCGCGGCGTCCGAGGCCGGGGTGCGGCTGCCGGCGAACTGGGCACGGGCGAATCCCGACACGCCGAAGTTGTTGAGCAGGCGGGGCCGGTTGCGGCTGCTTTCCTGCAGCTCGCCCTTGTTGCTGTGCTGCTCGAGCGAATAGTTGCTGTAGTTGAGCAGGTTGACGTTGACCGTGCCGCCCACGCCGACCCGCGCCGCCGCCGACAGCGGCGTGCTGTCCTTGTCGGTCAGGCCGAACCCCACCCGGAATTCCGCGGTGGCGCTGGCATTGAGGTCGAAGTTGAAGCGCAGGCTCTTCTGGGCTTCGTGGTCGACGCCTTTCTTCATCAGTTCCAGCGGATCGAGCTTGCCGTCGACCAGCTTGTCGATGAACGGATCGATTTCCTCGTCGGGCAACGTGAACACCACGCCGTCTCGCCAGGTGGTGGCGGCGGTGCCGGTGACGTCCGCCCCCAGGCGCAGGGCCGGGGTCAGGCGGCGGTCGTTGCCGATGTCGACTTTGGTGAAACGGTCGGCGTCTTCGCCCCTGAAGAACCCCGGCCAATAGTCTTTGCCGCCGCCGACGCCCCCGCTGGCGGTGCCCGAGCCTTCGCGCTGCAGGTAGACAGTCACGCCTTTCTCGCCGCGTTCGGCGCTGAAGCTGTAGTTGCGTGCGCCGCTGACGGCGCCGCTGGGCCACGGCCCCAGGCCCTTGTTGGCCAGGGACACGAACGGCGTGCTCACGCTCATGCCGTAGCCGCGCTGCACGGCGATCTCGTCGTCGGGGTGATGCAGTTGCTTGAGCGCCTCTTTGAGGG
The DNA here is from genome assembly GCF_002112745.1 of Pseudomonas sp. B7(2017). NCBI lineage: Bacteria > Pseudomonadati > Pseudomonadota > Gammaproteobacteria > Pseudomonadales > Pseudomonadaceae > Pseudomonas > Pseudomonas sp. B7(2017). Next base: position 35,808 of record NZ_NEIP01000021.1, on the reverse strand, counting down.
TCTGCGCCATCTCCGGCTGGGTCTTGCTGCCGGTGGCGGCGCGCAGGCTGACGCTGGTGGCGTGGTCTTCCTTCTTGAAGCCGTTGAGGAAGCCCTTGATGCCGTCGTAGGCGCCTTCCAGGCTGGCGTGGTCGGCGAAGCCCATGTCGGTGATCTGCTTGAGCGGATGCTCGCCGTATTTCTTGTCCTTCAGTTCGCCCAGTTCCTTTTTCAAGGCCTCGACCCCGGCCTCGGTGTTGGAGGCCCCGGCCAGTTTCTCGGCGCCTTTGAGCACCTGGTCGAACTCTTCCATCGTGCCCACGTCCAGCGCCAGACGGGCTTTGATCAGGCCCAGGCTGTCGCTGGCGTCGCGCTGTTGGCCGAGGGGGATGTCGGCTTTCTGGTGGGACACCCGCAAGCCGTTGTTGCGCAGTTCCGTGAGCAGGGCGCCGGTGCGGTTCTGCGCCGAGGGCGCCAGATGCGCGAGGGCGCCGTTCAGTTCCTTGAGGAAATCGTGGCCGGAGCTGGCGAAGTTGAAGTTCTGCGAAAGCCGGTCCAGCTTCAGGCTCAACTGACTGCGCTTGGAGGGCGCCGACAGCTCGCCGTGGACGTTGAGCAGGCCTTCCTTCTGCTGCAGCAGCGTTGACTTGCCGGCGTGCCGGCCCAGGTGCTGGGTGGCGCGCAGGCTGTTGTCTTCCAGCTCCTTGCGGAACGCTTCCAGCGCCTCGACCAGTCCGGTGCCCTGCAGGCCGGGGCGGGAGCCCAGCGCGGCGATGCGCGACTGCAGATCCTGGCCGGCGCCGGTCCGCGGCGGTTTCTCGCTCAGCAGTTCCAGGCGCTTGAACTCGCGGCCTTCGGAGGCGTAGAGCGGCCTCAGGCCTTCGCGCCCCTGATAGCGGTGCTGGAGGTGATAGCCGACGTTCTTCAGCGGCCGCGGCATTTCCAGGGTCGGCTTGAAGATGTGCGCGCGGAAGTAGTCGCCGACGCTGGCCTGGTTGCCCGTTTCCATCGCGCCGCGGCCCATCAGGTTGTAGTTGAACCGGGCCGTGAGGCCGGTGCCGGGGATCTTCGCGGTCTTGACGCCGCCCTTGAGCCGGTCGAACAGATTGTCCAGGGCGTTGTGGTCGGCGGGGCGCGGCGTCAGCGGTTGCCAGGCGTTGCCCTTGAGCTGTACCTGCGAGTGATCCTGGCTGCCGTGCAGGGTGGCGCTCAAGCGGTTGTCGTCGGAGGTGCGGATGCTGGCCAGCGTCTTGCCCTCGGGCAGCGCCACGGGTTTCCATTTGGCCTGCGGACGCGGGTTGTCCGGGGGCGCCTGCCAGTCGTCCTTGGCCAGGGTGAACAGTTTGCCTTCGGTGGTCAGGGCATGCAGGTTGTGGTTCTCGTCGAGCGCCAGCGAGGCCACCGTGCCTTCGAGATCCAGGCGGCTGAGTTCGCTGGTTTCGCCGTTCTTGTGGTGGGCGGTGAAGCGGTTGTGGTCGTCCAGCGCCACGAACTGCTTGTCGTTGAGCATGGCGAATGCGGTGATGTGGCGGTCGGTCAGGCCCGGCAGCGCATCGCCCAGGGCCACGTCGGTGCTGCGCGGCGGCCGGTTGAGCGCATGGCCGTCGCTGACCGCCACCGACTCGAACTTGGCGCTGACGTCCAGCTTGTGCAGCTTGCCGTCCTGCAGCAGGTAGGCCTTGCTGTCGGTGCCCCGTTGCAGCTGCGTGACGTCCTTGATGCCGGTGTCCTTCCAGTCCTGGCGGGCTGAATCCCAGCTCTGCACGCGGCCGTCGCTCAGGCCGATCCGGCCCGAACGCTCCAGGTCGAACGTGGCGGCCGGTGTCGGCGCCTCGGCGCCGGGCAGGCCGCGGCGGTTGTCCAGCACCAGTGCGTCGCTGAGGTTCCAGCCGTGCTCCAGCGCAGGGTGTTGCTCGTCCAGGGGATGGGAATGGGCGTGCCCGGCCTTGTCGCCGACCAGCACATGCAGGCTGCCGTCGTCGCCAGGGAGGAAACCGCTGACCTGACGGCTGCCGCCCAGGGGTTCGCCCGGCGGCTGGAAGCGGCGGTCGGGCTGGAGCTTGAGGGTGGTCGCGTCGTCGTCGATCTCTTCGCGCCCGACGCTGTACAGCCGGCCTTCGGTGTCGCTGACGAACAGCCGGTCCTCTGTCAGGCCGATGTGCTTGGGTTCGGCCGAGCCGCCGTTCAGCTCTAGGGTCATGGACTTGGCGGTGTGGTCCGCGAGTTGCGTGAACTGCAGGGTCTGGCTCTTTTCGCCGCTCAGGCTGGCGGCGATGCCCTCGTTGTTCACGGAGAAGGCCTTGAGGTCCGCCACCGTGAGCGGTACGGCATCGTGGTCGGTCAGGTTCACCAGGTTGTCGCCGCTCTGGCCGTAGAGATGGCCGTTGCCCTGCCGGGAGAGCTGGCTGAACGTCGCCGGCTCGGCCTCCGTGGCCGGCTGCTGCCAGGTCGCGCTGGCGCGGTCGAGCTCATACAGTTTGCCGTCGTGCAGGCGCAGCGTCTGGCCTGCGTCGTCCTCGTGGATGCCGGTGAGGTGCCCCAACTGCGCCCGCCCGAGGGTGGGCAGCGGCGCGCCGTCGCCGACCTTGGCGGCGTTGCCCTCAAGCGTCAGGCCCGGCGCGGCCGCCGCTTTGTCCGCCACCGGCCCTTCGGCCCGGCTGCTGCGCACCGTGACCAAGGCTGTCGGGGTCTGTTTCACGTGCAGCAAGTGGCCTTGGCGGTCCAGCAGCAAATGGTTCCGACCGTCGCCGGCGCTGTGTTGCGCCTGATAGCGTTGGCCGGACTGGCCCAATGCGTTTTGCAGCAGGTCGCCCACCGCCGACGGCTGGAAGTGCTGGAACTCGGGCTTGCCCTTGGCGTCGAGGCGGATACCCGCCGAGGGCGGTTCGGGCGTGGGTTGGCGCTGGATGCGTTCGCTGTGGCTGTCGAAGCGCCCGGCGTTGCTGCGGTTCAGGCGCGGGGTGGAGCCGGACGCCTCGGCGGCCTCGCTGGGGTGTTCCTGCAGTTCGATCGTCTCGCTCGCCGGCGCCGCCCCGCGCTGTAGCGGTGCGCCGGTGGCCGGGGCCAGGTTGCCCGTCGGGGCCGTGTTCTGGCTGCGCCCCCAGGGGCGCGGCAGGGCCCGCAGGTCCTGGGACAGTTGGCCGATGTTGCGCATCAGCCGCTGGCCCATGTGGCGCAAGGAATGGGCGCTGCGTTGGGTCGGCTCCTGGGGGCGCTGTTCCAGGCCCTGGGGGTTTTGCCCGGCAGGGGCGGTGACCGGCGCGGTGATCGGGGTAGTGACCGCGCTGAAGTTGGCGTGAACCGGTGAGGGCATGCTGTTCTCCGTGTCATGGACTGACAGGGCGAGTTCGTTAGGCTCGCCGGGGGCGTTCAGGAAAGATTCCTTTGCCCTGAGTGGCAGCGCTCGCGCCCTGGTTCCAGCCCCGAGGCGTCAGTACGGCACGCCGGGCATCTCGATCAGTTCGCCGTGGGCGGCGGCGTCCAGCTCGCGCAGCAGGCGATAGACCTGGGCCACAGCCTGCAACGTCTCGCGCGGGACGAAGTGACCCACCTCGCTGCGGTACAGCGTGCGCGCCAGCCAGACGAAGCGGATCACCGGCACGCCGGCCTGGCGGGCACGCTCGATCAGCGCCCGGGCCTCGGCGTCGTGCCCTTTGCAGATGATCCGCGGCAACGGCGTTTGCCGCGGGCGGTAGAACAGCGCGACGGCGTAGTGGGTCGGGTTGACCAGCAGCAGGTCGGCGTCTTCCACCGGCGCCTTGGCCGCCGCGGCGCCGGCCGGTTGCTGGGTGAGTTCGCGGGCCAGGGACTTGCGGTGCGACTTCATGTGCGGGTCGCCCTCCATCTCCTTGTATTCCTTGCGCACGTCCTCGTGGCTCATGCGCTGGCCCTTGATGAAGAAGTACTTCTGCAAGGCGAAGTCGGCCACCGCCAGCACCAGCAGCACGCCCAGGCAGGTGCGCGACAGCCGGCTGAACAGGGCAATCATCGCCTGCCAGTAGGTGTCCAGGTCGGTGTTGGCCAAGCCGATCAGGTCGTTGAGGGCCGGCGGCAGCACCCAATACAGCACCGCACCGATCAGCAGGGCCTTGCACAGGCTGTTGAGCAGGTTGAAGAGTTGGCGCGAGGAGAACATCTGCTTGAACTGGTTCAGCGGGTTGAGCCGCTCAAAATCGAGCTTCAGGCTCTCGGTGGCGAACAGCGGGCCGAACTGCACCCAGCCGCCGGCCAGGCGCATGGCCACGGCGATGCCCAGCACCGGCAGCATGAACAGCAGCAGGTCCCAGCCGGCCTTGGTCAGCACCTCGCCGACCGCCGCGGCGAAGGGTCGGTCCAGTTGGCGCAGCGGCAGCATCACCAGACCTTCGAGCTTGCCGATCCCGCCGCCGGCCAGGCCCAGGATCAGCTCCAGCAGCGCCGCGAAGATCAGCAGCTTGGGCACGTCCTGACTCTGGCCGACCTGGCCTTTCTTGCGGGCGTCGGCGAGTTTCTTGGGGGTGGGCTGTTCGGTCTTTTCGCTCACGGGCGGTGCTCGTCAGGTTTCATGGCAGAGAGGTCAGGGGGCAGGCGTCAGGGGGTAGGGTGCAGCAGCAAGGGCAGCAGGTGCCTGAGGTCGGCCAGTTCCGCCAGCCGGCCGTTGCCCAGCCAGCACAGCATCGGCAGATAGAGGACCAGGAAGCCCAGGCCGATCAGGCTCTTGGCCGGCATCGCCAGGGTCGAGACCTGCAACTGCGGGCTGTACAGGCTGAGGATCGCCATGCCGAATTCGATCAACAGCAACAGGCCCACCAGCGGCGCGGCGAACAGCACCATGAAGCGAAAGGTGCTAGCCAGCAGCTTGAGGTACAGGCCCCAGCCGTCCACGGCGGGCATCGGCAGCCACTGGCTGGCGGGCCACAGGCCGTAGCTGTCCCAGATCACCTGGGTGAGGCTGGCGTAGCCGCCGCCGAGGATCAGCAGCAGGATCAGCACCTGCTTGAACATGTGCCCCAGCTCCGAGGTGTTGTCCCCCAGCGCCGGGTTGATCTGCCCGCCGATCAGGGCGCCGCGCTGGTTGTCGAACAGGCAGCCGACCGACTCGAACAGCCAGAACGGCATGGCCAGCAACAGCCCCAGCAGCAGGCCGATCAGGCTTTCCTTGAGCATCAGCCCGCTCAGGTCGAGCCAGCCGAGGTCGCGCCCGGCCAGGCTGGCGCGGATCGCCGGCATCGGCACCAGGGCCAGCGCCAGGACGATCGCGTGGCGCAGCGCGCCCTTGATCTCCCGGAAGGCGAACGCCGGCACCAGGAACAGGCACGGGTACAGGCGCGCCATGCCGACGGTCAGGGCGATGATCGATTCGCTGATGTCGCTGAAGGCCGCCTGGAACATCTCAGGCCCTCGTCTGCGGGATCATGGCGAAGGCCAGTTGCGCCAGTTGGATCAGCTCCACGCCGATCCAGCGCCCGGTCAGCGCCAGGGCGATGCCCACGGCCACCAGTTTCACGGCGAACGGCAGGGTCTGGTCCTGCAGCTGCATCACCGCCTGAAGCAGCGAGGTCAGCACGCCGACGATCACCGCCACGATCAGCGGCGGCGCCGACAGCACCACCACCAGCAACATGGCCTGCTTGAACAGGGTCAAGGTTTCCATGGCGTCCTCACAGGTAGCTGTAGAACAGGCCGTCGAGCAGCCGCGTCCAGCCGTCCACCAGCACGAACAGCAGGATCTTGAGCGGCAGCGAGATGGACATCGGCGCCACCATCTGCATGCCCAGGGCCAGCAGGATGTTGGAGACGATCAGGTCGATGACGATGAACGGCACGTAGATCAGAAAACCGATCTGGAAACCCGCCTGCAACTCCGAGAGCACGAACGCCGGGATGACCAGCAGCAGGTCGTCGCGGCTGGCCTTGGCCGCCATCGCCGCCGGCCACATGCGCTGGGTGTTTTCCAGCAGGTGGGTCTGGATGTCCGGGTCGACGTTGCGCGACATGAACTTGCGCAGCGGTTCGGCCACTTGGCCGGCGGCGCTCTCCATCGCGGGGTAGTCGGCCATGCGCTGGGGCAGTTGTCTGAAGCGTTGGCCCATGTCGCTGAACACCGGGGCCATGATGAACAGCGTCGCCGCCAACGCGATGCCGTACAGCGCCATGTTCGGCGGCGCCTGCTGGACGCCGATGGCGTTGCGGGTGATCAGCAGCACCATGGAGATCTTCAGGAACGCGGTGCAGATCATCATCAGCAGGGGCACCAGCGACAGCGCCCCGAGAAACAGCGCGAGCGTCAGCGGATCGACATCCTGCAGGTTCACGGGCGCGGCTCCAGGCGGGTGATCTGCAGGCCCAGCCGGCCGTCGATGTCCACCAGGTCGCCGTGGGCCAGCGCGCGTTCGCCCTGGAACAGGCTGGCCTGGCCCGGTGCGCAGCCGCTGAAGGCCAGCACCGAACCGACGCTCAGGTGACGCAACTGGCCCAGGCTCAGGCTCACGCTGCCGGCGCGCAGGGTCAGGGCCAGCGGCAGGTCGTCGAAACGGCCCGGGTCGGGCTGCGCGTCGAAGGATTCGGACGCGGCGTACAGCGGCTCGCTGTCGGCCAGGGCGAAAGCGTCAAGGGAGGCGTTCATGGGCAGGTCTTCCAGTTCAGTGAGGGTAAAACGCAGGTCCGTTGCAGGCAGGAGCCGCAGGTGCAGGCGACAGGCGCCGAGTTGCAGGTGGCCGAGGCCCTCGGGGGTGAACAGCGGCTGTTCGGCGAGCAGCACATCGCCCGTCCGCAGGCTGGCCAGCTCCGCAGCGCTCAGCGTGCAGTGGCCCAGCGGCAGGGGGATGCGCAGCGGCCAGTCCGGCGCTGCGTCATGGCTCGATAGCCGCTGCCAGGGCGCGCCACGGATCAGGTTCAGCAGCGTGGCGGCGGGTATCCGCGCACGGCAGACGAGGGCGGTCGCGCTGTCCTCGTGCAGCCCCAGCAGGCAATCGATGCCCCCATCCGGCACTGCCGCCACCGTCCGCAACGGGCTGAGCAGCGGCTGGAGTTCGGCAGCGAGGTAATGGTTGTACAGCGGCCAGTACCAGTCGTTGTCGTCTGACGCCGGTTGCACCGGATCCAGGATCGCCGGGCACTGCGACAGTCGGCTGAGCAACGGCTGGCCATCGTCCAGCCACAGCCGCCCGCAGGCGGTTTCGAGGGCGTTGCCCGGTGCGCGGACGAAGGGCTCGGGGGCCAGGCGCAGGGTCAACGTGGCGGAGGACGGCGCGGCGAGCCGCAGGTCCAGGCCGGCGCCCAATTGCAGGCGGGCCTGGGCGTCGGCGGCGGGCAGGCCAGGCAGGCGCAGGGCATGGGCCGGCATGTCAGTGCGCCTCACTGTGCAGGGTCAGGCGCACGCGGCGGCCCAACTGCCGGCCGAGCCAATCGGCACTGGCCTGGCGCCGGGCGTCGCAATAGCGCCGGGCGCTGTCCTTGGCGAAACCCAGGGCGATCTCCAACGCGTCGCCCTGTTGGCTGATCCGCGCCGACACCGTGCCGAGGGTCGGCATGTGCAACTGGACGTCGAGCGGTCCTGCGTCGAGCGCTTGGAGCCGTTCCTCCAGGCGCGCCAACAGGGTTTGCCAAAGGCCCGCCGACGGCCCGGGGGGCAGGGGGGCGCCGGCGGATCGCTCCGGATCCTGGCCGGAGGGCTGGCGGTCGCCGCCGCCGAAGTCCGCCACCGCACCTTGGCCGACGTCTGCCGGACTTGGGCCGTCAATGCCTGCCAGCAGTTGTTCGAAGCGGTCGCCGTCGTCGTGGGTTTCGCCGCGCAGTTCACGGGAGGCGCCGTGCCGGGCCGGCCAGGCACCGGGCGCTTGCGGCTCCTGGCGCGCACGGGGCGGCTCCGCTGGCCGGGGCGGCGGCTTGAGCAAGGCAGGACGTGCGCTCATGAGGCCTCCCGGGACAGGTCGCGCAGGCAGTCGAGCTTTTCCAGGTCGCGCTGGCGCCGACGCAGCTGTTGGCGGCTGTCGTCGGTCCAGTGCTGCTGTTGCCGGTGCTCTTGCTGCAAGGCCTTGTAGTGCTGCTCGAAACGCTCGATGCGGCGGATCGCCTGCTGCTCGCCGGCCAGCCAGCGGTTCATTTCGTGCAGCGGCAGGCGGCGGTGGCTGTGCTGCTTGCGCTGCTCCTGGCGCTCCTGTTGCTGGCATTGGCGCAGCCGTTGCAGCTCGTCGGCCATTTGCGTCAGGCGCGTCTGCAACGCCGCCAGCACGTCGCGCTGACGGCGCCAAGCCTGTTCGGCCATGGCCAGCCGGTGGCGGCGGATCGGGGCCAGCAGGTCGAGGGTCGGCAGCAGCGCGTCGCCGGCCGGCGACAGGGTGTCGGAATCAGAGTGGGACATCGGCGGTCACCTGCAAGAGATGGTCGAGGGTGTCGTCGAGCGACACGGGTTCGCGCAGCGACTGCTGCAGAAAAGCGTCGATCCGCGCCCGGGCATCCACGGCGCAATCGGTCAACGGGTCGTTGCCCGGCTGGTATTCGCCCAGCTTGAGGAGCATCTCCACTTGCTGGTAGGCCGCCATCAGCCGGCGCAACTGTGTGGCGCCGTGCAGCTGTTCGGTTCCCGTGACGTTGCCCATCGTCCGGCTCAGGCTGGCGAGCACGTCCACCGCCGGGTAGTGCCCGCGCTCGGCCAGGCGCCGGGACAGCACGATGTGGCCGTCCAGCAGCGAGCGCACCTCGTCGGCGACCGGGTCGTTCATCGAGTCCTGTTCGATCAGCACCGAGTACAGCGCGGTGATCGCCCCGTCGCCGGTGCGCCCGGCCCGTTCCACCAGGCGCGGCAGCAGGCTGTAGACCGAGGGCGGCAGGCCGCCGCGCCCGGCCGGTTCGCCGCTCGCCAGGCCGATCTCGCGCTGGGCCCGGGCGAAGCGGGTCAGCGAGTCGATGATCAGCAGCGTCGAGCGGCCCTGTGCGCGGAACCCCTCGGCGATGGCCGTGGCGGTGAAGGCGGCACGGGCCCGCTCCATGCTGCTGCGGTCCGAGGTGGCGCAGACCAGCACGGTGCGGCTGCGCAGTTCGGCGTCCAGTTCATGGTCGAGGAATTCACGCAGTTCGCGGCCCCGTTCGCCGATCAGGCCGAACACGATGGCCTGGCACGGCGTGTTGCGCGCCAGTTCGGCGAGCAGGGTGGTCTTGCCGCAGCCGGCCCCGGCGAACACCCCGACGCGCTGGCCTTCGCCCAGGGTGAGCAGGCCGTCGATGGCGCGCAGCCCGGTGGGCAACGGGGCCTCGATGCGCGGCCGCTCGGTGGCCGCCGGGGCATCGCGGATCACCGGCAGGGCGCCGGGCGTGCCGGCCGGTGCGAAGGCTTCCGGGCCTTCGCCACCGAGGGCGCGGCCGAAGCCGTCGAGCACGGTGCCGAGCAGCCGGTCGCTGACCACCAGGCCATGGGGCTGGAACAGCGGCGTGACCGGCGCACCGACGGCAATGCCGTCCAGCGGGCCGAGGGCCGCCAGCAGGGTGTGGTCGCGGTCGAAGCCGACGATCTCGGCCATCACCTCGCCGCCGTCGGCCCGGCGGATCCGGCACAGGTCGCCGATCCGCGCCCGGGGCATGCGGCTGTGCAGCAGGATGCCGCTGACCCCGACGATGCGCCCGCAGATCTCCACCGCCGCGCAGTGCCCGAGGCGGGCCTGGTGCTGGCCTTGCCACTGGGCCAGGCGTTCGAGCGCGGCCTGCATCACCAGCTCAGCTCGACGCGTTGGTCGCCTTCGAACACCACCGTGTGGTCGCTGATGTCCACCAGCCGCACCCCGGCGACCTCGTCACCGAGGAACAGCCGGCGGCCGTCGCTGGTCAGCACGCTGGGCAACCGCGCATTGCTGATCTGCACCACGGTGAACGGCAAGACATCAGTGGCCGGGGGCAGGGCGCTCTGCACCGGCAGGGGGCTGCGGTACTGTTGCTCGAAGCGCAGCAGCATGCGTTCGGTGGATTGCAGTAGATCGTCCTCTTCGAAGCGGCCCTTGAGCAGCAGCTTGCCCTGTTCCTCGACGATGCTGATGCGGCTTTGCAGCTCCCGTTCCTTGAGCATGTCCTCCAGCACCCCGCGCACGGCGGCGGCATCCTTGAGCGGCGTGCGGGCCGGCGCAACCGGCACCGGCGGCACCGGATCCTCGGCGCTGAGCCCCCAGATCAGCGCCCCGAGGAACAGCGCCAATGCGCCCAGCAACAGCAGCGGCCCGAGCAGCGGACGGGACTGCACCACCGCTTGCGGCCGGGGCGCGTCATCCGGTTCGGCGTTCAGGGGCAAGGCCTCGGGCGCGAAGGCGTCGGCGACGGGCTCCTCGTCCTCGGGCCATTCGGTGTTGGCGCTGACCACCGACAGCCAGACGCCGTTGAGCGAGAAGGGCGTGCCCGGCTCCAGGGTGTCGATGGCGTCGACCTTGTGCCCTTCGCTGTCGGTCACTGCGCCGTCCTTGCGCGACAGCGACCAGGTGTCGTCCACCAGCCGCAGCAGGCAATGGCGGTCCTTGATGCCGGGATCGTAGAGCGCCAGGTCGGCGCCGTTGGAGGAGCCGATGCTCCACTCGTCGCCGGTCAGCGGCAGGGCCGCGCCACGGTGCAGGCCCGTGAGCACGCGCAGTTCATAGAGCATCTGGGGTTTCATGGTCGCACTCCGTCAGGCCAGCATGGCCTGTGCCTCTTGCAGATCGATACGCCCCAGCACCTGCACCTGCACGCTGGACAGCAGTTCGGCGAAGGACAGCACCGGGACGTGGTTGAATTCCTCGTTGAGCAGGCCGTGCAGCGGGCTGCGCAGGTCCTGGGCCACCAGCAGCACCGGGGCCGGCCGGGCCCGCAGCGGGAACGCGTCGCGCAGTTGCTCCAGCAGGGCGCCGCCGAGCTCGGGCTCCAGGGCGAAATAGGCTTCGCTCTGACTCTGGCGCAGGGCGTCGCGCAGCAGCACTTCGGTCTCAGGGTTCAGCAGCCAGGCGTTCAGCGCACCCTGGTCGGCGTGCTGATGGCAGATCTGCGCCTTGAGGGCGATGCGCACGTAGTCGGTGAGGGCGCTCAGGTCGCGTTCGTGCTGGCCCTGCTCGATCAGGGTCTCGGCGATCGGCCGCACGGCGCGTAGCGACACCAGTTCCGCCGACAGCCGTTGCAGCACCGCCGCGAAGCGGGCCAGCGGCAGGGTGCGCTGCAGCTCCTGGGCCAGTTCCGGCTGTTCGCTTTCCAGCCAGCCGAGGATCGCCTTGCTTTCCTGCAAACCGATGAAGCGCGGGCCGGTGGCCTGGAAGGCGCGGCTCATGCGTTCCAGGATCAGTTCCTCGGCGCTCGCCGGCTCCACGCTGGTCATGCGCAGCAGCGTGTGTTCCGGTTCGAGCCAGACCCACTGGCCTTCGTCGCGCTCCGCCGAGCCGCGTTCGCCGTCATGCAGTTCGCCCACCTGATGCACCGGCACCGCCACCCGGCGGCTGTCGAAGGTGGCGCGGATCAGCGGCACCTCGTAGACGCAGAAGCAGAATTCGTCCTCGGCGCAGCGCTCGGTGAACTCCAGCTCGAACGAGGGCAGGGTCAGGCCAAACCGGTGCACCAGGGTGTTGCGCCGCTGACGGATGCCGGACACCAGCCGCTCGACCTCGGCGCTGCCCTGGTGAGCGGGGTGAAATTGCAGCAGGTAAGGGCGCGAGGGGTTGAAGCGGCGGATGTCCTCGCGGCCGTTGAGCTCGGGCGCGGCGTTGCGGGCGGCGCCGGCATGTTCCTGCAACAGTTGCCGGCGGCGGATGCGCCACAGCTGGAACAGCCCGCCGGACAGGCACACCAGGCTGATGCTGACGAACACCAGGCCCGGCATGCCGGGGATGGCCGCAAAACCCAGCATGCCGATGGAGGAGAACACCCAGGCCTTGGGCTGGCTGGTCAGCTGCTCGGCGATTTCGTGGCCGATGTTGGCGTCGCCGGCCTGACTGTCCGGCGCCACGCGGGTGATGATCATGCCGGCGGTGAGGGAAATCAGCAGCGCCGGAATCTGCGCGATCAGGCCGTCGCCGATGGTCAGCACCGAGTACAGGTGCATGGCGTCCGCGGCTTCCATGCCGTTCTGCAGGACGCCGATGGAGAACCCGCCGATCAGGTTGATGAACACGATCACCAGGCCGGCGATGGCGTCGCCCTTGACGAACTTCATGGCCCCGTCCATGGCGCCGAACAGCTGGCTTTCCTTGGACAGCTGCTCGCGCCGCTGGCGCGCCTCGCGGACGGTGATGAGGTTGGCCCGCAGGTCGCTGTCGATGGACATCTGCTTGCCGGGCATGGCGTCCAGGGTGAAGCGCGCCGCCACTTCGGCCACCCGTTCCGACCCCTTGGTGATCACCAGGAAGTTGACGATGGTCAGGATCAGGAAGATCACCAGGCCCACCGCCAGGTTGCCGCCGACCACGAAGCTGCCGAACGCCTCGACGATGTGCCCGGCGTCCTGCTGCAGCAGGATCAGGCGGGTGGTGGCGATCGACAGCGACAGGCGGAACATGGTGGTCAGCAGCAGCACCGCCGGAAACGTGGAAAACGCCAAGGGCCTTGGCAGGTACATGGCCAGCACGATCAGCAGCGAGGAAATGCAGATGTTCAGGGCGATCAGCACGTCCACCAGCGGCGTGGGCAAGGGCAGGATCATCATGAACACGATGGCCATGACCATCACCGCGCCGACGATCTCGGTGCGGCGCATCACCGCCAGCGCCAGGCGGTTGAGGCTTTGGATCAGTCGGTTCATCGCGGGCTCCGACCATCGTCCAGGCCCAGGGCCTGACGCTCCTGGCGGGCCATCTCTTCCATCAGGCCCTGCAGCAGGCGCAGGCCGTTCTGGCGGGTCTTGAGGTCTTTCCACAGCACCAGCGGCAGCTGTTGCAGCAACGGATACAGAGCGTTGAAGAACCACGCCTGACGGTCGGACGCAGATCCCAACGTGTCATCGCCCAGCAGCGTCAGGTCCCGGGCGAAGAAACCGTTGCCGCAAAAGCGCAGCAGCCGTTTGCTCATGCCCAGCGAGGTCATGCCGCCGTGCCGCTGGCCCAGGCGCTCCAGCAACGCCTGGCAGGCCTGGAGCAGGCTGTTGAGCCGCCCGCAGGAACCCAGCCCGCGCAGCATCGAGCCCAGCACGCCACCGGGCAGGGACGGCGACAGGGCGGCGATGTCGTCGGCCAGTGCCCGCTGCAAGGTGCGCAGGCCCCGGCCGAACTGCTCTTCGCTGAACTGTTCGAGCAGCCCTTCGAGCAGGTTGGCCAACGGCTGCTGGCCGACGATGGCCTTGTAGTAGAGCTGGCGCATCGCGGCGCGCTGCTGCGGGTCGCGGGTGAACAGGGCGATGGCCCCGGCGGTGTTGAACCCGGCGCGGATCCGGTCGCCGTGCAGCTGGCGCAGCTCGTCGATCAGGCTGCGGGTGGATTGCGCATCGGTCTCCCGGCCTTCCTGCAAGGACAGGCGCAAGGCCTGCTGCAACAGGATGTCGGCCCGCGCCGGATCCTGCTCGGCCAGCCCCAGCGCGGTCTGCAGCGACGGTTGCTGCTGCAGTTGCATCTGCATGCGCCGGGCCTGTTGCTCCAGGCTCGGTTGGTCGCCGTGGTCGAGCAAGCGGTAGAGCTCGGCGAGCTTCTCGATGCGCTCGACCCGCTGGCCCCGTGTCGATTCGCTGATCAGGCGTTCGTCCAGGCTCTTGCTGTGCCGCTCGACGCTTTCGCTGAACTTGAGCGCGACTTCTTCCATGGAGTCGATCAGCGGGTTTTTCGCCGTGGCCACGGTCGTGTCGGCGGGGAAGGGAAACCGGCCCGGCAGGTCCAGGGGCAGGACGTCGTTGTAGCTGTTGATTTTCATGGAGGCGCGCTTTCCACCGCAGTGCAGGTGAGCTCTGAGTGGCGCGCGGCGGCATCCGGTTCCCTGGGCGTTCCTTGGCCCGAAAACGGCGTGCAAGAACTGGCACGGGGATTTTTCCGAAAGTGCAACAAGTTGCCCGAATCGGCGTTTATCGAAAATTAAATCGTTCTAAATCAATGGCTTGAAAATGCGTCGAGGTTGGTACGTTCGCTGCTCTCTGTCTCTCCCGCCACTGTCGGCATAGCGTGAGACATGAGGGATCAAGCGTGGATTCGAATACCGTTCAAACGGACATGAAAGTGATTGGCGCGATCAAGCTGGACCTGGGAGGCCTGGCTCGCAGCAGCGAACGCAAACTGCGCTGCTTCATCAATAAGCGGGTGTTCAACCAGGCCGATGTCGATGACCTGATGCAAATGACTTACCTGGAGGCCTGGCGCAACCAGCACAAGTTCGCCGGCGCGTCCCGGCCGGAGACTTGGCTGTTCGGCATCGCCTCCAACCTGGTCAGCAACCATTTCAAGAGCCTGTACAGCCGCCCGCAATGCGCGGTGCTGGAAGAGTCGGGCATCGAAAGCCTGGAGCACGGGCACGACCCCAGCCACGTCAGCGAACACCAGCGCCTGCTCAGCCGCGCGGTGGAGGCCATCGACGGGTTGTCGGTGGACATGCGCGCGGTGATCGACCTGCTGGTGGATTCCGACATCAGCTATCAGGACGCCGCCGTGCAGCTGGGGGTGCCCATCGGCACCGTGCGTTCGCGCCTGGCCCGGGCCCGGGGCCAACTGAAGATGAGCGTCTTCGCAGAGGAGGCCGGCGCATGAACGGTTTCAACCGCCGGGCCTTGCCCGCGACCCTGCCGCGCGGCGTGCGCGAGTCCTGCGACGCCGACCTGCCGGCGATGATGGAGATCTTCAACGAAACCGCCGGCACCGGCGCCAACTCGCCGGTGACCCGGCCGATGACGCTGGAGGAAGTGACGTTCTACATCAACCTCTACAAGCGCGACGGGCTGCCGGTGTACGTGCTCGAACGCGGCGGCGAGGTGGTGGGCTGGCTGTCGATCAACCGCTTCAGCTGGGGCACCCAGGCCTGCCGCCACACCGGCGAGACCGCGATCTACGTGCGGGCCGACCGCCACGGCAGCGGCATCGGCGTGCGCCTGGGCCATGCGACGGTGATCCTCGGCCGCCAGTTCGGCCTGGAGACCCTGGTGGCGTGGATCATGGCGGCCAACCGGCCCAGCCAGCAGATCGTGCAGTCCATCGGCGCGGTGCTGTGGGCCCGCCTGCCGAACATCGCGCGCTTCGGCGAGGAGCGGGCCGACGTGCTGCTGTACGGCCTGCCGCTGTACGAAGGCTTGCCCCAGCGACCCGACGACCACCCGCCCGGCGCCTGACGCCGCCACCGGGCCGACCGTTCACGGCGATGGACGGCGGCCTGGCTGCCGATTGACCAGGCAGGGGGCCAAAACCCCCTGCAACCAGTCCACGAACACCTCCAACACCCCCGAACGCTGCTGCCGGTGCGGATAGAGCAGGGTGGCCGGCAACGGCGCCGGGCGCGCGTCCGTCAGCACTTCGCACAGGTCGCCGGCATCGAGCAGGTGCTGCACGTCGTAGCGCGGGATCTGGATCAGCCCCAGGCCCGCCCGGCAACAGGCGATGTAGCTTTCGGCGTTGTTGACCGTCACCTGGCTGGGCAACGTGAGCGTGTGTGCCTGGCCCTGGGCATCGACATGTTCCCAGGGCATTTCCCGGCCGGAGAGCGGCGAGGCATAGCCGATCATCCGGTGCCCCTGCGCCAGGTCTTCCACGCTTTCGGGTGTGCCGTGGCGTTGCAGGTAGTCGGGGCTGGCGCAGTTGATCAGCTCGATCATCCCCAGCGGACGGGCCGCCAGACTGCTGTCGGTGAGCGGGCCGACCCGCAGCACGCAATCGATGCCTTCGCGCACCAGGTCCACGGCGCGGTCGCTGGAGCCGAGCAGCAATTGGAGATGGGGGTATTCGCCGAGCAGTTGCGGCAAGGCCGGTGCCACCACGCGGCGGGCGATGCGGCTGGGCAGGTCGACGTGCAGGCGGCCCTTGACCTGGCGTTGCTGGTCCTTGAACAGCCGGTCGATGGCCTCGGCGCTGGTCAGCAGTTCCACGGCCCGTTCGAAGAATTGCGTGCCGGCGGCGGTCAGTTGCACGTTGCGGGTGGTGCGGTGCAGCAGGCGGGCGCCGAGTTCGCTCTCCAGCCGCTGCACGGCGGCGGAGACGGTCGCCCGCGGCAACTCCAGCAGGTTGGCGGCCTTGATGAAGCTGCCCATTTCCGCCACGCGGACAAAGATCCTGTAGCGCTCAAGCTTGTCCATACCCTGTCGTTCCTGGGGTGGCGGTGGTGCCGAGTATAGGGCGGCCAGAAAAGAAAAAGGCCCGGCGCAGGTTGCGCCGGGCCCCGGAGGGCATCACTTGGTGGTGTAGCCGCCGTTGATCAGGATCGTCTGGCCGGTGATCCACCAGCCGTCGCTGACCAGGTGGCGGATGAAGGGCACGACGTCGCCGATGTCGGTCAGGCCGGTGCTCGACAGGGCCGAGAGCGCCGCAGCGGTCTTGTGGTAGGCCACGGCGTCGGCGCCTTCGGCGGGGTAGAAGAACGGCGTATCCATCGGGCCCGGCCCTACGGCGGTGACCGAAATCCCGCGTTCGCCGAATTCCTTGGCCGCGGCGCGGGTGAAGTGCTCCACCGGCGCCTTGGTGCCGGCGTAGGCCGCATAGAACGGCGTGAACGCCCCGAGCAACGAGGTGACGAGGGTGCAGACCTTGCCGTTGTCGTTGAGCTGGCGGCCGGCCTCGCGCAGGAAGAAGAACGCCGACTTGGCGTTGACCGCCGCCATCTCGTCGTACTCGGCCTCGCTGACTTCGGCGATCGGCTTCTTCAGCACCTTGCCCACGGTGTTGATGGCGATGTCCGGCCGGCCGAAGGTGGCGACCACCTCGGCGAACAGCCTTTCCATGGCGGCGGCGCCGCTGAGGTCGGCCTGGATCGCCAGAGCCTGGGCGCCGGCGGCGCGGATGGCTTGCACGGTGTCTTCGGCGGCCGCCCGGCTGGCGTCGCTGTTGTAGTGGATGGCCACGGCACGGGCACCGTGGGCGGCGAGATCGCGGGCGAGCAGGCCGCCCAGGTTCTTGGCGCCGCCGGTGATCAGCACGACTTTGTCCTGGATGCTGTGGTTGGGCATGGGTGTACTCCTGATGGCTGGGTTGAGAGCGCTCAGGATAGGGAGGCTTGGGGGGCGGATCAGCGCCGCTTTTCTGGATGGTGCATCCAGGGATCGCGAACAATCACAGGCCAGGTTCGCTGTCCGCCGCGCCGGGGTTCAGCTCGTTCAGGTAGGCCTCGACCTCGTCGCAAAGCCACCCGCAGAACGCCTGCCGCCGGGCCGGCGAGCGCTCGCGGCCCGGCACCACCAGCCAGTAGGGGAAGGGGTAGGGGGCCGTGTATTCGCTGAGCTGCACCAGCTCCCCCCGGCGGATCGCGTCATGCACCAGGCTGCGCCGCTCCAGCGCGATGCCTTGGCCCAGGCGCACCGCTTGCAGCACCAGGTTGGAATCGTTGCTGCACAGGCCCGAGCGTGGCACGTCGATGTCCAGGCCCGCCGCCTGGCACCAGGGCTGCCAGGATTCCATGTTGAAGATGATCCGGCTGCCGACGATCTCTTCGGGGGATTGCGGCAAGGCGCCGGCGTTGAAGTGCGGCGCCGCCACCACCACGGTTTCGTCGTGGAACAGCAGATGGCTGTCCAGGCCTTCCCAATCGCCCTTGCCCATGCGGATGCCGACGTCCACCGATTCCCGGTTCAGGTTCGACACCGCCAGGCTCGCTTGCAGGCGCACGCTGACGTTCGGGTGCGCCTGCCGAAAGCTAGTCAGGCGCGGCAACAGCCAATGGCAGCCGAATGACGGCACCACCGCCACCACCAGCTCGGAAGCCTTGGGCTGGGTCTTGATCTGCCGGGTGGCCTCGGCGATGCCGCCCAGGGACTCGCGGATCTGCAAGGCGTACAGCCGCCCGTCTTCGCTGACCCTGACGCCGCGCCCCTCGCGCACCAGCAGGGTGGCGCCGAGCAGTTCCTCCAGCACTTTGATCTGCTGGCTGATCGCCGAATGGGTGACGTGCAGCTCCTTGGCGGCCGCCGTGACGCTGCCCAGCCGCGCGACGGCCTCGAAACTGCGCAGGCAGGTGATGGGTGGAATGGTCGACATGTCACTTTTTCTTACGCGTTTTGGTAATAAATACCGATGTTTTGGCGCCATCGGTTTCTCTACTGTAAGGGACAGTAAACCATCAGCCCTAAGGAGGCACAACGCTATGGAACGGCAATGGCTTCAGGTCGCACTGGCCAAATCTCAACTGCTGTCGGTGCAGGCCGACCGGGCGCTGTACACCCAGGCGGTCAGCGGCACGCACTGGATCAGCGCCGACGGCGTCGATTACCTGATCGGCCCCGGCGAACAATTGAAGCTCTCGGCCGGGCTTGCCCTGATCGACGGCGAGGGGCTGTTGCAGCTGCGTTCGGCGGGGCGCCGGATCCATGGGCGCCCTTGGCGTTCGCGGCTACTGAAAATCAATGTCTACTAGGGAGCGAACGCCATGAAACTGATAGGGATGCTGGACTCGCCTTACGTGCGGCGGGTGGCGATCAGCCTGGACCTGCTGGGGGTGCCGTTCGAACATGAGCCGCTGTCGGTGTTCCGCACCTTCGAGACGTTTTCCGCGGTCAACCCGGTGGTCAAGGCACCGACACTGCTGCTGGACGACGGTACCGTGCTGATGGATTCGACGCTGATCATCGAGTACGGCAGATCCCTCGTGGCGCCGGCCTTCCGGTGCCTGCCGCAGAACCCGCAGGCGCTGGTGGAAGTGCTGAGCACGTTGGGGCTGGCGCTGGCGGCCTGCGAGAAGGCCGTCCAGCGGGTGTACGAGGACAATCTGCGGCCGGCCGAAAAGCGCCATCAGCCGTGGGTGGAGCGCGTCACCCGGCAGTTGCTCGCAGCCTGCGCGGAGCTGGATCGCCGGCTGGCGGTGCGGCCGGTGCACGAACGGCCCGATCAGGCCGCACTGACCAGCGCCGTGGCGTGGTCGTTCATCCAGTTGGTGCTGCCGGAAGTGGTGAAGGCCGCTGACTTTCCGGCCCTGAAGGCCCATGCCGAGCGCCTGGAGCAGACCGCGCTGTTCAAGCGTTACCCGATGCTCTGATCAGTTCCGGCGCAGGATCTCGACGAAGGCGCGCACCAGCGGGCTGCGCTCCTCTCGGCGGGTCATCGCCAGCAGCGGCACGGTGGCGTGGGCTTCCGCCAGGGGGCGGTAGGTGACGCCGTGCCGCGCCAGGGTCTGCACGCACTGCGGCACGACGGCGACGCCCCGGCCCGCTGCCACCAGGGCGATGAGCGAGGTGATCTGCTTGCCGGTCGGCGCCCGGCGGGGCGTGAGCCCGTGGCGGCGGTACAGCGTTTCGATGCTTTCGTTGAGCCCGGAGCCGTAGTCCGTCGGGAATGCGATCAATGGGTGTTCGCTCAATTCGCTGAGCGACACCCGTTTCTGCGCGGCGAGGGGGCTGTCGCTGGCCACGGCGGCGATCAGCGGTTCCTGGCCCAGGCACGTCACTTCGATGTCCGAGCGGTCGGCCGGCGGATGCAGGCGGCCCAGGCCGACGTCTAGGCGTCCCTCGGCGATCTGCGACCACTGCGCGGTGGACGCGCCTTCCTCGACCGTCAGTTGGACCTGCGGGTGGGCCGAGCAGAAATCCCGGACGGCCTGGCTGAACAGGTCGGACAGGGCGATGGAACTGGCGAAGCCCAGGGCCAGATGGCCGACGCTGCCGGCGGCCAGCTTGTGGCCGATGGTGGCCGTGCGCTCGACCTGTTCCAGCAACGCCCGTGCGTAGGGCAGAAAGTGCCGGCCTTCGGCGGTGAGCGTGACGTTGCGCGAGCTGCGGTCGAACAGGCGAAAGCCCAGTTCCGCTTCCAGCGCCGAGATCTGCCGGGTCAATGGCGGCTGAGACAGGTGCAAGCGCGCCGCGGCGCGGCCGAAGTGCAATTCTTCGCTGACAACCAGAAAGCAACGCAGGCGGCGCAGGTCGAGCATGTTCGTCCTTGGTATCGATCGGTCGGAAATCGGTATTGGATCCTGAAGGCGGCCCATCTTATAAAAATGTTCGGTCCGCTGACGAACATTCCCATGAAGCCACGCCTGCATTGCCCGAAAATCGCCTTGTTCCTCTGCGGTTGCGCGGCGTTCCTCAACCTGTACGCCACCCAGGGGCTGCTCGATCAGCTGTCGGCCGCTTTCCGGATCTCTGCCCGGCAGGCCAGCTGGAGCATCACGGCCACCACCCTGGCCGTGGCGGTGTGCGCCCCGTTTGTAGGGCGGATGACGGCCCGTTGGCCGCAACGGCAGGTGATCGTCGTGGCCGCGCTGCTGCTGGCGCTGCCGGCGGCGATGTCGGCGTGGGCCGGCGGTTTCGGTGCTTTCCTGTTCTGGCGTTCGGTCGAGGGGCTGCTGATTCCGTTCGTGTTCGCCACCAGCGTCGCCTACATCGGCGGGCGCTGGAGCGGCGGCGCCGTCACCGAGGTCACCAGCGTGTACATCGCCGGCACGGTGCTGGGCGGCTTTCTCGGGCGTTTCCTGACCGGGCTGCTGACGGAAGTCGGCGACTGGCGCCTGGGGCTGGCCTCGTTGGCGGGCCTGAGCCTGTTGACCGGGCTGGCGATTGCCTTGTTATTGCCCGCCAACCCGAAAGCCCCGGAGCGGCCGGTCCAGGCCGCCCGGTCAAGCCTGTTTTCCGCACCGCTGCTGGGCGCCTGCGCGGTGGGGTTCTGTGTGCTGTTCGCCCAAGTGGCGATGTTCACCTACATCGGCCTGCACCTGGGAAGGGCGCCGTTTTCGCTGGGCAGCGCAGCGCTCGGATCGATCTATGCGGTGTTCCTGCTGGCGCTGGTGGTGGTGCCGCTGGCGGGACGGTTGGGCAAGGGCCGGCCCCAGGTCGATCTGGTGAAAGTGGCCGCGTGCCTGGGGGTGGCGGGCACGGCCCTGACCCTGTCGCCGTCGCTGGGCTGGATCGTGGCGGGCCTGGCGTTGAGCTCCACCGCGGTGTTCCTCGCCCAGGCCGCCGCCAATGCCTTCATCACCGCCAATGCTCGGCACAACAAGGCCGCTGCCGTGGGGCTGTACCTGACCTGCTATTACCTGGGCGGCAGCCTGGGAGCCTTTGTGCCGGGCGCGGCCTGGGAGCGCTGGGGCTGGCCCGGATGCGCCGCCGTGATCGTGCTGTTCCAAGTGTTGCCGCTGCTGATCGCCCAGCGGTCCTGGAAGCCCGGCAACGCCACTCTTCAATCCCGTTTGCCCACCGATACGCCGGAGTCTTGATGAAAACACTGTTCGAATGCCTGTTGCCCATCCCGGTGGCGGCGCTGGGGGCCTGGATCGGCCACCTGACCGGGCTGCCCCTCGGCGAGCTGATCGGTGCGATCTGCACCGTCACGGCCGTGAGCAAGCTGGGCGTGCCGCTGCGCATGCCGCATCCGTTCGTGGCCGTCGTGCAGTTGCTGCTGGGGATCAGCGTCGGTTCCATCGTCACGGTCTCGATGATCGGCGAGCTGGGCGACGTCAGCATCCTGGGCGGTCTGCTCATCTGCATGAGCGTGCAGATCCTGGTCGGCTACCACTGGCTGCGGCGCGCGGAAAAATGGGGGCATGTCGAAAGCCTGCTCGGCTCCGTGCCCGGCGCCATGGCGGCGGTCATGACCGTGACGGGCGGGCAGGGAACCGATTCCGGGCGCATTGCGTTCGTGCACATCGTCCGTCTGCTGGCGTTGCTGCTGGTGGTCACGCTTATCGCCGGCGGGCACCCCGGCGGCGCGGCGCCCACGGTCGGGTCGCTGCACGATTACCTCTTGGTGCTGGCGCCGGCATCCGCGGCCGTCGTCACCGGCTACCTGCTGGAACGCCTGGACATGCCGGCGCCGTACATGCTGACCGGCCTGCTGTACACCGCCGCGTTCAACGTCGAGTTCCCTCAGGCGGCGCTGCATGTACCGGATCCGCTGGCCGTGGTCGCTCTGGTGCTGCTCGGCGGGCTGATTGGCATCCGCCTCAAGGACATCACCCTCAAGGACGTGCTGCGTTACGTACGCGCCGGCCTTGCGGTCACCACCCTGACGTTCTGCGCCACGCTGCTGGTGGCCGCTGCGTTCAGCCAGGTGACGGGGCGGCCGTTCCTGGCGCTGTTCATGTCCTGGGTGCCCGGCGGGGTCGAGGTGATGACGGCGGCGGCCTTGCTGCTCAAGCTCGATCCGGCCTTCGTGATGCTCAACCACGTGGTGCGGATGTCGATCATCCATGCGTCGCCGGCGGTGCTGCCCAAGCGCTTGTGGCAGGAACGGCCGCAGACCTGAGGCGCCCTGGCGCAAAAAAGCCGTGGCCTCATCCCCTGGGTCCGGTTAGCATCGCCCGCAGGAGATGGTGTTCCTCCTTGAACCGCCGCATCGCACGCGGCTGATGACGCCTACAGAGACCTGACCAACGTCGGGGCTGTAGGCGTTCGCGTCACGTTCCCCTCCGTCGGTCAGCCCGAATCCTTTCGAGCTCATGACCCATGCCAATCCTCAATCGTTTCGAACCGTTCCGGATGCTGCCTTACCTGGCCAAGTGGCTGGCCATCGCCTCTGCCGTGGCGGTGCTGGCCGGCAGCGCGTCGGCGTTTTTCCTGCTTTCGCTTGATCAGGCCACGGCTTGGCGCGAAGGCCATCCCTGTATCATCTGGCTGCTGCCGCTGGCGGGTTTCGCGGTGGGCTTGTTCTATCACCGGTTCGGCAAGGCCGTCGACGCCGGTAACAACCTGATCATCGACGAGATCCACGATCCCCAACGCGTGATCCCCCTGCGCATGGTGCCGCTGGTGCTGGGCGGCACGGTGGTTTCGCACCTGTTCGGCGCCTCGGTGGGCCGTGAAGGCACGGCGGTGCAGATGGGCGGGGCGCTGGCCGATCAGCTCACGCACCTGTTCAAGCTGGATCGCGTCGACCGGCGCGTGCTGCTGATGGCCGGCATCGCCGCCGGGTTCTCGTCGGTGTTCGGCACGCCGTTGGCCGGGGCGGTGTTCGGCCTGGAGGTGCTGGCCATCGGGCGTCTGCGCTACGACGCGCTGTTTCCCTGCATCGCCGCCAGCCTGGTGGCGGACCGGGTCTGCTTGGCCTGGGGCGTGCATCACACGCCTTACGCCATCGGCGAATTGGTGCCGGTCAGCGCCGGCAGCGTCATGGCCGTCGTCATCGCGGGCGTGGTGTTCGGTCTGGTCGGTATGCTGTTCGCCGGCGCCACCCACCGGCTCGGCGCGCTGATGAAACGGCGGATCGCCTACGCGCCGCTGCGTCCGCTGCTGGGCGGCACCGTCATCGCGTTGGCGGTGTGGGGGTTGGACGCTCAGCCCTACATCGGCCTGGGCCTCGACGGCATCGTCCGCTCGTTCCAGGAACCGATGCCGGCCTACGACTTCGCGGGCAAGCTGGCCTTCACCGTCGCCTCGTTGGGCAGCGGCTTCAAGGGCGGCGAAGTGACGCCGCTGTTCTACATCGGCGCGACCCTCGGCAACGTGCTGGGGCCGCTGCTGGACATGCCGTTCGCCCTGATGGCGGGCATCGGTTTCGTGGCGGTGTTCGCCGGCGCCGCCAACACGCCCATCGCCACGACGCTGATGGCGATGGAGCTGTTCGGCGCCGGCATCGGGCCGCTGGCGGCGGTCGGCTGCGTGACGGCGTACCTGTTTTCCGGGCATGCCGGCATCTACCGGGCGCAGCGGGTGAGCGCCAAGCATCACCGGCAGGCGGCGGATGCCGCGTTGCGCTGAGCCTTCCTCGTCGGTCAGCGCGGCGTCAGCCCCCAGGTCTGCGCGAGCTTATCGGCGGAGGCCTTGGGCAGCAGGGTCGAACCGCTGCGGCGGACTTCGGCGGCATGCTCGGCCAGGCCCTCGACGAGCGCGGCCCATTCCGGACGGGGATCCTGGACATAGTCCCAGCCGAGCCCGAGCCATGGGCATCGCCCGCCGATCCGGGCGGTGACGGCGTCCGTGGCCTGGGCGGCATAGTTGGGGAGGGCGGGTCCGCCGTCCGGGGACTGGCGCGCCTTGACCGCAGGCACCTGCACGATGAGGGCGCCGTCCGCCGCCTTCGTCACCGGCATGGCGCCCAGCAGCGCGATGTCGTAGGGCACCGCCTGGCCTCGTTTGGCGTAGAAGCACGCCATGCGCCGGATGTTGTCGAAGTCGGCGGTCGCGCGGTAGAGGTAGGCGCAGATGACGCCGAGCATCGGATCGGCGTGCTTGTCCCGGCGCAGGTCGGCGGCCAGCCGGTCGAGGCTGTCCGGCCTGAGCCGTCCGGCGGCGAAGTCGTCGATGGCCTTGAGGGCTTCCTGGTAACGCTCGGCGAAGCCTTGTTCTCCGTAGGCCTGGAAAATGTCGCCTTCGGCGTTGGGGGCGATGACGGCAAACAGCCCCTGGTAGGGAACGACCGGCGAGAACTGCCCCGGCGTCACCTCCACCAGCACCGGCAGGCCCCGGTCATCGCCGTCGATGCGAAAACTGTTGAACGGCGCAGCGGCGGCCTGGGACTCGATCGGGTGGGCGTACCACAGCTTCACTCGGTTACCCCAAGCGTATAGGTTGGCGCCGCCGGGATCCCCGATCTGCCCGAGGCGCTGGCGCAGCTCTCCGGCGGCCGCCTCGGTCTCGATCCGCTCGACCAGTGCCCGGACCTGTTGCTTCTTGCCGAGCACCCAGGTGGCGGGTTGGCGCAGTTCCACCAGGTCGCGGAGCAAGTCCTTGCTGTCATCGGGAATGGTCATGGCCTGGCTGTCGGGGACGGTCAGGTTGAAGCGCTTGAGGCCGAAATCCGCGCCGAGCACTTGGTCCCTGAACGCCGGGTCGGTGTGCACGCGCTCCAGAATGTGGTCGGCGGACTGCGGCGCTTCGGCGGCCGGTGAGGCACCCAGGGCCGCGGCATTGGTTCCGGCGGGCCAGGGCTGAAGGTCGCCGGGCACCTGCAGCGGTTCGGCGGTGTCGTAGAGCACCGCCGATTCGACGTCGACCTGGCATTGCGGATTGAGCCTGAGGTGGTATTGGCTGGCGCGCTCGGTGGTTCTGGAGCGCACGCACTTGCCCAACGTGGTCGTGGTGATCACGCCTTTCTCGATGGCCGTCGGCTCCAGCCCCCACAGCGCGTCCGTTATGACGCCGGAGAACACGCATTTGCCCGGCGCCGCTGCCGCAGGGTCGAAGACCATGTAACCGAGCTGCCCGTCCTGGCAGGACGTCAGACGGTCGAATTTCGGGCTGTCGACCTGCGTCCCCTGCACGACGATTCCGCGCACGCCGTCGAGGCGCATCAGGTCCAGGCCCTGGGGCGCCTCGCGGCAGGCATCGCTGATGAGCGTGATGCGCCGGACGCCGTGCAGCAGCAGTTCGGCATAGAAAGCATTGGCCACCACCCGGTACTTCTGGCGCAGCGAATCGCTGAACAGCCATGACACCGAGTCGAAGTTCGCGTCGGTCAGCCCATGGCCGCAATAGGCCAGGATCAGCTGGTCCACCACTGCGGCGCCTGGGGGAAACAGCTCGTCGACAGCTTTTTGTACCCGCTCGCGGGTGACCGGGTTGGGGGTTGCGTCAACCGGTTCGTCGTCGACGACCCGGACGTTCGAGGCGCCGAAGCCCGCGCTCAGGGCCCACTCGCCCAGGGAGCGGGCCGCGAAGACGGCGCCGTCCAGGTACGCGAAATTCAGGGCCAGATTGTCGACGGGCACCACGGTGCTCACGCCGATTGCCAGACACGCACGCCTATCCATGGGAACGCTCCGTGTTGCGCTTGATGAGAAGCGAGAAAAGGTGGATGGATGAAGCACCGGGGTTCCAGCGCCAACGCGCAGGGCCGGGCGGGGACAGGCGTTCGGCCAGCAGGACGACGCCAGCGGCCAGCATCACTGGCAGGTGCCAGGCGCCGCTGACCAGCGGCACCAGCATCCACGCCCAGCACGACGCGATGCACCCGGCGCCATGCGTCACGCCGAAGGCCAGGCAGTCCCGGTCGGCCGCCCAGCCGAACAGGCCGATGCGCCGTCGGCGGTGGCTGCGGTTGAGCGCCGCCCGGTGCCACGGGCTCATGCTCCACAGCAACGCGATCAGCAGCGACACGATCAATGCCCCCTTGAGCGCGGCGATCTGCAGCAACAGCGCCAGGGCCAGCAGCACAGGGCCTGCCGCCATCCACAGCGCGCCGTAGCCGAGCAGAAAAACGACCGTCGCCCGTACCCGTCTGCGCGGCAGGCTGGAGCGCCACACGTGCATGAGCGGCATCGCCAGCAGGGGCGGCATCATGGCCAGCAGCATCAGGAACCATTCCTGCAGAACCCGCGGGAGCGGGTTCAACGCCAGCTCCGCCTGCAATGCCGCGGGCCAGCGCGTGAGCACCGACACCCCGTTGACGGCCGCGCAGAACGCCGGGCCCTCGCGGGTCGCCTCGCTGTAGACGCAAAGGGCCAGGCCGAGCCCCGACGTGGCCAGCAGCAGCGGCCAGGGGGCATAGGTGAAACTGCGCAGAACCGAGCCGACCCGCATGGGACCGATCCTCAAGTCACGACACCGCTACGCTTCAGGACGCTGATGCGCTCGACCGTGATCGGCTCGTCGTCGGAGACCTGTTCTCCCGGGACCAGCGTCACACGCAGGTGTTGGGGGTCGAAGTCGCCGGCGTCGGTCAGCCGCTGGGCCAGGTCCGTGATGTCGATCGTGTAGCCCAGGCCGCCACCCGCATGGGGGCCGTCGTCCTGCGAGGCAACGTTGAGCCCGAACAGCGTCAGGCTGCCGGCCTGCCGTTCGGGGTGCTGCGCCGGGTCGGCGTCCGGCGGCAGGTTGACGTAGACATGCAGGAGCGGAGACGGCGCCGAACCGCGCACGGAATCCAGCGCCAGGTAGAGCCGGGTCACTTCCTGGCCTGTGGCCGTTGCGCCCATGGTGGCCATGCCTTTGGCGGTGGCGGTCGGTTCCAGGTCGATGCGGGTCTGCACCGGCGCACCGCCGACCTTGACGACGTCGGCGTTGGCGCCGATCGGCTGGACCTTCTGTGTTGTGGGCGAACCCATGTTGACCCGTGCCACTGCCTGGACTCCTGGCTTCACGCCTGTGCCGATGCTCAGATCATCGTAGGTCCGGTGATATTTGCCACCCTTGAGGGTGTCTTTGCCGCTGAACGTCACACCCGGCGCGTTATCGCCGGGCACCGGCATGATGAACCGGCGGTTCGCCGGGCCGTTGAGCCAGCGTGGGTCACGCACCATCGTCTTGCCCGGCGTGTTCATCCACGCTTCCCAGAGTCGGTCGATGTTGCAGTGGTGCAGCCAGAATATCGGGTCGAGCCCGGCCAGCAGGGCGTTGCCCATGTAGCCGCCGACCAGACCGTGGACGGTGTTGTGCGGGTTGCTTTCCAGGTCGCCGGTCATGGCCTCGAACTGCACGAAATCATCGGAGATCCCGCCGCCGAACCCCAGGGATCCGTCGTTGCCCACCAGGAAATCGTTCTCCTCCATCGCGGCAAGGCTCAGCCAGGGGCTGGCCTGGATCGCCGTGATCCCGTTGCGGCGCGGGTACTTCCTCAGCGGGTTGGGCTTGCCGTTGGGCAGCGTCTTGGCCACGAAGGCGTCCGGCAGGTTCAGCGCTTTCGGGTTGCTGCTGTCGAGGTAGTTCCAGTAGGGAAGCGCCCAGTCGTCGCCGGTCAGCTGTTTCACTTTGGCGGCGACGATGGACTCGAACGCGTACAGGTAGGCCCGGTGCCAGGACAGGAAATACCAGCTGCCGTGCTGGCACTGGTTGCCGAAGGTGTTGTTGGTCAGATCCGTCGGGATCGGGGCGTTCGCTTTGATGAGGTGCTCGTTTCTCCATAACTGGGGATGAAAGCCATGCATGGCGCCCAGGAACTTCCAGCTGTTGCGATCCTGGATGGGCAGTTCGTCCATCGCTTGCATCGCAAGGGCGTAGTTCAGCAAGTCCTTGTTCCATCCAGAGCCGAGTTTTGCGACATCCTGGCGTACGGCGGCCATGGTGTTTCCCTCCGTTCCTGTGGGTGATGCCGGCCGGACGCGGGTGCGCGCCGGCCGGCGGGGTTGCTCTGTTTTCAGCGATAAAGGGGAGACAGAGCGAGCCTTCAAGGGGAGGGTCGCCGAGGGGTTCGTAGGCAGGCACTGCAGACAGGTACTGTCCGGGTGCGGGCATGACTCCCTCCTTGGGGAACGCCCGCACGGACGCGCTTGCGTCGTCAGGCGTAGGGCTCTCTGCCAATCAGCGTTGCGGTGCCCGGACAGCGGAACCGGAGGCCATGCGCTTCAAGGCCAATGGCCATTAGCGCAGCATTGGGGAGCATAGTCGCCGCGGCCTTGCGCGCAAGGTGATTGGGCGGCCAGTTCGCACCGGCGGTCTGGTTTCTAATGGCCGGCGCGATGGTCGATAACCGATGGCTACAAGGGCTATGCCGAAATGGCAGTGTTCGGCTCCCTGCCGCTCAGGCCGGCGCCCTGAGCAGCCCGACATAAGCGCAAAACATGTCCGCCATGCCGTCGGCGCACACGCTGATGTCCGCCTCGCTGCGCGGGGTGCCGGAAAAGTCCTTGCCCACCGAACTCAACGTCCTGAGCATCAGATCGCAGGCCTGGGCGCGGACGTCCTCTGCGGCGTCGGGCAGCAGCTCCAGCATGAAGGCGTCGAAGATCCGTTTGCCGGCCGCGCGCACTTCCTGAGCCTCGGGGGCGTCGCGGTAGAGCGGGGCGGCGTCGTGCAGCGCGCCGCGCATCTGCGCTTCGTCGCATTCGGAACGGATGAAGGCATGCACCAAGGCGCGCAGGCGCTCCAGCGGCGGCTGCGCCTGGCTTTCCAGGATCCGCTGCAGCATCTGAGTGGTCTGCTGCCACTCGTCGCTCTGCAGGCGAAACAGGATCGCCGCCTTGTTGGGAAAGTACTGGTACAACGAGCCGATGCTCACGCCGGCCTTTTCCGCAACCCGTGCGGTGGTGAAGCGGGCGGCGCCTTCCTTGGCCAAAACCTGAACAGCCGCCTCCAGGATGGCGCCCACAAGCTCAGTGGAGCGCACCTGCTGCGGCTGTTTGCGTGAGGAAATACGGGCGGTCTGGCGGTTTGTCATGAGAGCCCCAACGGTGGGTGGAGAACGCGAATAGCGGCGGGCGCGAATCGCTCGCATCATTTGAATGCGACGAATCACTCGCGTTTGGTTCGCAACTCTAGCGCCGAACCCACACAAAGCAACCGACGGAAAGCAATCATGACGACCCTGACCTCTGCGCCATTGGCGCCCCTGATCGAACGCCTCTACACCCAGGCCAGCACCGCCACCAGCCCGGTGCTGGAGACGTTGTCGCGCGATGAGCGCGAGCGCCTGATGCACAGCAAGACCGAGTACCGCCAGCTCTACGCCATGCTCAAGGACCTGTGGCTGCCGGTGTCCCGCGACACCGGCAAGCTGCTGTACATGCTCGCCCGCAGCACGAAGGCCAAAGCCATCGTCGAGTTCGGCACCTCGTTCGGGCTGTCCACCCTGCACCTGGCGGCGGCCCTGCGGGACAACGGCGGCGGTGTGCTGATCGGCAGCGAATTCGAGCCGTCGAAGATCGCTTTGGCGCGGCATCACTTCGAGGAAGGCGGGGTCAGCGACCTGGTGGAGATCCGCGAAGGCGATGCGCTGGTCACGCTGGCGAGCAACCTGCCCGGATCGGTCGACCTGCTGCTGCTCGACGGCGCCAAGGCGCTGTACGGTGACGTGCTGGGCCTGGTGGAGAAACACCTGCGGCCGGGCGCGCTGGTGGTGGCGGACAACACCGATTACTGCCCCGAGTTCGTGGCCCACGTGCGCTCGCCGCAGAACGGTTACGTTTCGGTGCCGTTTGCCGATGACATCGAGGTGTCGATGCGCTTGGCCTGAAGAGGGGCCGCCCTCAACGGTGTTTGACGACGGCCCGCAAACACTCCATGAAACGCTGGGCCACCGGTGTGAGCAGGGTGCCCTTGCGCAGGATGATGCTCATCTCCAGCGCCGGCAGTTTCTGCTCCAGCGGAATCCGCTGCAGCCCGAAGCTGGCGATGCTGTCGGCCAGCAGCCGCGAGAACAGCACCAGGGAATCCGTGCCGGTGACCAGGCCCAGCGCGATGGCGAACGATGAGCAATGGACGATGCGCCGGGGCAGGGGCAGCCCGGCGTGGCCGAACATGGTCTCCATCACGCTGTGCTGGAAACCGCCGGACGGCACCGTGCTCAGCCATTGCGCGTCGGTCAGTTCGCGCAGGTGGCGCGCGTTCGCCAACGGGTGCCCGGCCCGCGCCATCACGACGAAGTCGGTCGAGAACAGCGGCAGGCTGATCAGGTCGTCCCCGAGCATGTCGGGCAGTTCGTGGGAGACCACGAAATCCAGTGAGCCGTCGCGCAGGTGCTGGGCCGCGAGCGGGAACTTGACCTCCATGAACGTCATTTCGGCATCGGGGGCCGTCTTCTGGAATTGCTCCAGGGCCTTGGGCAGCAGGCTCAGCGCGATGGTGGAGGTGGCGCTGACCGTGACCTTGCCGCGCATGTTGTGGGTGATCTGGTCGAGCTCTTCCCGGGCCCGCCGCACATCCTCAAGGATCTGGTGCGCGCGGATCTGCAACGCCTTGCCGCATTCGGTCAGCGTGATGCCCTGCACGTTGCGGGTCATCAGGACCACGCCCAGGTCGCTTTCCAGTTCCTGCACGCTGCGGGTGACGGCGGGCTGCGTCAGGTTCAGGCAGCGGGCGGCGGCGCGCAGGCTCTTTTCTTCGGCGACGGTCACGAACACCTGGAGTTGGTTGATCTTCACGGGCACTGCCTTCCACGGGTTTTGGGTGATAAATAAAGCTGATCATTGGCAAAAAAATTACATCTTCTCAGCGCACCCGGCAATCTCTACTGTGGCTTCACACCCCCGTCAGACGGGGGGAATCACAAAGAGAAGCCAAGCGATATGGACACTACCCGACGTTATTGCGAGGTCGCCGACCTTGCCGAATCGACCGACGATCTGCGTGCGATACGCCATCACCTGCATCAGCATCCCGAGCTGGCCTACGAGGAATTGGAGACGGCCGGGCTGGTGGCCAAGAAGCTGGAGGCGTGGGGCTACGCCGTGACCACTGGCGTCGGGAGAACCGGCGTGGTCGGTACGCTGAAGGTCGGCGACGGCCAGCGCAGCATCGGCATCCGCGCCGACATGGACGCCTTGCCGATCCTGGAGCAGACCGGCTTGCCCTACGCCAGCCGGCATCACGGCAAGATGCACGCCTGCGGCCATGACGGCCACACCACCATGCTGTTGGGCGCCGCCCGTCACCTGGCGCAGACGCGCAACTTCTCCGGCACCGTGCACCTGTACTTCCAGCCGGCCGAGGAACACGGCATCGACAGCGGCGCGCTGAGCATGATCAAGGACGGCCTGTTCGAGCGTTTTCCCTGCGATGCGGTGTTCGGCCTGCACAACCATCCGGGCGCGCCGGCCGGCACCATGCTTTTCCGTCGCGGGCCGCTGCAGGCGGCGGGCGACAACGTCTACATCACCGTCAAGGGCAACGGCGGCCATGCGGCGCGGCCCCATCTGACGGTGGATCCGGTGGTGGTGGCCTCCAGCATCGTGATGGCGTTGCAGACCGTCGTGGCGCGCAACGTCGAGCCCACCCAACCTGCGGTGGTGACGGTCGGCGTATTGCAGGCCGGCACCGCCAACAACGTCATCCCCGGCACCGCCCGGCTTGAGTTGAGCGTGCGTTCGTTCAGCGCCCAGGTGCGTGCCTTGCTCAAGTCGCGCATCACCGAACTGGTGCAGCAGCAGGCCGCCAGCTACGGCGCCGAAGTCGAGATCGACTACCGCATGGGCTATCCGGTGGTGATCAACAGCGACCGCGAAACCGACTTCGCGATTGAGGTGGCGCAAGAGCTGCTCGGCACCGACCGGGTCGTGCCGCACACCGACCTGCTGATGGGCAGCGAAGACTTCGCCTACATGCTCCAGGCCCGTCCTGGCTGCTTCCTGCGCCTGGGCAACGGCGTCGGCGCGGACGGCTGCATGGTGCACAACCCCGGTTACGACTTCAACGACAGCAACCTGCCGGTCGGGGCCGCCTATTGGGCGCGCCTGGTCGAGCGGTTTCTGGCGCAGCCCTGACCTGATGCTTCCCCCAACCAGCCTCTGACAATGAGTCCAACTACCCAGGCTGGCCTTACCTCAAAGCACGGCTTTGAACGAATGTGTCCTCGGAGACCGACATGAACAAAATCATCCTCTCGCTCGTCCTGTTCCTGGCTGCCGGCGGCGTCCACGCCAAAGACTGGACCGTCATCCGCTTCGGCGTCGATCCCAGCTATGCGCCATTCGAATCGAAGGCGCCCGACGGCACGCTGGTGGGCTTCGACATCGACATCGGCAACGCCATCTGCGAGCAGCTCAAGGCCAAGTGCGTGTGGGTCGAAAGCCCTTGGGACAGCGTGATCCCGGGGCTCAAGGCAAAAAAGTTCGACGGCATCCTGTCGTCGATGAGCGTGACCGAAAAGCGCCTTCAGCAGATCGACTTCTCGGACAAGATCTACCACACCCCGTCCAGCCTGGTGGCCCGCAAGGGCTCGGACATCAAGCCTGTGATCGAGTCGCTCAAAGGCAAGCACATCGGCGTGGAGATGGGCTCGACCCAGGAGGCCTACGCCAAGGCCCACTGGGCGCCGAACGGTGTCGACGTGTTGTCCTACCAGAATCAGGACCTGGTGTATCAGGACCTGCTCTCGGGGCGACTGGATGCCGCGCTGCAAGACACGGTGCAGTCGGACATGGGGTTCCTCAAAACCGATCGAGGCCATGACTTCGGCTTCGCCGGCGAGGCGGTGCACGACACCCAGACCCTGGGCGTCGGCGCGTCCATCGGCCTGCGCAAGGATGACACCGAGCTGAAGCAGGCCATCAACGCCGCCCTGGCCGAGATCCGCCGCAACGGCACCTACGAGAAGATCCGGGCGAAGTACTTCGACTTCGATATCGACAACGGCTGATCCGACGGCAGACGGGTCGCGATCGGGCCTGTCGGGGAGGGTGCCTTGCACGGTTCCCGACAGGATGACGAACAAACCGACCAAATGCTTAAGCCTGTCTGTACAAGTAAATATAGGTGCATTAGAGTCGGCCGCACACCTCGACACACGGATCGGTTCGAGACCCGGGTCGGGGTGTCTGCGTGTCATCGCCTCATCTGCGTTCCATGAACAGTACCCGTGCGCCGCAAGCGCCCTTGTCGGTCTTCAGGAAATAACAATGAAAAAAACATTTCTGATCCTTGCTCCACTGCCTTTCCCGCAACGCTGCCCTCAAGCCCCCTGCGTGCCTGGCGCCTCTGCCCTGGAGGTGCGCGATGTTCGATGAACTGCTGCAGCTGCTGGGGCTGTCGGGCTTCAGCCTGAAAGGCTTCGGCCCGTTGCTGCTGGAAGGCGCCTGGATGACGGTCAAACTGTCCTTTCTGTGCCTGCTGGTGAGCGTGCTGCTGGGCCTGATCGGCGCCAGCGCCAAGCTGTCGCGCACGGCCCTGCTGCGCATGCCGGCGCAGGCCTACACCACGCTGATCCGCGGCGTGCCGGACCTTGTGCTGATGCTGCTGATCTTCTACAGCCTGCAGACCTGGCTGACCAACCTGACCGAAGCGATGGGCTGGGAGTACATCGAGATCGACCCGTTCAGCGCCGGTGTGATCACCCTGGGCTTCATCTACGGGGCGTACTTCACCGAAACCTTCCGCGGCGCCATCCTCGCTGTGCCCCGCGGGCAGATGGAAGCCGCCACCGCCTATGGCCTGACCCGCATGCAGCGCTTTCGCCTGGTGGTGTTCCCGCAGATGATGCGTTTCGCTCTGCCGGGCATCGGCAACAACTGGATGGTCATCCTCAAGGCCACGGCGCTGGTGTCGATCATCGGCCTGGCCGACCTGGTCAAGGTGGCCCAGGACGCGGGCAAGAGTTCGTATCAGCTGTTCTTCTTCCTGCTGCTGGCGGCCCTGATCTACCTGCTGGTCACCACCGTCTCCAACTATGTCTTGCGCCGGCTGGAGATCTTCTACGCCGCCGGCACCCGGGAGGCCGTACGATGATCGAGCTCCTTCAGGAATACTGGAAACCGTTCCTGTTCCACGACGGCTACCACATCACCGGCCTGGCCATGACCCTGTGGCTGCTCAGCGCCTCGATCTTCATCGGTTTCGTGCTGTCGGTGCCGCTGTCCATCGCCCGGGTCTCGTCCAATGCCCTGGTGCGTTGGCCGGTGCAGTTCTACACCTACCTGTTCCGCGGCACGCCGCTGTATATACAGTTGTTGATCTGCTACACGGGGATCTACAGCATCGCGGCGGTACGCGCCCAGCCGATGCTTGACGCGTTCTTTCGCGACGCGATGAACTGCACCATCCTGGCTTTCGCCCTGAACACCTGCGCCTACACCACGGAGATCTTCGCCGGGGCGATCCGCAGCATGAACCACGGCGAAGTCGAGGCCGCCAAGGCCTACGGCCTGCGCGGCTGGAAGCTGTATGTCTACCTGATCATTCCGTCGGCCCTGCGCCGCTCGCTGCCGTACTACAGCAATGAAGTGATCCTGATGCTGCACTCGACCACCGTGGCGTTCACCGCCACCGTGCCGGACATCCTCAAGGTCGCGCGGGACGCCAACTCGGCGACGTTCCTGACCTTCCAGTCCTTCGGCATCGCGGCCGCGATCTACCTGGCCGTCACGTTCTCGCTGGTCAGCCTGTTCCGCCTGGCGGAACGGCGCTGGTTGTCCTTCCTTGGCCCGGCCCATTAATTCAGGAGGTTTGCCATGTACAAACTGACCGTTGAAAACCTGCACAAAAGCTACGGCAACCACGAAGTCCTGAAGGGCGTTTCGCTGAGCGCCAAGACCGGCGACGTGATCAGCCTGATCGGCGCCAGCGGCTCGGGCAAGAGCACGTTCCTGCGCTGCATCAACTTCCTGGAAACGCCCAACGACGGCGCCATGAGCCTGGACAACCAGCCGATCCGCATGGTCCACGACCGACACGGCATGCGCGTGGCCGACGCCGACGAACTGCAACGCCTGCGCACGCGTTTGGCGATGGTGTTCCAGCACTTCAACCTGTGGAGCCACATGACGGTGCTGGAGAACATCACCCTGGCCCCGCGCCGGGTGCTGGGCGTCAGCAAGAAGGACGCCGAGGAGCGGGCCCGGCGCTACCTGGACAAGGTCGGCCTGCCGGCGCGGGTCGCGGACCAGTACCCGGCGTTTCTCTCGGGCGGCCAGCAGCAGCGGGTCGCCATCGCCCGGGCCCTGAGCATGGAGCCGGAAATCATGCTGTTCGATGAGCCGACCTCAGCGCTGGACCCGGAACTGGTGGGCGAGGTGCTCAAGGTAATCCAGGGGTTGGCCGAAGAGGGGCGCACCATGATCATGGTCACCCACGAAATGAGCTTCGCCCGCAAGGTATCGAACCAGGTGCTGTTCCTGCATCAAGGGCGGGTGGAAGAGCAGGGCGCGCCCGAGGATGTGCTGGGCAACCCCAAGAGCGAGCGCCTGCAGCAGTTCCTCAGCGGCAACCTGAAGTAACGTTCCAGCCTTTTGAGCGGCCGTCCGGCCGCTCGTTTTCCATCGTTAGCCCATTCCTTTCACCCTAAGCGACAGGTAACGCACAGGTCGTCAAATTTCGCTTGATTGAGCCTGTATATACATGTTTGTATTTACTCCAATCCACAACAACAAAACGGCACGACTGCCGATTCAAGAGGATTCACGGTGAGCAAGCCAACCCGTTTTCGCGACGTCGAAATCCGCGCCCCCCGCGGCAACCAGCTGACCGCCAAGAGCTGGCTGACCGAAGCGCCGCTGCGCATGCTGATGAACAACCTCGACCCG
>NZ_NEIP01000020.1:0-83851 GCF_002112745.1 Pseudomonas sp. B7(2017) | reverse complement strand
TCAAAATTTCTTTTTCAACTTCAACCACTTGCGCTTTCGATCTCTCGTCAGCGGGAGGCGAATTCTACAGCGTTGCACGCTGCTGTCAACACCTCTTTTTCCGCTTTCGACCGGGAGGATCGAAACGCCGAAAGGGCCAAACATCACCACCCTCTTCGACTCCCTCCGGGCTTCGCTGAACTGAAGCGACCCGCTGCCGAAAACTTCGCAACTCGTTGAATCTCAAGGAGTTTTCCGCTTCGACTGCGCCGGAAGTGGGGCGAATTATAGAGAACTGAAATCTGCCGTCAACACCTTTTTCATATTTCTGTCATATCGGTCAAGGCACCCCGAAAACAAGAAGGCCGACCTCTTCGAGGTCGGCCTTCTTTTCCCTCTATTTACAAGCTAGGGAACGCGAACTGCGAGGCTTCATGGCTCGAACGCTGCGGCCAGCGCTGGGTGATCGCCTTGCGGCGGGTGTAGAAGCGCACGCCGTCCGGGCCGTAGGCATGCAGGTCGCCGAACAGCGAACGTTTCCAGCCGCCGAAGCTGTGATAGGCCACCGGCACCGGCAGCGGCACGTTGACGCCGACCATGCCGACTTCGATCTCGTCGCAGAACAGCCGCGCCGC
The DNA here is from genome assembly GCF_002112745.1 of Pseudomonas sp. B7(2017). NCBI lineage: Bacteria > Pseudomonadati > Pseudomonadota > Gammaproteobacteria > Pseudomonadales > Pseudomonadaceae > Pseudomonas > Pseudomonas sp. B7(2017). Next base: position 83,237 of record NZ_NEIP01000020.1, on the reverse strand, counting down.
TTCCCCGTCGCGGGTGAAGATGCAGGTGCCGTTGCCGTATTCGTGATCGTTGATCAGTTGCATGGCTTCTTCCAGGCTGTTCACCCGGACGATGCACAGCACCGGCCCGAAGATCTCTTCTTTATAGATACGCATCTCGGGAGTGACGTTGTCGAACAGGCAGCCGCCGAGGAAGAAGCCTTCTTCGTGCCCCGGTACGCTCAGGCCGCGACCGTCGACCACCAGGGTCGCCCCCGCCGCCACGCCGTCATCGACATAACCGCTGACCTTGTCGCGGGCCTGACCGGTCACCAGCGGCCCCATGTCCAGGCCGCAGGAAGTGCCGGCGCCGATCTTCAGTGCCTTGATCTGCGGCACCAGTTTGGCCACCAGGGCATCCGCCACTTGGTCGCCGACGCACACCGCCACCGAAATCGCCATGCAGCGCTCGCCGCACGAACCGTAAGCCGCGCCCATCAGTGCGCTGACGGCGTTGTCCAGGTCGGCGTCCGGCATCAACACCGCGTGGTTCTTCGCCCCGCCCAAGGCCTGGACGCGCTTGCCGCGCTTGGTGCCTTCGGCATAGATGTATTCGGCGATCGGGGTCGAACCCACGAAGCTCAGTGCCTTGACTTCCGGCGCCTCGATCAGCGCATCCACGGCCGCTTTGTCGCCATGCACGACACTCAGCACACCTTTGGGCAGGCCCGCTTCCAGCAGCAACTGAGCAATCAGCAGGGTCGAGCTCGGGTCACGCTCGGACGGTTTGAGGATGAAGCAGTTGCCGCAGACGATGGCCAGCGGGTACATCCACAGCGGCACCATGGCCGGGAAGTTGAACGGCGTGATGCCGGCCACCACGCCCAGCGGCTGGAAGTCGGACCAGGCGTCGATGTTCGGGCCGACGTTGCGGCTGTACTCGCCCTTGAGGATTTCCGGGGCGGCACAGGCGAACTCGACGTTCTCGATGCCGCGCTTGAGCTCGCCCACGGCGTCTTCCAGGGTCTTGCCGTGCTCTTCGCTGATCAGTTGGGCGATGCGCGATTCGTTCTGCTCCAGCAGTTGCTTGAAGCGGAACATGACCTGGGCGCGCTTGGCCGGCGGCGTGTTGCGCCAGGCCGGGAATGCTGCCTTGGCCGCGTCGATGGCGTGCTGGATGGTTTCGCGGCTGGCCAGCGGCAGCTTGTGGATCGCCTGGCCGGTGGACGGGTTGAACACATCGACCGCGCGACCGTTCTCGGTCACCAGTTCGCCATTGATCAAATGCGGGATAACGCTCATCGGGAACTCCTGAATTTGTCCACAGGCACCCATGGCCGGGTGCCTGCTATTTGTAGGTCTATATAGAGAGAAGAATCAGTCGAGCTTGTTCAGCACGTCGCCGACCGCGTCGAACAGACGGTCGAGGTCTTGCGGCTTGCTGTTGAAGGTTGGGCCGAACTGCAGGGTGTCGCCGCCGAAGCGCACGTAGAACCCGGCTTTCCACAGCGCCATGCCGGCCTCGAACGGACGCACGATGGCGTCGCCGTCGCGGGCGGCGATCTGGATCGCGCCGGCCAGGCCGTAGTTGCGGATGTCGATGACGTTCTTCGAACCCTTCAGGCCGTGCAGCGCATTCTCGAAGTGCGGCGCGACTTCGGCCACGCTCTGCACCAGGTTTTCCTTCTGCAGCAGGTCGAGGGCCGCGATGCCGGCGGCACAGGCCACTGGGTGCGCCGAGTAGGTGTAGCCGTGGGGGAATTCCACCGCATATTCCGGCGTCGGCTGGTTCATGAAGGTCTGGTAGATCTCGGTGCTCGCGATCACCGCACCCATCGGGATGGCGCCGTTGGTGACTTGCTTGGCGATGCACATCAGATCCGGGGTCACGCCGAACGTGGTGGCGCCGAACATGGTGCCGGTACGGCCGAAACCGGTGATCACTTCGTCGAACACCAACAGGATGCCGTGCTGGTCGCAGATTTCGCGCAGACGCTTGAGGTAACCCTGCGGCGGCACCAGCACGCCGGCGGAGCCGGCCAGCGGCTCAACGAAGACCGCCGCGATGTTGGAGGCGTCGTGCAGTTCGATCAGCTTCAGCAGCTCGTCGGCCAGGGCGATGCCGCCCTGCTCCGGCATGCCGCGGGAGAAGGCATTGCTCGCCAGCAGGGTATGCGGCAAGTGGTCGACGTCCATCATCGCCTGACCGAACAGCTTGCGGTTGCCGTTGACGCCGCCCAGGCTGGTGCCGGCGATGTTCACGCCATGGTAGCCACGGGCGCGGCCGATCATTTTGGTCTTGGTCGGCTGGCCTTTCAGGCGCCAGTAGGCGCGCACCATTTTCACCGCAGTGTCGGCGCACTCGGAGCCGGAGTCGGTGAAGAACACGTGGTTCAGGTTGCCCGGGGTCAGCGCGGTGATTTTCTCCGCCAGCTGGAACGACAGTGGGTGGCCGTACTGGAAACCCGGCGAATAATCGAGGGTGCCCAGCTGCTTGGTGACCGCTTCTTGGATTTCCTTGCGGGTGTGCCCGGCGCCGCAGGTCCACAGGCCGGACAGCGAGTCGTACACCTTGCGGCCCTTGTCGTCGATCAGCCAGCTGCCCTCGGCGCCGACGATCAGGCGCGGATCGCGCTGAAAGTTGCGGTTCGCGGTGTACGGCATCCAGTGCGCGTCCAGCTTCAGTTGGCTGGCCAGTGGCGACGACGCGTGTTCAGGCATGTTCATGGGCAAAACCTCGCAGGGCGATAAGCGGCAGGGAGATGAAAGTCGTTGTTGCAGCTACGTTGCCACGCCGATAAAGTCGGTGAAATTCAACTTTTCTAACCTTCAGTTAGAACACCGCTAAACATTGAGCCTTTGAACATGAGCAGCCGCCGCCCCGATCCGCTGGCCCAGGTCAGCGACTTTGACATTCGCCTGCTGCGCATCTTCCGCAGCGTGGTCGAGTCCGGCGGGTTCTCCGCGGCGGAGACCGTGCTCGGCATCGGCCGCTCGGCGATCAGCCAGCAGATGAGCGACCTTGAGCAGCGCCTCGGCCTGCGCCTGTGCCAACGCGGGCGCGCCGGGTTCTCCCTGACCGAAGAAGGCCGGGAGGTCTATCAGTCGGCGCTGCAACTGTTGAGCGCGCTGGAAACCTTCCGCACCGAGGTCAACGGCCTGCACCAGCATTTGCGGGGTGAGCTGATCATTGGTCTGACCGACAACCTCGTCACCCTGCCCCACATGCGCATCACCCATGCCCTGGCACAACTGAAGGAGCGCGGGCCGGACGTGCAGATCCAGATCCGCATGATCGCCCCCAACGAAGTCGAGCAAGGCGTGCTCGACGGTCGCCTGCACGTCGGCGTGGTGCCCCAGGCCAGCGCGCTGTCGGGGCTGGAGTACCAGCCGCTGTACAGCGAACGCTCGTTGCTCTATTGCGCGGTCGGGCATCCGCTGTTCTATGCGGACGACAAGCAACTGGACGACGAGCGCCTCAACAGCCAGGACGCCATCGCCCCGACCTTCCGCTTGCCGGCTGAGATCCAGGCGCACTATCAGGCGCTCAACTGCACCGCCAGCGCTTCGGACCGCGAGGGCATGGCGTTCCTGATCCTCACCGGGCGCTACATCGGTTACCTGCCGGATCACTACGCCAGCCTCTGGGTGCAGCAGGGACGTTTGCGGGCGCTCAAGGCCGGCAGCCGCTTCTATGACCTGAGCCTGGCTTCGGTCACGCGCAAGGGACGGCGGCCGCATCTGGTGCTGGAGAGTTTTCTCGACAGCCTGGCGGCCACGCGCTGAAATCCGTGCGCCCCAGCGCCATCGCCAGCAGGCTGGCGCCTGCACGGGGTTTATCGCACCAGGTCTTGTCTGGGACGTGCGGGTGCGCTATCAACACCACTGGTTTCCCCAACAAAACCGACCCGGAAGCGCCTATGACCCTTGAAGTCCCAGCCCATGGCGGCAAGCCCGCCAGCCGCATTCGTCAGAAGAACGAAGAGACCATCATCAAAGCCGCCGAAGACGAGTTCGCCCGTCACGGGTACAAAGGCACCAGCATGAACACCATCGCCACCAAGGCCGGGTTGCCCAAGGCGAACCTGCATTACTACTTCACCAACAAGCTGGGGCTGTACGTGGCGGTGCTGAGCAACATCCTCCAACTGTGGGACAGCACCTTCAACACCCTCACCGCCGACGACGATCCGGCCGAAGCGCTGACCCGCTACATCCGCGCCAAGATGGAATTCTCACGGCGCCAGCCGCAGGCCTCGCGGATCTTCGCCATGGAGGTGATCAGCGGCGGCGAATGCCTGACCGAGTATTTCAACCAGGACTACCGCGCCTGGTTCCAGGGCCGGGCAGCGGTGTTCCAGGCCTGGATCGACGCCGGCAAGATGGATCCGGTGGACCCGGTGCACCTGATCTTCCTGCTGTGGGGCAGCACCCAGCATTACGCCGACTTCGCCACACAGATCTGCCGGGTCACCGGCCGCAGCAAACTGACCAAGCAGGACATGGAAGACGCCGGCGACAACCTGATCCGCATCATCCTCAAGGGCTGCGGCCTCACTCCTTCTATATAAGACGCTTATGCCATTCACCCTCAGCGGCCTTTGCGAATTCCGCGAAGAGATTCGCAAAAGCCGTTTCATCACCTTCGCCGCACCGATCGACAGCCCCGCCGAGGCGCAGGCGTTCATCGAACGGCACAGCGACCTGAACGCCTCGCACAATTGCTGGGCCTGGAAACTCGGCGACCAGTACCGCAGCAACGATGACGGCGAACCGGGCGGCACCGCCGGGCGGCCGATCCTGGCGGCCATCGAGGCCCAGGACTGCGACCGGGTCGCGGTGCTGGTGATCCGCTGGTACGGCGGCATTCAGTTGGGCACCGGCGGCCTGGCCCGGGCCTACGGCGGCGGGGCCAACAAGTGCCTGCAGGCAGCGGCGAAAACCGAGCTGGTCAGCCGCGTGCCGCTGCGCTGCGCCTGCGCCTTCGGCGAACTGGCCTTGGTGAAACTGCGGGTGGCGGAACTCGGCGGGCTGGTGGAAGAGGAAAACTTCACCGCCAACGGCGTCGAATTGCGACTGGCCGTCGGTTCGGCGCAGATCGACGCACTGCAAACGCAACTGGCCGATTTGAGCCGCGGGCGGATCGTGCTCCAGCGCTGAGGCCCGCCGAGGCACCCTGACCGCTTATTCCACACAGTTGCCCACATCGCCTGTGGGCCCGGCTGTGGATAACCTGAGCACATCCCGCTGTAACCCTTCTGTCATGGGGCTTTGCGGGGTTTGTTCACTTTTCGCCCAATTTGCCGATCGAAAAGCAAATTCCACACTAAAACAATCAGTTAGCTCGGTTTATCACCTTTGGAAGAAAGCCGGGCGGCGCTTATGCCCGGCGTTTGCGCTTGCGCACAAATACTGTGGAGCAACCTGTGGATAAGCCGTTCATGGCTGGCGCAGCCGCCGATCCCGCAAGGTTCCCACGGGCTTGATCGTTTTTTGACCAGCCCACGACGCGCAAAACCTGTGCCGGAGCAACGGCCTCGGCGCCAAGTGGCGTCTGCTCATGCAGCCTTTTGGGGTTGAGCGCTCTGCATCAATGGCCGCCGGCCCCTGCCGCAGCGTGGTTCTGACCAGATGGCCAGGAAACCGCTTTATCCACAGGCAGCACCTGGGCGATTCCCCACGCCAGCTCAAACAGCAGGAAGCCCAGCAACAACGCGCTGGCGCCGTGCACCCAGGCGTAGGCTTGCCAGGTCGCGAAGAGAAACCTCGCCACTGCGTCGTACCGACCGTACAGCGGTTGCGGATCACGGATCCGCAGCACCGCCCATACGCACACCACTGAGCCCAACAGGTTCGCCATCAGCAAGTGCTCCGGGGCAAACGCCGGCAGCTCTCCGGGCAGACCCAGTGCCCGGCCCAGCACCGTCAAACCTTCATGCACCCAGGCAAAACTCCACGGTGTGGCAAACGCCGCCGTCACGATCAGGTCATACCAGGCACTGCCGCGCACCAGGCGGCGATACTGCGTTGAAGTCCACATCGTCCATGCTCCGAACATTCAGGGAGCACTCACGCTAAAGCCTGGAGTATGCTCCAAGGTCAAACACTTTCGGGATGTCCCAGATGCGCATCGGTGAGTTAGCCCAGGTCAGCGCCGTCAGCCGCGACACTTTGCGCTTCTACGAGCAGCGCGGGCTGATCGCCGCACAGCGCACGGCCAACGGCTACCGCGACTATCCGCCGGAGACGGTGCAACTGGTGCTCTACATCAAGACCGCCCAGCGCTTGGGATTCACCCTCAACGAAATCGGCGGCAGCGTCGCCGCGCTGTGGCAGGCGCCCGACCCGGACAGCGCCGTCGCGCAACTGCTGCGCGACAAGCTGCAATTGATCGAAACCCGCATCAACGAACTGGGCGCCCTGCGCGCCGAGCTGCAGCAGCGGCTCGGCCAGGCGTGCCCGCTGAACCCACGAGCCTGAACATTCAAGGAAGCCCTTCATGTCCGCAAAAACCGCACTGATCATCGGCGCCTCCCGAGGCCTGGGCCTGGGCCTGGTGAAAACCCTGCTGGCCGACGGCTGGCAAGTCACCGCGACCGTCCGCGATCCGCACCTTGCCCAGGCGCTGCAAGCGCTGGGCAAGGTGCGCATCGAGAAACTCGACATGGACGACCAGCAAGCCGTGATCGCCCTAAGCCAGCAGCTCAAGGGCGAGACCTTCGATCTGCTGTTCGTCAACGCCGGGGTCAAGGGCCCCGAGGTGCAGACGCCCGGCGGCGCGACGCTGGCGGAGGTCGGCCAGCTGTTCTTCACCAACGCCGTGGCACCGATCAACCTGGCCCAGCGCTTCGTCGGGCAGATCCGCGACGGCAGCGGTGTGCTGGCGTTCATGAGTTCGGTGCTGGGCAGCGTGACCATGCCCGACGCGCCGGAACTGGCCCTCTACAAGGCCAGCAAGGCAGCGCTCAATTCGATGACCAACAGCTTCGTCACCCAGTTGGGCGAGCAGAAGCTCACCGTGCTGTCGCTGCATCCGGGCTGGGTGAAGACCGACATGGGCGGCGAAGGCGCCGACATCGACGTGGACACCAGCACCCGCGGCCTGGTGGATCAGGTGGATGCGTTCGCCGGCAAGGGCGGGCATCATTTCGTCAACTACAAGGGCGAGACCATTCCCTGGTGATCCCCTGCCCGCTCCCACAGGGCTTTTGGGTGGCCGCAGATTCTGCATTCACCCCAAGCTTCCTGTGGGAGCCAGCCTGCTGGCGATGGCGTCAGTGAGGGCAGCGCATTTGCGGCGGCTGTCCGGTCGGAAGCGGCTTGCCCGCGGCACAGTTTTGCCCGACACTGCGCACCTCGCCCCCGCGGCGACCCTGGATCAGCAGACAGGGCAACACTGAGCTGGCAACCCTGAACCCTACTTTCAGAGGAGCCGGCCACCATGCCTGCGACCCGTATCTGGCTACAGAATCCCCTCGCGATCTTCACCGCCAACCACCTCGACGCCCGTGGCGGCCTGGTGCTGCAGGACGGCCTGATCGCCGAAACGCTCGCCGCCGGCCAGCGACCGTCCGCGCCGTGCGATCAAGTGTTCGACGCCCGTGAGCACGTCATCCTGCCGGGCCTGATCAACACCCATCACCACTTCTACCAGACCCTGACCCGCGCCTGGGCGCCGGTGGTCAACCAGCCGCTGTTCCCGTGGCTGAAGACCCTGTACCCGGTGTGGGCGCGCCTGACGCCGGAGAAGCTCGCGCTGGCCACCAAGGTCGCCCTGGCCGAACTGCTGCTGTCGGGCTGCACCACCGCCGCCGATCACCATTACCTGTTCCCGGACGGCCTGGAGAACGCCATCGACGTGCAGGTGCAGAGCGTGCGCGAGCTGGGCATGCGGGCGATGCTCACCCGGGGCTCGATGAGCCTGGGCGAGAAGGACGGCGGCCTGCCGCCGCAGCAGACCGTACAAGAAGGCCAAGTGATTCTGGACGACAGCCAGCGCCTGATCCGCGAGTACCACGAGCGCGGCGACGGTGCGCAGATCCAGATCGCCCTGGCGCCGTGCTCGCCGTTTTCGGTGACCCCGCAAATCATGTCGGCCAGCGCCGAACTCGCCGACAAGCTCGACGTGCGCCTGCACACCCACCTGGCCGAAACCCTCGACGAGGAAGACTTCTGCCTGCAACGGTTCGGCCTGCGCACCGTGGACTACCTGGACAGCGTCGGCTGGCTCGGCCCGCGCACCTGGCTGGCCCACGGCATCCACTTCAACCCCGACGAAATCGCCCGCCTCGGCGCCGCCGGCACCGGCATCTGCCATTGCCCGAGCTCGAACATGCGCCTGGCGTCCGGCATCTGCCCAAGCATCGAACTGACCGACGCCGGCGCGCCGCTGGGCCTGGGCGTGGACGGTTCGGCGTCCAACGACGCGTCGAACATGATCCTCGAAGCACGCCAGGCCCTGTATATCCAGCGCCTGCGCTACGGCGCCGAAAAGATCACCCCGGAACGGGTGCTGGGCTGGGCGACCAAAGGCTCGGCGAGCCTTCTGGGGCGCACCGACATCGGCGAGCTGGCGGTGGGCAAGCAGGCCGACCTGGCGCTGTTCAAGCTCGATGAACTGCGGTTCTCCGGCAGCCACGACCCGGTGTCGGCGCTGCTGCTGTGCGGCGCGGACCGGGCCGACCGGGTGATGGTCGGCGGCCAGTGGCGGGTCATCGACGGCCAGGTCGAAGGGCTGGACCTCAAGGGCCTGATCGCTGACCACAGCCAGGCGGCCCGGCAACTGATCGCCGGCGCCTGATCCTCGGGCATCCAGGGTGGGAGCGACGGTATTGCTCCTGCCTTGCGGTGCCTCGACCGACGCCATCGCCAGCTGGCTGGCGCCCAGCGTTTTTGTCCGAGCCGCACGATGATCGCCCGGTCAGGTTTTGCCATCTGTTGCGGCGCACATCTGTAGAATGCCCGCCAACCGCACCAGATGAGAAAAGACCATGTACGACTGGCTGAATGCCCTGCCCAAGGCGGAGCTGCACCTGCACCTCGAAGGCTCGCTGGAGCCCGAGCTGCTGTTCGCCCTGGCCGAACGCAACAAGATCGCCCTGCCGTGGAGCGACGTCGACACCCTGCGCAAGGCCTACGCCTTCAACAACCTGCAGGAATTCCTCGACCTGTACTACCAGGGCGCCGACGTGCTGCGCACCTCCCAGGACTTCTACGACCTGACCTGGGCCTACCTGCTGCGCTGCAAGGCACAGAACGTGATCCACACCGAACCGTTCTTCGACCCGCAGACCCACACCGACCGGGGCATCCCGTTCGAGACCGTGCTCAACGGCATCGCCGCCGCCCTGAAGGACGGCGAGCAGCAATTGGGCATCACCAGCGGCCTGATCCTGAGCTTCCTGCGCCACCTGAGCGAAGACGAAGCGCAGAAGACCCTCGACCAGGCGCTGCCGTTTCGCGATGCGTTCGTGGCCGTGGGCCTGGACAGCTCCGAGATGGGCCATCCGCCGAGCAAGTTCCGGCGGGTGTTCGACCGCGCCCGCAGCGAAGGCTTCCTGACCGTCGCCCACGCCGGCGAGGAAGGCCCGCCGGAGTACATCTGGGAAGCCATCGACCTGCTGAAGATCCAGCGCATCGACCACGGCGTGCGCGCCATCGAAGACGAGCGCCTGATGCAGCGGATCATCGACGAGCAGATCCCGCTGACCGTGTGCCCGTTGTCGAACACCAAACTGTGCGTGTTCGACCACATGTCCCAGCACAACATCCTCGACATGCTCGAACGCGGAGTGAAGGTGACGGTGAACTCGGACGACCCGGCGTACTTCGGCGGTTACGTCACCGAGAACTTCCACGCGCTGCACACCCACCTGGGCATGACCCAGGACCAGGCCAAACGCCTGGCGCAGAACAGCCTGGACGCACGGTTGGTAAAACCCTGACGCCGAAACTGCGCAAGCCCGCCTGCCGGCGATGGGGCCATGGCATTCAACCTCTCCGTTGACTGGACATCCGCCATCGCCGGCATTCGGGCTCCCGCACCCGCATCGCCGCTACGCCATCTCCAGCTCGGGCTCGCGGACAAACCGATGGATTTCCCGCTGCCCCGCCGCCGTCAGCTGCAGCGCCCGGGACTCGTTGAGCAGCATCAGCCAGCCCGATTGCATGAACAGCTGGAGCAACGCCGCGCCGAGCGAGCCGCCCATGTGCGGACGGCGTTCGCTCCAGTCCGGACAGGCGCAGGCCACCTGCACGTTGCGATGGGCCAGGGCCTGGATGAACACGCCCCGGGCCGCCAGTTGCGTGGCCCCCTTGTGGGTGACCGCGACCCGTTGCTCAAGCTGCTCGATCCAGCCGGCATCGAGCAGGCTCTGGTAAAGATCGGCGGCCAGCGTGCCGCCCAGGTGGTCATCGCAAAAGCGCGCGCGCAGCAGCGGCGACGGGGCCGGTCGCGGCCGCAGAATCGGTGCGGTGCGGGTGAGCGCTGGCGGAATGTCCCGGGGGGCGCTGGCGATCGAGGCGCTGGCCAGTGCCTCGATCGCGGCCCCGACCTCCGGCGCCGCCAAGCGGAAAAAGCGCTTGCGCCCACGGTTTTCGACCTTCAACAGACCACCGGAGGACAACCGCGTCAGGTGCGCGCTGGCCGAAGACGGCGACAGCCCTGCCAGCAGGGCCAGTTCCTCGGTCTGCCGGGCCGAACCGTCCATCAGCGCCCACATCATCGCGCTGCGCTTGGGATCGGCCAGCAACGCGGCGATCTGGCTGATGCAAGGTGCATGTTCCATGTATTCACTCCCTGTTGAATCGATTCGACTACTGCCCGCGGGCATCTTGACCGGTCAAGGACCGACGGCCAAGGCGCGCCGGCGGCCGTGCAGCGGACCGCTCGCGCAAACGCCCGGGCAGGCACGAGGCGAGCGCTAGTATAAGCGCGATGGTCGCCGCGTCCCGCGCCGGGACGGGCTTGAGTGGTGATTGATCCTGAGGGAAATTTCTCTATTTGCATGCGACTAATGATCAACCGCGCGCAAAGCGGGAAACCGGCTACCCACTTCCGCGCATCGGCTGGCGAGCATCGCCCGCAAAAGGTTCACCGGCTTACTCAACTGAGCGCGATGGGCGCACAGCAGATTCAGCGGAGCCCGCTCACACAGCAGCTCAGGCAGCAGCACCCGCAGGCGCCCGGCCTCGACATCCGCCGCTACATCCAGCCAGGACTTGTAGGCGATGCCCGCCCCCGCCACCGCCCACAGGCGCACCACGTCGGCATCGTCGCTGAAGCGGTCGCCGCTGACGGTCAACCCGACCTCGCGCTTGCCGTCGTGAAAGGTCCAGTGGTCGTGGACCCGGCCGCCGAGCATGTACAGCAGGCAATTGTGCTGCGCCAACTGCTCAAGCTGGCGCGGCTCCCCGCACCGTTTCAGGTAGGCCGGCGCTGCGCACAGCACGCGGCGGTTGTCGGGCGCGACGGGCAGCGCCACCAGGCTGGAGTCTTCCGGCTCACCGTAGCGCAGGGCGATGTCCACCGGTTGCCGGAACAGGTCGGCGATGCGGTCGCCCAGCAACAGGCGCACGGTGAGCCTGGGGTGTTCGCGCTGGAACTCGTCGAGCCACGGCAACAGCAGGTTGCGACCGAAGTCCGAGGGCGCGGACAGCTGCAAGACACCGCTGACCTGATCCTGCCCGCTGGCCAGCAAGCGCCGGCCCTCATCCAGGCTGCCCAGCGCCGCCCGGGCGTATTCGAGAAACCCTTCGCCCTCGGCGGTCAGGCGCAGGCTGCGGGTGGAGCGCGCCAGCAGACGCGCGCCCAACTGACGTTCGATGCGCTTGAGCGCCGCGCTGGCCACTGCGGCGGACATGTCCATCACCCGGGCCGCCGCCGACAGGCTGCCCAGGTCCGCAGCCCGCACAAACAGCTGCAAGTCATCGAAACGCAGCATCCCGACCTCGATTATCAAAAAACCATTGAAAGAGACTGTTCTTTTAGCCGGTTTTATCGCGCACCGAAATAGCCAATGATCCACCCCATCGAACACATCACGCTTGCGGAGCCGAACATGTCCCAACCCTTCACCGCCATCGCCACCCTGATCGCCAAACCCGGCCGGCAAGAGGCCCTCGAACAGCACCTGCGCGCCCTCATCGAACCGACCCGCGCCGAGGCCGGCTGCAGCCAGTACGACCTGCACCAGGACCTGGCCAACCCGTTGGCCTTCTACATGATCGAACGCTGGGCCAGCGACGAAGCCCTCCAGGCCCACGACGCCAGCGCCCACATCCAGCATTTCCGGGCGCAGGCCGGCGAGTTCCTCGAACACTTCGAACTCAAGCGCCTGCGCGCCATCGCCTGATCCCTTTCCCTTTTCCCGGAGTTCCTCATGAAAGCCATCGCCTATTACGCGTCCCTGCCGATCAGCGACGAGAAATCCCTGCAAGACATCGAACTGCCGGAACCGGTCCCCGGCCCCCGCGACCTGCTGGTGGAAGTCAAAGCCATCTCGGTCAACCCGGTGGACACCAAGGTCCGCCAGAACGTGGCGCCGGAAGGCGGCGCGGCGAAAGTGCTGGGCTGGGACGTGGCCGGCACGGTCAAGGCGGTCGGCAGCGAGGTGACGCTGTTCAAGGCCGGTGACAAGGTGTTCTACGCCGGCTCCATCGCCCGGGCCGGGGGCAACAGCGAGCTGCATGTGGTGGATGAGCGGATCGTCGGCCACATGCCCACGTCCCTGGGGTTTGCCGAAGCCGCCGCCCTGCCGCTGACGGCCATCACCGCCTGGGAACTGCTGTTCGAACGCCTGCAGATCCGCGAAGGCGCGCAAGACGAAGGCCAGAGCCTGCTGATCGTCGGCGCGGCCGGCGGCGTCGGCTCGATCCTGACCCAACTGGCCAGCCGCCTGACCGGCCTGACGGTGATCGGCACCGCTTCCCGCCCGCAGACCCGCGACTGGGTGAGCGCACTGGGCGCCGACCACGTGATCGACCACAGCCAGCCGCTGAGCGAAGCACTCAAACGCGCCGGCATCGGCCACGTGACCCATGTCGCCAGCCTGACCCAGACCGACCAGCATCTGGACCAACTGGTCGAGGCCCTGGCGCCGCAAGGCAAACTGGCGCTGATCGATGACCCCAAGTCGCTGGACGTGACCAAGCTCAAGCGCAAGAGCCTGTCGCTGCACTGGGAGTTCATGTACACCCGCTCGCTGTTCGAGACCGCCGACATGCTCGAACAGCACAAGCTGCTCAACCGGGTGGCCGGGCTGATTGACGACGGCACCCTGAAGACCACGGTCGGCGAGCACTTCGGCCGCATCACCGCCGCCAACCTGCGCCGCGCCCACGCGCTGCTGGAAAGCGGCAAGGCCAAGGGCAAGATCGTACTGGAAGGCTTCTGATCCGCAGGGGTAACGGTGCCGTCCGACGGCGGGCGGCACCGTCAGTCCGAGAATTGACCCTTGTCACAAATGCGATCGCATTCGGGTCTACAATCGAGACCTCTGCGATGCAATCTTTTACGTACGGGAGGTCAGCAATGAAGATCCTGATAAAAGAAGTGGCAAAGTCCCAGTGGCAAGTCCGTCTTGACCAGCACGCCGTGACCTTCCGCAGCGAGGCCGAAGCCTTGGCCTTCACCCGCACCCTCGAAGCGCGCCTTCACGCGCCCCACCGGATCCCCGACCCCGGCCAGCAACGCGCCGCCGGCTGACCCAAGCGCCTCAGGCCTCGGCCTGCGCCAGCGCCAGCGCACGGGCATTCTGCAAACGACGGGTGAACACCGCCGCGCTCACCACCAGCAGTCCGCACAGGCTGATGACCATGGCCATCGGCATCGCGCTGCCGTCGTGCAGCACGCCGACCAGCGCCGCCGCCCCGGACGCCACGCTGAACTGCAGGAAACCGAGCATCGCCGACGCGCTGCCGGCCCGGGCGCCCTGGCCGTTCATCGCACAGGCCGACGCATTCGGCAGGATGCAGCCCAGGCTGGCGATGCAGATGAACAGCGGAATCAGCAGCGGCCACAGCGCAGCGGTATGCAGCGCACTGACCGCCAGCAGCGTCAGCCCGGCCGTCAGGTACACCCAGACCGCACGCGCCAGCAGGAACGCCGGGCCGCGCTTGGCCAGCAGCCGCGCATTGACCTGCGCCACCAGAATGAACCCCGCCGCGTTGGCGCCGAAGAACCAGCCGAAATGCTCGGCCGGGACGCCGTAGAGTTTGATCAGCACGAACGGTGAACCGGCGATGTAGGAAAACATCCCGGCGATGGCGATGCCGCCGGTCAGGGCGTGGCCGAGATAGATCGGATCCTTGATCAGCCGTCCGTACTGGCGCAGCGCGCCGGACAACGGTTGACGCGGCACATGGGCCGGCAGACTTTCCGGCAGGCCCAGCGCCACCGCCACTCCCGCCAGCGCGCTGAAGCCGGTCAGCGCCAGGAAGATCGACTGCCATCCCGTGGTGTTGACCAGCAGGCCGCCGAGCATCGGCGCCAGGATCGGCGCCAGCCCCATCACCAGCATCAGTTGCGAAAAGACCTTGGCCGCGCCCACCGCGTCGCACTTGTCGCTGACCACCGCCCGGGAGATCACCATCCCCGCGCAGCCGCCGAGCGCCTGCACGAACCGCGCGCCGATCAGCCACTCCAGGCTCGGCGCATAGGCGCACGCCAGGGAGGCGACGGTGAACAGGCCGATGCCGGTGAGCAGCGGAATGCGCCGGCCGAAACGGTCAGCCACCGGGCCGTACAGCAACTGGCCGAAAGACAGCCCGAGGAAATACGCCGCCAACGTCAGCTGAACGTGTTTCTCATCGGTGCCGAACGCCTGCGCCATGGACGGGAAGGCCGGCAGATAGAAGTCGATCGCCAGCGGGCCGAAGGCGCTCAAGGCACCGAGAATCAGAATTGTACGCAGGTTCATCAGGCATCCAGGTCGGGCAAGGTGTCGGGCATGGGACAAGCCCGACAGTCTAGCCGCGCCGGGACGCCTCGGACAGTCCGGTAGCTCGCTATCTATCGAACCGGTCAGGCAACCTTGACGGCGTAGCCTTCCTCGCTGATGGCGGCGATCACTTGTTCGGCGCTCAGCGCACTCTCGATACCCACTTCCCTGGCCGCCAGATCGACCCGCACGCTGGCGGCGGGATCCTTGCTCTGCACCGCCTGGGTGATGGCCCGGACGCAGTGACCGCAGGACATGCCTTCTACCGTGAACACTTGCATGGAACGACTCCTTTTCGAGTGAGGTTGCCGGCAGTCTCAGGCTTGCCACCATGGCAAGGTCAAGTTCTGCGAACAACTGCCGGGCTGGCAATCGACGCTTCAGTCGGCCAAGCTGCGTGCATCAATGACTCGATTTCAGGAGATTCAGCCATGCGCTGGTCAGTTTTCAGCCTGTTTGGCTTCCTCAGTCTCTTTGCCGCGATCCCTTCGGCGCACGCCGCCGCCGAGGATTACGGGGTGCTGATCATTTCCCGCGAGCGCCTGGAAGTCTCGACCCCCTGCGAGATCGGCATCTACATCCAAGACCAACTGTCGGCGCGGCTGTTCCAGGAACAGAGCACCTCGTTCAACCTGCCGCCGGGCACCGTGTCGCTGCGCCTGAAACTGCTGCCGGGGCAAATGCCGGGCTGCAATCCGGGCATGCTGGCGCCGGGTTCCCAGGACATCACGCTCAAGGCCGGCGACGTGCAGAAATACCGGATCGCCATGACCCGCGACGGCATGTACCTCAAGCGCACCGGGCTGGGCTACTGAGCCTCAGTTCCTGCTTTGCGGTGTCTAGACGGGCGCCATCGCCAGCAGGCCGGCTCCCACAGGGAATCTCGCCTGACACCGCGGAACACTTGTGGGAGCCAGCCTGCTGGCGATAGGCCCCCCAAGTGCACCGCCCTCCCCTGCGACAAACTGGCGATTGGCGCTTGACCTTGCCCGCATGGCAAGGTTGATCCTTGTAGGCATCCACTACAGGGAGTACGACCGATGTCCGAATCCATCACCTTCGACCTGCCCATCGCGGGCATGACCTGCGCCAGCTGCGCCGGTCGGGTCGAGCGGGCCTTGAGCAAGGTCAGCGGCGCCAGCGCCGTGAGCGTCAACCTCGCCACCGAGCAGGCCCGCGTGCAGGCGCCCGGCGACAGTCTGCCGGCGCTGATCGACGCCGTGGCGCACGCCGGCTACAGCGTACCGCAGCAGACGCTGGAACTGAGTATCGACGGCATGACCTGCGCCTCCTGCGTCGGCCGGGTCGAACGCGCCTTGGCCAAAGTCGCCGGGGTGAAGCACGTCAGCGTCAACCTCGCCAACGAACGGGCCCACCTGGAGCTGCTCGGCGCCGTCGACCCGCAGCGCCTGATCGCCGCCGTGAGCAAGGCCGGCTATTCGGCCAGCGTCTTCGAGCTTGAGCAGCCCGGCGCCGACACCCAAGAACAACGCCTGAACCATGAGCGCTGGGCGCTGTTCTGCGCCATCGCCCTGGCCTTGCCGCTGGTGCTGCCGATGCTGCTGCAACCGTTCGGCGTGCACTGGATGCTGCCGGCCTGGGCGCAGTTCGCCCTCGCCACGCCGGTGCAGTTCATCTTCGGCGCACGGTTCTACAAGGCGGCCTGGAAAGCCGTGCGCGCCGGGGCCGGCAACATGGACTTGCTGGTGGCCCTGGGCACCAGCGCCGGTTATGGCCTGAGCGTGTACGAATGGGCCACCGCCGCCGGGCGCATGCCGCACCTGTACTTCGAAGCGTCGGCGGTG
Organism: Pseudomonas sp. B7(2017); assembly: GCF_002112745.1. NCBI lineage: Bacteria > Pseudomonadati > Pseudomonadota > Gammaproteobacteria > Pseudomonadales > Pseudomonadaceae > Pseudomonas > Pseudomonas sp. B7(2017). The sequence continues at coordinate 66,535 of NZ_NEIP01000020.1, read as the reverse complement.
GTGATCGCCCTGGTGTTGCTGGGCAAATACCTGGAAAGCCGCGCCAAGCGCCAGACCGCCAGCGCCATCCGTGCGCTGGAGGCGCTGCGGCCCGAGCGTGCCGTCCAGGTCGTCGACGGCCGCGAACAGGACGTGGCCATCAGCGCCTTGCGCCTTGACGACATCGTGCTGGTCAAACCCGGCGAACGTTTCCCGGTGGACGGCGAAGTGCTCGAAGGCCAGAGCCATGCCGACGAAGCGCTGATCAGCGGCGAAAGCCTGCCGGTGCCCAAGCGGCCGGGGGACACGGTCACCGGCGGCGCCATCAACGGCGAAGGCCGCTTGCTGGTGCGCACCACCGCCCTCGGCGCCGAAAGTGTGCTGGCCCGCATCATCCGGCTGGTGGAGGACGCCCAGGCGGCCAAGGCGCCGATCCAGAAACTGGTGGATAAAGTCAGCCAAGTGTTCGTGCCCACCGTGCTGGTGCTGGCGCTGGCCACACTGGTCGGCTGGTGGCTGTACGGCGCACCGCTGGAGACCGCGCTGATCAACGCCGTCGCCGTGCTGGTGATCGCCTGCCCGTGCGCCCTCGGCCTGGCCACGCCCACCGCGATCATGGCCGGCACCGGCGTGGCGGCGCGCCACGGGATCCTGATCAAGGACGCCGAGGCGCTGGAGCGGGCCCATGAGGTCAACGCCGTAGTCTTCGACAAGACCGGCACCCTGACATCCGGCACCCCGCGCATCGCCCACTTCAGCGCACTGGACGGCGACGAAGACACCCTGCTGAAACAGGCCGGCGCCTTGCAGCGCGGCAGCGAACACCCGTTGGCCAAAGCGGTGCTGGACGCCTGCGCCGAACGCCGGCTGAGCGTGCCGGACGTCAGCGACAGCCAGTCCCTGACCGGCCGCGGCATCGCCGGCCACCTCGACGGGCGGCGCCTGGCCCTGGGCAACCGCCGGCTGCTGGAGGAAAGCGGACTGGGCGCCGGCACGCTGGCCGACGCCGCCAGCGCCTGGGAGGCCGAAGGCCGCACCCTGTCGTGGCTGATCGAGCAAGGCCCCGAACCGCGCGTGCTCGGCCTGTTCGCCTTCGGCGACACCCTCAAGCCCGGCGCCCTGCCCGCCGTGCAGCGCCTGGCCGCAGAAGGCATCCACAGCCACCTGCTGACCGGCGACAACCGCGGCAGCGCCCGGGCGGTCGCCGAGGCACTGGGCATCGACAGCGTGCACGCCGAAGTGCTGCCGGCGGACAAGGCCGCCACGGTCGCCGAGCTGAAGAAATCCGGCGTGGTGGCGATGGTCGGCGACGGCATCAACGACGCCCCGGCCCTGGCCGCCGCGGACATCGGCATCGCCATGGGCGGCGGCACCGACGTGGCCATGCATGCGGCCGGCATCACCCTGATGCGCGGCGACCCGCGCCTGGTGCCGGCGGCCCTGCAGATCAGCCGCAAGACCTACGCCAAGATCCGCCAGAACCTGTTCTGGGCCTTCGTCTACAACCTGATCGGCATCCCGCTGGCGGCGTTCGGCCTGCTCAACCCGGTGCTGGCCGGTGCGGCGATGGCGCTGTCCAGCGTCAGCGTGGTGAGCAATGCGCTACTGTTGAAGACTTGGCAACCCGAGGATCCGGAGGACAACCGATGAACATCGGCCAAGCGGCCCGCCACAGTGGCCTGAGCGCGAAGATGATCCGCTACTACGAGTCGATCGGCCTGCTCCAGGCGGCCCACCGCACCGACAGCGGCTATCGGATCTACGGCGACGGCGACCTGCACACCCTGGCGTTCATCAAGCGCTCGCGCAACCTGGGCTTTTCCCTGGAGGAGGTCGGCAAGCTGCTGACCCTATGGCAAGACCGCCAGCGCGCCAGCGCCGACGTGAAGGCCCTGGCCCGCCAGCACATCGACGAGCTGAACCAGAAAATCCGCGAACTGGGCGAACTGCGCGACACCCTGCAGGACCTGGTGGAGCACTGTCACGGTGACCACCGCCCGGACTGCCCGATCCTCAAGGAACTGGCCTCGGGGTGCTGCGCGCAGCCGGTCCGCGCTTGAGATCCATCGCCAGCAGGCTGGCTCCCACACTGGCATCGTGATTCACGCCAATCACTGTGGGAGCTGGCTTGCCAGCGATGGGGCCAGAACATTCAACATTGAGGGAGGCTGTCAGGCCGCTATCGCTGGCAAGCCAGCTCCCACAGGTACTGCGAATCCACTCATCGGCGCTCATCCCAAACCATTGCGGGAGATTGACTGCAAGCGACAGGGCCGGCACAGCCAAATCTCGGTTGGCTGTCTGGCAGCTATCGCCAGCAGGATTTCAGTGTCCGGAGTCACTCGCTCATTGCATCCACGGCGGCGTCGGCGGCTCGTCGGACTTGCCCGGGGGCGCATCCTCCGCTTCACGCAGGGCCCGGCGGCGTTCCTCCTCGCGGCGGGCGGCTTCGATCTCGCGCATCACCCCACCGACATCCGCCAGCTCTTCGGAGTCGGCGAACTCACCGGTCAACACGCTGCCCGGATGCAAGGTGCCGGCCTCGTAGAGCGCCCACATTTCCTTGGCGTAGCGGGTCTTCTTCAGCTCCGGGGCGAACCGGCCGAAGTACGACGCCATGTTGCCGACGTCCCGCTCCAGCATGCTGAAGGCGTGGTTGTTGCCCGCCGCGTCCACCGCCTGCGGCAGGTCGATGATGACCGGCCCGCTCGGCGCCAGCAGCACGTTGAACTCCGACAGGTCGCCGTGCACCAGGCCGGCACACAGCATCAGCACGATCTGCGAGATCAGGAACGCGTGGTACTCACGGGCCTGGTCCGGCTCCAGCACCACGTCGTTGAGCCGCGGGGCCGCGTCGCCGTGCTCGTCGGCCACCAGTTCCATCAGCAGCACGCCCTCCAGGAAGTCGTACGGCTTGGGCACCCGCACGCCGGCGTTGGCCAGGCGGAACAGCGCCGCGACCTCGGCGTTCTGCCAGGCGTCCTCGGCCTCCTTGCGCCCGAACTTCGAGCCCTTGGCCATCGCCCGGGCCTGCCGGCTGTTGCGCACCTTGCGGCCTTCCTGGTACTCGGCCGCCTGACGGAAACTGCGTTTGTTCGCCTCCTTGTAGACCTTGGCGCAACGTAACTGATTGCCGCAGCGCACCACATAAACAGCTGCTTCTTTACCGCTCATGAGCGGGCGCAGCACTTCGTCGACCAGACCGTCTTCGATCAGGGGTTCAATGCGTTTTGGAGTCTTCATCAGCTTTTATTGTGGGTCCTTTATAACCAAACACGCGAATGTCACTCGTTATACGGCAATCCTCGCGTCACGGGGAGGGGTTGCCGACCTGTGAACCTGCGATGCACACACTGTGCCGGAACGTGGCGAATCATAGCCGAGCCTGAGCGGACTGTTATCGGCGGATCCCGAAGGCATTTGCGACAGAATCTGACACAGGGAGCCGCCGCCCGAAGGATTTTTCCGCGCGGCCCTCAACTTCCCTCTCCGCCAGCCGAAGTCCTCAGAGACAGAGGATTTTGTCCGACAATCGTTCCCCGAAAAAGAACGAAGCCGCCCCGAAGGATCCGGACGCTGCACAACGTTTTTCGGCTGCCAATAACCGCGAGTCATCTGCACTGCGTGGGCTAACAAGAAAATCTGGAGCGCGGATGAACATCAAACAGAAGTTGACTTGGGCGTTTGCGATCATCGCCTGCTTGCCGGTGGTGCTGGTCGCCACCCTGGTGGTACTGAACCTGCGCAGCGATGCCCGGGACGAATTCGTCGACGGCAGCGGACGCGAGATCCGCCAGGTCAGCAACGCCATGCAGCTGTTCTTCGACGGCATCAGCCAGAACGTCGACTACCTGGCGACGCAACCGCTGATCAAGAACACCGACGACAGCCTCAAGACCTACATGAGCGCCAACGCCGAGAGCGTCCCCCAGGGCGAGATGGACAAAAAGGTGTTCGCCTTCCTGCAGGACCTGGGCAACAGCCACCCGGCCTACGCCTATGCCATCGTCGGCACGGCGGCCGGCGGCTACGTGTCGTGGCCCGACGACCCCAAGCTGAACAACTACGACCCGCGCCAGCGCCCCTGGTACAAGGCCGCCCAGGCCAAGCCGGGCAAGCCGCTGCGCACCGCCGCCTACTACTGGGCGCAGGACGACGCGACCTACGTCAGCACCGTGCGCACCATCGACAACAAGCTGGGCGCCAACGGCGGCGTGGTCAGCATCGACGTGACGCTCAAGCAGCTCACCGAGATCGTCAAACAGATCAAGCTCGGCGAAACCGGCTACCTGATGCTGCTGGAGAACAGCGGCACGGTGCTGGTGGATCCGAAGCGCCCGGAACACAACTTCAAGGCCCTCGACAGCCTCGGCGACGGCTATGCGCAACTGGCCAAGGCCGGCAAGGGACTGGTGGAAGTCGAGCTGGACGGCGAACGCTACATGGCCAACGTCTGGCCGTCGGAGCAACTGGGCTGGACATTCGTCGGCCTGATCAAGCGCAGCGACGTGATGAGTTCCGCCACCCAGCTGACCTGGCTGATCGCAATCATCGCCGCGGTGCTGGCGGTGGTGTTCGCGGTGGTCGGCGCCAGTTTCGCCAGCCTGATCGTGCGGCCGATCCGCAGCGTGGCCAGCGGCCTGGAAGGCATCGCCCAGGGCGAAGGCGACCTGACCAAGAACCTCGACATCCGCGGCAGCGACGAAACCGCGCAACTGGCCAACTGGTTCAACCAGTTCCTCACCGCGATCCGCAGCCTGATCCAGCACATCGGCGGTGCGGCGGGGAAAATCCTCGCCACCTCGCAGAGCTCCACCCGGGTCTCCGGCGACATGGCCGAAGCCGCCGGGCGCCAGCGCGAAGCGGTGGACATGGTGTCCACGGCGTTCCACGAAATGGTCGCCACCGCCAACGAAGTCGCCCGCTCGTGCAGCCAGGCCGCCGAGTCCGCCGACAGCGGCCAGCGCCAGGCGCGCCACGGCCAGCAGCAGATCGACGCGGCGGTGAACAGCGTCGACCAGTTGAGCCAGGAGCTGGAGCAGTCGGCCCAGTCGATGCAGCAGCTGGAGCGCGACAGCAACGACATTCAGTCGATCCTCGGCACCATCCGCTCCATCGCCGAACAGACCAACCTGCTGGCGCTCAACGCCGCCATCGAGGCGGCCCGGGCCGGCGAGCAGGGCCGCGGCTTCGCGGTGGTGGCCGATGAGGTGCGGGCGCTGGCCAAGCGCACGGCGGACTCGACGGCGGAAATCGACGGGCTGTTGGGCAACCTCGCCCGCCGCACCAGCGAAGTCACCCAGCAGATGCGCGCCAGCCTCGACGTGTCGCAGCAGTCGGTGGCGCGCATCGGCGAAGCGCGGGAAAGCTTCGGCCAGATCCGCGAATCGGTGGACGTGATCCGCGACATGAACACCCAGATCGCCACGGCCGCCGAAGAGCAGCACCAGGTGGCCGAAGACATCAACCGCCACATCAGCCAGATCCATGGCGATGCGCAACTGGTGGCGGAACTGGCGAACTCGGCGCGGCTGGACTCCCAGAGCCTGGCGGGGCTGTCGAACGAGCTGGACGGGTTGGTCAGACGCTTCCGCACCTGACGTTTTCTGCGGCGCCTTCACTGGCGCCATCGCCAGCAGGCTGGCGATGGCGGCCGAGAGGCCGCCGACAGTCCCTCAGCGTTCGAGGATGGCAGTGACGCCCTGCCCGCCCGCCGCACAGATCGAGATCAGGCCGCGCCCCTGGCCCGCCGCGTCCAGCAGCTTGGCCAGGTTGGCCACGATCCGCCCGCCGGTCGCGGCGAACGGATGCCCGGCCGCCAGCGAACTGCCCTTGACGTTCAGCCGGCTGCGGTCGATGGCGCCCAGCGGCGCGTCGAGCCCCAGACGGGTCTTGCAGTAGTCCGCATCCTCCCAGGCCTTCAAGGTGCACAGCACCTGGGCGGCGAACGCTTCGTGGATCTCGTAGTAGTCGAAATCCTGCAGGGTCAGGCCGTTGCGCGCCAGCAGACGCGGCACCGCGTAGACCGGCGCCATCAGCAGCCCCTCGGCGCCGTTGACGAAATCCACCGCCGCCGCTTCGCCGTCCCGCAGGTACGCCAGCACCGGCAGCCCCCGCGCCTGCGCCCACTCCTCGCTGCCCAGCAGCACCACCGAGGCGCCATCGGTCAGCGGCGTGGAGTTGCCGGCGGTCAGCGTGCCCTTGGCGCTCTTCTCGAAGGCAGGCTTGAGGGTCGCGAGTTTTTCCAGGGTCAGGTCCGGGCGCAGGTTGTTGTCGCGGGTGAGGCCCAAAAACGGCGTGGTCAGGTCGTTGTGCCAGCCTTCGCTGTAGGACGCCGCCAGTTTGTGGTGGCTGTCCAGCGCCAGCCGGTCCTGGTCTTCGCGGGAGATGTTCCAGGTCTGCGCCATCAGCTCGCAGTGTTGGCCCATCGAAAGGCCGGTGCGCGGCTCGCCGTTGCGCGGAAACTCCGGGATCAAGTGCCGGGGACGCAATTGCAGAAAAGTCTTGAGCTTGTCGCCCGTGGTCTTGGCCCGGTTGGCTTGCAGCAGGATCTTGCGCAGGCCTTCGCTGACGCTGATGGGGGCGTCCGACGTGGTGTCGACGCCGCCGGCCACGCCGCACTCGATCTGGCCGAGGGCGATCTTGTTGGCCACCAGCAGCGCCGCCTCAAGGCCGGTGCCGCAGGCCTGCTGGATGTCGTAGGCGGGCGTGGCCGGCGACAGCCGCGAGCCGAGCACGCATTCGCGGGTCAGGTTCATGTCCCGCGACAGCTTCAGCACCGCCCCCGCCGCCACTTCGCCCAGGCGCAGGCCGTGCAGGCCGTAGCGTTCGATCAGGCCTTCGAGCGCGGCGGTGAGCATCGCCTGGTTGCTGGCGGTGGCGTAGGGCCCGTTGGAGCGGGCGAACGGTATCCGGTTGCCGCCGATGATCGCGACGCGGCGCAGCTGAGTCATGAAAAGCTCCTTGTTGGATGGCACACCTAAGCAAGTTCCTGGGGCATGGCTGTCTTGATCCAAACCCTGCGGCGCCAGATCCGCCGCCGAGCAGGACGGTTGCGCCTGCCCGATCCGCATTTCTGCGCAAGACCTGCTAAACCTCAGTGTTCAAGCGTAGGCCCTATTGCACGGACCGAACGATTGTTTGCCTTGGGCAGTCCACACTCTGAGCATCTTTTTCCGGAGAGCGTTCCATGTCTGACCGCTATATCGACTTCGCCAACTCGTCCCTCGGACACCGCCTGGTCGGCGCCCTGGGCCTGCCGTCGCCGGTGCGGCTGGAGCGCTGGCAGGCCGGGCGCCTGCGGCCGGTGGAGGGTGCGCTGCTGATCGGCGGCGGGCCGTTGGCCGCCCGCGTCAGCGCCTTCGCCAACCGCCTGACCGACGCCATCTACCGCTACGGCGACGAACCGGCCTCCCTCACCGAGTGGATTCCCGGCGCGGGCCCGAAACTCAAGGCCGTGGTGTTCGACGCCAGCGACCTGCAACGCACCGATCAGCTCAAGCGCCTGCGCGAATTCTTCCAGCCGCTGGTGAAGAGCCTCGACCGCTGCGCCCACCTGGTGATCCTGGGCCGCGCGCCGGAGTCGCTGGACGATCCGTTCGCCGCCAGCGCGCAACGGGCGCTCGAAGGGTTCTCCCGTTCGCTGGCCAAGGAGCTGCGCAGCGGCGGCACCCTGCAGCTGATCTACGTCGGCGACGGCGCCGAGGACCAACTGGAAGGCCCGCTGCGGTTTTTCCTGTCGCCCAAGAGCGCCTTCGTGTCCGGGCAGGTCATCCGCCTCCAGGCCTGCAGCACCCAGGTCAGCGACTGGACACGCCCCCTGGCCGGGCGCAAGGCGCTGGTGACCGGCGCGGCACGGGGCATCGGCGCGTCCATCGCCGAAACCCTGGCCCGCGACGGCGCCGACGTGATCCTGCTCGACGTGCCGCCGGCCAAAAGCGACCTGGAGGCCCTCGCCGCACGGCTGGGCGGGCGCGCCGTCACCCTCGACATCTGCGCCGAGGACGCCGCCGCGCAACTGACCGAACAGTTGCCCGACGGCCTCGACATCCTCGTGCACAACGCCGGCATCACCCGCGACAAGACCCTGGCCAACATGACGCCGGACTTCTGGGACGCGGTGCTGGCGGTCAACCTCAACGCCCCTCAGACACTGACCCAGGCCCTGCTCGACAGCGGCGCCCTGCACGACCACGCACGGATCATCCTGCTGGCCTCGATCAGCGGCATCGCCGGCAACCGCGGGCAAACCAACTACGCGGCGAGCAAGGCCGGGCTGATCGGGCTGGCCCAGGCCTGGGCGCCGACGCTGCAGGCACGGGGCATCAGCATCAACGCCGTGGCGCCCGGCTTCATCGAGACCCAGATGACCGCGCACATTCCGTTCGGCCTGCGCGAGGCCGGCCGGCGCATGAGTTCCCTGGGCCAGGGCGGCCTGCCCCAGGACGTCGCCGAGGCGGTGGCGTGGCTGGCGCAGCCGGGCACCGGGGCATTCACCGGGCAGGCCTTGCGGGTCTGCGGACAAAGCGTGTTGGGGGCCTAGGCATGAGCAACGACTGGCAGACACTGGAGCGCGAACCGGGCTTGCCCGGCCTTTACCTGCGGGCCGCGACCCGCCGCAAAATCACCGGCACCACCCTGCCCGACCTGGGCCTGCGCTGCTGGGTGGACGTCGATGGCCGGCGGCTGGCGGCCTACCGCACCGTCTGCGGCTTCGCCGACGACGGCCTGCTGCCGCCGACCTATCCGCACATTCTGGCGTTCGCCCTGCAGATGCGCCTGCTGACGGACAAGGCGTTTCCGTTCCCTTTGCTGGGGCTGATCCACCTGAGCAACCGGCTCCGCGTGCTGCGGCCGATGGGCGGGGTCAGCCGGGCGCTGGTGGGCGTGCAGGTGCGCAACCTGCAGCCCCATCCCAAAGGCGCGACCTTCGATCTGCTGACCACCCTCGACGATCAGCTCGGGCCGCTGTGGGAAGCCGAAAGCCGGATGCTGTGCCGCGGCGTGAAGCTTGAGGGCGAGCCGCAGGCCTCGTCGTGGGAACCGTCGCTGCCCCTGACGGAAGTGGCGCAGTGGAACGCTCCGGCGGACATCGGCCGGCGATACGCCAAGGTGTCCGGCGACTGCAACCCGATCCACCTGAGCGGCCCCAGCGCGAAGCTGTTCGGCTTCCCCAGCGCCATCGCCCACGGCCTGTGGAACAAGGCCCGCACCCTCGCCGCGCTGGCCGACCGGCTGCCCAAGGCCAACCTGGAGGTGACCGTGCACTTTCGCAAACCGGTGCGCTTGCCCAGCGAGGTGACGCTGCTGGCCAGCGCCGCCGGTTCCAGCGGCGAATTGCGCCTGACCGGAGCCGCTGGACTGGAGCACATGGTGGGCGACTGGCGACCGGTCGCTTGAGCGGGGTTCCGGCCGGCGGCTGAGCCACCGGGCGGGAGCACGCTCCCTCGCCGAGGGCGGTGGGGCGACCTGGAAATTGTGTGTATATCACTTAAGTTTTTCCGCACCGCCCGCCCCTGCCGCGCCAAACGCCGCCATTGATTTGCAAGGCTTTTTTCGGCGCACCTATCACCACAGGATTAGTCCTTAGGCAGCATCCGCCGCCCCTTGCAGGAAGGCGTTAATACCAACTTGAGAATGGCGTGGATCCAACCGCTCGATTGAGATGACCACAACGGACGAAGGCATCGCCGGCGACAGAACCGGGGAGCCCTCGGCAACAACGAACGTTGTGACAGGTGCAAGGACTCTCAATCATGAACAATCAAGCGTGGTGCAAAACAGCGACAGCTCTGGCATTGATCCTCTCCCTCGGCCTCGCCGGCTGCAGCAGCGGCGGTGGCGGCCATCACAGCAGCTCCGGCAGTTCCTCGTCCGACGGCACCGCCGCCGGCACCAGCGGCACAGGCGGCTCGACCGGAACGGGCGGCACGGGCGGCACGGGCGGCAGCGGCGACACCGCCGGTACCGGAGGAACCGGTGGCACAGGAGGAACCGGAGGTACAGGCGGCACTGGCGGAACGGGCGGCACCGATCCGACCAACCCCACCAACCCGACGGATCCGACCGGCCCCACCAACCCCTCCGGCCCTCAACCCTTGGTGACCAGCACTCTGGTGCAGGACGTGGGCAACACCGTGGCAGGCGTCGGCAACGGCGTCGGTCAGGTCGGCGATGCGCTCAGCGGCCTGCCGGTGGCCGGCGGCATCGTACAGAGTTTCGCCACCACCGCCGGCAACGTCGTGAGCACCTTGGGTGACGGCGTGGCCAACGGCCTCGGCAAGCTGGGCACCACGGACAACGGCCTGGGCGTGACCGCCTCGGCGCTCGGCGGCGTGGTGCAGGATGCGGGCAACGGCGTGTCCGACCTGAGCGGCAAACTGGCCAGCGCCACCGGCAGCATTCCGGTGGTCGGCGGCGTGGTCACCCGGGTCGCGCCGGTGCTCGACGGCGTCGGCGAAAAAGTCACCATGCTCGGCGACACCCTGAGCACCGCCACCACCAGCGGCCCGCTCGGCTCGGCCACCCAACAGGTGAGCAAGCAACTGGTGCCGGTGATCGCCATGGTCGAAAGCACCACCGACAAGCTCGGCAGCGCCACAGGGCTGGGCGCCCCCCTCAACGGTGTGCTGCAGAAGGTCGGCGGCGCCGTCGACGGCCTGGGCAACAACGTCACCGGCGCCGGCAGCGGCAATGCGCTGACCAGCACCGTAGGCGGCGCCCTGAGCAACGTCGGCACCACGGTCGCCAAGGCCGGCGGGCTGACCGACAACGGCACCGGCGGCTCCACCGGCGGCATCGGCGGTGGCCTGGGCGGCACCGGCCTGCTGCAGACCGTCGGCGGCGCGGCGGTCAACGTCGGCGGCGGGGCGGCCACCGGCAACGGCAGCCTGACGGCGCCCGGCGGTGTCGTGGCCTCGGTCGGCAACGTGGTGGCTTCGGTCAACACCGTGCTCGGCGGCTCGGGCACCCCGATCACCAGCCCCACCACGCCGCTGGCAACCTTGGGCACCAACGTGGGCAGCGGACTGGCCCCGGTCACCACGGCCGTCACCAGCCTGACCCAGAACGTCGGCGCCGCCACCGGCGTCGGCAGTCCGGTGGCCAGCCTCACCGGGCAGGTCGGCGCCACCGTCGCCAATGTGGGCGGCGCCATCGCCGGCACCGGCAGCAACCCTGTCGTCACCGCCGTGGGCAACACCGTGACCGCCGTGGGCGGCACCGTCTCCGCCGTCGGCGGCCTGGTCACCGGCGGCACCGGCAACACCGGCAATACCGGCGGCGGACTGGGGGGAGCCCTCGGCGGCCTCACCGGCGCGCTGGGCGGCACCCAACGCTAATTGCACCTGGCCGATTCGACGGCCATCCCTACAGCGCCTACGCTTGGTTGGAGGCGGAAGATCCCCGCGGATCTTCCGCCTTTTTCTTGGGAAAGCATCAGCCAAGTGCTGCGGTCTGAACATGGAGTGTCCTATGCGCATCATGGCGTCCCTGCTGTTTTTCGGTCTCAGTTGCACGGCCCTCGCCGACACCCTGCCCAGCTTCCTCAACAGCAACGAAACCATCCGCAACCTGCCGGTGCCCAACCTGCCGGCCGACGCCTACCGCCCCAGCGCCGCGCCGTTGCAGGTGCCAGAACCCGGCGCCACCGCTGCGCAACCGCTGATGATGGGCACCAAGATCCATTTGAAGACCGTGCAGATCGAAGGCGGCACGCTCTACCCGCTGAACGAACTGGCGGCCATCTACCAACCCCTGATCGGCCGCGAATCCAGCCTCGCCGACCTGATCGAGGCGACCCGCAGCATCAGCCGCCGCTACCAGCAGGACGGCTACCTGCTGTCCTACGCCTTCCTGCCGCAGCAGTCCTTCGACGACGGCGTGGCACGGGTGGTGCTGGTGGAAGGCTACGTGCGCGACGTGCAGGTGCAGGGCGACATCGGCCGGGTCAAGGGCCTGCTCGACCGGCTGGCGGCCAAGATCCAGGCCGAACGCCCGCTGACCCGCAAGACCTTCGAACGCTACACCACCCTGATGACCCGCATCCCCGGCGTCACCCTGCAGGCCCAGGTGCCGCCGCCCGGCACCACCGACGGCGCCACGACGCTGTTGGCCCAGGCCAGCCGCAAGCCGTTCACCAGCACCCTGAGCACCACCGAGGACAACCGCAACGGCACCCAGGCCCTGCTCGGCGTCAGCAGCAACTCGCAGACGTCGATGGGCGAACAGCTGACCCTCAGCGGCCTGTTTCCGCCGGGGGACGACCACGAACATTACTACCGCGCGGACTACAGCCAGTTCATCGACGACGAAGGCTCGCAGCTGATCCTGTCCGCCTCACGCTACCGCGCCGACCCCGGCACCAATGTGCTGCTGGACAACGGTCTGCAACTCAAGCCGCACCGCGAGAACGACCGCTACTCCTTCGGTTTCAGCCTGCCGCTGATCGCTTCGCCCAACGAACTGCTGACCGCCGGCTCGCGCCTGTACGCGGTCAACGACAAGACCCGCTACAAGGTCATCGGCTACCCGCTGAGCGTCGAAGAACGCACCGACATCCGCGCCCTCGCCTTCGAAAGCGACTGGCGCAAGGCCGATGCCCGGCAACTGCGGATCCTCAGCGGCGGCGTCTACCAGGGCTTCGACAGCATGGGCGCCCACACCAACAACGACGCCATCGACCTGAGCTTCTTCCGCCTGCGGCTGTCCGGGGTGCAGAGCGACAAATTCCTCGACAACTGGCAGGGCGTGGCGTCGGCGGCGCTGTACTGGAGCGACGACACCTTGCCCGACAGCGAACGGGCGGTGTTCGGCGGCCAGAACTTCGGCCGCGGCTACCCCGACGACCAGGCCTCCGGCGACAAGGGCTGGGGCGTGGCCTACGAGATCAACTACAGCTTCAACCGCGAGGGCAACTGGGTGCGCATCCTGCAGCCGTACGTGGTGCTGGACCGCTCGCGCAGCTGGTTCAACCGTTTGCCGGTGCAGGCCAACGACCTGTCGTCGGCAGCGGTCGGGCTCAGGTTCGGCGACGCGAAGTACTACAACATCGCCCTGGAGGCGGCCAAGGCAATGTCGGACGAGGCGCTGGACACCTTCAACCGGCGGATGCGGTACAGCATCAGTTTCAGTTATCAGCTGTAGGCTGGTTTTCACAGGGGATTGGGGTGGTCAGGGAGAGATTGGTCGGCTGGCAGGCCGTCATCGCCAGCAGGCTGGCTCCCACAGTTGGATTGGGGGCAGTCAGGTAGAGATTGGTTGCTGGCAGGCCGCTATCGCTGGCAAGCCAGCTCCCACAGGGATTGAGATGGTCTGGTAGGAATTGATTGGCTGTCAGGCCGCTATCGCCAGCAGGCTGGCTCCCACAGGGGATTGGGGTGGTCTGGGAGGGATTGGTCGGCTGTCAGGCCGTCATCGCCAGCAGGCTGGCTCCCACAGGGGATTGAGGTGGTCTGGGAGGGATTGGTCGGCTGTCAGGCCGTCATCGCCAGCAGGCTGGCTCCCACAGGGGATTGAGGTGGTCTGGGAGGGATTGGTCGGCTGTCAGGCCGCCATCGCGGCTCTTCAAAAGGCCGAGTGTCAGCTCGCCTCGCTTTTGATCTTGATCTGCAGGCCCCTTCGGAAGGCTGAGCGGAGGGGTTCATCCGGGGACAGGCGCGCAGCGCCGTTTGGCGCAGCCAAACACACCGGAAGGAGGTGCAGCGAAGCAAACCGTAGCCGATGCCCCCGGATGAATCCCGGAGCGAAGGAACCCCGAGCCTAGGCGAGGGGCCGTACGCTGGGGCCCAGCCTTTTTGGTTACTTTTTTCTGGGCCGGCATTCCGGGCGTTTGAAAAAAGTGACCCGCCGTAAGGGCGGAACCGCCAGCGGCAACACCCGAAGAAACGGATATACACACAAAACAACCCACAACCTGGTCGGCCCACAGGCCGCCAAGGCTAAAGGGTCAAAAGGCCAAAAGGCCAAAAGGCCAAAAGCTCAAGACACATTCACCTTCGGCTTAGGAAACAAATTATCCAACGTCTCCAACAACCTGACGTGATAGATCGGCTTACGAAACAGATCCAGCACCTGCAACCGCAGCATGTCGCTGACGTCTTCCATGTCCGCATGCCCCGACGTCACGATCACCGGCAAATGCTCGCGGGACGTATGCTCGCGCAGTCGCCGGATCAGCGACATGCCGCTCTCCTCCGGCATCCGCAGGTCGGTGATCACCAGGGCAATGTCGGGATGCCGGGTCAGGTGGTGCAGGGCCAGCTTCACCGACGTCGCCGTGTGGCAGACAAACCCCTCGCCCTCCAGCAGCTCCGCCAGCTCCAGCAACGCGTCCTCCTCATCGTCAACCAGAAGCAACTGTTGGCGCGGCAAAGAGGAGGCAGTCATGGGCAATCCCTGAAAGGCAAAAGGTGGAACCGAGTGTAGCGGGGCTTTCGCCGCAGGCGACCGGTCCGGCTACGGCATCTGCGCCGGAGCGGACTGCGCCGAGCCGCCCAGCGCCACCAGGATGTTGTTGAAGATCGCCAGCACCCTGCCCCCCACGGGGGTCACGAACACCACGACCACCACCGCCACCATCGCCACGACAATGGCGTACTCGATGGCCGACGCCGCATCGGTACGGGCCAGAAACAGACGCACACGCATCATCAGGTAATCAAGGAACATGATCGTTCTCCTTCCGACACCGGGGATCCGGTCGCTAGGGTAATGCCTGCACGCACCCTTTCAGGGGCCGCGGGCAGGCACCGACGAGAACAGGGGGGAATTCGCTCAAGGGATCACCGGACGGGTCACCGTTGTCCCGCCGAGGGAGGTCAGAATGGCGTTGAAGATGTTCAGCACCCTTGCGCCGACCGGGGTCACGAACACCACGACGACGACAGCCACCATCGCCACCACAATGGCGTATTCGATCGCCGAGGCGCCGTCATCCTTCTTGAAGAACAGCAGGGCCCGGGCCACCAGATAATCAATGATCATGCGAAGCATACGTCCACTCCTTTGCGCGCCTGGCGCCGATTCACGCAACGGCGGCAAAGCCTCCACCGTGCCATTTGAGCATTGCCAACAAAGCCCGGCGCAACAACTGTAAGAACGGATTAATCACAAAGGATTAATCCGTTCGTGACGCGGCGGTTTGCGTCTGCTAATTGGCCGCCGACCCTACTTTCGTAGGTTATTTTCCGGGCAGTAATGGCGTTTTGGCTCGGATCAGCTAGCGTGGAAATAGCCAAATCGTTGCATGTTCATAGCTGCCTGATTGCGAAGTTCCCTTGTTCAGGAAAGTGCGGGCCAGAGGTGCAGCAGGAAAGGGAGAGCCGTCATGAACAGTCGCGTCACCTTGGGCCTTGCGGCCCTGCTTATGCTCGGGGCAATCGTGGTGGGCTACTGGGGCCTGGTGCTCAGCCGCCAGCCGGCCCCCGTCGCCGAGGCCCCTGCCGCCCCCGCCGCGCCGGCGGCCAGCGTCGAGAAAACCGTCGCCGCCGCCGAAGACCAGACCCGTCAACCGGTGGTGGTGCTGCTGCATGACGTGCCCCCCTTCACACCGCTGACCGCCGCCGACCTTGCCATCGAAAAGCTGCGCAGCGCGCCCGCCGGCAGCCTGGGCACCCTGGAGCAGGCCGTGGGCCGCATGCCCTGGCGCCACCTGAGCGCCGGCACCTGGCTCAACGAAGACAGCTTCACCGCCGGCGGCACGCTGGCGCGCATGATCCGCCGCGACGAGCGCGCCCTGGCGGTGGCGGTCGACGAGGTGATCGGCGCCGCCGGGCAACTGATCCCCGGCGACTACGTCGACGTGCTGCTGTACCTGCGCCAGGACGCCAGCAACCCGCAGCAGTCGGCGCAGACCGTGGTGCCGGCCCTGCGCGTGCTGGGCGTCGGCGAGCAGTACGGCCTGACCAACGACGGCCAGCCCGCCTCGCCGACCCTGGGCGCCGACGAAAAGCTCAAGCAGGACCAGCGCCGGATCGCCGCGCGCACCGTGGTGCTGGCCGTGCCCGAACCCCTGCTGAGCCGGCTGATGCTCGCCACCCAGGTCGGCACCTTGCGCCTGGCGGTGCGCAGCAGCGAAGAACAGCGCCTGGCCAAGTACTGGGCCGGCGAACACGAGGCGCCGCAACACCTCGACGCCGCCGACAGCCAACTCTTCCAGTTCACCCAACTGGCCCTGGGCAGCGCGCCCAAACCGCCGGCGGCCGAACGCAGCACGGGCAGCCCGCGGGCGGCGGTGGAGATCATCCGCGGCAACCAGATCACCCAACAAACCCCATGACTGAGCAAGGATCCACGTGCATGCAGAGTCGCTTCCGGCCGACGTTCAAAACCGCGCTCATGGCCTTGCTGCTGACCGGGCTGTCGATGGACGCCGCCCTGGCGGCCACCGGCAACTGTGCGAGCCTGGACCGGCTGCCGCCGGTGATCGAGATCGGCGAAGGGTTGCAGCAGGACATGCAGTCGCCGGTGGCGATCACCCGCCTGGCCATCGGCGACCCGAAGATCGCCGACGTGCATGCCAACGGCAGTTCCTCGTTCCTGCTCACCGGCATGGCCCCCGGCGCCACCAGCCTGATGGTCTGGACCGCCTGCGCCAAGGAGCCGCGCCAGAGCATGGTGTTCGTCCAGGGCGCCGCCACCGCCGCCCTGACCAGCGCCGGCGCGCTGCCGTCGGATGACCCGCAGCTGCCGTCGCAGGTGCAGACCGACATCCGCTTCGTCGAAGTCAGCCGCACCAAGCTCAAGCAGGCCACCGCTTCGCTGATCGGCACCCGCGGCAACTTCCTGTTCGGCTCCCCCGGCACCCTGCCGCCGGTGGACGGCGTGCCGACACCGAAACTGCCGGTGGACAACTCGCTGTTCAACTTCTCGTGGATCGGCGGCAAGACCATGGCGATCATCAACGCGCTGGAGGGCAGCGGCTTCGCCTACACCCTGGCGCGGCCCAGCCTGGTGGCCCTGAGCGGGCAGAGCGCGAGCTTCCTGGCCGGCGGCGAGATTCCCATCCCGGTGCCCAGCTCCGGCAGCGACAGCGTGTCCATCGAGTACAAGGAATTCGGCATCCGCCTGACCCTGACCCCGACCATCATCGGCCACGACCGCATCGCCCTGAAGGTCGCGCCGGAAGTCAGCGAACTGGACTTCAGCAACGCCGTGAACATCGCCGGCACCACCGTGCCGGCCCTGACCATCCGGCGCACCGACACCAGCATTTCCCTGGCCGACGGCGAAAGCTTCGTCATCAGCGGCCTGATCAGCACCACCAACTCCTCCCAGGTCGACAAGTTTCCGGGCCTGGGCGACATCCCGGTGCTGGGGGCGTTCTTCAAGAGCTCGCAGATCAAGCGCGAAGAGCGCGAACTGCTGATGATCGTCACCCCGCACCTGGTGCAGCCGCTGTCGGCCCAGGCGCAGTTGCCGGCATTGCCGGGGGAAAAACTGCGCAACTACGACCCGAACTTCTACCGCATGTTCTTCCTGGAAAACGGCAACTTCGACAAGCGCAGCGGGTTATCCCAATGAGCCAGAGCCTGAGCCAGACGTTCCTCGCCATCACCCGCAACAGCACCGACCTGGAATGGCTGCAGAACGCCCTTGCGCCGCTGGGGCAAGTGGTGAGCGCCGGTGGCGGCAGCCTCGACGAACTGCTGGCGCTGGTGGACGTCACGTTCGCAAGCCTGGTGTTCGTCGGCCTCGACCGCGACCACGTGGTGGCCCAGTGCGCCCTGATCGAAGGGGCGCTGGAGGCCAAGCCGATGCTGGCCATCGTCGCCCTCGGCGACGGCATGGACAACCAGTTGGTGCTCAACGCCATGCGCGCCGGCGCCCGGGACTTCGTTGCCTACGGCTCGCGCTCAAGCGAGGTCGCCGGCCTGGTGCGGCGCCTGAGCAAACGCCTGCCGCCGGTGGCGCCGAACACGCAACTGGGCGGCCTCACGGTGATGTACGGCGTGCAGGGCGGCTCCGACGGCGCGCTGCTGGCCAACCACATGGCGCTGGTGGTGCAGAAGAGCGGGCAGCAGACGCTGCTGCTGGACCTGGGCCTGCCCCGAGGCGACAGCCTGGCGCTGCTGGGCCTGGAGAGCTCGTTCCACTTCGGCGACGCCCTGCGCCATCTGCGCCGGCTCGACGCCACCCTGATCGACAGCGCCTTCACCAGCGCCGAAGCGGGCCTGCGCATCCTGGCCTACGCCGACAACGACGAACCGCTGGAAAGCACCAGCGCCGCCGAGCTGTACATGCTGCTCAGCGCCCTGCGCCAGCACTTCCAGCACATCGTGGTGAACCTCACCGGCCAGCCCGACAGCGAAGCCCTGCGCACCTTCGTCAGCCACTGCGACAAACTGCTGTGGTACACCGACCAGAACGTCCTCGATTGCCGGCGCAACCTGGCGGTGTACAACCTGTGGCGGGAAAAGGGCATGAAGCTCGACCACGGCCGCCTGCTGATCGACCGCTACCTGAACAACGTCGCGCCGGACTCGGACACCCTCGGCAAGACCTTCAACCTGGAAGTCATCGCCGTGCTGGCCCTGAGCCCGGAACTGCGCCTGAACGCCAAGAACCAGGGCGTCAGCCTGTTCGAGCTGGCCCCGAGGGAGAAGCTCACCCAGAGCCTGCGCACCCTCGGCGAGCGGCTGGCCAAGCGCTCCGAAAGCCTGACCAAGCCGAAGGTCACCTGGTTCGACCGCCTGCGAGGCACCTCATGAGCCCGGAAAAACTGTTCGGCGCCCCCACGCGCAGCCCCGCCGGCAACGCCGACCACGAAGGCCTGAAACTGGTGCTGCACCGCTATATCATCGACGCCATCGAGGAGTCCGGGAAAAACCTGCTCGAAGGCTCGCGCCAGCAACTGGCGCAGTTCGTCATCGACAAGGTCGCCGAATACATCGCCCGCCTGCACCTGGCCATTTCCCGCTACGAGATGGAGCGCCTGGCCGAAGAGATCGTCGACGAGCTCACCGGCTTCGGCCCCCTCGAAGTGCTGCTGCGCGACAGCGCCGTCACCGAAATCCTGGTCAATGGCCCGCACCGGGTGTTCATCGAACGCGACGGCGTACTGCACCAGAGCGACCTGCGCTTCATCGATGCGCACCATGTCGAGCGGGTCATGCAACGCATTCTTGCGCCCCTCGGGCGGCGGCTGGACGAGTCGTCACCGATGGTCGACGCGCGCCTGCCGGACGGCAGCCGGGTCAACGCGATCATCCCGCCCATCGCCCTCGACGGGCCGTGCCTGTCGATCCGCAAGTTCCGCAAGGACATGCTCAAGAGCAGCGACCTGATCGCCATGCAGACCATCGACCTGCCGATCTTCGAGTGCTTCCAGGAGGCCGTGGGCCGGCGCTGCAACATCCTCATCAGCGGCGGCACCGGCACCGGCAAGACCACGCTGCTGAACATCCTCAGCCAGTTGATCAACCCCCACGAACGGCTGGTGACCATCGAGGACGTCGCCGAACTGCAACTGGGCCACCCTCACGTGGTGCGCCTGGAGACCCGCCCGCCGAACGCCGAAGGCCACGGCGAAGTGAAGGCCAGCGACCTGATCCGCAACGCCCTGCGGATGCGCCCGGACCGGATCATCCTCGGCGAGATCCGCGGCGTCGAAGTGCTCGAAGTGCTGACGGCGATGAACACCGGCCACGACGGTTCCATGAGCACCGTGCACGCCAACAACGCCCAGGACGCGCTGCTGCGCCTGGAGACCCTGGTGGGCCTGACCGGCCGCAGCGTGGCCGAGCGCACCCTGCGCCAGATGATCTGCGCGGCGCTGGACCTCATCATCCAGCTGACCCGCATGCCCGACGGCCGCCGCTGCGTCAGCGAGGTGGTGGAAGTGGTGGGCGTGCGCGAGGACATCTACGTCACCAACACCCTGTTCCGCCTGGACCGGCGCACCGGCTTCGGCTTCCTGCGCGAGGCGGTCAACCCGGCCGGCGACAAGCTGCGCCACGAAACGGGCCTGGGCCGCACGGAGCTTTCATGATGATGGGGCCGGTGATCCTGATCGCCATTTGCCTGCTGTTGCTGGGGCTGTCGATCCGTCTGTTCCTGCACGGCGTGCACAAGACCGCCAACGAACGGGTGCTCAACCGCCTCGCGGCGGGCCAGCCGCAGACGGCCGTGGCAAAGCCTACCTGGGCACCCCTGGAGCGGATGTTCCTGCAGGCCGGGCTGGGCCGGCCGAGCGAGCGTTTCGGGCTGTGGCTGACCCTGTGGACCGTCACCCTGCTGCTGGGCTACCTGCTGGCCGACTGGTTCGGCCTGCTCACCGCGTTGCTGGCGCCGCCGTTGGCCCTGCGGCTGTACATCGCCTGGCTGTACCGCAGCCGGCTCAAGCGCATGATCGAGCAGTTGCCGCAGTTGCTCGACCACACGGTGCGCAGCCTCAAGTCCGGGCGCACCCTGAGCGACGCGGTGCTGGGCAGCATCGAAAGCAGCGAGGATCCGCTCAAGAGCGCCATGGGCCGGGTGCAGCGCAACGTACAACTGGGGGTCAACCTGCCGGACGCCGTGAGCGACTTCGCCGAACTCTACGAACAGGATGAGCTGCGCATGTTCGCCCTGGGCCTGAAGGTCAACCACCGCTACGGCGGCAACGCCAGCGAACTGCTGGAGAACCTGATCAAGCTGATCCGCGAACGCGACCAGGGCGCCCGCCAACTGCGCGCCCTGACGGGCGAGACGCGGATGACCGCCTGGGTGCTGGGCTCGTTGCCGGTGCTGCTGGTCAGCTACTTCATGCTCACCAACCCCGGCTACATGCTGGTCATGTGGAACGACCCGGCGGGCCACACCATGCTGATCGTCGCGGTGCTGCTGCAGGTGGCGGGCAGCCTGCTGCTGTGGCGCATGCTGAGGAGCGTCTGAGATGGTGATCCTGGCGGCCCTCCTGCTGTTGCTCGGCGCCCTGCTGCTGGTGGCCAACCACCTGCTGACCGAGCGGCGCCGGGTGCGCCAGGTCAACGAACGCCTGCAAGGCCACCTGGTGCGCGAGAACCGCGTCGGCCAGTGGCTGCGGGCCTTGGGCAGCAGTCGCTTCGGCCAGCGTTCGGTGAGCATCGACAGCGAAACCCAGACCCTGCTCGCCCGCCTCGGCTGGCGCCGCGCCAGCGAACGTTCGCTGTACGCCGCCTGCCAGATCGGCACGCCGCTTCTGACCCTGGGGCTGGGCCTGTTCCTGCGCGAAGTGTTCTTCCCCCAGGCAGCGAACGGCTGGCTGGTGCCGATGCTCGCCACCGGCGCCGGCTACCTGCTGCCCAAACGCCTGCTGGCCTACGCCGCCGCCCGCCGGCAGAAGGCCATCGCGGTGGAAGTGTCGACGTTCATTCCGCTGCTGCGCATCCTGTTCGAGTCCGGCATGGCCGTCGAACAGGCCCTGCGCGTGCTCAGCCTCGAAGGGCAAAAGCTGTTGCCGGAGCTGACCCGCGAACTGCGCCTGATCCTGTCTCGCGTGGACTCCGGCCTCGAACTCGGCCAAGAACTGAACAAGACCGCCGCACAGCTGGCAGTGGACGAATTCACCGACACCTGCGTGATCCTGCAACAGCTGATCCAGCAGGGCGGCGGCGCGATGAAATCGCTGCTGGCGCTCAAGCAGTTGCTGGACGACCGACGCCTGACGCGCCTGCAGGAATACATCTCGAAGATGTCGGCCAAGATGTCGGTGGTGATGATGCTGTTTCTGTTCCCGGCCCTGCTGATCGTGCTGGCCGGCCCCGGTTTCACCGCGATTACTCGGGCGTTCGCGTCCTGAACCTGGCTAAGGAGAGCGTTTGATGAAAGCACTGATGGTCGTGGCGACCCTGTTGATGCTCGGCGGCTGCGCCACCGACGGCCAGGCGCCGTGGACGGCGATCCTCGCGCCGGCCAGCTGCAGCAAGCTGAGCTCCGAACAGGAGCTGGCCCTGAACCTGGCCGACGACCTGGCCAACGACGGCAAACTGCACGCCAGCCTGGCCAACCTGCAAAGCCTGCCCGACAGCCTCGGCGAGGTGCGCCTGCGCAAGGCCAAGGTCTATCGCCTGCTCGGGCGCAGCGAAGCCGAACCCCTATACCGCAGCCTGCTGGGCTCGTGCCTGAACGCCGACGCCGAACACGGCCTGGGCCAGCTCTACGCGGCCCGGGGCGACAACGGCCAGGCCCAGGCCCACCTGCAACGGGCCGCCCGCCTGGCCCCGACCAACGAGAAGATCCGCAACGACCTGGGCGTGGTGTACCTCAACCAACTGCGCCTGGAAGACGCCCGCTTCGAATTCCTCACCGCCATCGAGCTTCAGCAGAACAACCCGCTGGCGACCCTGAACCTGGTCACCCTGCTGCTGTACCAGGACAACTGGCAGCAGGCCGCCGAAATCGTCAGCCGCGCCCACCTGACCCCGGAACAGTTCACCGAAGCCCAGCAGCGCGCCGAACGGCTCAAGGCCCCGGCCCCCACCCGGCCCGCTGCCGGCAACCAGGTCGCCGTCGTCGCCGACCCGCAGCCGTCGACACTCAAATGACCCCCAAGGAGGCCGCCATGAACACCCTCAAAGGCCTGTGCTGCCTGACCCTGCTGACCCTGCCCCTCGGCGCCCACGCCATCGACGCCGGCCCCGCCTCGGCCCAGCAGCAGGAAACCGAAGGCTGGCTGCTGCTGCAAAGCCGCAACAAGGCCGCCTCCCCCACCCCGCAGACCGCCACGGCCGCCGAACGGGAACTGGCGATGCAGCGGTGGCTGAAGAAATACAAATACGAAATCCCCGACTTCTACGACCCGGATGCGGGCGGGAAGATCGAGACCAAGAACTGACGGGACATCCGTTGGGCCTTCATCGCCAGCAGGCTGGCGATGGCGATGTACCCGGCGCCGAAGATGCCCGTGCCGAACGGTTACACGATGCCCAGCCCGTTAGGCTTGACCCGATCCAGCGCGCGGTTCACCGACAGCTCGGCCAGCATGACGATCTGCTGGATCGCCAGCGCCGTGCTGCGCTGCGGGCCCTTGAGCTCGTTGGCGAAATTGCCGGACATGACATGGGCCGAGGCCAGGGACTCGCAGGCGTGAACCAGCAGGCTTTCGGAATCGATGTTCGGATGCACCCCGAACATCTCGCTGGGCTGACGCGGGTTGGCCGGCTCCGGGTTGAGATAGAAATCGAGGGCGCGGCGGGAGGCGTTGCGGTCCTTGATGAGGTCTTCGGCGCGCTTGTCTTCGGCGAAGGGGTTGGTGATGTTGTAGGGGGGATCGGGGATGACTTTGCTCATGTGAAGCTCCTACTTGGCAATGGGAGCCATCCGGTTGCCGTTTCCACACGGCAAAAGGGTGGCAGCTGTACGCAGGGTGGAAAACCGATAAGTAGGCAACCGGCCAGACCTGAGTCTGCCCACGCACAGCCGCCGTGACGCAGTTTGCAGACGAAAGAGGACGCCGGCAACGCTTACGGTGGTGATGCAATGCATCTACTTGGATTCGGGTTTCCACACCCGATCGCTGAAGTGTCAGCGACAGCCCAAGACTAGAGAGCGGGCTTCTGACGGACAACCTGAAAACCTTGTGGGAGAGTCCGTAAAATTTGAAACAGCCTTTAAACATTTCGGCTCTGAACCGCAGCCAGGTTCTATAGGGGATTGGGGTGGTCTGGGAGGAATTGGTTGGCTGGTAGGCCGCCATCGCCAGCAGGCTGGCTCCTACAGTTGGATCGGGTGGGTGTCAGGTAAAGGTTGGTCGGCTGGCAGGCCGTCATCGCTGGCAAGCCAGCTCCCACAGGGTCTGAGGTGGTCTGGTAGGAATTGGTCGGCTGTCAGGTCGTCATCGCCAGCAGGCTGGCTCCTACAGTTGGATCGGGTGGTGTCTGGTAGAGGTTGGTCGGCTGGTAGGCCGTCATCGCTGGCAAGCCAGCTCCCACAGGGATTGAGGTGGTCTGGGAGAGATTGGTCGGCTGGCAGGCTGGCTCCCACAGTTGGATTGGGGGCAGTCAGGTAGAGGTTGGTCGGCTGTCAGGCCGTCATCGCTGGCAAGCCAGCTCCCACAGGGAACTGTGTCGGGCAGTCAGAAACAGGTCGGCTGTCAGGCCGCCATCGCGCACGTCTCAAAAGGCCGAGTGTCAGCTCGCCTCGCTTTTGATCTTGATCTGCCGGCCCCTTCGGAAGGCTGAGCGGAGGGGTTCATCCGGGGGTGGGCGCGCAGCGCCGTTTGGCGCAGCCAAACACATCGGAAGGAGGTGCAGCGAAGCAAACCGTAGCCGATGCCCCCGGATGAATCCCGGAGCGAAGGAACCCCGAGCCTCAGCGAGGGGCCGTACGCCGGGGCCCAGCCTTTTTGGTTACTTTTTTCTGGGCCGGCATTCCGGGCGTTTGAAAAAAGTGACCCGCCGTAAGGGCGGAACCGCCAGCCGCCACACCCGCAGAAACGGATAAACACACCAAACAACCTACCGCCTGGTCGGCCCAGAGGCCGCCAAGGCCAACACCCCCCAAAAAGTCAGTGAGCCGTCACCCGCTGCCGCCCCCCCACCCCACCCGGCGAAAGCGCCAACGCCAACTGCGTCCGGTTATGCATATGCGTCAACCGCAACACCTGCGACACATACAGCTTCACCGTGTTCTCGGTGATCCCCAACTCACAGGCAATCTGATAGTTGGTCTGCCCCTTGCCCACCAGCCGCGCCACATCGAGCTGACGCGGCGACAACTGATGGAAGATCGCCGGCATCTCCAGCTCATCGCCCTGCGCCGGCTCATCCTCGCGCACCGAAGGCCCGCGCCGGACCTTGTCCAGGTCCTGGTACAGATCGTCGATCGAGGACGACAGGTCCTGCAGCTTCTGGTTCAGGTGCCCCAGCTGCAGCGTCTTCTGCCGCTCCTGCAAGGCCGCCTCCTGGCGCTGCAGCCCTTGCAGCAGCTCGTCCAGGTCGATGGGCTTCTGGTAGTAGTCGGCGATCCCGGCGCGCAGCGCCTTGATCACGTCCTGCTTGTCGGCGCGGCCGGTGAGCATGATCGCCTCGAACACCCGCTGCTTGCCCGCCAGGCGCTGCATCGCCTGCACCAGTTCGATGCCGTCCATCTCCGGCATGTGCAGGTCGCACAGCACCAGGCCGATGCCCGCGTCATCGTTGAACCGTTCGAGGGCCTCCACGCTGGAGACACAAGGGACGCAGCGGTAGCCGCTGCTTTCGAGAAATTCGCAGAGTTCTTCGACGATCAACGGCTGATCGTCGACCACCAGAACCTTCACCGCCGATGTAAGCTTGTTCACGTCCCACTCCATGCCCAGGCCAAAGCTGACCATTCCTGTACTGCCAACCGATGGCAGAAATACCCTGCTTTGAAAGTAGACGCACTTTCCGACTATGTACATAAGACTAGTGGCGTTTCGCGACTAATGGATCCAGGGCCAGGCGAGCCCGACACCAACCAGCACAAACGGCGCATATGGCAGCTTTTTTGACGAATCTGGCCCCAGATAGCGCAAACGCTCCCTAAGCCCTTGACTCATATGCAGCCAGACTCTTGGCGCCAGCAGCCACCAGGCCACGCTCGCCGCCGCCGCGCCGATCACCGCCGCCAACACCCAAAGACCGTCCGTCGCAAGACCCAAGGCTGTCATTAGTTTCACATCCCCGGCGCCCATCCGGCCCATGAGGTAGCCCGGCAGCGTGAACGCCAGCGCGAGCCCGAACGCCCAGCCGCCCTGAACCGCGTCCGCACCGATCCAGGTACGTCCGGTGAGCAGCAGCCAGGCCAGCGCCAACGCGCCCGCACCGAGGGTCAGGGCATTGGCGATCCGCCGCTGGCGGGCGTCCTGGGCGGCGCACAGCGCCAGCCAGGCCAGGAGGACGACAGTCTGCATCGGGTAAAAACCGTCCGTTTCCGCTGAATGATTCTATGCTGATACTACGCAGTGACTGTCAGGGTAGACGCACTCATGAAAACCGGCTTCCGGAAGTCGCAAAAAGGCGCGGTGGCGATCGAGTTCGCCCTGGTGTTCGTGATCTTTTTCGCCGTGTTCTACGGGCTGGTCAGTTACAGCCTGCCGTTCGTGCTGATGCAGTCGTTCAACCAGGCCACGTCCGAAGCGGTGCGCCGCGGCGTGGCGGTGGATCCCGCCACGGCCAACTATTCCACGGTGCTGGTGAACACCGCCAACACCACCTTGCAGCAGCAACTGGCCTGGGTGCCGCCGTCGTTCAACCTGGTGATCGGCGTGGACACCAGCGCGGTCTACAGCGCCGGCACCCTGACCGTCAGCGTCAACTATCCCACCAGCAAGCTGAATCAGGTACTGCCGTTCCTGGTGTTGCCCGGCGTCGGCACGGTGCCCAGCCTGCCGGCCAACCTGACCGCCACGTCGAGCCTGCAATTTTGAGTTCGGGGGACAAGCTCCTCGGCCGCCTGCTCAAACGCGCACCGCCCGCCGCCCTCGACCTGCCCAACCTGCTCGGCTCGCCCGCCTCGGGCCTGCACCTGTACCTGGACGCCGACGGCCGCGTGCTGCAGGCCGCCGGCCCGCTGCGGCACCTGTTGGGCCAACACGCACCCACGGACAGCCCCCTGCCGCTCAACGCCTGGGTGCTGCCCCACAGCACGCTGGCCATCGAAGGCCGGCCGGCGGACTGGCAAGGGCAGCCGCTGGACCTGGACTTTCCCGGCCTCGGCGGCCAGCCCCTGCACCTGCGCGGTTGGGTGCAGCCCCAGGGCGACGGCTGGCTGATGCAACTGATGGACATCGCCGACCTGCTGCTCGAACGCCAGCAGTCGCGCCAGCGCGAAGCCTGCCAACGGATGGCCGGGCACATCGCCGAGCAGTTGCGCGCCTGCAGCCTGCTGCGTTTGCCGAGCGTCATGGCCGAGCAGTTGCAGGTCATCGCCCAGCGCTGGCGCATCCCCTGCCTGGCGCTGGCCCTGCCGGACGAGCGCGAACAAGGCTGGCGCATCCAGGGCTGCTACGGCGCCCACGACGCGCCGGCGCTGTGGGAGGACGGGCAACGCCTGGGCACGCCGCTGGACAGCCTCAACGGCAGCGCGCCCCAGCGGATCGGCGCCCACCACGGGCTGGATGAGCACACCCGGGTGCAGGCCACGTTCGGCAACGCCGACGGCCTGGCCGTGCCGTACTGCGACGACCGCGGAACCGTGGCCTGGCTGCTCTGCGGCTTCTACCGGGCGGAGGATGGCGCGCCGCACCTGGCCGACCTCGACTGGATGCTGTTGGCCAGTGCCCTGGCCGGGCCGTTGCTCGGCCGCCTGCGCGAGCAGGAACACCATCGTCAACTGGAACGGCTGGAGTCCTTGCAGGGCCTGCTCGGCACCGGTTGGTGGGAGCTCTCCGGCAACGGCGAGTCGGTGCAGCTGGCGCCGGCGCTGGCGGCCGACCTGCAACTGGGCACCGAGGCCCTGCCGGTCGGGCACTGGCTGGAGCAGATCCACCCCGCCGACCGCGAAGAACTGCGCAGCCGCCTCGCGGCCCTGCAACGGCACGGCGAAGCCCTGTCGCTGTGCGTGCGCCTGCACCGTCCCGACGCCTGGTACCGCGTGCAGGGCCAGGTCGCCGGCAGCGGCGAGGGCCGGCGGCTGGTGGGCTTCATGCTCGACATCAGCGACATCAAGAACCAGCAACAGCAGACCGCCGCCGCCCACGCGCGCCTAGACAACCTGATCGCCAGTTCCCCGGCGGTGATCTATGTCCAGCGCTACGTCGAAGGCGCGCTGCTGCCTTCGTTCTTCAGCGCCAGCCTGCAACCGCTGTTGGGCTGGCGCCTGGAAGACCTCGACGCGGCGGCGCTGGCCGAGCGGATCCACCCCGACGACCGCGACGGTTACTTCGAGCGCTGCCGGCAGCTGCTGCGCGAAGGTTCGGTGCGGGCCCGCTACCGCTTGCGTGACCATCGCGGCGATTACCACTGGCTGCTCGACGAAGCCCGCTTGCTGCGCAACGACCTCGGCCTGCCGGTGGAGGCGGTCGGCCTGTGGCTGGACGTCACCGACGCGACCGTGGCCGCCGAGCAGATCCGCCAGAGCGAAGAGCGCTACCGGATCCTGGTGGAGGACTCGCCGGCGATGATCTGCCGCTACCGCCCGGACCTGATCCTGACTTTCGGCAACCAGCCCCTGGCCCACTACCTGGAATGTACGCCGCAGCAGTTGCCGGGCACCGACCTGGGCAGTTGGCTGTCCGACGAACAGCGCGCCGCCTTCCTCCAGCGCCTGGCCGCACTGACCCCGGACAACCCGGTCAGCACGGCGGAGATCAGCCTGCAGTTGCCGGGGCGCGAGCACGCGTGGTGGGTGTGGTCGGACCGTGGCGTGTTCGATGAGCACGGCCGGTTGACCGAAGTGCAGGCCGTGGGCCGCGACAACACCGAAGTGCGCCGCTCCCAGCAGCAGCTCACGCAGAGCGCGAAAATGGCCACCCTCGGCGAAATGGCCACGGGCCTGGCCCACGAGATCAACCAGCCGCTGAACGTGATGCGCATGGCCATCGTCAACGTGCTCAAGCGCCTGGGCAACGGCGATGCGCAGGTCGATTACCTGACCGACAAGCTCAACCGCATCGACGCCCAGGTGCAGCGCGCCGCGAAGGTGGTGGATCACATGCGGGTGTTCGGCCGCCGTTCGGAGATCGAGCAGCAACTGTTCAACCCGGCCACCGCCATCGAAGGCACGCTGTCGCTGCTGGCCGAGGGCATGCGCGGCAAGGGGGTGGATCTGCGCATCAGCGAGACCCCGTTCGCCGTGCACTGCCGCGGCTACGTCGATCAGCTTGAGCAGGTGCTGATCAACCTGATGGTCAACGCCCGGGATGCGCTGCTGGGCAAGCGCGAATCCGACCCGGCGTTCAAGCCATGGATCTCGATCTACGCCGAGCGCGACGAGCACAAGGTGCGCCTGTGGGTCGAGGACAACGGCGGCGGCATCGACCCGCGGCTGCTGGAGCGGATCTTCGAGCCGTTCTTCACCACCAAGCCGGTGGGAGTCGGCACCGGGCTGGGGCTGTCGGTGAGCTACGGCATCGTCGAGAACATGGGCGGCCAC
Source organism: Pseudomonas sp. B7(2017) (assembly GCF_002112745.1). Taxonomy (NCBI): domain Bacteria; kingdom Pseudomonadati; phylum Pseudomonadota; class Gammaproteobacteria; order Pseudomonadales; family Pseudomonadaceae; genus Pseudomonas; species Pseudomonas sp. B7(2017). The sequence goes on along the minus strand of NZ_NEIP01000020.1, from coordinate 37,543 downwards.
CTGAGCGTGCGCAACTCGGCGGACGGGGCGCGGTTCTGCATCGAGCTGCCCATCGCCCCGGACGAGGCCTAGATGACCAGATAGGCCTTGCCGGTCTGGCCGCAGGTCATGTTGGCGCCGACGTCCACGCTCATCAGGTTGATGCCGAGGCTGGCCAGGAGGTTGTTGAGCAGAGGGTCGAGCAGCGGGCTGAGCACGTTGGTGATGACCGGCTGAAGCAGAGACACGACGCTGCCGATCAGGGCGGTGACGGTGGCCGTGACGACGCCGAGCGGACTGTTTCCCACGGGTTGGTAGGCAACGATATTGATGCCGGCCAACGTGTTGGACAGGCTGGCGACGATGTTGCTGGTGGGCGTGGCGGACAACATACTGGGCGGCAGTTTCAGGTTGGGCGGCGTGGCGAACGGGGTGCTGCTGGAGAACAGCAGATCCTGGCCGCTCCCTGCACCTCCCGCAGCGATACTGCTATCGACCATGATTCCGATGCCCCCTGCGCCGTATTGCACGTGAGTGGCCGGGTCGCAGCTGCCGATTCCGAGTATCTTGTGACAAGTCACGGTGCCAAGATCGATCAAGGGCAGCGGAGTAACCGTGGGCTTGGCAACAGAAGAAAATGCATTGGTCGGATCGATCGTGCCCAACTTGAGATCGACGAGGGACGTTTTGGTGCGGGCCGTCAGGCTTTTGGTTCCGCTGTTGCCCGTAGGACAGCTGAAGTCGACGACATAACTTTCAGCGCCGCCCGCCTCCAGGCTGATATCGATCCGCGGCGACGGCAGCAACTGCGGATCCAACTGCTGACAACCGGCCCCCAACAGACAACCGACCGAGTTCAGCGTGGCCACCAGGTTCAGGCTCAACAATGAGTTGAGCGTCGGCGTCAGCGTGCCCACCAGCCCCAGCACCGCATTGGTCAGCCCGGTCACCCCGGACAGCACCGGCAAGTTCACCGACAACATCGTGCGCACCTGGGCCGTGCGCACGTAGATCCGGTTCGTCCCCAGCGGATCGGCCTTGGCCAGCGACGGGTCGCCCACGGCGGACAACTGCGGCGGCTCGATCACCTTGACCCGCACCGTGACGTTGGCCAGCCCCAGCACGTTGACCGGCAGCGTCGCGGCCACCGCGCTCTTGCTGTTGGCCAGTTGCACCATGCCCTGGATCAGTTGCAGCAGTTGCAGGTTGGCGTCCAGCCCGGCCGCCGTGGTGCCGGTCTGCAATTGCAGGATGTCGCCCAGCTTGACCGGTGAGGCATTGGCGGCCGCCACTTGCAGCGTGCCGAGCGCGGTGATCACCTCGGCGGTGGCGCCGTTGAGCTGCACCACCTTCGCGGCGGCCTGGATCAGTTGCGTCACCGTGGCCTGGGTGTTGAGCAGTTGGCTGTAATTGCCGGCGGCCACGTTCAGGTCGATGGCCAGTTGGTTCAAGTAGCTGAGCAGGTTGATGTCGGTGTTGAGCAGCCCGTTCCAGCCCAGCGCCGTCAGGTTGACGTTGCCGCCCAGCAGTCCGGAGAACAGCGGGTTGAGGATGTTCGACTGGGCGGTGCTGATGGTGGCCAGGTTGCTGCGGATGCTCAGCTGGGCGAGCGGCGGCTGCGGCTTGGCGGCCACCGCCGAAGCGGTGAGTTGGGTGTTCAGGCTGACCGGGGTGCCGGTGAACAGCGCCTGGACGCCGCCGGCGAAACTGGTGGTGAGAATGTGCGTGACGACCACTTTGACGGCGCCCGTCTGGGTCGCGTCGACGGTGAAGGTGCGCAGGCCCGAAGCGGCGGTCTGCACGGTGCCGCAGGTGGCGGCGAGGGTGTTGTCGGCATCGGTGGTGAAACCGTTGCGCGCGGCGTTCTGCGTGGCGTACGCAGCCGCCGTCAGCCCGCCGGCGCAGGTGCCGCCGCGGCTGACCGCTTCCAGGGCGGCATTGTCCGCCACCCGCTGCAATTTGCGCTGTTCCATGTAGAAGCGGCCGCTGTCGACCACCAGCAGCAGCATCACCACGGCCAGGCTCAACGTGGCGGCCGCCATCAACCCGATGGCCCCCCGCTGCCGGGTGGGGCCGCAAAACCGCGAACGAGGCGACATCGCGCACTCCTTTGCCGGCGCACGGCCGAGCGCTACCTCCATTGGTGCCCCTCAGTGTAGACGCGGCGGCGCGACACTGCTGGCAACACGCCAGCCCATCGGTTGGCGACGTGGATCGGGCTGATGCATTGAGGGCGGCCGGTCAGGCAATAGAATGCAAGCCGCGCTGGCCTCATCGCTGGCAAGCCAGCTCCCACAGGGTTCGGCGGTGACCGCAGGCTAAGCGCTCACCCAAGATCCTCTGTGGGAGCCAGCCTGCTGGCGATGGCGGCAGGTCAGGCAATGGAAATGTCAGCCGTGCAGGCCTCATCGCTTGCAGGCAAGTTCCCGCCAGGAGCCTAACGCGGCGGGTAGTTGGCCAGGATCCGGCCGACGGTCTCGCGGATCGCGCTGCTGCGGTCGGACGGGTTCGGCGTGCGGCTGAGCATCTGTTCGTCGCTGCCGCGCCAGACCAGTTTGCCGTCCTTGCCGTCGATCAGATCGATCTGGATGGTGGCGACCTTATAGGTGACGTTGCGGGTTTCGTTGTACATCGGCGCGCCCCAGTAGCCGTTCCAGGGGCCGCCCCAACCGCCGCCGTAGTTGGTCGTCACTTGCTGCTGGCGGTCTTCGACGATCAGGTAGGTCTGTACGTTCAGGTCGCCCCGGGCCCCTTGGGCGGCCGGGCGCAGGCCGCGTTGGTCGAGCTGGTCGGCGACGGCCTGGCGGATGCGCTGTTCGGTGAGGTCGCTCTTGATCCGCGGGTCGTCGGGGCGGTATTGCAGGGCAGGTTCTTTCCAGCTCCAGCTGCGGTAGGCGGCGAAGTCGCGGCTGGCGTCGAAGTCATGGTTGACCTGGTTGGCGGCGCAGGCGCCGAGCAGCGCGGCCACAGCCAGTAGAGCGAGACGGCGGAACATGGTTTTTCTCCGGTGGAAGACATGAACCCGGGGGCTTCGCGTTGCCTTGAAGCTAACTGGGAGGATACGCCGACATGGCCTTTTCCACAGCCTCGCGGATCGCGTCGGCACGTTCGATCTGGTTGCCGCGGGTGCCGGTTTCGGCGCTGGCGCTCCACACCGGTTGGCCCGTGCCGGCGTCGAACAGATCGACCCGCACCACCACGACCTGCTCCTGATAGGTGCGCACGACCGGCACGGTGTTGTACATCCCGTAACCCCGGCCATAGCGGTCATAGCCGCCGTATCCGCCGTAGTAGCCGTAATCGTCCTGCACCTGGCGCAGACGGGTCTCCAGCCGGAGGTCGGCGCTGACGAAAAGGTCGGCCGGGCGGTTGTCGCGCAACGGCCGCAAGCCGCGCTGATCGAGGGCGTTGCTGACGGCCTCGGCCACCTGCGCCGAATCCGCCCAGGCCGTGCCCGGCGGCAGACGCCCGTTGAGCCACGCCCAACTGCGGTAGCGCCCGTAGTCCCGCGGCGGCGCCGGGTAGGCGCTGCGGTCGAACACCGTGGCGGCCTGCGGCGGCGCCGGCGGCAAGGGGCGCGATTGCGCCACGTAAGGGTTGCTGCCCTGGCAGGCGGCCAACCCCAGGCAGATCAGCAGTAACCCGCAATGCGTCTTCATTTCGTGCTCCGATCAGATCGGCCGGCAGATCCAGTGCAGGTAACGCCCAAGCCCGGCGAAGCTTGGGTGGCGGCGGTGGGCAAGCTCCATTTCCAGCAAGTCAGGCAGTGCGGCGCGGGACTGGAACTCCACCGGCATGTAATCGTGGAAAACCCGCACGCCGCTCTGGCTTTCGACCTGCCACAAGCCCGCGAGTTGCGCGGCCAGCTCCCGCGGGTCCAACGGTTGCTGCGGGGTCAGGCTCTGCTTTTCGCCGGCCATGTCGTTCTTGCGCAGCTTCTTGAAATGACCCTTGAGCAGGTTGCGGTAGACCAGCGCATCGCGGTTGTAGAACGCCAGCGACAGCCAGCCGCCGGGCGCGGTCAATTGATGCAGCACCGGCAGGATCGTGTGCGGCTCGGCTAGCCATTCCAGCACCGCATGGCAGACCACCAGGTCATAGGGCTCGCTGAGCAGCCCGGGCAGTTCCTGCCACGGCGCCTGGATGAACGTCGCCTGCCGCCCGGCCTCGGCGAAGCGCTGGCGTGCGCCTTCGAGCATCGGCTCGGCCGGCTCGGCCAAGGTCACGGCGTGCCCGCGCTCGGCCAGCCACAGCGACATGTGGCCCAGCCCGGCGCCGATGTCCAGCACCCGCAGCGGCCGCTCCGGCAACGCTTCGGCAAGGTCCGCCTGCAGCACCGCCAGACGGATCGCGCCCTTGGCGCCACCGTAGATCTTTTCGGCGAAGCGGGTCGCCAACCGGTCGAAGTGACGGTCGCTCATGCGCCGAACCGCCGTTCGCTGTCGGCCAGCTTGCTGCGCACCACTTCGTTCATGTCCAGCCCCAGCTCGCTGCACAGCAGGAGCAGATAGAGGACGATGTCGCCGACTTCCTGGCCGGCATGGGCGAGCTTGTCCGCCGGCAGTTCGCGCGACTGGTCTTCGCTCAGCCACTGGAAGATCTCCACCAGCTCGGCCATTTCCACGCTGGCGGCCATGGCCAGGTTCTTCGGACTGTGAAATTGCCGCCAGTCGTTGCGGTCGCGGATGGCGTGCAGGCGTTCGGTCAGTTCAACAAGGTTCATCGGGCTCTCCTGAATGCGCATAGCTTCGGGGGGATGCCCGGCGAAGGCAAGGGGCGCAGGTCCGGCGGCGCAGTGGGATTCACTGTGGGCACGAAGCAAAACCACTATGCTTGCAGGGAACCGGGCCGCGCTCGCGGCGGTCCAAGGTTCAGCCTTTTGATCAGGATGGATACATGCAGGCAGAAAGCTTTTTCGAATGGCTGGGCCAGGCGCTCGGCTCGGTCATCCGCTTCATCGTCGACGGTCTGAGCGGCCTGTTCAACCTGCTGGGCAACGCCGGCGGCAACTTCATCGACGGCCTGGCGCGCACGCTGGGCATGGACACGTCGATCATCAGCATCGTCACGCTGATCGTCGGGCTGATGCTGCTGTGGTCGGCGATCCGCGCGTTCATGAACGTGCGGATCGTCGCCGGGATCATCTGGCTGCTGCTGGGCCTGTGGCTGCTGAGCTGGATCATCCACTGACGCCATCCCCGCAAGCAGCCGCTACAATGCGGGCACCTCAAGGAGCCCGCATGTCCAACCTGACCGCCGACTGGCGTGACCGTCCGACCCACCGCCGGGTCTGGGCCCTCGCCGCCCCGATGATCCTTTCCAACATTTCCGTGCCGCTGGTGGCGCTGGTCGACAGCACCGTGATCGGCCACCTGCCCCATGCCCATCAGTTGGGCGCCGTGGCGGTGGGCGCCAGCCTGTACACGTTCCTGGCCTGGGCCATGGGTTTCCTGCGCATGGGCACCACCGGGTTCGCGGCCCAGGCGGCGGGACGCCGCGACGGCGCCGCGCTGCGCCAGATCCTGCTGCAAGGCCTGCTGCTGGCGATGGGGCTGGCGGTGCTGCTCGGCATCCTGGGCGTGCCCCTGAGCGGCATCGCCCTGCACGTCATGCAACCGTCGGCGGAGCTCGACCAACTGACCCGGGAGTTCTTCCACACCCGTCTGTTCGGCCTGCCGGCGGCCCTGGCCACCTATGCGCTGGTCGGTTGGTTCCTCGGCACCCAGAACGCCCGGGCGCCGCTGGCGATCCTGCTGACCACCAACCTGATCAACATCGTGCTCAACCTGTGGTTCGTCATCGGCCTGGACTGGGGCGTGGCCGGTTCGGCCCGGGCTTCGGTGGTGGCCGAATGGTGCGGCGCCCTGCTCGGCCTGTCGCTGACGTCGAAGGCCCTGCGGGCCTATCCCGGCCGCATCGTCTGGGCGACCCTCAAGCGTTGGGGCAACTGGCGGCCGCTGCTGACGGTCAACCGCGACATCTTCATCCGCAGCCTGGCGCTGCAATCGGTGTTCTTCCTGATCACCGTGCAAGGCGCGCGGCTGGGCGACGCCACCGTGGCGGCCAACGCGCTGCTGCTCAACGGCCTGCTGCTGACGGCCCACGCCCTCGACGGCCTGGCCCATGCGGTGGAAGCCCTGTGCGGGCACGCCATCGGCGCCCGCGACCGCACCGCCCTGCGCCGCTCGCTGGTGGTGGCCGGCGGTTGGTCATTGCTGGCCAGCATCGGTTTCGCCGTGGGGTTCCTTTACGCCGGGCACCTGTTCATCGACCTGCAGACCGACATCCCGAGCGTGCGCAGCACGGCGTACCTGTACCTGCCCTACCTCGCCGCCCTGCCGCTGATCGCCGTGTGGAGCTACCTGCTCGACGGCCTGTTCATCGGCGCCACCCGCGCCAGGGAAATGCGCAACTGCATGCTGCTGACGGTGGTGGCGCTGTTGCCCCTGGCCTGGCTGCTGCAGGATCTGGGCAATCACGGGCTGTGGATCGCGTTCCTGCTGTTCATGGCGCTGCGCAGCCTGACGCTGGGCGCCCAGGCGCTGCGGCTGGGCCGCGACGATGGCTGGTTCAGCGCCACCGCCCACTGAACCCTCAGGGGCCGTCGCGCTGCCACAGGCGATGCAGGTGATCGAGCCGCTGCTGCGGGGTCAGGCCCGCCGGCGGCGGCACCAACGGCGCACGGGGATGCTGCAGCCGCAGCCACAGCCAGCCGTCGAGCACGGCGCGTTCGCTGAAGCCCAGGCCCAACCCCTCCTGGACATATCGCCACAACGCCGCGTAATCGGCGTTCAACGCCCGGCTCCAGCGCCAGGCATGCTGCTCCAGCAGGCACGTGCGCAAACGCCTCTGCTGAAGCGCCGTAAGACTTTGATCCACCGCCAACGGCGTCACCGCAAGCCCGGGATTGCGCAGCTGCTGCCAGCCCAGGCTGCCGAGCGCCCGGTCGGCCCAGGAGCCGCCGTACCAGCGCAACCGGCGGATCGGCCCGAGCCAGCAGCTCAATTGCGCCGCATCGCAGGCGTCGAAGAAATAACTGGCGGTCTGCGTGTTGTAGAACCCGAACAAGGCCCGGTGATGCAGGCCCACCGAGACGGTCAGCATGCAGCGCAGATGCGCCAGCAAGCGTTCGACCGGCGCCTCGCAGCCGATCAGCAGACCGCGCCAGGTCTGCGGATCGCTGTGGCACAGGGCCGTCAACGCCGGGCTCCCCGCCAGCGCGACCAGCAGCGGCCCTTGCTCGCGCACCGGCTGAAACTCGGTGGCCTCGAACAGCCACACCTGATGCTGATGCGCAAACCCCTGACGCAGCGTGGCCTGCACCTGGGGCGTCAGCGGGGCGTCCAGCAGCAGCCATTGCGCCTGCGGCTCCGGCGACCGGCCGCTCATGCGGCGCCGCCCGGCTCAAGCGCGCCGAGCAGCCGGCAACTGCACAGCGGCTGCGGGCAATGGGCAAAACTGCCTCCGCCGGGGATCAGGCACAGCAACAGCAGCGGCTGCGCCGAGCCCAGCCATTGCGCCAGCCCTTCGCTGCGCGGCGCCTCCATCGGCGGGTCGTCCTCGCCATCGGCTCCGGCATCGAACCCGGCATCGACCGGCGCCTGAAGAATGCCGCTGATGACAGGCCGGTCGGGATCCCCCTCCAGAAACCCCACCACCACTTCAACGCCTTCGCGCAGCGCCGCCGGGGGCACATCGGCCAGGCCCGGCGCCAGGGCAAGCCAGCAATGGCTGGGCGCCGCGCCTTCACCCTGGTAGAGCCAGTCGAACTGCACCGCCACCCGCCGCAAGGGGTCGGGCGGCGGTTCGTCCACCCCGACCACCCAGGCCCGCTGCAGGCTGTGCAGGGCCGGGATGGCGGCCGGCGGGGGAACGGGCGCCGGACTGCCGGGTGCAACGCAGGCGATCCGGTTGCGGTAAGGAGGATCCAGGGCCGTGCCGGCCTGATGCTCGACCCGCGCCACCAGCCAGTCCCGTTCCCCGCCCATGGCCGCAGGACCGCTCAACGACAGCCTCCGGCCGCTGCGCAGCAACGGCATCCGCGTGCCGCCCTCGGCGGTCTGCGCCCGGCCATCGGTGCGCGCCTGCCACGGGTGCACGCCCGCGCCGTCCAACGGGCCTACGCTTATCTGGGGCAACTTCGCCGGGTCGTCGCCGAACACCAGGCAATGCCCGTCGCGCCGGTGTTCGAAGTGATAGTGGATCTGCGCCTGCGCGCACAGGCGCTGGACGAACTGCAGGTCCGACTCGCGGTACTGGGTGCAGAACGTTCGGGCCGGGTATTGGCCCGAAAGCCGAAACTGCCGCTGGACGCCGACGATGCCGTGCTCCTTGAGCACCTGATCGAGGATCTGCGGCACCGAACGGCCACTGAACATCCGCTGGCTGCAGCGCAGCGCCAGGCAGCTCAACGCCGGCGCCAGGCGCACCCGGCACAGCCGGGCCCCGGGGCCGTGCTCACGCTGGACAAGACTGTGCAGGCGCCCGTGCACGCCCTCGGGCGCCGGGCCGAACTGCAGGAACGCCGCGCGGAACATCAGCCCGGCCAGGTCGAGGTGCGGATCGTCGATCAGCACATCGACCTCGAAGGCATAAGGCTCGGCGAACCCTTCCCGACCGGTGAAGGCCAGCACTTCCAGGGGCTCGGGCAGTCCCGCGACGTCGAGACGAAACAACGGCTCGTTGACTGGATCGAACATGGGGCGGATCTCTACAGGAGGGACAGCCGGGGATTCTCGCCGAGAGCCTTGGCCGAGTAGAGGGCCGAAGTACAACTTAGGAAATGACCTACGTGAAAAGCAGACCGCTTCACTTTGTCGGTCTAGGCAGCGAACTGTTTCACGCGGAAATTGAGAAAAGCCCTACCGGGCCATCCGAATTTTCCACAACGTCAGGAAAACATTCAGATGGCCCGGCAGGGCTGTGCCGTGTCTCAGGAAGACAGGTAGGAGGAGCGGGTCAGGCCCAGGCGCAGGGCATCGAGGAACTGGGTGCGCTCGTTGGCGCTGATGCGGGCACTGGCGCACTTGTCGCGGTAGTGGGTCATCAGTTCCTCCGGCGACAGGTGCACATAGCGCAGCATGTCTTCGATGGTGTCGTGGGTTTCGATGCCGGCGTGGTACACGCTGCCGTCGGCGTTCTGGTAGATGTTCACCGAGTCGGTGTCGCCGAACAGGTTGTGCATGTCGCCGAGGATTTCCTGGTAGGCGCCGACCAGGAACACGCCCAGCAGATAATCCTCGCCATCGTTCAGTGCGTGCACCGGCAGGCTGGTCTCGATGCTCTGCTCGTCGACGTACTGGTTGATCTTGCCGTCGGAGTCGCAGGTCAGGTCCTGCAGCACGGCGCGGCGCAGCGGCTCTTCATCCAGGCGGTGCAGCGGGATGATCGGCAGCACCTGGTCGATCGCCCAGGTGTCCGGCAGGCTCTGGAACACCGAGAAGTTGCAGATGTACTTGTCGGCCAGCTTGTCGTTGAGTTCGTCCAGCACCTGACGGTGCGAACGCTGACGCGCCTTCAGCGAGTTGTGCAGGCGACGGCACACGGCGAAGTAGCACTGCTCGGCCAGGGCCTTTTCGGCCAGGGTCAGCTTGCCGTCGGCGTACTGGGCCGCCACGTCGCTCATGTAGTGGGTGGCGCGCCAGTAGGTTTCGGTGACCATCTCGATGTCGGTCGGGCCGAGCAGGTCCACCAGCCACTGCACGGTTTCCGGCAGCGCTTCCTTGTTTTCGATCTGCGGCACGTCGTCGTTGTGTTTCTCGACGTCGGTCACCTGCACCACCAGCATGGCGTGGTGGGCGGTCAGCGAACGGCCGCTCTCGGAGAAGATGTGCGGGTGCGGCAGGCTCTGCGCGTCGCAGAACTCCTTGAGCATGCCCACCACCACGCCGGCGTAGTCGTCCATGTCGTAGTTGATCGAGCTGGCGTTGCGCGAGTGGGTGCCGTCGTAGTCCACGCCCAGGCCGCCGCCGACGTCGATGTGATCGACCGGCAGGCCGAGGTTGCGCAGCTCGCCGTAGTAGCGGATCGCTTCCTTGAAGCCGTGCTGGTAGTCGGCGAGGTTGGCGATCTGCGAACCCATGTGAAAGTGCAGCAGGCGGATGCCCTGATCCAGGCCCGCCGCGCGGAAACGCTCGACCACCGACAGCAGCTGCGCCGCCGACAGGCCGAACTTGGACTTCTCACCGCCGGTGTCCGCCCACTTCGACGAGGCCAGCGACGACAGGCGCACGCGCAGGCCGACCTGCGGCTTCACACGCAGGGAGGCGGCCTCTTCGATCACCAGGCCGACTTCCGATTCCTTCTCGATCACGATGAACACGTTGTGGCCGAGCTTCTGGCCCATCAGCGCCAGGCGGATGAACTCGCGGTCCTTGTAGCCGTTGCAGACGATGGTGCCGCCCTTCGGCGCCAGCGCCAGCACTGCCAGCAGCTCAGGCTTGGAGCCGGCCTCAAGGCCGATGGACACGTTCTGGGTGGCGATGATGTTCTCGATCACCGCTTCTTGCTGGTTGACCTTGATCGGGTACAGCGCGGTGTACTTGCTCTGGTATTCCAGACGCTCGATGTTCGCGTCGAAGGCGCCGGTCAGCTGACGGACGCGGTCTTGCAGGATGTCGGGGAAGCGCACCAGCAACGGCAGGGACAAGCCGCTCTTGCGCAGCTGGTCGACCTGTTCGAACAGGTCGATGGGCGAACTGCTCGGGCCGTTCGGACGAACTTCGACGCGACCGGCGTCATTGATCGCGAAATACCCGGCCCCCCAATGGCGGATCCCGTAAACACTGCGGCTGTCCGCAACTGTCCATTGGCTGCCATCGTCTTTGCGTGTGCGTCGTACGGACATCGAAGTCCCCTATAAAGAAGTCATGAGGCGTCGCCTGACAGTCAGGCCGGCGCAGTCTAAAGAATGAAAATGACGGTTCGTCAGCGGGCGGTAGACCGCGCCCGCTGTCACGAGTTTAGAGACCGGTCATGAACAGGCTCTGTGAAAACCAATGAGACGACGCCGGACCTGAAGGGATTCAGGGCCGGATCAAGCCGCGAGTGGCTTTCACAGAGGCTGCTAGCCGCCGGACTTCTTCGCCTTGAAACCTTGCTTGATCAGCTCGGCCAAGAGTAGCTCGACATGATCGCCCTGGATTTCGATGACCCCGTCCTTCAGCGCACCGCCGGTGCCGCAACGTTTCTTCAACGTCGCCGCCAGCTCCTTGAGCGCGTCGATGGCCAGCGGCACGCCGGTGATGGTGGTCACCGTCTTGCCGCCACGGCCCTTGCTCTCGCGTCGCACGCGGGCAATGCCGTCGCCGGCCGGGATTTGCGTCTGTCTGCAGATGCAAGCGTCCACCGGTTTACTGCATTCCGGGCAATGACGACCTGCGTCGGTGGAAAACACCAGGCCGCCCAGGGCGGCGAAGGATGCGGCTTTTTTGGCCACCGGCAATCCTCTCGGGAGGACAAAAGACTGGCCGCCGCCTTGGGCAAGGCGATCGACCGCGAAGCCCCACTCAGGCAGGGGCAGCGCTACTGCACCGACGCTTTCGGGAAAGCGGGCCGGCGCAGCTTGAAAAGGTCGCGCAGTGTAACGGCAAAAAGCCGACTTGCTAAGAGCCAATCGGCGCCAATTTACACCTTCTTTGCGACGTCGTTGCCCCGGGCCTTCAGATAGCGTTCCAACGCCGCCAAGGAGTCCGGGCAGTAAGGCTTTTGCGTGATTTCCAGCATGACCTGTCCGACGGGCATGAAGCACGCTTCCAGCACTTCTTCGGGCTGCAGCTTCAGGGGGCCGTCCCACACCGCCGAGAACGCCGAGCACCATAGGCGGCTTTCGCTGTCCTCGAAGAAGAAATGGTCGTGGGCGGTCAGTTCGACGCCGCTCACGCCCAGCTCCTCTTCCAGCTCGCGGGCCGCCGATTCGGCGTAGGTTTCGCTGGCCAGCACCATGCCGCCGGCCGCCACGTCCCAATACCCGGGATAGATCGCCTTGCTCAAGGTGCGCCGGTGCACGCACAGCTCGCCGGCAGAGTTGAACAGCATGATGTAGGTGCCGCGGCCGATCAGCCCGCGCTCACGCAGCTCGGCCCGCGCCAAGGAGCCGAGCAGGTTGTCCCGCTCGTCGACCCAGGCGATGCGTTCGGCGTCCGAGGCGGCGCGGTGGGCCGCCTCGTCGGGAAGGTCGCTCATGGCTCAACCCTGGTTGAGCAGTTGGCGCAGGTCGATCACGGCGGCGTTGGCCCGGGAGATGTAATTGGCCATCACCAGCGAGTGGTTGGCCAGCACCCCGAAACCGCTGCCGTTGAGGATCATCGGGCTCCACACCGGCTCCTGCGAGGCTTCCAGCTCGCGGATGATCTGGCGCACGCTGACCGTGGCGTTCTTCTTGGCCAGCACGTCGGCGAAGTCCACTTCGATGGCGCGCAGCAGGTGCGACAGCGCCCAGGCCTGGCCGCGGGCTTCATAGAAGACGTTGTCGATCTGCATCCACGGGGTCTCGACCACTTCCTCGTCGACCTGCGGCACTTCGCCCACGGCCGGCACTTCGGTCTTCAGCGCAGTGTTGAGCTTGACCCGGCCGACGCTGGCCGACAGCCGCTGCGACAGCGAACCCAGACGGGTGCCGACATCGCCCAGCCAGTTGTTCAGGTTGTCGGCGCGGGCGTAGAACAGCGCGCTCTTCTGGTCGGGGCTCGCCAGGCGCGCCTGGTAACGGGTCAGGGAATTGATGCCTTCCTGATACTCCGACTCGCTGGACGGCAGGATCCAGCTCTTGTTGTCGAAGTTGAAGCGCGGCTCGGCCTTGGCCAGGTCGGCGTCTTCGGCCGACTGCGACTGCGAACGGGCGAAGTCCTTGCGCAGGGCCCGGGTCAGGTCGCGCACCTGCACCAGCACGCCGTATTCCCAGCTCGGCATGTTGTCCATCCACAGGCCCGGCGGGAAGCGGTCGTTGGAAATGTAGCCGCCCGGCTTGGTCAGCAACGTGCCGGCCACGGTCTTGAGGGTCTCGACGGTGGTGTAGCCGACCACCATCTGCTTGCCTTCCTTCTCGGCGGCGACCTGCGCGTTCTGCGCCACGGGAAACAGCGCCGGCTCCTGGCTCCAGTACCAGCCAAGGCCAATGGTCACCAACAGGTAAATGCCCACCAGGGTGGCCAGCGCACGGCTGAACAGCAGGCCGCCCAGATAGCTGCGGGTGGCCGACTTGGGTTCGGCGGCACGTTCAGGCGCGCTGCCCGCGCGGTTCTTCCAGTCCAGCATGGCGATATCCTTTCAGACTTGGGTTCAACGGTTCGACAGCAACCATACAGCAACGTGCCTTGCCCCGGCACCCGCCGTTGCGGGCATCCGGGAAAAACAGCGCTGCCGCGTCCCGAAAAAGGAAGGCTGGGCTGGGATTGGCATGGCGCCGCTCCTTGTTCGTTGAAACATGGGGTCATGACCGGGCAAACGTCTTCTAGGGGTTTCCCTGACCCTATCAACGATAAACACCCTGGAAACCGACGCTGGAGAAAAGCAGAACGCCCTGTAGGACAACATCCGAAACGCGTCGGGAAATCTCTTCAACCATGAGAGGAAACTTCCTGTAAGCCCAGCCTACGGGCACTTTTCGCAAGCGCATGTCCCGGCCGAAACCGCCAAGTCGAAAACTGAATGGTGCTGCGCCGCAGATTATTGACGTACGACACTCATGTAAGGGAAAAGAGGTGCTAGCATAGAGCCACCAGTCGATCTCAGCATGCACCCTAACTAGTAGTCAGGATATGACCGAGCCAGAAGACCCCAGCCGTGAGCGCCTCAAGCACCACTTTGCCCAGCGGGTAATTCATCAGGCACGTCAGATTCTTGAGATATGGCAGCGCCTGCAACGCAGCGAATGGTCCACCGCCGACCTCGCCGAGCTGAGCGAGGCCAACCTGCGCCTGCTGCGTTTCGCCGAGCGCTTCGAACAGCCTGAGCACACGCAGCTGGCCCGCCACATCAGCCAGTCGCTGGAAGCCGTCGACGCCAACCGCGGCCGGCTGAGCAGCGGCCTGATCACCGACCTCAACCGCTTGATGCAGCGCCTGTCGCGCACTGGCCTGCGCCACGGCGACCAGCTCGACCAGACGTTCCTGCCGCCGCTGCGCAAACCGATCTACGTGCTGCTGCAAGACCATGACCGCGCCGAGCGGCTGGCCAAGCAACTGGAGTTCTTCGGCCTCACCGCCCAGGCGCTGGACAGCGTGTCGGCGTTCCGTTCCTCGATGGTCGAGCGCCTGCCCGCCGCCATCGTCATGGACGTGGACTTCAGCGCCCCCGGCGTCGGCCTGACCCTGGCCGCCGAAGCCCAGCAGGGCCTGGAGGAGCCGCTGCCGCTGCTGTTCTTCAGCCTGCACGAAACCGACACCCCGACCCGCCTGGCCGCCGTGCGCGCCGGCGGCCGGGAGTTCCTCACCGGCACCCTCGAAGCGTCGAGCCTGCTGGAGAAGATCGAGGTGCTGACCTGCGTCGCCCAGTACGAACCCTATAAAGTGCTGATCATCGACGACTCCCGCGCCCAGGCCCTGCACACCGAACGCCTGCTCAACAGCGCGGGCATCGTCACCCGCACCCTGATCGAGCCGATCCAGGCCATGGCCGAACTGGCGGATTTCCAGCCGGACCTGATCATCCTCGACATGTACATGCCGGCCTGCACCGGCACCGAACTGGCCAAGGTCATCCGCCACAACGACCGCTACGTCAGCGTGCCGATCATTTACCTGTCGGCCGAGGACGACCTGGACAAGCAGCTCGACGCCATGAGCGAGGGCGGCGACGACTTCCTGACCAAACCGATCAAACCGCGCCACCTGATCACCACCGTGCGCAACCGCGCCGCCCGGGCGCGCAACCTCAAGGCGCGGATGGTGCGCGACAGTCTCACCGGCCTGTACAACCACACCCACATCCTGCAACTGCTGGAGGACTGCTCGTTCCGCGCCCGCCGCGAGGGCAAGCCGCTGAGCTTCGCCATGCTCGACATCGACCACTTCAAGCGGGTCAACGACAGCCACGGCCACCCGATGGGCGACCGGGTGATCAAGAGCCTGGCGCTGTTCCTCAAGCAGCGCCTGCGCAAGACCGACTTCATCGGCCGCTACGGCGGCGAGGAATTCGCCATCGTCATGCCCGAC
Source organism: Pseudomonas sp. B7(2017) (assembly GCF_002112745.1). Taxonomy (NCBI): domain Bacteria; kingdom Pseudomonadati; phylum Pseudomonadota; class Gammaproteobacteria; order Pseudomonadales; family Pseudomonadaceae; genus Pseudomonas; species Pseudomonas sp. B7(2017). Next base: position 22,412 of record NZ_NEIP01000020.1, on the reverse strand, counting down.
ACCGACCTGACCGCCGCGCACAACGTGCTCGACGAGATCCGCCAGCGCTTCGCCGAGATCCACTACCCGGCGCAGCCGCAGGATCTGTGGTGCACCTTCAGCGCCGGTGTCGTGGAGATGAGCGAGGACTCCGACAGCCTGATGATGGCCACCCAGGCCGACGAGGCCCTGTACCGCGCCAAGGGCGAAGGGCGCAACCGGGTGCAGGTCGCCCGGGACTCAAAGCAAAGTGCCACTTTTTCATCGGAATCCACCGATTCGGTCATAACCCTGTAACAGAACCGCAATAAATTCAGGCGCTTACCATTTCTGCCGTTGGTAGCCGTCATGCGCCTGAAGTTGCTCACCAATCTCAACACGCTGTTGCTGGTCGCCGTGTGCGTGGCCCTCGGCGCCACGCTGTGGTGGTCGCAGAGAGCCCTGGAGCGCCCTTACCTGCTGATGGAGCGCTACCTGGGTCTGTCGCAGCGCTTTCAGAACGATGCGGCACGCAACGTCGAAGACTACCTCGCCAGCGGCGACGCCCTGCGCCTGAGCGGCGCCACCGCCGCCCTCGACGACCTGCAAAAGGAACTCGGCGAACTGTCGCCCGCCCTGGCCGACACCCTGCGGCCGAGCCTTTCGGACCTGGACGATTTCAGCAAGACCGACCTGCTGGCGGCCGGCAAGCTGGCCGGCGACCCGCAAGCGCTGCTGGTGCAGGCCGAACGGGAGCTGAGCGCCAGCCTCGACCAGCTCAGCACCTACGCCAACGGCAATGCGGCGTACCTGGCGCCGCTGCTCAACGCGGCGCAGCACCTGGGCAAGCTGACGCTGGCCCGGGACAAACTGGTCAGCAGCGGCCGCAGCGAACTGGCCGCCGACGTCGAACGGGAAGTCGCCAACCTGCGTGCCCAGGCCCAGGCCATCGATGCCCTGCCGTTGCTCGGCGTGATCAGCCAGAGCGAATCCGGCAGCGACGACTTCGCCGCGATGATGGGCATCGAAAGCACCGAAAAGGCCGCCGCCGAAGACGCCGGCGTCGGCCTCAAGCGTGAACTCAACAGCCTGCTCGGCCGCTACCCGGCGGAGCTTTCGCGCACCCGCGAGCAGATCCAGAAGCGAACCGACCTTGCCGCCGCCACCCACCGGAAGATCGCCGCCGTGCAGCAGGCCATCGCCGGGCTGGAGCCGGCCGTGCGCGCCCAGCACGGCCAGATCCAGGGCGAGGTGCGGCTGATGCAGGGCGTGATGATCGGCCTGATCCTGTTGATCGCGCTGCTGATCGACACCTTGCAGCGGCGCCTGGCCCGCACGCTCACCAATCTCGCGCCGGCGCTGTCGACCTGGGCCGAGGGCGACTTCAGCCGCGACATCCGGCTGGGCAAGACCAACCGCGAACTGCACGACATCGAAGCCTCGCTCAACCGCTTGCGCGCCTACCTGGTGGATCTGGTCGGCACCATCCGCGGCAACGCCGAGCAGGTGGCCGGCAGCAGTCGCACCCTGGCCGAGCTGAGCAACGACCTGCACAGCGGCGCCGAACACCAGGCCGGGGACACCGCGCTGATCCGCGACTCCCTCAGCGAACTGGAAGCGACCATCCAGCAAGTGGCCGGCGACGCCCGCCAGGCCGCCGACGCCAGCCGCCATGCCGGGCAGGCCGTCGAGCACGGCCAGCAGGTGATCGGCCAGAGCCTCACCGGGCTGCATGCGCTGGTCGGCGAGGTGCAGGGCAACGCGCAGATGATCGAACACCTGGCGGAGGAGTCCGCCACCATCGGCGGCGTGCTGACGGTGATCCGCTCGATCGCCGACCAGACCAACCTGCTGGCGCTCAACGCCGCCATCGAAGCGGCCCGGGCCGGCGAGATGGGCCGCGGCTTCGCCGTGGTGGCCGAGGAAGTCCGCTCGCTGGCGCAACGCACCGCCGGGGCCACCGCCGAGATCCAGACGCTGATCGCCGGCCTGCAGACCGCCGCCCGTCAATCGGTCGAAGGCATGCGCACCCAGGTCGAACACGCCGAAGCCACGGCCAACCAGGCCCAGGCGGCGGACGGGGCGCTGGACAAGATCGTCGGCGCGATCCAGACCATCGCCGCCACCGCCGTACGCATCGCCGACGTCACCGCCCAGCAGAGCGGCGCGGTCAGCGAGATCCGCGACCACAGCGAGCGGATCCACCAGTTGGGCGGGGACAACCTGCTGCGCATCGGCCAAGGGCGCGAGCAAGGCGAAAACCTGCTGGAGCTGGGCGGGCAACTGCACACGGCGGTGCAGGCTTTCCGCGTCTGACCGGCGGCATGGGCGGGCTGGGCCTGCGGGAGCAACCGTCTTGCGCTGCCGGGCCCCATCGCCGGCAGGCCGGCGCCCCCAGGCACGATATCGCACACACCATTGCGCTGCGTCAGGCCAATCGCCGCAGCGCGTCCTGCAGTCCCCGGCACCGTCCGCTATCATGCCCTCAATTCCGATACGCGAGATTGTCATGCGCCGCCTGCTTTGCCTCCTGCTCTTGATCCTTGCCCTGCCGGCCGGCGCCGCCGGGCTGTTCGACAGCAAACCCAGCGCCTCCCTGGGCTCGATCAACAACAGCGCCGACTTCCTGCCGGTGCGCGAAGCCTTCCGGCTGAGCCTGGTCGAAACCACGCCGCAGTCGGTCAAGCTGCGCTTCGTCGCCACCGAGGGCTATTACCTCTACCGCCACCGCTTCCAGTTCCGCGCCGACCCGTCCGACGTGACGCTGGGCGCCGCGCAACTGCCGCCGGGCGAGCAGAAGCACGACGAGTTCTTCGGTGACGTGGAGGTCTACCACGGCATCACCGATGTCGAACTGCCGCGCAACGATGCCCGCCCCTTCACGCTCGCCGTCACCTATCAGGGCTGCGCCGACAAGGGCTTGTGCTATCCGCCGGAGACCGAACGGCTGAACATCGAAGGCAGCGCTTCGGCCGGCACGGCGCCGCCCGCCTGGGACTGGCGCGACCTGGCGCTGTTCTTCCTTGCGGGCCTGGGCCTGACGTTCACGCCCTGCGTGCTGCCGATGCTGCCGATCCTTTCCGGCGTGGTGCTGCGCGGCCAGGTCGGCGGGTTACGCGGCTTCAACCTGTCGCTCGCCTATGTGCTGCCGATGGCGGCGTGCTTTGCCCTGCTGGGGGCGCTGATGGGACTGTTCGGTGCGCAGCTCAACCTGCAGGCGCGGCTGCAGTCGGCGTGGGTGCTGGTGCCGTTCGCCCTGTTCTTTGCGGTGTTCGCCCTGGCGATGTTCGGCGTGTTCGAGCTCAAGCTGCCGCACGTCATCAGCAGCCGCCTCGACCGTATCGCCGGACGCACCGAAGGCGGCTCGTTGTGGGGCGCGGCGGTGCTGGGCGTGGTCTCCAGTTTGCTGGTGTCGCCGTGCGTCTCGGCGCCGCTGGCCGGTGCGCTGCTATATATAAGCGCCAGTGGCGATGCGCTGGGCGGCGGGCTGAAGCTGTTCATGCTCGGCCTGGGCATGGGCGCGCCGCTGTTGCTGGTGGCCACCGGCGGCGCCGCATGGCTGCCCAAGAGCGGGCCATGGATGATGTACGTGAAGAACGGCATCGGCGTGCTGTTGCTGGGGCTGTCGATCGGTTTGCTCAGCCGCGTGCTGCCGGGCCAGGTCACGTTGCTGCTGATCGGTCTGCTGGCCGGCGGCGTGGGCCTGTTCCTCGGTGCGCTGGAGTTCGTCTACAAGCCGCCGCGCAAACGCCTCGGCCAGTTGCTGGGGATGTTCCTGCTGTTCTATGCGCTGGCCTGCTGGTACGGCGCGTTCAGCGGCCAGACCGACCCGCTGAACCCCATTGCTCCGCGCATGGCCCAACATGACGCACCGGCCCAGGACAGCGGTCGGTGGCAGACCGTCAGCACCCCGGCGGAGCTGGACCGCGTGCTGCTGGAGGCGAAGGCCGCCGGCACCCCGCTGCTGCTCGACTGGTACGCCGACTGGTGCATCAGCTGCAAGGTCATCGAGCACGAAGTGCTCAACGACGCCACGGTCATGGAGCGGCTCAAGGGCTACCGGCTGATCCGCTTCGATATCACCGCAAGCACCGCCGAACAGCGCTCCCTGCTCGACCGCTACACCCTGTTCGGCCCGCCGGCGCTGATGTTCTTCGGCAAGGACGGTAACGAACGCCTTGATGTGCGGGTGATCGGCGAGATCGGCGCGGCCGGCTTCCTTGAGCGGATCCGCCAGGCGAATGACCGGATTTAATCACTCGGTCACATACTTTGCGCAAACATCGGGCATCGTGCTGGCTATTGCAGAGAACTGGACAGTCACAAAGTCTTTGCGGCATAGTCGCCGGGTTCCGACGAAGGCTCACCCCAAACAAGGTACACGCAGATGGCAACGCTATTGGTGCTGCACGGCCCCAACCTGAACCTGCTCGGCACCCGGGAACCGGGCACCTACGGCTCGACCACCCTGGCGCAGATCAACCAGGACCTGGAGCGCCGCGCCCGCGAAGCCGGCCATCACCTGCTGTACCTGCAGAGCAACGCCGAGTACGAACTGATCGACCGGATCCATGCCGCCCGCGACGAGGGCGTGGACTTCATCCTGATCAATCCGGCGGCTTTTACGCACACAAGTGTCGCATTACGTGACGCGCTGCTGGCGGTGAGCATCCCATTCATCGAAGTGCATCTGTCCAACGTGCACAAACGCGAACCTTTCCGCCATCACTCCTACTTCTCCGATGTTGCGGTGGGAGTGATCTGCGGCCTTGGCGCCAGCGGTTACCGACTGGCCCTGGAGGCCGCCCTGGAACAGCTTGAACGACAGGCAACGGCTTGAACAACAAGCGTTAAACGCCCCTGACCGACCCTTGGGAGTTGATGATTCATGGATATCCGTAAAGTTAAGAAACTGATCGAATTGCTGGAAGAGTCCGGCATCGACGAGCTCGAGATCAAGGAAGGCGAAGAGTCCGTACGCATCAGCCGCAACAGCAAAGTTGCGCCGCAGCAGTACTACGCGCCGGCGCCTGCTCCGGTCGCCGCCCCAGCCGCACCGGCCGCCGCCCCAGTGGCTGCAGCCGCCCCGGCCGCCGCTGCCGCTCCAGCGCTGAACGGCACCGTCGCCCGTTCGCCGATGGTCGGCACTTTCTACCGCAAGGCATCGCCGACCTCGCCGGCCTTCGTTGAAGTCGGCCAGACCGTGAAGAAAGGCGACACCCTGTGCATCGTCGAAGCCATGAAGATGATGAACCACATCGAGGCGGAAGCCAGCGGCGTGATCGAATCCATCCTCGTCGAAGACGGTCAGCCGGTTGAGTTCGACCAACCGCTGTTCACCATCGTTTGAACTGCGGAGAGCCTTTGATGACTGCGAAGTTGGAAAAAGTTCTGATCGCTAACCGCGGTGAGATCGCCCTGCGGATTCTGCGTGCCTGCAAAGAGATGGGCATCAAGACCGTCGCCGTTTACTCCAAGGCCGACAAAGAGCTGATGCACCTGGGCCTGGCGGACGAATCCGTCTGCATCGGCCCGGCTTCCGCCGCGCACTCCTACCTGCACATCCCGGCGATCATCGCCGCCGCCGAAGTGACCGGCGCCACCGCCATTCACCCAGGCTACGGCTTCCTCGCGGAAAACGCGGACTTCGCCGAGCAGGTCGAGAACTCCGGCTTCGCCTTCATCGGCCCGAAGGCCGACACCATTCGCCTGATGGGCGACAAGGTCTCGGCCAAGCACGCGATGATCACCGCCGGCGTTCCGACCGTACCGGGCTCCGACGGCCCGCTGCCGGAAGACGAAGAGACGGCGCTGCGCATCGGCCGTGAAGTCGGCTACCCGGTGATCATCAAGGCTGCCGGCGGCGGTGGCGGTCGCGGCATGCGCGTGGTGCACAAGGAAGAAGACCTGATCGCCTCGGCGAAACTGACCCGTTCCGAAGCGGGCGCAGCGTTCGGCAACCCGATGGTCTATCTGGAGAAGTTCCTGACCAACCCGCGCCACGTCGAAGTGCAAGTGCTCTCCGACGGCCAAGGCAACGCCATCCACCTGGGCGACCGCGACTGCTCGCTGCAGCGCCGTCACCAGAAGGTCCTCGAAGAAGCGCCGGCACCGGGCATCGACGAGCAGGCCCGCAAGGAAGTCCTCGCCCGCTGCGTCCAGGCGTGCATCGACATCGGCTACCGCGGTGCCGGCACCTTCGAGTTCCTGTACGAGAACGGCCGGTTCTACTTCATCGAAATGAACACCCGCGTTCAGGTGGAGCACCCGGTTTCGGAGATGGTCACCGGCATCGACATCGTCAAGGAGATGCTCAGCATCGCCGCCGGCAACAAGCTGTCGTTCACCCAGGACGACGTGGTCATCCGCGGCCACTCGCTGGAGTGCCGGATCAACGCCGAAGACCCGAAGACCTTCATGCCGAGCCCTGGCACGGTCAAGCATTTCCATGCACCGGGCGGCAACGGCGTTCGCGTCGATTCGCACCTGTACAGCGGTTATGCGGTTCCGCCGAACTACGACTCGCTGATCGGCAAGCTGATCACCTACGGCGCCACCCGCGACGAGGCCATGGCACGCATGCGCAACGCCCTGGACGAAATCGTGGTGGACGGGATCAAGACCAACATCCCGCTGCACCGTGACCTGACCCGCGACGAAGGCTTCTGCAAAGGGGGCGTGAACATTCACTACCTCGAGCACAAGCTGGCCGGCGACAAGCACTAAGCTTCAGCCTGCGCACGACAAGGCCGCCTCCGGGCGGCCTTGTCGTATCCGCACCTCCGCTTCCTTGTGGAAGCGAGCCTGCTCGCGATGACGTCGGCACATTCAACACATACGGTGAATGGCACACCGCCTTCGCGAGCAGGCTCGCCCCTACAGGGGAAAGGCTGCGGTCAACACTGCTCCCACAAACGCCGTGCGCTCGCGTAAACTTGCGCGCTTCGCGCAGACCGCTAGGCTGCACATCAATCTTTTTCACAGGTGCCCGCCATGCCTTGGCTGCAAGTCCGTCTCGCCATCAGCCCAGAACAAGCCGAAACCTACGAAGACGCTTTCCTTGAAGTGGGCGCCGTTTCGGTGACCTTCATGGACGCCGAAGACCAACCGATCTTCGAGCCTGAACTCAACACCACCCCGCTGTGGTCGCACACCCATCTGCTGGCCCTGTTCGAGGGCGGCACCGAAGCCGCCGCCGTGCTGGCCCACCTTGAGCTGCTGACCGGCAGCCCGCTGCCCGAGCACCACAGCGAAGTGATCGAAGACCAGGACTGGGAACGCAGCTGGATGGACAACTTCCAGCCGATGCGCTTCGGCCAGCGCCTGTGGATCGTGCCGAGCTGGCACGCCGCACCCGAGCCCGGCGCGGTCAACCTGCTGCTGGATCCGGGTCTGGCGTTCGGCACCGGCACCCACCCGACCACCGCCCTGTGCCTGGAATGGCTCGACGGCCAGGACCTCAAAGGCTGCAACGTGCTGGACTTCGGCTGCGGCTCGGGGATCCTGGCCATCGCCGCCCTGCTGCTGGGCGCCAAGGAAGCGGTCGGCACCGACATCGACGTGCAGGCGCTGGAAGCCTCCCGCGACAACGCCGGGCGCAACGGCATCGCCGACGAACTGTTCCCGCTCTACCTGCCCCAGGATCTGCCGCAGGAAAAGGCCGACGTGCTGGTGGCCAACATCCTGGCAGGCCCCTTGGTCTCCCTCGCTGCGCAACTATCCGGCCTGGTCAAGCCCGGCGGACGCCTGGCGTTGTCCGGCATCCTCGCCGAACAGGGCGATGAGGTCGCCGCCGCCTACGCCCAGGACTTCGACCTGGATCCGATCGCCAACCGTGACGGCTGGGTGCGCATCACCGGCCGTCGGCGCTAGAATGGCCGCCTGCACAATCCGGATCCTCGCATGACCGACAGCTTCGTCACCCAGTGCCCGCATTGCCAAACCAGCTTTCGCGTCAGCCACGCCCAATTGAGCGTGGCCCGCGGAGTGGTCCGTTGCGGCTCGTGCCTGCAAGTGTTCAACGCCGCCAAACAGCTGCTTGAACAGCGGGCCGGCAGGGAAACGGCCGTGCAGGCCGCGCCAGCGCCGAGCGAGCCGCCGCGCCCCGCGGAGCCGGCAGCCGCCGTACCGCAGCCTGCCGCCCCTGTCGAACCGGCACCGCCGCGCGCCATCAGCCAGAAGCAATGGAGCGCCGCCGAGCTGGACCTCGACAGCCTGGACCTGGACGAAGAGCTCGCCCGTCTCGAACAGCGGGAAATCCAGCCGATCACCGAGTCCGGCCGGCCCCGCGAAGAGTCCCTGAGCGCCCGCCGCGACAGCCACGAGCCGGACGACGGGGCCTGGCCCGACAGCCTGTTCAGCGAACCGGCGGACGAACGGATGGCCGCGCCGGCGCCGGACGACGAGCCACCGGCCGTCGAGCCGGAGCCGGCCAGGCCGCAGCGCACGGAGCCGTCGCTGTCGCTGGAACCTGTTGATCTGGACGACGAGCCGCCGATCCCGCAACTGCGGCTGCACGACCCGATCGACCCCGCCGCCCGCCAGGAGCGCCTGTCCGCGGACGACGAGCCCGAAGGCGAACTGCCGTCGGTCGAGCCCCTGCGCAAGAAACGCGAACGCGGCGAGCGCGCAGCCCCTGGCGTACGCGCCGAAGTGCTGCAGGATCTGACCGACGACCCGCTGCAGCTGGACTGGCAGAAACGCCGCTCCCCTTGGGGCCGGCGCTTTCTCTGGCTGCTGCTGATCATCCTCGCCGCCGCCGGTTTGGCCGGCCAGTACGTGGCCTACCATTTCGACGAACTGGCCCGCCAGGACCAGTACCGCCCGTGGTTCCAGCAACTGTGCCCGCAGATCGGCTGCACGGTGCCGTCGAAGGTCGACATCGCCAAGATCAAGAGCAGCAACCTGGTGGTGCGCAGCCATCCGGAGTTCAGCGGCGCGCTGGTGGTCGATGCGATCATCTACAACCGCGCTCCGTTCTCCCAACCGTTCCCGTTGCTGGAACTGCGCTTCGCCGACCTCAACGGGCACCTGATCGCCAGCCGTCGCTTCAAGCCCGGCGAGTACCTCAACGGCGACCTCGAAGGCATGGCGGAAATGCCGCCGCAGACGCCGATCCACATCGCGCTGGACATCCTCGACCCCGGGGCCAAAGCGGTGAACTACAGTCTGAGTTTCCACTCCCCCGAGTGAAACGCCCGGCCGCTGCGCGATTGGCGGCGGTTTTCTGACTTTGCCCGGCTCGACCAAACCGCTGGCGATAACAGAATAACTGTTCAGATTTTGTTCAATTCAGCCTTTATCCAGTCATCGAGAGCGGGTATCATGCCAACCCTTTTTCGAACTCTCATGATCCGGCCCCACTTCAGGGAAGTCCTATGTCGGCGGTACGCATCGGCCCATACACATTGCAGAACGGCTTGGTCCTCGCCCCGATGGCGGGGGTCACCGACCAGCCCTTCCGGCAGCTTTGCAAGCGTCTGGGCGCCGGGCTCGTGGTCTCGGAGATGGTCACCAGCGACATGAGCCTGTGGAACACCCGCAAGTCGCGCATGCGCATGATCCACGAAGGCGATCCCGAGCCGCGCTCGGTGCAGATCGCCGGCGGCGATGCGCAGATGCTGGCGGACGCGGCCCGGGCCAACGTCGGGCTGGGCGCGCAGATCATCGACATCAACATGGGTTGCCCGGCCAAGAAGGTCTGCAACAAGGCCGCCGGCTCCGCGTTGCTGAAGGATGAGGCGCTGGTCACCGAGATCCTGCACGCCGTGGTGGCGGCGGTCGATGTGCCGGTGACCCTGAAGATCCGCACCGGATGGGATCGCGAGAACAAGAACGGCCTGACCGTGGCGAAGATCGCCGAACAGGCCGGGATCACGGCGCTGGCGGTGCATGGCCGCACCCGCGCCGACCTGTACACCGGTGAGGCCGAGTACGACACGATCGCCGCGATCAAGCAGGCGGTGTCGATCCCGGTCTTCGCCAACGGCGACATCGATTCGCCGGAAAAGGCCCGGCACGTGCTCGACGCGACCGGCGCCGACGGCCTGCTGATCGGCCGGGCCGCCCAGGGGCGGCCGTGGATTTTCCGTGAGATCGAGCATTTCCTGCGCACCGGCGAAAAGCTGCCGGCGCCGGAGCTGATCGAGGTGGAACGCATTCTGCTTGAGCATCTGGCCGCCCTCCACGCGTTCTATGGGGACGTGATGGGCGTGCGCATCGCCCGCAAGCATGTGGGCTGGTATCTCGCAACCCTGCCGGGCGCCAGGGAGTTCCGCGCCCGCTTCAATCGTTTGGATGGTACGGAAACACAATGCGCCAACGTTCGGGAGTTCTTCGCCGAACGTTACAAGAGCCTGACAGGGGACGGAGAAGGGGTGGCCGCATGACGATGATGACCGAGACTTTAGTGAGTGGAACAACACCCGTGAGCGACAACGTGAATTTGAAACAGCACCTCAATACGCCGAGCGAAGAAGGCCAGACCCTTCGCGGGAGTGTCGAGAAGGCGCTGCACAATTATTTCGCCCACCTCGAGGGCGCAACCGTCACGGACGTGTACAACCTGGTGCTCTCCGAAGTCGAGGCTCCCCTGCTCGAAAGCGTGATGAACTACGTCAAGGGCAACCAGACCAAGGCCAGCGAGCTGCTCGGACTGAACCGCGGCACGCTGCGCAAGAAACTCAAGCAGTACGATTTGCTGTAAGCATTCAATACCAACCAGAAAGGCGCCCGCGTGAAACCGGTCGCCTTTTTTGCTGACTTCCCTTGCTTTTGATGGAAATTGAGATGACCGACCAGACTACCCGCCTGCCGATCCGCCGCGCCTTGATCAGCGTTTCCGACAAGACCGGGATCCTCGAATTCGCCAGGGAGCTGGAAGCCCTGGGCGTGGAAATCCTTTCCACCGGCGGGACCTTCAAGCTGCTGCAGGACAATGGCGTGTCCGCAGTGGAAGTCGCGGACTACACCGGTTTCGCCGAAATGATGGACGGCCGGGTCAAGACCCTGCACCCGAAAATCCACGGCGGCATCCTCGGCCGCCGCGGCACCGACGACGCCATCATGAACGAGCACGGCATCAAGCCGATCGATCTGGTCGCGGTCAACCTCTACCCGTTCGAAGCCACCATCAGCAAGCCCGGCTGCGACCTGCCGACCGCCATCGAGAACATCGACATCGGCGGGCCGACCATGGTGCGTTCGGCGGCGAAAAACCATAAAGACGTCGCCATCGTGGTGAACGCCAGCGACTACGCCAACGTGCTGCAGAACCTCAAGGCCGGCGGCCTGACCTACGCCCAGCGCTTCGACCTGATGCTCAAGGCCTTCGAGCACACCGCCGCCTACGACGGCATGATCGCCAACTACATGGGCACCGTGAACCAGGCCACCGACGTGCTGAGCACCGAAGGCCGCAGCGAATTCCCGCGCACCTTCAACAGCCAGTTCATCAAGGCCCAGGAAATGCGCTACGGCGAGAACCCGCACCAGAGCGCGGCGTTCTACGTGGAAGCCAAACCGGCCGAAGCCGGCATCGCCACCGCCACCCAGCTGCAAGGCAAGGAACTGTCGTACAACAACGTGGCCGACACCGACGCCGCGCTGGAATGCGTGAAGAGCTTCGTCAAGCCGGCCTGCGTCATCGTCAAGCACGCCAACCCGTGCGGCGTTGCCGTGAGCCCGGACGCCGAAGGCGGCATCCGCCGGGCCTATGAGCTGGCCTACGCCACCGACACCGAGTCGGCGTTCGGCGGCATCATCGCCTTCAACCGCGAACTCGACGCCGAGACCGCCAAGGCCATCGTCGAGCGTCAGTTCGTCGAAGTGATCATCGCCCCGAGCGTCAGCGAAGAAGCCCGCGCCGTGGTGGCCGCCAAGGCCAACGTGCGCCTGCTGGCCTGCGGCGAGTGGTCGGCCGACCGCAGCCCGGCCTGGGACTACAAGCGCGTCAACGGCGGCCTGCTGGTGCAGAGCCGCGACATCGGCATGATCAGCGCCGACGACCTGAAGGTCGTGACCAAGCGCGCGCCGACCGAGCAGGAAATCAACGACCTGATCTTCGCCTGGAAAGTGGCCAAGTTCGTCAAGTCCAACGCCATCGTCTACGCCAAGAACCGTCAGACCATCGGTGTCGGCGCCGGCCAGATGAGCCGCGTGAACTCCGCCCGCATCGCCGCGATCAAGGCCGAGCACGCCGGTCTGCAGGTGGCCGGCTCGGTCATGGCGTCCGACGCGTTCTTCCCGTTCCGCGACGGCCTGGACAACGCGGCCAAGGTCGGCATCACCGCAGTGATCCAGCCGGGCGGCTCGATGCGTGACGCTGAAGTGATTGCCGCTGCCGATGAAGCCGGCATCGCCATGGTCTTCACCGGCATGCGCCACTTCCGTCACTAAGTACACGACCCACTGTAGGAGCGAGCCTGCTCGCGATAGCAATAGACCAGTCAACGCAGTATTGACTGATACACCGCCATCGCGAGCAGGCTCGCTCCTACAGAAAAGCATCCCAGCGGTGCTCCATAGAATTAGCGTCATCCGAGGTTTCTGAAATGAATGTTTTGATCATCGGCAGCGGTGGCCGTGAACACGCCCTGGCCTGGAAAGTGGCTCAGGATCCGCGCGTGCAGAAGGTTTTCGTGGCGCCGGGCAACGCCGGCACCGCCATCGAGGCCAAGTGCGAAAACGTCGCCATCGACGTGCTGGCCCTGGAGCAACTGGCCGACTTCGCCCAGAAGAACGTTTCCCTGACCATCGTCGGCCCGGAAGTGCCGCTGGTGGCCGGCGTCGTCGACCTGTTCCGCGCCCGTGGCCTGGACTGCTTCGGCCCGACCCAGGGTGCCGCGCAGCTCGAAGGTTCGAAGGCCTTCACCAAGGACTTCCTGGCCCGCCACAAGATCCCGACCGCCGACTATCAGAACTTCACCGAGATCGAGCCGGCCCTGGCCTACCTGCGTGAAAAAGGCGCGCCGATCGTGATCAAGGCCGACGGCCTGGCCGCCGGCAAAGGCGTGATCGTCGCCATGACCCTGGCCGAAGCCGAAGACGCCGTGCGCGACATGCTCGCCGGCAACGCCTTCGGCGACGCCGGTTCGCGCGTGGTCATCGAAGAATTCCTCGACGGCGAGGAAGCCAGCTTCATCGTCATGGTCGACGGCAAGAACGTCCTGCCGATGGCCACCAGCCAAGACCACAAGCGCGTCGGCGACGGCGACAGCGGCCCGAACACCGGCGGCATGGGCGCCTACTCCCCGGCCCCGGTGGTCACCGCCGACGTGCACCAGCGCGTGATGGATCAGGTGATCTGGCCGACCGTGCGCGGCATGGCCGCCGAAGGCAACGTCTACACCGGCTTCCTGTACGCGGGGCTGATGATCGACAAGGCCGGCAACCCCAAGGTCATCGAGTTCAACTGCCGCTTCGGCGACCCGGAGACCCAACCGGTGATGCTGCGCCTGCAGTCGAGCCTGGTGCTGCTGGTCGAGGCCGCCCTGGCCCAGGCGCTGGACAAGGTCGAAGCGCAGTGGGATCCGCGCCCGAGCGTCGGCATCGTGCTGGCCGCCGGCGGCTATCCGGGCGACTACGCCAAGGGCGCCGCGATCAACGGCCTGGACGCCGCCGCCGCGCTGGAAGGCAAGGTCTTCCACGCCGGCACCGCGCAAAAGGACGGCCAGATCGTGACCGCCGGCGGCCGGGTGCTCTGCGCCACCGCCATGGGCGACAGCGTCGGCGCAGCCCAGCAACAGGCCTACCGCCTGGCGGCGGCGATCGACTGGGAAGGCTGCTTCTACCGCAAGGACATCGGCTACCGCGCCATCGCCCGTGAGCGTGGCGAATCCCGCTGATCGGTTGTCCGTGACGTCCGGCCGGGGGGCCATCCCCCGGTCGGGCTGTTCCGACGCTGCGCATCGTTATATTCTGGCATCAACCTACGAAGGGATTTCGCCGTGCGCTGGCTCAGGATCGCCATAGGCTTCACCGTCACGCTGTTGACCCTGCTCTGCATGCTGCCGGCCCAGGCCGGACAAGGCAGTGGCTGGGCGGTATTGCTCGACGAACAGGGCAACCTGCAACTGAGCGACATCCGCTCGCCCCGCTACACCAACCAATTCAGCCCCATCGACCTCGACCGCCTCACGGCGGCGGAGCCCGATGGTGCACTGTGGCTGCGCTTCAGGCTGGCCGCCGGCAAGCACGAGCAAGTGCTGCGGATCTTCGCCCCTGACCTGTCGCGCCTCAATCTCTACGTGCTGGACGGCGACACGCTGATCGACCAGCGCGAAAGCGGCACCGGCCAACCCCAGGTCGACCGGCCGCTGCCCAGCAGCGACTTCCTGGTGCCGCTGCCCCAGCGCGACAAACCCCTTGAGGTCTACCTGCGGCTGGTCTCCGACCACCAGTTGCGCCCGCACATCACCCTGCAGTCGGCGGTGATGTCGGCGGCCAACCAGAACCAGACCCTGCTCTACGGCCTGCTGTTCGGCTGCCTGGGCATGCTGATCCTGCACAACCTGATCCGCTACGGCTACACCCGCTCGCGCAGTTGCCTGTGGCTGGCGGTCTGCGAGGGCCTGCTGGGGCTCAGCCTGTTGCTGCTGCTCAACCTCGCCGGGCCCTGGCTGCCGGACTGGCACGCGATCCAGACCCCGGGCGCCTATCTGGCCCTGCTGCTGACCGCACCGGCCGGCCTGATGTTCGCCTTCCGGTTCTTCGCCCCGATCGGCCCGCACCCGCTCAACAAGCTGCTGCTGGCCGACATCCTGATCACCGTGATCTGCGGCCTGCTGCTGTTGTTCGTCAACACCCTGCCGCTGAACATCATCACCTACGCCCTGGTGGCCCTGGCCGGCCTGAGCATGCTGCTGGTCGGCGGCTACCACTGGCAGAAGGGCTACCGTCCGGCGCGGCTGTTCGTCGCCGCGATGGTGGTGTTCAACATCGGCACGCTGATCATCCTGCCGGCCCTGCTGGGCCTGACCCTGGTCGCGCCGCAGGGCCTGATCATGACCCTGATGGGGTTCATCTGCATCAGCGGCCTGCTGATGAGCATCGCCCTGGGCGAGCGTCAGCGCAGCATCACCGAAAGCCGGTTCAGCATCAGCCGCGACCTGGCGGCGAGCAACGCCGAGATCAACGCCAAGGCCGAGTTCCTGGCCAAGATCAGCCACGAGATCCGCACGCCGATGAACGGCGTGCTGGGCATGACCGAACTGCTGCTGGGCACGCCGCTGTCGGTCAAGCAGCGCGACTACGTGCAGACCATCCACAGCGCCGGCAACGAACTGCTGACCCTGATCAACGAGATCCTCGACATTTCCCGCCTCGAATCCGGGCAGATCGAGCTCGACGACGTGCAGTTCGACCTCAACGCCCTGATCGAAGACTGCCTGAGCATCTACCGCGCCAAGGCCGAACAGCAGAACGTCGAGCTGATCAGCTTCATCCAGCCCCAGGTGCCGCGGGTCATCAGCGGCGACCCGACCCGCCTGCGCCAGACCCTGCTGAGCCTTCTGGAAAACGCCCTGAAGAAAACCGACGAAGGCGAAGTGCTGATCGTCGTCGCCCTCGACGACCGCAGCGTCAAGCCGCGCCTGCGCATCGCCGTGCAGGACAGCGGCCAGCCGATGGAGCAGGAAGAGCGCGACGCGCTGCTGCACGCGGAACTGCACAGCAAGCACTTCCTGTCGGCCAACCGCCTGGGCGGCAACCTGGGGCTGGTGATCGCACGGCAACTGATCCGGCTCATGCAGGGCGAGTTCGGCATCAAGAGCGGCGCAAGCCAGGGCAGCACCCTGTGGCTGACCCTGCCGCTGGATCCTGACCGCCTCGAACACCCGACCTCCGACCTCGACAGCCCGCTGCAAGGCGCGCGGGTGCTGGTGGTGGACGACAACGACACCTGCCGCAAAGTGCTGGTGCAGCAGTGCAGCGCCTGGGGCCTGAACGTCAGCGCCGTGCCGTCGGGCAAGGAGGCGTTGGCCCTGCTGCGCACCAAGGCGCACCTGCGCGACTACTTCGACGTGGTGCTGCTGGACCAGAACATGCCGGGCATGACCGGCATGCAGCTGGCGGCCAAGATCAAGGAAGACCCGAGCCTGAACCACGACATCCTGCTGATCATGCTCACCGGCATCAGCAATGCGCCGAGCAAGATCATCGCGCGCAATTCCGGGGTCAAGCGCATCCTGGCCAAGCCGGTGGCCGGCTACACCCTCAAGACCACCCTGGCCGACGAGCTGAACCAGCGCAACAAGGGGCAGGCCGTGTTCCAGCCGCAGCCGGCCGTCCCCGGCGCGGCGGTCAAGGTGCCGAGCGACTTCCGCATCCTGGTGGCCGAAGACAACACGATCTCCACCAAGGTGATCCGCGGCATGCTCGGCAAGCTCAACCTGCAGCCGGACACCGCCAGCAACGGCGAGGAAGCCTTGCAGGCCATGAAGGCCCAGCGCTACGACCTGGTGCTGATGGACTGCGAAATGCCGATCCTCGACGGTTTCTCCGCCACCCAGCAACTGCGGGCGTGGGAAGTCGGCAACCAGCGCATCCGCACGCCGATCGTGGCCCTGACCGCGCACATCCTCGCCGAACACAAGGAACGCGCGCGCCAGGCCGGCATGGACGGCCACATGGCCAAGCCGGTGGAACTGTCGCAACTGCGCGAACTGATCGAACACTGGGTGGCCCAGCGCGATCAGCAGAACCGCAACACGGTGCGAACGCCCTGATCAACCGGCCGGTTCGCAGCGAACACTGTCCGGCGGGCTGAAGTCGATCTCCCTGATGAGATCGACATGCGGCTCCAACCGCTTGGCCAGCGTGTCACGGACGGGATCGAACAGCGGCGCGGCGAGGTCAGCCTGAAAGAAGCGTTGCTCCAGCGGCCCATGGAGCGTGTCCGCGGAGAAGACCCAGGCGTACGGATTGCCCTCGGCGGCGGCCGAAGACTTCAGCGTCACATAGGCGGCGTTCAGGCGAGGGCCGGGTTGCGCCACAACCACCATGAAGCGGTAGCGGTCACTTGCGGCTACCTGATCCTCCCCTTCGGCACCCACCGCTTGCCGGATCCTCCCTTGCAGAAACGCGACGGCAGGATCCGAGACCGGCAATGCCGCGATGGCCTGCAGGACCGGCACCCAGTCCCCTGCCTCGGCCAGCGACGGCTGCAGAACGTCGATCATCCCGCCCATCGCCTTGAACCCGACGCCCTGAGCCGGCGTGACCGTGCTCCACTCCACTTTCCTTTGCAGCCATTGGCCCTTCAGAACTTGCTGCCAGATGGAATACCAATCATCCGGATCGGCCGTGAGAGGAAACTTCTTGTTGGCCGCCAACTGCGCAAACAAGATTGAATGTTGAACATCTTGTATTTCTTGCTCAGCCATCCCGTACGGAAACAAAACGATGGCGCCTGAGTTGGCATAAACCGAGTATTGCTCTTTCATCTTTGCCTCCTGCACATGAAAAAGTGGCGACCACTGTGTGGTCGCCACTCAATGACGTCAAATCAGATTTCCCATTCGCTGATTTGCTTGACTGCACGGTCACCCAACTTGCCGGCAATGATGTCGCGGGTCTTTCCGATGATGGCCGGCACCATGGTCATGCTGGATTCGCCCTTGTACAGGTCCACCGAACTGCTGTCCCAATTCACGAAAAGAACCTTGGTCTGGTTGACCCGGTTGATGAAGCGCACCGCGCCCAGGGTCAGGATCACTTCCTGCCCCTCGGTCTCAAGGCAGGAACCTACCGCAAAACCGCCGGTGCCCTTGTTCTTGATGTTCTGGTCGAAGACCTGAAGCGGCTTGTCGCTGGCCTGCAGCGAAGCCATCGCATCGGTCGCCACCTTCAGCAGGAGCGCCGAGGTCGGCCCGGGGACCGCCGCAGCGGCCAGGGCGGAACCCAGGATGGTCAGCGCCAGTTGATCCATCTTGAAACTCTTGCCGGACGCCGAAGTGGAATCGTAGTACTTCTTCAGGATGATCCAGCCGGCGTCCTGCATGACGGTGAGAAAGGTCTGGTACCACTCCTTGCCCTGGCTTTCCAACGGGTACTTCTTGTTGGCGGCCAACGAGGCGAACAGATAGGTGTTCAGTACATCCGCACGGTTCTGCTCGGACATGCCCGACACGAACGCCAGAATGGCATCGCCCACGACAGAAGCGCGGTCAGGCACTTCGATATTGAAGGGCGTCAACCTGTTGAGGCTGCGCGGGGCCAGGGTGATGTCCTGCGGCGTCACATCATAGGCATTCAGTCGTTCCAGGCGGTCGGCTACGGTTACAACAGTGTTTACATTCATGTTTCGTCTTCCTTAGTTAATTAGTTCGACTCTTCCCGAGCCGACAGGACTAACTTACGAAACTCATCAACCCCCCACAAGCCAATGAGTATTTCCAATGAATAACAATAAAAACTTACAACCGCCGACAACTCCTAAATAACGCCAAAAACAACAAAGACAACTAACCAATAAACAAAACACCGAATGCGCCGACAGACCGTCCGGCGCCTGATAGACTCCGCTCAACTTTCGCCGACGCGGGTTTCCATCATGCTCCACGAGTTGTTCAGCGTTTACCTGAAGATGCTGGTGCTCTACAGCCCGTTCTTCGTGCTGTCCTGCTTCATCAGCCTGACCCGCGGCTACTCGCGCAAGGAGCAGCGGCGGCTGGCGTGGAAGGTGGCGATCGCCACGCTGGTCTCCAGCGTCCTGCTGTACCTGTTCGGGCGGGTGATCTTCGATGTGTTCGGCATCACCGTGGACGCGTTCCGCATCGGCGCCGGCAGCGTGCTGTTCATCTCGGCGCTGGGCATGGCCCAGGGCAAACCGGCGGTGCAGGCCGACAACGTGCAGCAGGACGTGACCATCGTGCCGCTGACCATTCCGCTGACCGTCGGTCCCGGCACCATCGGTGCGCTGCTGGTGATGGGCGTCAGCCAGCCGCACTGGGACGACAAGCTCGCGGCGATCATGAGCATCGCCATGGCCAGCTTCACGGTCGGCGTGGTGCTGTTCCTGTCGAACCGCATCGAGCGGATTCTCGGCGACCAGGGGTTGCAGATCGTCAGCCGGTTGATGGGGCTGTTCGTCTGCGCACTGGCGGCGCAGATCATCTTCACGGGGGTAAAGGGTTATCTGGTGCCTTGAGCCGGTCACGCAAAGAGCGCCGCAGGCAATCAGGCCTGCGGCGCTTTCCTTTCGGCGGACCGTCACTCGGGCCCAGCGCTTGCGAGGCGGCTGCGCGAAGGCGCCAGCAACGTCCCCAGCGCGGCACCGCCCGGCGCGCCCTGTGCAGTGCGCATCAGCTGGACAAGGCGCGAAGCCGACATGGTGGGATAGGCCCCGAACGCAAGAAACACTTCGCCGCGCAGCAGGGGATCGTCACTGCACACATCCCTGAGTATCAGGCAATGTTCGCTGTCGGGGTCGATCAGCACCAAATGGCCGTCAACGATCTGCAACTGCAGCCTCTGCGGATCGTCCAGCAGCCAGACCAGCTTCGCCGGAACCGTCACGGCGTCTGCCGGCACGGGCCGACAGTCGACGATGACTGAATCGCGCTCGAGCCAGAGCGCCGTCGGCAAAAAGTAGGTCACAGCGCCCTGCCCCGCCCGCAGAACCACGGTGCCGACGCCGTCAGGCACCAGCGCAGGCAGATCCGTCACCCGGTTCTGCCCTTCGACCACCATCACCTCGGCATCGCGCTGCACATGCGTGAACGGCCCGAGGCGTTTCGCGTCCGGGTAGACGAGCACACACCGGTCCTGCCGGTCATGCAGCAGCACTTGCTCGCGGCGTCGGGTGCCCAGCAGCTCGTCACCGTCGCGCAGGGCCGTGCCGACGACCCGGACCAGGCAAGCGTTCTCCACGTCGTACCATTGCCGCACACCGGGTTCCGCTTCGGTGGACACAAACCCGTCGTGCTCTACGGAGCGCAGCAGGGCTTGAAGGTTCGGGATCAGATGATCCCCTTGGGCAGTCACCCAGGCGTGGTTGACGCCGGTCACACGCTCAGTTTCCCCGAAGCGCAGAACCAGTTCCACACCGTCCACGGTGGTGCCTCTGAGCCCGGCGCCCTCGCGCCTGACGTCACTGAAACGCCAGTCATCCCACTCCTCCTGCGGTGCGGGCAGCAGGCCGCTGCGCAGCAACTGCGCACCGTTGGCGAACGCTTGTTCCAGAAGCCCGGGATCGACAAAGGCCTGAGAAAGAATCCTGCCGCCGGACGGATCGAACAGCCAGGCCTGGCGCCTGTCCGGCGCCAGACCGAGCAAGCGGACCCGATCACCGTTCGCCGACGCGCATAGCAGCAACCGCTGATCGATGTACCAGGCGCCCAGATGCCCATGCCCTCCATGTTCGAGCAAACCGATGAGGGCGAAGCGATCCACCGGATAACGTTGCGCGACCGCCTTGAGCGTCTCCCACCAGCGGGAGCGGCCCTGCAGCCAGTGCTCGGTCAGCCCGCCGAACTGCAGCCGGCCGTCGGTGTTCAGGTTGAAGAAGTGCCCGTCTTCGGTGATGGCGACATAGCCACCCGGCGTCGTGACCACCTGTTTGAGCCGATCAGGCTCGATCCACGCATGCGACCAGCGCCCCTCCCCCGGCATCCGCTGCAACCGGCAAAGGCGTTGGGCCGAGCGGTCGTAAACCACGTACACCTCTTCGTCATTCGCCGGAACCAGCAACGTCAACCGATCCAGGTTCCTGGTCGAGTCGTCCCAGCCCCGCGGTTGCCCCGGCGCCGGCAGAGGGTTGATCAGCAGACGGTCGCGACCGCGGATCCAGACCAGGTCCCGCCGCGCCTCATCCATCTGCCAACACACCGAAACGTAGGGTGCCGGCGCCCATCCGATCGTCGTGTCGCTTTCCTTCGCGGACGAGCCCGCTTGCGGCCAATGCTCCCCCAACACCGACGCCCAGCGCGCCAGCCTCTCCCCGGCAAAGGCCTGTGCCCGCAGCTTGGGGGTTGATCCGCAAGTCACCGAGCAAAGCAGCAATTGCCGGTCATGGATCAGGTAACCCAGTTCTTTGACACGCCCTCGGTCGACGGACATCTGCACCACGTGAATCATCCCTCGGGCATCGGCTTCGATGCGCTGGATCGAACTTTCGCCGGGCATCAGCAGCAATCGGTACTCCGCCTGGGGCAGGCCGCTGACGGCATCGACTTGCCAGACCAGAAAGGATGACGGCTCATAGAAATAGGCCGAGCCGCCGGACACCAGAGCCAACTGCGTCTTGTCGGAACCGCTGATTGCCAGGTCGCGCATGTACAGGAAACGGTCTTCGTGCGCGTCGTACCAGGCCTTGGTGTGACGCGGCGTCTGCGGTGGCTCGAACGGGATCAAGTAGTTGTCGACCGGCGTGTACGGCAGAACCAGGCGATGGTCGTGCGCAAGCGTTTTGTAGCGTTCAAGCAACGCCGTCTCATCGAGGCCGTCGGGTGCCGTGTCCTGCAGCAGATCCAGTTTCGCGGAAACCAGGTCGACGCTGAACACACGCCGGTCGGCCAGAGCCAGCGCGACGTCATGCCGGCCCTTGCCGATGAACTTGACGCGAATGCCGTCGATCAGCAGTCCCCCTTCCACTTTCTTGATTGCCTGCTCGCTGGCCCAATCGGCCCGCAGCACCCAACGGCAATGTGTGAAGCGGGTCGAATGCAATTCGACCGACACCCCCGGGTTGAGCAACAGCGTGCAGGTGCCGCCCGCGCCCTTGAGCGCGTAGGTCAGCAACCCGTGCCATGCCGGCGGCACAATCGGTACCGCCAGCTGCCGCTCGGCCGCATCCAGCCGCACCTCGACGGTCGTGGGGAGGTAGTTGGGGAACAGGCGATGCACGATGTAGTGACTGGGGAAGGAGTAGAAGGAGAACAGGAATTTCCATTGCCCGCTGCCATCCTTGCGCTCAAGACGGCGCGCCGCATCGAAACCGGCGTCATGACGCCATGACGCGAACGGCAAGGCCTGGTATTCATAGCTGTAGTTCGTGTTCGGCGTGCACGGCAGAACGACGCATTGCCCGGCGGGCAACGGTGCCTTGATCCGGCTGGAAATCCCCCACGTCTGACGGATACCGAAGGCTTCCTTGTCATCCGGGTTGATGCCCGGTACGCCGAAGTGGTCGCGCAGCCTGAACAGTTTCGGGCTGCCGAGCGTCAAGGTGCCGGTGCCCAGGTCGACGCATTCGATGATCAGGGAAGACGGATCCACCACCCACGCCTGCAACGCCTCGTCGAAGCGGTAGACGGCGCCGTTCCAGGCCTTTTCCAGATGGTCGAAAAACAGCCCGACGGTTTTCGCCTCTTCGGCGATGATGGCGAAGCCCTGGGCCAGCGCCGCCGCCCCGATCGCCAGGCCACCCAGGATGACGCCCGCCCCGCCGAGTACCGCAGCGGCCGTGCCGGCCCCCGTGGCGGCCGCTGCGGTACTCGGCGGGGCGGGCGTCATCC
>NZ_NEIP01000002.1:0-672113 GCF_002112745.1 Pseudomonas sp. B7(2017) | reverse complement strand
CCCCTGCCCCTCTCACCGCATCGCCCCCCCAACCCGCCTCAAGGCGCTGGCTTGCGCACATCGTCCCTGCGGCGCTGGTGGTGTTGATCCTGTGGCTGCCGTTCGGCTTCGCGCTGACCGGACTGATCGAAGAGTGGGACGTCCTGGGCCTGTTCATCAAACATGGCGTCTTCTTTTTCGCCGACACCTCCAGCCCGCTCGCGCCGCACGCCTTGAGGCCGCTGACGATCTTTCCCCACGCCCTGGCCTTTTGGCTGGACAGCAACTCCTTCTTCTACTGGCATGTCCTGCTGATGCTCGCGCTGGTGATCAAGGGCGCCTCCGTCAGCTACCTGATGGAGAAGCTGACGGGCAGCCTGAAGCTGGGCGTCATTGCCTGTGTGCTGGTCATCATCTACCCGGCCGACACGATGCAGCTCTCCTTCAGGGGCGTGCACGTCAACTGGGCCCTCAGCCTGGCCTTGCTGGGCAGCGCCATTTTCCTGCATGCACTGTCGCTCAAGCACAAGCTCCGCGCCTGCCTGTTCAGCGCCCTGGCCAGCGCCTTGTTCGCCTCCGCGTGCTTCATGTACGAGGCCTCGCTGCTGCTCGCCTGCATCCCGGCCCTGATGCTCTTTGCCCGGGACGGCCTGGTGACGACGCTGCGCCAGATCAGGCCGAAGCTGGCGGAGCACGCGATCTGGGTCGCCGGCCCCGCTGCCTATGTGATCTACGCCCTGCGCACATCCGCCGCGGTCAAGAGCTATCAGGCCGGCGTCGTCGGCACCGATCTGCTCTCGACGCTCAAGCTCACCTATCCGAAACTGTTCAGCGTCGGTCTGCTGCGCAGCACGCTGGGCGGGTGGTTCGACGCCCTGAGGATCACTGCCGAAGAGTTCGCCAACTACGGGTACGTCGTCGCGGCGAGCGCTGTCTTGTCCGTGGCCATCGTGGCGCTCCTGCGAAAGGACAACGCAAACCCGGCCGGCACCCGGAACACGTCCGCCCTGGCCTTCAACATCAGACTCGGCCTCACCGGCCTGACACTGATCCTGCTCGGCTACTTCCCTTTCCTGACCTCCTATTCCCACCTTGCGATCAGCCAGAGGACTTTTCTGTTCGCGACACCAGGCGCGGCCTTGCTGCTGGCGGCGATACTGAACGGCGGGTTCAGCCTCTCCAAAGCGCTGACCCGTGCGGCCATCGGCTTTTTCTTCATCACGGGCATTTCGTTTCAGCTCTATCAGTTCCATCACTACATCGAGATATCCCGGACGCAGACGGCCGTACTGAGCGACATCACCCGTCAGTTTGACGGGAACTCCGAAAACAAGACGTTGCTGATCCTCGATCACGGCAATCGGCTGAACCACAATTGGATGTTCATCAATGCAAGCCTGACGGGGGCGTTGTCGTTCCTGTACGACAAACCGATTTCGAACGTCCAGGTCTGCCACCTGCCGAGCAAGTATTGGCAGCGTTCGGACGAACTGGGCCGCAAAGGGCGATGCGTTGAAGGCGCACAGGACTGGACATTCGAGTATCCGACCCCGGTCAGCGGACCGGGCTTCCCCACCAGCCTCCAGCCTGCAAGCCTGGTGATACCGAAAGCATCGATCGTCACTGTGGAGATCGGCAAGACCGACGAGACGCCCCAGGACATCCGGACAGTCCCCAAAGGCGTAGCCGAAAAGCGCTACGAAAGCCTTATCGACTCACTGAATGCGAAGACACGCTTCATCCGCTTCAAGGACACCGTCACGACCGACCGGTACGACTGGACGTTCGGCAAATGGTGGAGCATGGAGATACCGACCCACGGCGCTGGCTGGCGCCAAGGGGAATGGGAAGTCAACAGCTTTCATCACCAAGCATTGGCCTGGAAAAGCGAGCGCTACTCAAGCCTCATCTTCCCGTTCAAGCCCAAAGACCAGCGCACCTACGAACTCAAGGGCCGATTCACGATCTTCGCCGGAAAAACCGACCGGAGCAGCATGAAGATTACGCTCAACGGTCAGCCGCTGGCGCTGCAGTGGAGTGCGGACGGCACGTTCTCGGCCACGATCGCACAGGGAGCGCTCAAAGACGGCGACAACCTCCTGGAGTTCGACTCACCGACCGACGACAGCTACTACGGCCTTGCCGCAAGGCTCGAAGGCATCCATATCGCCCGGCAGCCCTGATACCCCCACGGAACCTGCTCGCCGGCCGCTGAAACGCGTGCCGGCCGGCCAACGCCGGATCCTGTCGACCGAAGCCCGCCAGCGCGCTTCAGTCGGCAATCCCCGCAGCGCAGCTAGCGCTCCTCGACACCCAATTCCCGCGCAATGGATCTCACGACGAAGTCCGCCCCCCCGAGGGGTCAGATGAACGATGTCGAGATAGAAGGCATCACCGCTCGATGCCGACTCCCGCATGAGGCAACCTTCGTCATTGCACATTTTCTGTATGACCGAGATGTAGACGGCCCCGTCTGTCGGGCGTGGGTCGGGAGGTACTGTTCCGCCGCAGCGGTGTGGCTGTCCTGGCCGCCTTCGGTTCAACCGGCGGCCGGGCCGGCGCTATCGTTCGCAAACCTTGCGATAGAGCGCCGCGTAGGCGGCGACCATCGTGTCGGCCGAAAAGACGGACTCGTAGCGGTGCATTGCGCGCCTGCCCATGCCTTCGGCCAACTCGGTGTCCTGCCACAGGGTGTTCATCGCCGCCGCCAGCGACTGAGCGTCGCGTGGAGGCACCACCAGCCCCGTTTCGCCGGCGATGTTGATGAATGTGGTGCCGGAACCCATTTCGCACGAAATGAGCGGCTTGCCGTACATGGCAGCCTCCAGCAGGGAAATGCCGAAGGACTCCGAACGCAGGTGCGAAGGGAAGACGAACGCGTGGCAAAGCGTGAGCAGCGCCGCCTTGTCCTCGTCGCCCAGCCCTCCCAGGAAGCGCACATTGGAAAGCCCGAGGCGCTGCGCCTGCGCCTTCAGCTCGGCCTCCTCATGGCCGCCGCCGAGGATCACCACCGGCAAGCCGGTGATCCTGGCCGCCTCCAGCAAGTAGTCCAGGCCTTTGTAGTAGCGCAACGCCCCCACAAAGAGAAAGAACTTCTCGCCGACCATTCGCCGCCACTCGGCGAGCTTCGCCTCGGGAACGGCCGGATAGGTGGCCCGGTCCAGCCCGTAGGGAATGATTTCGACCTTGTCACGGAAGCGGGACAGCACCGGGCTGCTCTGCGCATAGTTCGGCGAAGAGGCGACGATGCTGTCGACGCTGGACAGGAAGCGGTTCATCAGCGGCTGGTAGAGCTTGAGCAGGGTCTTCTGCTTGACGATGTCGGAGTGGTAGCTGACCACCGCCGGCTTGCCGTGGCGGGTCGCGAAATGCACCAGGTCCATGAAGGGCCACGGAAAGTGGTAGTGCACCACGTCGGCCTTTTTCGCCAGCTGCGAAAAGTCCTTGAAGGCCGACAGCGAGAACCCGGTGGACGCGACGTGCAGGTCCAGTTTCGAACGGTGGGTGATGTGATTGCCCACCGTTTCGCCACGGGCGGCCCCCCGCTCGCTCAGGTAAAGCACCTCGGAGGAAAAGCCGTGGCCGGCGCCGCCCTGGGCGATCTGGAAAATGACCTGTTCGATCCCGCCCATCGTTTCCGGGTAGTAGGTCTTGAAGAAGTGCAGAACCTTGATCATTTTCCGTCGACGACCCTTCGATAGACCTGTTGGGTTTCCCGGGCGCAGCGCTCCCAGGAAAACCCTTGGGCGTGCTGAATGCCTTTGGCCACCGCGATGCCGCGCCAGGCCTCGTCGACCAGGCCCCGCTCCAGCAGCCGGGTCAACTCGTCGATGTCCATCGGTGCGCACATCAACGCCGCGTCGCCGGCCACTTCCGGCAGCGAAGAACTGTTGGAGCACACCACCGGCACGCCGGAACTCATGGCTTCGAGCACCGGCAAGCCGAACCCTTCATAGTGCGACGGGAAAGCGAACAGACGCGCGCCGGCGAACAGCAGGGGAAGATCCTCGCTCGGCACGAATCCGAGGTAATGGGCCCAGCCTTCGCGCCGAGCGGTTTCCAGCTTCTGGTGAATCACATCGCTGCGCCAGCCGTGGTAGCCCGTGAGGATCAGCGGCCAACGCGTGCGCACATCCACCGGCAGCCGGCTGTAGGCGTCCAGCAGCGTTTCGATGTTCTTGCGCGGTTCGATGGTGCCGACGAACAGCGAGTAACCGTTCGCCTTGAGGCCGTAACGGGCCAGTGCCGGCTCAAGCTCGGCAAGCGGCCTCGGGTAGAACTCAGGGGAACTGGCCAGCGGCACGGTGTGGATCCGTTCGATGGGCCAGTTAAAGTACTCGGCCAGCTCCCGGCGGGTGAATTCCGAATCGGTGATCAGCGCATCGGCCCTGGTCAACGTGGCCTTCAGCTCTTTCTGCAGGTAGCGCACCAGTTGCGGGGCGTGGCAATGGGCCCAGGTGAAGGGCGACAGGTCGTGGAACGTCGCCACGCTGCGCCCGGCGAAGGGCGGCAGATAGTAATTGGGGCTGTGGTACAGGAAATCGCCGTGGCCCTTGAGCGCCGCCTTGCGCAGCATCGGCATCAGCAGCCGGTAGGCCTCGACGGCGAGGAAGTTTTTCTGCACCGCACGCTTCAGGCCATAACCGCTGCCGGACTCGTCGGCGGCCGTGGGCAGTTCTGGCAAAAAGCGTCGACCGGCAAAGAACTGCAGGTCTGAAATGTCTGAACTCTGCCGAAGCCTCAGCGCAAGTTCGTAGGTATAGCGACCGATGCCGGTCAGCGGAAAGCGGATCGGCTCAACAGACAGGATTAGCTTCATTTAGTCCGCCGAAAGCATCCAGCTCAACGTTTCATCCAGCGCCGGCGTCTCCCACCCCTTCACCAGTTCACGGAGCCGGGTGTTGTCGCCGCACAGGATCTTCACCTCATTGGCCCGGACGAAGGCCGGATTCACTTCGACTTCGATGCTGTGGCCGGTGAAGGCCGAACACATATCGATGACTTCGCGAAGGGAATGGCTCTTGCCCGAACTGACGTTGACGGTCTGCCCCAACGGCCTGGCTTCGATCAAGCCGCGGTAGGCCTTGACCACCGCGCGGACATCGCTGAAGTCCCGGGAGACGTCGAGGTTGCCCAGTTCGATCTTGTCGGCGCGCCGACGGAAATGCGCGACGATCTTGGGCAACAGGAAACTGTCGGCCTGACCGACGCCCGTGTAGTTGAACGGCCGGGCAATCACGATCGGAAGACGGTCGAACCAGAGGCGGGCCATGTACTCCATCGCCAGCTTGCTGACCGCGTAATCGTTGGCCGGCGCCGGAAGCGTCGCTTCACTGAGCAAGCCGGTGGAGGCATTGCCGTAGACGTTCGCGCTGCTGGCCAGCAGCACGCAGTCAGGCACCTTGCCGCAGGCCGCGATCGCTTCCAGCAGGTGACGGGTTCCGATCAGGTTGACCCGATAGAACGTGTCGGCGGCGCCATGCCCGACGAAGGCCAGCGCCGCCAGATGGATCACGACATCCGGTTGAATGGTTGCCAGCAACTCGCGCAGTGCGGAGCCATCCGCCAGATCGGCTTGAAAGTACCCGGGCTCGTCGGAGGGCTGGGTACCCAGCCCGAACACTTCATAGCCGCCAGCCTTGAGCTCGGCGGCCATGTAACGCCCGGTGAAACCTTGAACTCCTGTAATCAGCGCTCGTTTACCGGCAATACTCATCAGAAGGAAAATCCTTTCTCATTTCGACGCAGGTCAGCCTCGACCATCATGCGGCACAGCTCTTCCAGGGTGGTCTTCGGTTCCCAGCCCAGGGTGGCCTTGGCCTTGGCCGGGTTGCCGATCAGCAGCTCGACTTCCGCCGGACGGTAGTACTTAGGATTAATGCTCACCAGCACCTTGCCGGTCGCGGCGTCGGTGCCCTGCTCGTCTTCGGCCGAACCGCTCCAGGCCAGGTCGATGCCGACGGCCTTGAACGCCATGGTGACGAAGTCGCGCACGGTTTCAGTGCGGTTGGTGGCCAACACGAAGGTATCCGGCTCGTCGGCCTGCAGCATGCGCCACATGCCTTCCACGTATTCCTTGGCGAAGCCCCAGTCGCGCTTGGCGTCGAGGTTGCCCAGCTCCAGCTTGTCCAGCAGGCCCAGCTTGATCTTGGCCACGGAGTCGGTGATCTTGCGGGTCACGAACTCACGGCCGCGCAGCGGCGACTCGTGGTTGAACAGGATGCCGCTGGTGGCGAAGATGCCGTAGGACTCGCGGTAGTTGATGGTCATCCAGTGGGCGTACAGCTTGGCCACACCGTACGGGCTGCGCGGATAGAAAGGCGTGCTTTCGATCTGCGGGATCGCCTGGACCTTGCCGAACATCTCGGAGGTCGACGCCTGGTAGAAGCGCACTTTCGGGTTGACGATCCGGATGGCTTCCAGGAGGTTCACGCAGCCCATGCCGGTGATGTCGCCGGTGGTCAGGGGCTGGTCAAAGGACACGCCTACGAAACTCTGGGCCGCGAGGTTGTAGACCTCGGTCGCGCCGGTGGTCTGGAGCAGACGGATGCTGGCCGACAGGTCGGTCAGGTCGTACTCGACCAGGTGCAGCTCAGGGTGCTTGTCGATGCCAAGCTCCTCGATGCGCCAGAAGTTGACAGAACTGGTCCGGCGGTAGGTGCCATACACCGTGTAGCCCTTTTCCAGCAGCAGTTCCGCCAGGTAGGCGCCGTCTTGCCCAGTAATGCCGGTAACGATAGCTTTCATGCGAATCCTCTAAACTCCATTTGAGCGCCTAGTCAGCAGGCTCTGTTGTGTCGTGTGCGCCATTGGGCTCCGGTCGGCAGAGCCGCAAATTCTTGCAGATCATACAGAATGCGGCCCGGAACGACGATACCCAACCGACCGACAATACGTGTCAGGTCCTTTCCCGTCGCCGCCGGAGAAACCATTGCCCGATGCTGCACAAGGCGTCCGTTCGGTTTTCTCGCCTGCCGGGCGTTACCTTGAAAATTCAATCACTTGAGGGTTTCCGACCGAAGGCCCCGATCTTGCCCCGCCGACTGTAAAGAAAAGATGTAGAAAAGGTGACACTCCCCGCCCCCCAGCCTAAAATGGCGTGTTTTTTTGATCAATAATCTGGTGCTCTTAATGCGCAATGGTTCAGTAAGTATCGCCGTGTCGGACATCATCGCCGCGACAAGGCGGTACGCTTTGGTAGGGACGCTAGGCTGGCAAGACGTGCGACAGCGCTACAGGAGGTCCGCGCTCGGCCCCTTCTGGCTGACCATCAGCATGGGCGTGATGATCGGCACCATCGGCGTGGTGTTCGGCCAGATCTTCAATTCCCCGATGCAGGAGTTCCTTCCGTTCCTGGCCATCGGCATGATCCTCTGGAGCTTCATGTCGACCGTGGTCACCGAAGGCTGCACCGGCTTCATCGCCGCCGAGGGCATCATCAAGCAACTGCCCATTCCCCTGTTCACCCACATCCTGCGCATGATCTGGCGCAACATCCTGATCCTGGGGCACAACATCGTCATTTTCCCGCTCGTGCTGCTGGCCGTCGGCAAGCCGTTGACCTGGCTCGCCCTGATCAGCATTCCGGGCTTCATCCTCGCATTGGTCAACCTGACCTGGATCGCCTTGCTGCTGGGCATCCTCTGCGCCCGCTACCGCGACCTGCCGCAGATCGTCGGCAGCCTGCTGCAAGTGGTGTTCTACCTCACCCCGATCATGTGGATGCCGAGCCTGCTGCCGCAGCGCGCCGGGCTTTACCTGCTCGACCTCAACCCGGTCTACCACGTCATCTCCGTGGTCCGCTCCCCGCTGATCGGACAGATGCCGACCGCCACCAACTGGTGGTTCTCCGTGAGCATGGCCGTGATCGGCTGGATCGTCGCCCTCATGGTGTATGGCCGCTACAAGCGCCGCATCGCTTACTGGCTCTGAGAAGAACTCCCAATGTCCTTGATCGAATTCAATAACGTCAGCGTGGATTTCCCGATCTACAACGCCAACGGCCGTTCCCTGAAGAAACGCCTGATCCAGGTGGCCACCGGCGGGCAACTCGGCGCCGACCAGCAGGGCCGCGTCATCGTCCGGGCCCTCGAAGGCCTCACGTTCACCTTGCGCGACGGCGACCGGGTCGGCCTGCTCGGCCACAACGGCGCCGGCAAGAGCACCCTGCTGCGCCTGCTCAGCAGCGTCTACGAACCGTCCTCCGGCACCGCCCGGATCGACGGCGAGATCGGCTCCCTGATCGACATTTCCCTGGGCACCGACCCGGAAGCCACCGGCCGGGAAAACATCTACCTGCGCGGCGCCATCCTCGGCATGACCAAGGCGCAGATCACCGAAAAGCTCGACGAGATCATCGAGTTCTCCGAGCTGGGCGACTTCGTCGACATGCCGATCCGCACCTATTCTTCGGGCATGCACCTGCGGCTGGCGTTCGCGGTGTCGACCACGATCAAGCCGGAAATCCTGCTGATGGACGAATGGCTGTCGGTCGGCGACGAAGGCTTCAAGCACAAGGCCGAAATCCGCATGAACGAACTGGTGAAGTCGACCAACATCCTGGTGATCGCCAGCCACTCGCGCGAACTGGTCATGCACACCTGCAACCGGGTGCTGTGGCTGGAGCACGGCAAGATCAAGATGGACGGCGACCCGGCGACCGTCACCGCTGCGTACTTCGGAGGCTGAAGCCAGTGAACAGCATCAAGCGCAACGGCGTTGACATCGCAATGGCATTCACTTCGGCGTCCAGGCGCATGCGGATCGCTGCAGTCGTCCAGCCTGTCGCAGCCGCACCGGCCGACATCGCCGAGGCAGCCGTCCACAGCGTGGGCGATGTCGCCGGCGGCGCCCGAACGAGGATCAGCACGATGTTACGACACCAGATCAAACGAGTGCTTCGACGACTGGCCCGCAGCGCCTATCGCGCGACCAAGCCTTTCGCGCGTCCAGTGCTCTTTCGTGTACGCAGCTATTTCACCAGCGCCCTGCGCGAGGAAATGCAGCAGCAGTTCGCCAGGCTGCAGGAACATCAGCAAGAGCAAACCCGGCAAATCATGCAGGAGCTCCAACGCCTGGCGAATGCGGCCAATGTTCAGACCTCGCTCTCTCGCAAACTCATTGCCGAGCAGCTCCCCCTGGAGAAGGCCGGACCGCAGCTGGACCGCATCGAGCACTAC
This sequence comes from Pseudomonas sp. B7(2017), assembly GCF_002112745.1. Lineage (NCBI taxonomy): Bacteria > Pseudomonadati > Pseudomonadota > Gammaproteobacteria > Pseudomonadales > Pseudomonadaceae > Pseudomonas > Pseudomonas sp. B7(2017). The sequence goes on along the minus strand of NZ_NEIP01000002.1, from coordinate 662,955 downwards.
TCGCTCATCGACGTCAACCGCGTCGCCATCAACTCCGGATCCGACGAGACCCTGGTGAAGTCGGCTGTCGGCTATGTCCTGTGCGGCGCCAAGGACCATGCCCTTCTGGCCAACCTGATGGAAGCCGGGGAGCTGGAGCCCGGAACCCGAAAGCTCATTGAACGGCTCGTCCGCCCGGGCGACACCTACATCGATGTCGGCGCCAATATCGGCATGCATTCGATCGCGGCGGCCCGGGCGATGGCGGGACGCGGCAAGGTCATCGCCTTCGAGCCGTTCGAACCCACCCGCAAAATGCTCGAAAGGAACCTGTGGCTCAACGGCTTCTCCGAGATCAGCGAAGTTTCCCACTACGCCCTGTCGGACACCACGGGCACCCACAAGCTGCACCTGGGTGCCACCAGCGGCCACCACTCGCTCTACGAACTCGAGACCCCGTCGTTCTCGTCTGCGGCATCGGTCGACATCTCAACGACCACCCTGGATGAGTTCCTGCCCGAACTCCAGACCGCGCGGCTGCTGAAGCTCGATGCGGAAGGGGCCGAGATCGATATCGTCAAAGGCGCAAAACGTCTGCTTTCGACCAACCCGCACATGTTCATCATCGTCGAGCTTGGCCTGTCCCACCTGAAACGGAACTCGATCGCGCTCGAAGACTGGCTGCGACATTTCACCGCCCTGGGGCTAGCCTTCAACGTCGTCAACGACCAAACCGGCGATCTCGAAGACTGGTCGGCCGAACGGCTGTCCCAGGCCGAGTCCGTCAACCTGCTTTTCACCTCCCCCGAATCAATGCAAGCCGCAAGGACGCAAGCATGAAGACCGAAGTCATCGTCATAGGCGCCGGCGGGCATGCCAAGGTCTGCATCGAACTGCTGCAGGCCCAGGGCGACACCGTCGCCTGCTGCGTCGGCAATCCGGACAGCCCGGACACCTGCGTGGGCATCCCCGTGCTGAAAAGTGACGACCACCTGTCCGCGCTCTTCAATGAAGGCTATCGGCGGGTGTTCGTCGCCATCGGCGCAAACGCCGTCCGAAACAAGCTCGCCGCCAAGGCCACCGCCCTGGGCTTCACGCTGGTCAACGCCGTCAGCCCGGCCGCCACCGTTTCGCCCTCGGCCCGGCTTGGCGCAGGGGTCGCCGTGATGGCGGGCGCCGTGATCAATGCCGAGGCGACGATAGCCGACCTCTGCATCGTCAACACCGGCGCCACCATCGACCATGACTGCGTCCTGGGCCAGGCCGTCCACATCGCCCCCCAGTGCGCACTGGCGGGCAACGTCCAGGTCGGCGACCTCAGTTTCGTCGGCGTAGGCAGCAAGATCATTCCGGAGATTCGCATCGGCGAGTCTTCCATGGTAGGCGCCGGCAGCGTCGTCATTTCCAATGTCGGTTCGGCAGTCACGGTTGTGGGCGTGCCGGCCAAAGCTTTAAACAAATTTTGAAGGAAGAGACATGAAACGTATTTCCGTTGCACAACCGAAGCTTGCCGGAAACGAGCGCAAGTACGTACTCGATTGCCTGGACACCAACTGGATTTCCTCCAACGGCAAGTACATCACCGCCTTCGAAGAAAGCTTTGCGGCCTTCTGCGGGGTCAAGCACGCGATCGCGACCAACAACGGCACCACCGCCCTGCACCTGGCGCTGGTCGTGCTCGACCTGCAGCCCGGCGACGAAGTCATCATTCCGACCGTGACGTACATCGCGACCGCGAACGCCGTCCGCTACTGCGGCGCCACCCCGGTGCTGGTGGATGTGTGCGCCGATACGATGAACATCGATCCGCAGACCATCGAAAGCAAGATCACCTCCAAGACCAAGGGCATCATCCCGGTGCACCTCTACGGCCATCCGGCGCAGATGGACGTGATCAACGACATCGCCCGCAAACACAACCTGTGGGTCGTCGAAGACGCCGCCGAAGCCCACGGCGCCGAGGTCAAGGGCAGCAAGGTCGGCAGTCTCGGCACGTGCGCGACCTTCAGCTTCTTCGGCAACAAGATCGTGACCACCGGCGAAGGCGGCATGGTCACCACCAACGACGATGCGCTGGCCGCCAAGCTGCGCCTGTTCCGCGGCCAGGGCATGGATCCGAACCGTCGCTACTGGTTCCCGGTGATCGGCTACAACTACCGCATGACCAACATCCAGGCCGCCATCGGCCTGGCCCAGATGGAAGGCATCGCCACCTCGCTGGCAGACCGCGAACAGATCGCCAACTGGTACGACGAGGCGCTGGCCGACCTCAAGGACAAGATCGTCCTGCCTACCGAGGCGGCCTGGGCCAAGCAGGTGTTCTGGATGTACAACATCTTCCTGGCTGACGGCGACGAGCACAAACGCGACGCCGTCATGCAGAAGCTGGACGCGATGGGCATCGAGACCCGGCCGGTGTTCTACCCGATGCACGTCCTGCCGCCCTACAAGGAAGACGGCATCTATCCGGTGGCGGATCTGTGGTCCGGCCGCGGCATCAACCTGCCGACCCACCAGGACCTGACCCGCGAAGACATCATCAGGATCGCGGCCAGCTTGCGTGAGGTCTTGGCGGCCTGATGAAAATCGCCCTTTGCTCTTCATTCGTCCCTTTCATCAAGGGCGGCGGAAGAAACATCGTCGACTGGCTGGCTTCGACCCTGATCGAAGCCGGACATCAGGTGGAGGTCGTGTACCTTCCGGAGTACGACGCTCCGCCCGACATCCTGTTCCAGCAGATGATGGCGTTGCGCTGGGTGGACCTGCAGGCGGCGGACCGGGTCATCTGCTTCCGCCCTCAGGCGCACCTGATACCGCACCCGCACAAGATTCTGTGGTTCATTCACCACATCCGCACCTTCTACGACCTGTGGGACACCCCGTACCGGGACTTTCCCGACAACGCCGAGAACCGGGCGATCCGCCAATCCCTGATGGAGGTGGACACCCTGGCGATGGGTGAAGCGAAGACCGTGTTCAGCAACTCGAAAGTCGTCTCCCAACGCCTCAAGACCTACAACGGCATCGACAGCGAAGTCCTGTATCCGCCGGTCTTTCAGCCGGAGCGCTTTTTCTGCGCCGGGTACAACGACGAGATCGTCTACATCTGCCGCCTGGAGCACTACAAGCGCCAGCACCTGCTCATCGAGGCGTTGAGCTACACCACCACGCCGGTTCGCCTGCGCATCCTGGGAACGGGCGCGAGCCCGGACTACGGCAACGCCCTCCGGCAGGCGATCGAGACCTGCAACGTCGCGGGCCGGGTCACGCTGGAAGACCGCTGGATCAGCGAGGAGGAGAAGGTGGAGCATCTGTCGCAGTGCCTGGCCGCCGCCTATCTGCCGCTGGACGAAGACTCCTACGGATACCCCAGCCTGGAAGCCAGCCACGCGCAGAAGCCGATCCTCACGACCTCGGACTCCGGCGGCGTGCTGGAGCTGGTCCAGGACGGGCACAACGGCTACGTCGCCGAACCGACCCCCGAATCCCTGGCCGACGCCATGGACAAACTCTACCGGGACAAGAACGTGACCCAAACCATGGGCAGGAATGCCAGTCAGCGGCTGGTCGACCTGAAGATCTCCTGGACACAGGTTCTGGAGCGTCTTCTGGCATGAAAGTATTGATCGTGAACAACATGGCGCCCTTCATCTGGGGGGGCGCGGAAGAGCTGGCCGTCAATCTGCAGAAGAACCTGACCGTCGCCGGGCATGACGCGGAAATCCTGCGGATCCCCTTCCAATGGGAGCCGGCCACCCGCATCCCGTCGCAGATGCTGTTGGCGCGGACGCTGGAGATCGCCAATACCGATCATGTCATCGCCCTGAAGTTTCCGGCGTACCTGGTGCGCCACCACCGCAAATCGCTGTGGCTGCTGCACCAGTACCGGCAAGCCTATGACCTGTACGATGCGGGCCAGACCAACCTGCCCCCAGGCGAGACCGGAGCGGACATCCGCAAAGCCATCGCCCATGCCGACAACGAGACCTTCGCGCAGAGCCGGCACATCTACACCAACTCGGAAGTCACCCGACAGCGCCTGCTCAAGTACAACGGCTTCGACTCCAAAGTGCTGCTTCCGCCCGTCAACGACCCGGAAGCCTTCACCGGCGGCGAAGACGACGGCTACATTTTCGCGGGCGGCCGGGTCAACGGCATGAAACGCCAGTACCTGCTGCTGCAAGCCCTGGCCAAAGCCGACCGGCGCGTGAAAATGATCATTGCCGGCCCGCCCGAAACGCCTGCCGACACACAGCAACTGCATGCGATCATCGAGCAGTTCGGCCTGCAGGACCGCGTCAGGCTCGACCTGCGCTTCCTGCCTCGCGCGACCTACGTGGACTACGTCAACCGTGCGCTGGCCGTTGCCTACATTCCGTTCGACGAAGACTCGTTGGGTTACGTCAGCATGGAAGCGGCGACCGCCCGCAAGGCATTGATCACGACCACCGACAGCGGCGGGATCCTCGGCCTGGTGGTGCCCGGCGAAACCGGATGGCGGGCAGAGCCGTCGGCGGAGAGCCTGGCGCAAGCGATGAACGCCGCTTACGAGAACAGGGCCAGGACCCGACAGTACGGGGAAGGGGCACAGACGCTGTGGAACAGCCTGGGCATCAATTGGCCGGAGACGGTCGAGGCACTGATCAAATGAAACTTGTCATGTTCACGCCGGCCGTCAAGACGTCGGCCATCGGCCGGATGACCCGGCTCGTCGTCCGCCAGCTCCTGGCCCAGCAACACCAGGTCGTGGTGGTCCGCACCGAAAGCCAGCACGTCACGGTCGACGAGCTGCACGACTTCGGCTGCACCGTGCTGCCATGGACCGACGAAGCCCAAGTCGCCCGGGAAATCGAAGCGGCCGACGAATGCGTCTATCAGATCGGCAACAGCTACGAGTTCCATGAAGGCGGCATCGCCTGGCTGACCAAGGCTCCCGGCGTCGTCTGCCTGCACGACTTCTTTCTCGGGCATCTGTTTTTCGGCTGGTCGCAGAACCGGCGCGAAGAGGCGGTCAGGATCCTGGAGCAGTGGTATGGAAACGCCGTTGCGCAGGGGTACTTCCAGATCCATGACGGTTCGGTCTTCATCAGCCAGACCCTCAACGAAGCCCCGCTCACCGAGTGGATCAGCTCGATGGCCAGCACCGTGATCACCCACAGCAATTGGGGTTGCGAGCGCGTGCTGGCGGCCTGTGCCGGCCCGGTCTACGTGACGCCGCTGGCCTACGACGCCCCCGGCGCCACAGGCAACGACGGGCACACCGGCGGTGACCGTCTGAATGTCCTGACCATCGGCCACGTCAACCCCAACAAGCGGGTCGAACGCTGCATCCAGGCCATCGCCGAAAGCCCTTCACTGCGGGCGAACGTCCGTTACCGACTGGTCGGCGCCATCCTTCCGGAAACGGAAAAACGACTGTCCGAGCTGGCGCTCGACAGCGGCGTCGAGCTGATCATCTCCAACGAGGTCGATGACGCGGCGCTGTCCGAAGCCATCCGCGAAGCGGATGTCATCAGTTGCCTGCGCTGGCCCAGCCTGGAGGCCGCCTCCGCCTCGGCCATCGAAGCGATGCTCTACGGCAAGGCCACGATCGTCACGGACACCGGCTTCTACAGTGAGCTGCCCGACGCGTGCGTCCTGAAGATATCGGCGGACAATGAAGTGGAGGACCTGAAACGGATCTTCCTTTCGCTCCACGAGGACCGGACATCGGCCAATGCCATCGGGCAGCGGGCACAAGCGTGGGCACGGGAAACGTTCACGGCCGAAAACTACGCACAGAAGCTGGAGCTGGCAGTCGGCGCTTCGCTTCGGGCGAAGGTGCTGCTCAAGGCCGTCGATCACTTTTCAGGCATCATCGAACAATGGTCGGCCAACCCTGCCCTGCTGGCGACGGCGGACATTCAGGCGCCGCTGAGCGTGTTCAACACCAACACCATCGTCTAGGTCTCGCGGCGCAGGCCCGGATCGCCGGGCCTGCGCCACCGACGCCTGACTATCTCGAACTGTCGAAAACGACCTGAGCGGTCTCTTTCCAGGCCACCGGCAGGTAGCGCTGGCGGATCGCCTCTTCCTTGGCGGCCAACGCCGCCGGGTCGAAGGCGTACTTTTCCAGCTCCGCCGCCCACACCGTGACGTCCCACGGCTCCAGGTAATCCAGCAGATCCCCACCGACCTCCGGAATCGAAGCCGCACTGGAGGCCAGGCAGTACTTGCCCGCCGCCAGGCTTTCCGCCACCGGCAGGCCCCAGCCTTCGTATAGGGACGGGAAGGCCGTCATCATGCAATGGCGATACAGGTGCATCAGATCCGAGTCGGAGACATTGTTGAGGATGCGGATATGGTCTTTCGTGCGCGGATCAAGGCTGATGTCCATCAGCAGATCCCCCACGCCCCAGCCCGGCATGCCGACGAACACCAGCTTGGGCAGGTCCTGCACGCCTTTGTCGACCAGGCGCGTGTAGGCCCGGTACAGCACCTCATGGTTCTTGCGACGCTCGATGGTGGACACGAACAGCACGAAGCGCTCCTTCAGCAGGGCCTTCACGTCCGCGCTGATGTCGTCGCTCAACTCATGGGACAACTGGCAACCCAGTTTGACCACCGCCGTCTCCGGAACAGGCGCGCCCAACTCGCCGAGCAGCGAAATCAGGTCTTTGCGGGTGCATTCCGAAATGCACAGGATCTTGTCCGCGCACCAGGCGACATCGGTGAAGTAGTTGGCGAACTTGGCCGCCACGTCACCCACGCACAGGTGCGGCAAGCGCACAGGGATCACGTCGTAGCAGCAAAGGACGACCCGCAGGCCGACCTTCTTCTTGAGCTCGTACAGGTACGGCAGATCCTTGTTGTCCCAATCCAGGCCGACGGAAATGTAGCTGTCGCCCCTGGAGAAGGGATGCCCGGCGATGCCGGCCTTGCGGGCAACCGGCGCGAACACGTAACCGCGGTTGGCCGGCTTCAGGAAGGCCTTGGCCGCCGAACGCAAATGCCGCACGCCGATCACCGCCTCGACGATCGAGACCCGACGCTGCTGGAAGAACTGATAGATCCGCCCGCTCAGGCGCGTCGGCAGCCGGTTCAGCACCTTGATGGCCTTATCCTTGAGCCGGGCTTCGATCGAGCTTTTGTTCGCGGCGCCGCTGGCGACCTTGCCTGGCGCCACGGCGTGGGCGCCGGAAATGCGCTTCAGCGTGGCCGCGACGTCACCGGCCGAGACCGCCGCGTAGCCGGCGGCATGGTCGTAGGCGCAGAACTTCACGTCTTCGCCGGCAGCGATCAGCTCAAGCGCGTGGGCAGCGGCTTCCGCCTCGGTGCGGATAATGCCTACCGCTGGCCGGCGCCAGCCCAGAATGGTCGTCACATCAAACCAGGTGGTCATGCCTCTTGCGCCTTCTTCTCAATGACTTGTGCCGCTGCTTGCGGAATCGGTTCCAGGCTCCGGGCCCAGGTCAACGGCTCACGGGACGCTCTGTCCGGCCCCTTGCCCTCTGTCGACGCCGGCCCGGTCAAACGGCCGCGGATCGCGGCGTGAAACTCGGCGGGCGAACGCGCGACGCTGATTTCCGGCTGGCTCAGATGCTGCTCGAACCCGCGGAACGCCGACTCGGTCCCGACCACATACTTGCCCGAATAGATGGCTTCCGCCGTCTTGATGTTCGAACCGCCGCCATGGGGGATCGGCAACAGGAACGCATGGGCGAGGGTCTTCACGGCATCCAGGTCTTCGTCGGGCAGCATGTACAGCAACTGCAGGCGCGACAGGTTCAGCTGGCCCCAACGACTGTCGCGCAGCGTCGCCTCCAGGTGCTCGCACACGCTGCCGACCACCACCAGCTTGCTGTCCGGCGGGATGCACGCCAGGGAACTGCCCAGGCACTCGTTGAACCCCTTGAAGTTCGGCGGGTGAGCACTGGCGACGTAGAGGATCCACGGCGATTCCGGCAGGCGCGCCTTCCAGGTCTCCAGAACCTCGGCCTTGGCGGTCCACGGCGCGATGCCGTTGGGTGCGAGCAGCGGCATCGCCGCGCCCCAGGCCTTGAGGATGTCATAGTCCGCCTGCGTGACGGCCACGGCGATGTCCGCCTCCAGCGCCGCCTTGCGCTCCAGCGCCTCGATGTCGGCGATCACCGGCGCTGCGCCCTTGATGCCGTAGCTGTCGAGGATTTCCTGCTTCAGCGGCGCTTCGATGTTCTGCGAACCGTAGATCAGGCAGGCGTTGCGGTACTGGGGCATCTGCTTGATCTTCAGCACCAGCGGCCACAGCCACGGCTGCTCGACATGGATGACGTCGATGGCCGGCGGCAGCTTCTTGAGGATCTCCGGGAACCCGCCCTGCTCCGAGGCCGCGAACTCCCCCGAAAGCAGGTCATTGATCAAGGGCACGTACGCGCCCTTGTACTTCCTGAAGTCGCTGCCGGCCGGGAACTTGACGTCGTTCGGCCCCAGCGTCGACGGCGGATACCCTTCCGGCTCATAGACCGCCAGGTGAGTCACGCTCCAGCCGCTTTGCTCGAAGGTCGAGGCGATGTTGGCCACCCGCACCTGCCCGCCGTGCCGGGGACTGGCGATCGGATAGGTACTCAGCAATAAAACCGTTTTCAAATTATGAACCTTCAGAATTGATGCTTCGCGACCGGCGACCGCGCCTGACCTCTTCGCTCACAGAAGCGCGGTCGCCGTTGGCTGCCAAAAGACCCGGAGCCTCAGGCGCCCGTGATCAGCGCCTCGACGTCCTTGAACCGCGCCTGCATCAGCGCCTCGTCGCCCTTCGCTTCGACATTGAGCCGCAACAGCGGTTCGGTGTTGGAACCGCGCAGGTTGAAACGCCAGTCACCGAAGGACAGGCTGATGCCGTCGGTCTTGTCGAGCTCCGGGCCGTGCGGCAGGTAATGCGCCAGCACCTTCTCCAGCACCGCCGGCACGTCCGCCACCCGGTAGTTGACCTCGCCGCTGCAGGGGTAAGCGGCAATCCGCTCGTCGACCAGCTGGGCCAGCGTCTTGCCGGTGGCGGACATCAAGGCCGCCACGAGCAGCCACGGAATCATCCCGCTGTCGCAGTAGGCAAAGTCGCGGAAGTAGTGGTGGGCGCTCATTTCGCCGCCGTAGATCGCATCTTCCAGGCGCATGCGCTCCTTGATGAACGCGTGCCCGGTCTTGCACAGCACAGGGACGCCGCCGGCCTGCTCGACCTGGTCGATGGTGTTCCAGGTCAGTCGCGGGTCGTGGATGATCTTGCTGCCCGGGTGCTGCTTGAGCAGCATCTCGGCCAGCAGGCCCACGATGTAGTAACCCTCGATGAACCGCCCGTTGCCGTCGAAGAAGAAGCAACGGTCGAAATCGCCGTCCCAGGCCAGGCCGATGTCGCAGCCGTTGTCCAGCAAGGCCTGGCGGGTCAGGTCACGGTTTTCCGGCAGCAGCGGGTTGGGCACGCCGTTGGGGAAATGGCCGTCCGGCTCGGCGTTGATGACCACCCACTCGAACGGCAGCCGGTCGATCAGCGCCTGCAGCGCCGGGCCTGCGGCACCGTTGCCCGGGTCGGCCAGGACCTTCAGGGGCTTGAGCGCGGCGACGTCGATGTAGGTCAGCAGGTGCTCGATGTAGCGCCCCTTGTCCGCCTCGACGCGAACGCTGCCCGGCGTGGCGGCCAGCGGGCCCAGGTCACCGCTGTCGACGCGGTCGCGGATGGCGTTGAGCCCGGTGTCGCCGCTGATCGGCCGCGACTGCGACTTGACCAGCTTCATGCCGTTGTAGCCCTTGGGGTTGTGGCTGGCCGTGATCATCACGCCGCCGTCGGCGCCGAACGCGCTGGTGGCGAAATACACCTCTTCGGTGCCGCACAGGCCGATGTCGATCACATCGGCGCCGGCTTCGAGCAGGCCCCGCGTCATCGCCTCGGCCAGCATCGGGCTCTCGAGCCGCATGTCCCGACCCAGCACAATGCTTTTGCCTTGAAGCTCAGTGACCATCGCCCGGCCGATCCGGTAGGCGACCTCTTCATTGAGGTCCGAAGGCACCTGGCCGCGAATGTCGTAAGCCTTGAAGCACTGGGTCTTGATAGGGGTATGCATGCTGGTCTCTTGCTCGGGATTCAGGTGACGGCACGCCGGGAACATCCGCTGCGCGCCGTCGGGATGGATGGGTGTCGAAGATCGACACATGCAAATAAGCCTGACCGGCAGAACATGCACCGGTCAGGCTTATGGCGTCCGGCCCGCAGTTACTTGTCGACGCGGCCGTAGTTGTCTTCGAAGCGGACGATATCGTCCTCGCCCAGGTAATCGCCGCTCTGCACTTCGATCAGCACCAGCGGAATCACGCCCGGGTTCTCCAGACGGTGCTGGTGGCCGGCGCGGATGAAGGTCGATTCGTTGGTGTTCAGCATCAGCTTCTGCTGATCGTTGACCACCACCGCCATGCCCTCGACGACGATCCAGTGCTCGCTGCGGTGGTGATGCATCTGCAGCGACAGCGAGGCCTTCGGCTTGACGACGATGCGCTTGATCTTGAAGCGCTTGCCCTCTTCCAGGGTGGTGTAGGTGCCCCACGGGCGATGGACCGTGCGGTGCAGCAGGTGCACCGTGTGGCTGCAGGCCTTGAGCTGGCTGACGATGTGCTTCACGTCCTGGGCGTGATCCTTGTGGGCGATCATCACGGCGTCAGGGGTGTCGATGACCAGCAGGTCCTCCACGCCGACCAGGGCGGTCAGGCGCTCTTCGCTGTTCACGTAGTTGTTGCGCGAGTCGTGGGCCAGCACCTCGCCTTCGAACCGGTTGCCGTTCTCGTCCGCCGGGGTCAGTTCGCTCACCGCGTTCCAGGAACCGATGTCGCTCCAGCCGATGTCGCAAGGGATGGTCGCGACCTTCTGGGAACGCTCCATCAGCGCGTAGTCGATGGAGATGTCCGGCACCTGGGCGAACAGCCCGCTGTCCAGGGCCAGGCAACGGTAGTTGTCGGACGACGTCAGGCGCGACGCCTCGATGGTCTTGGCGACCGCGGCGACGACGTCGGGAGCGTGCTGGCGCAGCTCCTCCAGCACCGTGCCGACGCGGAAGCAGAACATGCCGGAGTTCCAGAAGTAGTTGCCGGCGCTGAGGTAGCCCTGGGCGGTTTCCAGGTTCGGCTTCTCGACGAAACGCGCCACCTTCAGGCCGCCCTTGAGCGGAGCGGACTTTTGCGCCTCGATGTAGCCGAAGCCGGTTTCAGGATAGGTCGGCTGGATGCCGAAGGTGACCAGCCAGCCCTCGGAAGCCAGGGTGACGGCGTTGGCCACGGCCGCCGCAAACGCTTTCTCGTCCTTGATCAGGTGGTCGGCCGCCAGCACCAGCATGTGGGCGTCGGCGCCGTGGCTGGCCTCCAGCGAGAGCGCCGCCGCAGCGACGGCGGCTGCGGTGTTGCGACCGAACGGCTCGAGGATGAAGCCCTGGGCGTGCCCGGCCTTGTTGACCAGGCCGTACTCGTCCTCGGTCTTGAACAGCAGCTCACGGTTGGTGACCGTCAGGACTTCGACAACCCCTTCCAGGCGCGAAGCGCGCAGGAACGTCTTCTGGATCAGATTCTGGCCATCCGGCAGCTCCATGAACGGCTTTGGATGGGCCTCACGGGAAACCGGCCACAACCGGCTGCCCACTCCGCCAGACAAAATTACGGGAATCAGTTCCATGCTCTAAATCCTTAAGCCCCTTCCCGCGGATGACCGGCGGGCAAGCGGGTTCAGTTATGTTTCTGGTCGTTCGTGCACCGGATTCAGTGCAAAACCCTCGCCGCTGGCGGCCATTCTACAGCGCCAGCCCCCCATAGATCACTCGGCACGTGCATACGGGCCACAGCAACCGACAGAACGGCCGGCCTCACATCGTCGGGTGGTCCAGCAGCTTCTGAAGATACTGACCGTAACCGGTCTTCTTCAGACGCTCGGCCTGAACCTTCAGTTGCTCTGCGTCGATCCAGCCGTTGTTGTAGGCGATCTCTTCCAGGCACGCGACCTTCAGCCCCTGACGGTGCTCGATGGTGTGGACGAAGTGCCCGGCCTCCAGCAGCGAATCGTGCGTACCGGTGTCCAGCCAGGCGAACCCGCGGCCCAGCATTTCGACGTTGAGGGTCTTCTGCTCCAGGTACGCGCGGTTGATGTCGGTGATTTCCAGCTCGCCGCGCGCCGATGGCTTGATGCCTTTCGCGATCTCGACCACTTTGTTGTCGTAGAAGTACAGCCCGGTGACCGCATAGTTGGATTTGGGCTTCAGCGGTTTCTCTTCGATGCTCAGGGCGCTGCCCGATGCGTCGAATTCGACCACGCCGAAGCGCTCCGGGTCACTGACGTGATAGCCGAACACCGTCGCCCCGGAAGGCTGGGCATTGGCCGAACGCAGGTTTTCGGTGAAGTACTGCCCGTAGAAGATGTTGTCGCCCAGGATCAGGCAGCACGGATCGTCGCCGATGAACGACTCGCCGATGATGAACGCCTGCGCCAGGCCGTCGGGGCTTGGCTGCTCGGCGTAGCTCAGCTCGATGCCGTAGAGGCTGCCGTCGCCCAGCAGCTTGCGGAAATTGGGCAAGTCTTCAGGGGTGGAAATGATCAGGATTTCACGCATGCCGGCCAGCATGAGCACCGACAGCGGATAGAAAATCATCGGCTTGTCGTAGATCGGCAGCAACTGCTTGGACACACCGAGCGTGACCGGATGCAGACGGGTGCCCGAGCCGCCGGCCAGGATGATGCCTTTACGGTTTGTCTTGATCATTTGTTGAGAATTTCCCTAAGCATTCGTGTGACGCCACTTTGCCAATCCGGCAAGTGCAAAGAAAAGTTGTCGCGCAGTTTCTGGTTGCTCAGCCGCGAGTTCAGGGGGCGGCGGGCCGGGGTCGGATAGGCGGCGGAATCGATCGGATTGATCTGCGTGACCGCCAGCTCCTCGCCGAGGTCCCGGGCAAGGCCGATGACGAAAGCGGCGTAGCCGTGCCAGGACACCTCACCGCCGGCCACGAGGTGATACACGCCTGCCAGTTCGGGACGCTGTTGGACCTGCTGGATGGCGTGGGCCGTGACGTCTGCGATCAGGTCCGCACCGGTCGGCGCGCCGACCTGGTCGGCGACGACGTCGAGGCTTGCGCGCTCACGGGCCAGCCTCAGCATGGTCTTGGCGAAATTGCCGCCGCGGGAGCCATAGCACCAACTGGTGCGGAAAATCAGGTGCTTGCAGCCGCTGGCGATGATCGCCTGCTCACCCGCCGCCTTGCTGGCGCCGTAGTGGTTCAGCGGGGCCACCGCATCGGTCTCCAGCCAAGGCGCGGCCCCCTCGCCGCTGAAGACGTAATCGGTGGAATAGTGGATCAGCCACGCCCCCAGGCGCGCCGCTTCCTCGGCCATGACCCGGCTCGCCTGGGCATTCACCCGTTCGGCCAACTCCCGCTCGGCCTCGGCCTTGTCGACGGCGGTGTAGGCCGCGGCATTGACGATGACGTCCGGCCGCACCGTTTGCAGGGTCGCGCGCAGACCGTCCAGGTCGGCAAGATCTCCGCACAGCCCCGGCGCCCCATGACGATCCAAGCAGATCAGCTCGCCGAGGGGCGCGAGCGAGCGTTGCAGCTCCCAGCCCACCTGCCCGCTTTTGCCCAGCAGTAGAATCTTCATGGCTTGCCCGAACGGCCCGCGTAGTTCTGCTCGATCCACTGCTGGTAGCTGCCGCTCTTGACGTGGGCCACCCACTCCGCGTTGTTCAGGTACCACTCGACGGTCTTGCGGATGCCGGTCTCGAAGGTTTCCTCGGGCGCCCAGCCCAGCTCACGCTGGATCTTGCTGGCATCGATGGCATACCGCTGGTCGTGGCCGGGACGGTCCTGGACATACGTGATCAGGTCCGCATGCGGGCGATGGGCGGATTCCGGACGCAGCTCATCGAGCAAGGCGCAAAGCGCATGCACCACTTCGATGTTCTGCTTTTCGTTGTGTCCGCCGATGTTGTAGGTCTCGCCGACGACGCCCTCGGTCACGACCTTGTAGAGCGCCCGCGCGTGATCTTCGACATACAGCCAGTCGCGCACTTGGTTGCCTTTGCCGTACACAGGCAACGGCTTGCCTTCCAGCGCGTTGAGAATGATCAGGGGGATCAGCTTCTCGGGGAAATGGCAGGGGCCGTAGTTGTTGGAGCAATTGGTGACCAGGGTCGGCAGGCCATAGGTACGGGCCCAGGCGCGAACCAGATGGTCCGAACTGGCCTTGCTCGCCGAATACGGGGAGCTCGGCTGGTAGGGCGTGGTCTCGGTGAAGAGGTCTTCCGGCCCTTCCAGGTCGCCGTACACCTCGTCGGTCGAGATGTGATGGAAGCGGAAGCGCGCCTTGCGCGCCTCGTCCATCGCGCCCCAGTACTGGCGCGCGGCCTCAAGCAGGGTGTACGTGCCGATGATGTTGGTCTGGATGAATTCGGACGGCCCGGAGATCGAGCGGTCGACGTGGGACTCCGCGGCCAGGTGCATGATCGCATCCGGCTGATGCTCATTGAGGACGCGGTCGATCTGCCCGCGGTCGCAGATGTCGACCCGCTCGAAAACGTAACGCTCGTCCTGGCTCACTTGCGCCAACGATTCGAGATTACCGGCGTAGGTCAGCTTATCGACGTTCACCACGGAATCGGGCGTGTTGGAAATGATGTGACGGATAACGGCCGAGCCGATGAATCCGGCACCGCCGGTTACGAGAATTTTCACGCGAAGTCATACCCTTGAGCTGCTGACGGATCGCCGACCGGGCGATGTCAAATCCACGAATACAAAAGCCCCTGAACGAAGAGGCCTCTATCGAAATCGGTCCTGACGGAAGCGCAAAGATGCCTCCAGTCGGTCAGGGCGGCATTTTACAGCTTAATGAACGATTTACTAATGGATCTGGATAGGCTGCGGATCAAACGGAACAGCATCGACATTCGGCTTTGTCGCCGCATGTGTCAGGCGAGACGTTTGCGGGACGCCCTGGACGACCGCCCGAAAAGCCAACCGATCAGCGGGCCGATCAACATGCCGAACAGCAACGCCAGCACCATGATCAACGACACAGGCAGCTCGGGGCCGACCCAACCCATGAAGCGCAGCGAAAGCGGTTGCTGGTTTTCCAGCATGAACGCAAGGGTGGCCAGCACCGGCACCAGCAGGAAGACGCCTGCCACGATACGTTTGAGAGGGCTCATGCCGACTCCCCGGAAAGCAGCATGACGATCAAAGCCCCTCCTCCTCTTCGTTCACACGGTCACGCAATTCCTTGCCAGGCTTGAAGTGCGGAACGAACTTCCCGTCGAGGCTGACGGATTGGCCGGTCTTTGGGTTGCGGCCGACGCGCGGCGCACGGTAGTGCAGGGAAAAGCTGCCGAAGCCACGGATCTCGATGCGATCCCCGGTCGCCAGGCATTGGGACATTTGCTCAAGCATGGTCTTGATGGCCAACTCCACATCCTTGGATGAGAGCAGCCCTTGATGGGTGACAATTCGTTCGATCAACTCCGACTTCGTCATGTTTTTCCCTTCTTTTTCAAGCAGCTAGATCAGCGCTTCAAAGGTTTTAGCACGCCCTGAAGAATTTGAACAGCCCAGGGATTGACATATCTTCAACGCCCCGGAAACACCCGCTTTCGGCCCTGCGACGGCTGCGGAGTCACCGACAGATCACCAGCATGGTGCGCGTCACGTAGCCTGCCGGGTTGAACCCGAAAGGAAAGACGTCCTCCTCCTTCGCGTCGTCGGATCTCGCCAACACCTTGTAGCCAGCCCCCTTGCACTCCTTGGCGGCCCGCTTGAGACACCTGTCCCATCCGGACCCCAACCCCGAACAGTCAACCTCTATGCCGCTGACGCCGTGCACCGCATGCGTCTTTGCGCCAGTCGTGCACCCCGCCAACGCCAACATTGCAAACAAAACAATCAGCTTGCTCATTCCGATCCTTATGCCAGGCAAACAGCCCGACCACTGCACTCTTCAATTCAAGCCTAGCTGCGATTGGGCAATTGATCCGCCCAGAGAAACAGACCGCAAAAAAAACGATCCGGTTTCATTCAGTTGCCGAAACCGCTTCATCAAGACCGCGAACGTCAAATCGCAGGCACAAAAAAGGGCGACCGAAGTCGCCCTTTTTCATGACCGATCAGAACTTAGTTCTGTTTGGCCATTGCTTGCTTCAGCAGTGCCGCCATGGTGGTGTCGACTGCTTCGCCTTCCGGAGCTGCTTTCAGGCTCTGGATGGCTTCTTTCTCTTCAGCGTCGTCTTTCGACTTGATCGAGAGCTGGATTACGCGGCTCTTACGGTCAACGCTGATGATCTTGGCTTCGACTTCCTGGCCTTCTTTCAGGACGTTACGCGCGTCTTCAACGCGGTCACGGCTGATTTCGGAGGCTTTCAGGGTCGCTTCGATGTCGTCGGCCAGAACGATGATGGCGCCTTTGGCGTCAACTTCTTTCACGGTGCCCTTGACGATAGCGCCCTTGTCGTTCTCTTGAACGTACTCGGAGAACGGATCGCTTTCCAGTTGCTTGATGCCCAGGGAGATGCGCTCGCGCTCTGGGTCAACCGACAGGATAACGGTGTCCAGCTCGTCACCCTTCTTGTAACGACGCACGGCTTCTTCGCCGGTTTCGTTCCAGGAGATGTCGGACAGGTGAACCAGACCGTCGATGCCGCCGTCCAGGCCGATGAAGATACCGAAGTCGGTGATCGACTTGATGGTGCCGGAGATCTTGTCGCCCTTGTTGAACTGGCCAGAGAAGTCTTCCCATGGGTTCGACTTGCACTGCTTGATGCCCAGGGAGATACGACGACGCTCTTCGTCGATGTCCAGAACCATGACTTCCACTTCGTCGCCGACTTGTACGACTTTCGAAGGGTGGATGTTCTTGTTGGTCCAGTCCATTTCGGAAACGTGCACCAGACCTTCAACGCCTTCTTCCAGCTCAGCGAAGCAGCCGTAGTCGGTCAGGTTGGTCACGCGCGCCATGACGCGGGTGCTTTCCGGGTAACGGGCTTTGATGGCAACCCACGGGTCTTCACCCAGTTGCTTCAGGCCCAGGGAAACACGGTTACGCTCGCGATCGTACTTCAGAACCTTGACGTCGATCTCGTCGCCGACATTGACGATCTCGGAAGGATGCTTGATGCGCTTCCAGGCCATGTCGGTGATGTGCAGCAGGCCGTCCACGCCACCCAGATCGACGAATGCGCCGTAATCGGTGAGGTTCTTGACGATACCTTTGACTTGCTGGCCTTCCTGCAGGGATTCCAGCAGAGCTTCACGCTCGGCGGAGTTCTCGGCTTCCAGGACGCTGCGACGGGAAACGACAACGTTGTTGCGCTTCTGGTCCAGCTTGATGACCTTGAATTCCAGCTCTTTGCCTTCCAGGTGCGTGGTGTCGCGCACTGGACGGACGTCAACCAGGGAACCTGGCAGGAACGCACGGATGCCGTTAACGTCGACAGTGAAGCCGCCCTTAACCTTACCGTTGATAACGCCCTTGACCACTTCCTCGGCTGCGAAGGCTGCTTCCAGAACGATCCAGCATTCAGCGCGCTTGGCTTTTTCACGGGACAGTTTGGTTTCACCGAAACCGTCTTCAACCGAGTCCAGAGCAACGTGAACTTCGTCACCGATGTTGATGTTCAGGTCACCCGAATCGCTCTTGAATTGCTCCAGAGGGATGAGTGCTTCCGACTTCAGGCCAGCGTGGACGGTTACCCAGCCCATTTGGTAGTCGATATCAACGATAACGCCGGTGATGATGGAGCCTGCCTGAAGGTTCAGGGACTTTAGGCTTTCTTCAAAGAGTTCCGCAAAGCTTTCGCTCATTTTAATTCCTGTAGATTAGGGCGAAGGATACGCCCATAGCCACACCCCAGACGGCATGGATCAGTTTCATTTAAAAGAAGCGCCGCAGGACTATGACTGGTCCCCTGCCGCCTTCTGGTCACCCGGCGATATCGCGGAGGGCGATCTCGCTCATGATGCGTTCAAGCACCTGGTCGATGGACAACTCCGTGGAATCCAACTGTATCGCGTCGGCCGCCGGCTTGAGCGGGGCTACGCTTCGCTGGGTGTCACGCTCGTCGCGCGCACGGATCTCATCTAGCAGACTCGACAGACTAACACCCTCGACTTTGCCCTTCAACTGCAAATATCGGCGGCGCGCCCGCTCCTCGGCACTGGCCGTCAGGAAAATCTTCAGGGGGGCGCCGGGAAAGACCACCGTGCCCATGTCGCGGCCGTCGGCCACCAGGCCCGGCATTTCCTGGAAATCGCGCTGGCGCTGCAGCAGCGCCTCGCGCACCGCCGGCAACGCCGCCACCTGGGAGGCGCCGGCGCCGACGCTCTCGGTGCGGATGACATCGCTGACTTCGTCGCCTTCCAGGATGATGCGCTGCAGCTGACCGTTCGTCGCCGGGATGAACTGAACATCCAGATGAGCGGCGAGTTTCTTAAGCAGCTCTTCATTGGTCAGGTCGACACCATGGTTGCGCGCCGCGAACGCCAACAGGCGATACAGCGCGCCGGAGTCCAGCAGGTTCCAGCCCAGGCGCTCGGCCAGAATGCCGGCTACCGTGCCCTTGCCCGAGCCGCTTGGCCCATCGATGGTGATGACCGGTGCGATGCTGTTCACGACTGTGCCTCTTTTGCCACACGGATGCCCACCTGCGCGCACAGCGCCAGGAAGTTCGGGAACGAGGTCGCGACGTTGGCGCAGTCATGGATGCGGATCGGCGCATCGGCGCGCAGCGAGGCCACGCTGAAGGCCATCGCGATGCGATGGTCGCCGTGACCGTGCACTTCGCCGCCGCCGATGCGGCCGCCGTCGATGATGATGCCGTCCGGGGTCGGTTCGCACTTGACGCCCAGCGCCAGCAACCCGTCCGCCATCACCTGGATCCGATCCGATTCCTTGACCCGCAGCTCTTCGGCGCCGGTCAGGACCGTGCGGCCCTCGGCGCAGGCAGCGGCCACGAACAGCACCGGGAACTCGTCGATGGCCAGCGGAACCAGCGCCTCGGGAATCTCGATACCTTTGAGTTTAGCTGCCCGCACCCGCAGGTCGGCCACCGGCTCGCCGCCGACTTCACGCTGGTTCTCCAGGGTGATGTCCGCGCCCATCAGGCGCAGGATGTCGATCACGCCGGTGCGGGTCGGGTTGATGCCGACGTGCTCGAGCACAAGCTCGGAGCCCTCGGCGATCGAGGCCGCCACCAGGAAGAACGCCGACGAGGAAATGTCGCCCGGCACTTCGATGTGGGTTGCGGTCAGCTTGCCGCCCGACTCGACCGAGGCGGTCGCGCCGTCGACGTCCACCGAATAGCCGAAGCCGCGCAGCATGCGCTCGGTATGGTCGCGGGTCGGCGCAGGTTCGGTGACGGTGGTCTTGCCGTCGGCGTACAGGCCGGCCAGCAGCAGGCAGGACTTCACCTGGGCACTGGCCATCGGCATGGTGTAGGTCAGGCCCTTGAGCTTGTTGCCGCCGCGGATGGTCATCGGCGGACGACCCTCGGCGGCGGTTTCGATCACGGCGCCCATCTCGCGCAGCGGATTGGCCACGCGGTTCATCGGACGCTTGGACAGCGAGGCGTCGCCGGTCAGGGTGCTGTCGAAGTCCTGCGCCGCCAGCAGGCCGGACAGCAGGCGCATCGAGGTGCCGGAGTTGCCCAGGTAGATCGGGCCCGGCGCCGGCTTGAGGCCGTGCAGGCCGACGCCGTGAATGGTCACACGACCGTGGTGCGGGCCTTCGATGACCACGCCCATGTCGCGGAACGCCTGCAAGGTCGCCAGAGCGTCTTCGCCCTCAAGGAAACCTTCGACTTCGGTGACGCCTTCAGCCAGGGAGCCGAGCATGATCGAACGGTGGGAAATCGATTTGTCGCCCGGTACGCGAATCCGACCGGACAGGCGGCCACCAGGTTGAGCCAGGAAGATCAGATCGTTGGAGTTCATAGCGTCCACATAGGCCCTGCGGGCCAGGATTTTACTGAAATGCTCGCGGGCAACCCGGGCGCGCGTGAAGACGCCCAACAGTTGGTGCCCATCCCCTGCATCGACCGCGTCGCGCAAGGCGTCGAGATCGCTGCGAAATGTATCGAGTGTGCGCAGGACCGCCTCGCGGTTGGCGAGGAAGATGTCGTGCCACATGACCGGGTCGCTTCCGGCGATTCTTGTGAAATCGCGGAAACCGCCCGCAGCGTAACGGAAGATCTCCAGGTTTTCATTGCGCTTGGCCAGCGAATCGACGAGACCGAAGGCCAGCAGGTGCGGAAGGTGGCTGGTCGCGGCCAGCACCTCGTCGTGACGGTCGACCTGCATGTGCTCGACGTCGGCACCCAGTTCGCGCCACAAGCGATCGACGACCGCCAGCGCTTGCGGATCGGTCTGCTCCAGCGGCGTCAGGATCACTTTGTGACGGCGGAACAGCTCGGCATTGGAGGCTTCCACGCCGCTCTGCTCGGAACCGGCGATCGGATGCCCCGGCACGAAACGCGACGGCATGCCGCCGAACGCTTGCGTGGCCGCGCGCACCACATTGCCCTTGGCGCTGCCGACGTCGGTCAGGATCGCCTGCCCCAGCTCCATGCCGGCCAGACGGCCCAGCACTTTTTCCATGGCCAGGATCGGCACGGCCAGCTGGATCACGTCAGCGCCCTGACAGGCGGCGAGCAGATCCTCCTCGCAGCGATCCACCACGCCCAGCTCGACCGCAAGCTTGCGCGACTGCGGGTCGAGATCGACCCCGACCACTTCGCGGCACAGGCCGCTTTCCCGCAAGCCCTTGGCAAAAGAACCACCGATCAACCCCAGACCGACCACCACCAAGCGACCGATCATAGGTGCAGCAGGTTGCAGCGCAGTGACATCAACCACGGGCCAAAACCTTGCTCAACGCTTCGAGGAAGCGACGGTTTTCCGCCGGCAGACCGATGGTCACCCGCAGATGGTTCGGCATGCCGTAGTTGGCCACCGGACGCACGATCACGCCCTCGCGCAGCAGCCCCTGGAACACCGGCGCCGCCTCCCGGCCGAGGTCGACGCAGATGAAGTTGCCCTTGGACGGAATCCAGCTCAGCCCCAGATCGCGGAAACCCGCCTCGAGCTGCTGCATGCCGGACTCGTTGAGCTGACGGCTCTGCGCCAGGTAGTCCTCATCCTTCAGCGCAGCGCAAGCCGCCGCCAAGGCCAGGCTATTGACGTTGAACGGCTGCCGTACGCGGTTCAGCACGTCCGCCACCACCGGCGTGGAGAGACCGTAGCCCACGCGCAGGGCCGCCAGGCCATAGGCCTTGGAGAAGGTGCGCGACACCAGCAGGTTCGGGTAGGCCGCCAGGAAGTCCAGGCCGTCCGGCAGGTCGGAGCCTTCGGCGTACTCGATGTACGCCTCGTCCAGCACCACCAGCACATGCTCCGGCACGTCCTGCAGGAATTCGTCCAGCGCTTCGGCACCGAACCAGGTGCCGGTCGGGTTGTTCGGGTTGGCGATGAACACGACACGGGTGTTGGCGTCGATGGCCGCCAGCATCGCCGGCAGGTCATGCCCCCAGTCCTTGGCCGGCACGACCTTGGCCTGCGCGCCGACGGCCTGGGTCGCGATCGGGTACACCGCGAAGGCGTGCTCGCTGAACACGGCATTCAGGCCCGGGGCCAGGTAGGCCCGCGCCACCAGTTCCAGAATGTCGTTGGAGCCGTTGCCCAGGGTCACCTGGTTCAGCTCGACGCGGCATTGCTCGGCAAGCAACGACTTGAGCGCAAAACCGTTACCGTCCGGATAGCGGGTCAGTTCGGCCAGCTCGTCGCGAATGGCCGCCAGGGCCTTCGGACTTGCGCCCAACGGGTTCTCGTTGCTGGCCAGTTTGACGATGCTGGCCGGATCCAGGTCCAGCTCGCGGGCCAGTTCGTCCACAGGCTTGCCCGGAACGTAGGGCGAAAGTTGCTGCACGCCCGGCTGCGCCAGGTCGAGGAAGTTACCGCTCATTAGGCTGATACCCCTTAGAGAACTGCTTTCGGGTAGGAACCCAGCACCTTGAGTGCCACCGCTTCCTGACTGATCTTCTCCAGCACACCCTTGACCAGCGGGTCGCGGTGATGGCCGACGAAGTCGATGAAGAACACGTAGGTCCACTTGCCGCTGCGCGACGGACGGGTCTCGATGCGGGTCAGGTCGATGCCGTTGTCATGGAACGGCACCAGCAGCTCGTGGAGCGCGCCGGGCTTGTTGCTCATGGACACGATGATCGAGGTCTTGTCGTCCCCGGTCGGCGGCACTTCCTGGTTGCCGATCATCAGGAACCGCGTGGAGTTGTCCGGACGGTCTTCGATCTTCTCGGCCAGACGGGTCAGGCCGTACAGCCCGGCCGCCATGTCGCCGGCGATCGCCGCCGAGTTCCACTCGCCCTTGACCCGCTTGGCCGCCTCGGCGTTGCTCGGCACCGCTACGCGCTCGACGTTCGGGTAATGGGCGTCCAGCCACTTGCGGCACTGGGCCAGCGACTGGGCGTGGGAATAGATGCGGGTGATGCTGTCGGTCTTGGTGTTCTCGCCCACCAGCAAGTGATGGTGAATGCGCAGCTCGACTTCGCCGCAGATCACCATGTCGTGCTCGAGGAAGCTGTCGAGGGTGTGGTTGACCGCACCTTCGGTGGAGTTCTCCACCGGCACCACGCCGAAGTTCACCGCACCGGCGGCCACTTCGCGGAACACCTCGTCGATGGCCGCCATCGGCTTGCTGATCACGGCATGGCCGAAGTGCTTCATGGCCGCCGCCTGGGTGAAGGTGCCTTCCGGGCCGAGGTAGGCCACTTTCAGCGGCTGCTCCAGCGCCAGGCACGAGGACATGATCTCGCGGAACAGCCGCGCCATCTCTTCGTTGCCCAGCGGCCCCTGGTTGCGCTCCATCACCCGCTTGAGCACCTGGGCCTCTCGCTCGGGCCGGTAGAACACCGGCACCTCGCCTTCGGCCAGCGACGCCATCTTCACCCGGGCGACTTCCTGGGCGCAGCGCGCACGCTCGCTGATCAGGTCCAGGACCTTTTCGTCCAGAGCATCGATGCGCAGGCGCAGCGCCTTGAGTTCTTGTTCGGACATCAGCCGTGTTCCTTCTCGAACTCCGCCATGTACGCCACCAGCGCGTTGACCGCGTTGATGTCGACAGCGTTGTAGATGGAGGCGCGCATGCCGCCCACGGAGCGGTGCCCCTTGAGGTTCAGCAGGCCATGTTCTTCGGCGCCGGCCAGGAACGGCTTGTCCAGACGGTCGTCGGCCAGGCGGAACGGCACGTTCATCCAGGAACGGTCCGATTTCTTGATCGGGTTGTTGTAGAGGCCGCTGGCGTCGATGAAGTCATACAGCGTGCGCTGCTTGGCGTCATTGAGCTTGGCGATGGCCTCTACGCCGCCCTGCTCCTTCAGCCACTGGAACACCAGGCCGGACAGGTACCAGGCCAGGGTCGGCGGGGTGTTGTACATCGAGCCGTTGTCGGCCGCGACCTTGTAGTCGAGCATGGTCGGGCACAGTGCGCGGGCCTTGCCCAGCAGGTCTTCGCGGACGATGTTGACGACGATGCCGCTCGGGCCGATGTTCTTCTGGGCTCCGGCGTAGATCATGCCGAAGCGAGAGATGTCCACCGGGCGCGAGAGGATGTCGGACGACATGTCGGCCACCAGCGGGACGTCGCCGGTTTCCGGGATCCACTGGAACTCCAGGCCGCCGATGGTTTCGTTCGGCGCGTAGTGAACGTAGGCCGCGTCTTTCGACAGCGTCCACTCGTCCTGGCCGGGAATGGCGAAGTAGTCATAGGGCTTGGCGCTGGCGGCGACGTTGACGCGGCCGTAGCGGGACGCCTCTTCGATGGCCTTGTGCGACCAGATGCCGGTGTCGATGTAGTCGGCGCTGCCGCCTTCGGGCAGCAGGTTCAGCGGGATCTGCGCGAACTGTTGGCTCGCGCCGCCCTGCAGGAACAGCACTTTATAGTTCGAGGGGATATTCAGCAGGTCACGCAGATCCTGCTCGGCCTGGGTGGCGATGGAGACGAACTCATCGCTGCGATGGCTCATCTCCATGACCGAAAGACCCTTGCCGTGCCAGTCGAGCAGCTCGGACTGGGCACGCAACAGGACAGCTTCAGGCAGCGCAGCGGGACCTGCGCAGAAGTTATAGGCTCGTTTGCTCACATCCACTCTCGCTATGCAATCACGGTAGCGGACAGAGCAAACACTCTGCCCTGCTACGATTGGGTTAGTCTTGCGACTCTTCTTCGTCTGCGGCGTCCGCCTGCAGGTTGTCGCCTGCGTCGTCCGGCTCGGCGCCGATCACGCCGTCGTCCAGCTCGACACCCTCTTCACCTTCAAGCTCGTCACCCTCGATTTCCGACGGTTCCTGCACCCGCTCAAGGCCCACCAGGGTCTCGTCCTTGGCCAGCTTGATCAGGGTCACGCCCTGGGTGTTACGGCCCAGGCTGGAGACTTCGTCGACACGGGTACGCACCAGCGTGCCCTGGTCGGAGATCAGCATGATCTCCTCGCCGTCGAGCACCTGCACCGCCCCGACCAGACGGCCGTTGCGCTCGTTGCTGACCATGGCGATCACGCCCTGGCCGCCACGCTTGTACTCAGGGAACTCGGAGATCGCGGTGCGCTTGCCGTAGCCGCGCTCGGAAGCGGTGAGGATCTGGCTGCCCTCTTCCGGGATCAGCATGGAAATCAGCTTCTGGCCTTCCGGCAGGCGCATGCCGCGCACGCCGCGGGCGGTACGGCCCATGGCACGAACGTCGGATTCCTTGAAGCGGGTGACCTTGCCGCCGTCGGAGAACAGCATCACTTCGCGTTCGCCGTCGGTGATGGCCGCGGAGATCAGCACGTCGCCTTCGTCCAGCTCCAGCGCGATCAGGCCGACGCTGCGCTGACGGCTGAAGGATTCCAGCGGGGTCTTCTTCACGGTGCCGTTGGCGGTGGCCATGAAGATGTAGTGGCCTTCGGTGTATTCCTCGACCGGCAGCATGGTGGTGATGTACTCACCGTCATCCAGCGGCAGCAGGTTGACCAGCGGACGGCCGCGGGCGGCGCGGGACGCCTCCGGGATCTCGTAGGTCTTGAGCCAGTACACCTTGCCCTTGCTGGAGAACAGCAGCAGCGTGGTGTGGCTGTTGGCGACCAGCAGGTGAGCGATGTAGTCCTCGTCCTTGACGCCGGTGGCCGACTTGCCTTTGCCGCCGCGACGCTGGGCCTGGTAAGCGGCCAGCGGCTGGGTCTTGGCGTAGCCGCCGTGGGAAATGGTCACGACGCGATCCTCTTCCGGGATCATGTCGCCCAAGGTCAGGTCCAGGCGCGCATCGAGGATTTCAGTGCGGCGCACGTCGCCGTATTCGGCGCGGATCACTTCCAGCTCTTCGCGGATCACTTCCATCAGGCGCGCGGAGCTGTTGAGGATGCGGATCAGCTCGCCGATCTGGTTGAGGATCTCCTGATACTCGGCCAGCAGCTTCTCGTGCTCCAGGCCGGTCAGGCGGTGCAGGCGCAGTTCGAGGATGGCCTGGGCCTGCTCCGGCGACAGGAAGTACTTGCCTTCGCGCAGGCCGTACTGCGGATCGAGGTTCTCCGGACGGCACGAATCGGCGCCGGCGCGCTCGACCATCGCCATCACGGCGGTGGATTCCCACGGGGTGCTGACCAGCGCTTCCTTGGCCTCGGACGGCGTCGGCGACGCCTTGATCAGGGCGATCACCGGGTCGATGTTCGACAGGGCGACGGCCTGGCCTTCGAGGATATGGCCGCGCTCGCGGGCCTTGCGCAGTTCGAACACGGTGCGGCGGGTGACGACTTCGCGACGGTGGCGCACGAAGGCTTCCAGCAGGTCCTTGAGGTTGAGGATCCGCGGACGGCCGTCGATCAGGGCCACGATGTTGATGCCGAACACGCTCTGCAGCTGGGTCTGGGCGTAGAGGTTGTTGAGCACCACCTCCGGCACTTCGCCGCGGCGCAGCTCGATCACGATGCGCATGCCGTCCTTGTCGGATTCGTCGCGCAGCTCGGTGATGCCTTCGAGTTTCTTCTCTTTGACCAGCTCGGCGATCTTCTCGATCAGACGCGCCTTGTTCAGCTGGTACGGCAGCTCGGTGACGACGATCTGCTGACGGCCGCCGACCTTGTCGATGTCTTCGATGATCGAGCGGGCGCGCATGTAGATGCGGCCGCGGCCGGTGCGGTAGGCCTCGATGATGCCGGCACGGCCGTTGATCACGGCGGCGGTCGGGAAGTCGGGGCCGGGGATGTGCTGCATCAGCTCATCGACGGTCAGCTCGGGGTTGTCGATGAGGGCCAGGCAACCGTCGATGACCTCGCCGAGGTTGTGCGGCGGGATGTTGGTCGCCATGCCCACGGCGATGCCGCTGGAGCCGTTGACCAGCAGGTTGGGGATCTTGGTCGGCATGACCGCCGGGATCAGTTCGGTGCCGTCGTAGTTCGGCACCCAGTCCACGGTTTCCTTGTGCAGGTCGGCCAGCAGCTCATGCGCCAGCTTGGTCATGCGCACTTCGGTGTATCGCATGGCCGCGGCGTTGTCGCCGTCCACCGAACCGAAGTTGCCCTGGCCGTCGACCAGCAGGTAGCGCAGGGAGAAAGGCTGGGCCATGCGCACGATGGTGTCGTACACCGCGGTGTCACCGTGCGGGTGGTACTTACCGATCACGTCACCGACCACACGGGCGGATTTCTTGTACGGCTTGTTGTAGTCGTTGCCCAGTTCGCTCATCGCGAACAGCACGCGACGGTGCACGGGCTTCAAGCCATCGCGCGCATCCGGCAGTGCACGGCCGACGATCACGCTCATCGCGTAGTCGAGATAGGACTGTTTCAGCTCGTCTTCGATATTGACCGGGAGGATTTCTTTGGCCAGTTCGCCCATGAGAAGCCTGATTCCTTTTTTCTGGTGAAACTTCGTCATATCCATATGGGACCAACGAAGCTCGTCGCTGCAGGCCGGATGCCATGCCACGACTTACGACAAATCGGCGCGCTGCGGCGCGGATTTGCGCAGTGAAGACAACTCCGCGGAGCTGTCTCGGAAAACGCCGGATGTTATCACAACAGCCGCCACGCACCTATCCCCCAGATGCGCATGGAGCATAGTTAGATGACCGATGACAGCCTTAAAGGGGACGTGAGGGGCTCAGAGGCTCATCGGGCGCAAAAATCGGGCCCGAATTGCAGATGTTTGTTGACCTTAAGGCCCCGATCGCCAGCCGGTTGGATCCCACAGGTGGGGCGGCCGGCGCCATTGATGCGAAAGCAAGCCTGCGCGCGACGGCAATGCGCAGGCCGCCCACCGGTCTCAATGCAGGCGCTTGCGGCACATCAGCTGGGCCATTTTCGCGGCGTCCGGGCGCTCAACCACGCCCTTCTCGGTCACGATCGCATCGATCAGATCCGCCGGCGTCACGTCGAACACCGGATTGAAGGCCTGGACATCCGCCCCGACGCGCTTGCCGCCGACCTCCAGCAGTTCGGCGCCGTCACGCTCTTCGATCGGGATGTCGTCGCCGCTGGCCAAGTTCATGTCGATAGTCGAGCTCGGCGCCACCACCATGAAGCGCACGCCGTGGTGCATGGCGTTGACCGCCAGCTGATAGGTGCCGATCTTGTTCGCCACGTCGCCGTTGGCGGTGATCCGGTCGGCGCCGACGATCACCCAGGTGACGCCCTTGGTCTTCATGATGTGCGCGGCGGCGGAGTCGGCATTGAGCGTGACAGGAACGCCTTCGTTGGCCAGCTCCCACGCCGTCAGGCGCGAGCCCTGCAGCCAGGGCCGGGTTTCGTCGGCGTACACATGCTCGACCATGCCCTCGATGAACGCGGCGCGGATCACGCCCAGCGCAGTGCCGAAGCCGCCGGTGGCCAGGGCGCCGGTGTTGCAGTGGGTGAGCAGCGCCTGGGCGTTGCCCTGGTGCTTGCGGATCAGGTCGACGCCCAGCTGGGCCATGGTCAGGTTGGCTTCGCGGTCGCTTTCATGGATGGCGACGGCTTCGGCCTCCAGCGCCGCCAGCGGATCGGCGTGCTCCTTGAGGCGCTCCAGGCGTTCGCGCATGCGGCCCAGCGCCCAGAACAGGTTGACGGCCGTCGGGCGGGATTGCGCCAGCAGCGCGAAGTCTTCCTCCAGCGCCGCCTGCCAGTCGCCGCCGGCCGCGAACCGGGCACGGGCGGCCAGCACCACGCCATACGCCGCCGCGATGCCGATGGCCGGCGCACCGCGCACCACCATCGAGCGTATCGCTTCGGCCACGCCGGCGGCGCCGGTGTAGGCGATCCAGGTTTCCTCGAACGGCAAAATACGCTGATCCAGCAGGTAAAGCGCGCCATCACGCCAATCGATGGCCTTCACTTTCTCTGCAGCCAACAGACGATCGCGCATCCCTCACCCCGCACTCATGAACAAAAGCGGCCGATTATAGCGATCCCCCCGCGAAGACGCTCGGGTATACTTCGCCATCCTTCACAAAAGCCCTGGAACCGATCCTCGATGCCGAAACCTGCCATTGCGCTCGACTTACTCTTGCTGCCGACCTGGCTGGTACCCGTCGAACCCGCAGGCGTGGTGCTCAAAGACCACGGCCTGGGCATCCGCGACGGTCGCATCGCGTTCATCGGCCCGCGCGCCGAAGCGCTCAAGTGCGACGCCGCCGAGGTTCGCGAGTTGCCGGACACGCTGCTCAGCCCAGGCCTGATCAACGCCCACGGCCACGCCGCGATGACCCTGTTCCGTGGCCTGGCCGACGACCTGCCGCTGATGACCTGGCTTGAGAACCACATCTGGCCCGCCGAAGCCAAGTGGGTCGACGAGGCGTTCGTGCGCGACGGCACGGACCTGGCCATCGCCGAGCAGATAAAAGGCGGCATCACCTGTTTCTCGGACATGTATTTCTTCCCGAAGGTTGCCTGCGAGCGCGTGCACAACAGCGGAATCCGCGCGCAGATCGCCATCCCGATCCTGGATTTCCCGATTCCGGGCGCCGCCGACGCCGACGAAGCCATCCGTCAGGGCGTCGAGCTGTTCGGCGACCTCAAGCACCACGAGCGCATCAAGGTCACCTTCGGCCCCCACGCACCCTACACCGTGGGCGACGAGAACCTGGAAAAGATCCGGGTGATCGCCGAAGAGCTCGACGCCTCCATCCACATGCACGTCCATGAGACCGCGTTCGAGGTGCAGCAGGCCACCGAACAGCGCGGCGAGCGCCCGCTGGCCCGCCTCGGCCGCCTCGGCCTGCTCGGCCCGCGCTTCCAGGCCGTGCACATGACCCAGATCAGCGATGACGACCTGGCGTTGCTGGTAGAAAGCAACACCAGCGTGATCCACTGTCCGGAATCGAACCTGAAGCTGGCCAGCGGCTTCTGCCCGGTGGAGCGGCTGTGGCAGGCCGGCGTCAACGTGGCGGTCGGCACCGACGGCGCGGCCAGCAACAATGACCTGGACCTGCTGGGCGAGACCCGCACCGCCGCGCTGCTGGCCAAGGCCGTCGCCGGCTCGGCCACCGCGCTGGACGCCCACCGGGCGCTGCGCATGGCCACCCTCAACGGCGCCCGGGCGCTGGGCATCGACGCGCAGACCGGCTCGCTGGAGCTCGGCAAGGCGGCGGACATCGTCGCCTTCGACCTCTCGGGGCTTGCGCAGCAACCGGTCTACGACCCGGTTTCGCAACTGATTTATGCCACCGGACGCGACTGCGTGAAACACCTTTGGGTCGCCGGCAAGCCACTGCTCGACGACCGGCGCCTGACGCGCATGGACGAACAGCAGCTGGGCGAGACCGCCCGGGCCTGGGGCCTGCGCATCAGCGGCCGCACCGAATCGTAAACACCCCGGGGCAGGCTCCGGGGCTACAGACCTTTTCAGTTTTTCGAGGATTCAATGATGAGCAACGTCGACCACGCCGAAATCGCCAAGTTCGAGGCCCTGGCCCATCGCTGGTGGGACCGCGAAAGCGAGTTCAAACCGCTGCACGACATCAACCCGCTGCGGGTCAACTGGATCGACGAGCGGGCAAGCCTGGCCGGCAAGAAAGTCCTCGACGTCGGCTGCGGCGGCGGCATCCTCAGCGAGGCCATGGCCCAGCGCGGCGCCACGGTCATGGGCATCGACATGGGCGAAGCGCCGCTGGCGGTGGCGCAGCTGCATCAGCTGGAATCGGGCGTGAACGTCGAATACCGGCAGATCACCGCCGAGGCCCTGGCCGAGGAAATGCCCGAGCAGTTCGACGTGGTCA
Organism: Pseudomonas sp. B7(2017); assembly: GCF_002112745.1. Taxonomy (NCBI): domain Bacteria; kingdom Pseudomonadati; phylum Pseudomonadota; class Gammaproteobacteria; order Pseudomonadales; family Pseudomonadaceae; genus Pseudomonas; species Pseudomonas sp. B7(2017). The sequence continues at coordinate 632,726 of NZ_NEIP01000002.1, read as the reverse complement.
CCTGCCTTGAGATGCTCGAGCACGTGCCGGACCCGTCTTCGGTGATCCGCGCCTGCATGCGCATGGTCAAGCCCGGCGGCCAGGTGTTCTTCTCCACCATCAACCGCAACCCCAAGGCTTACCTGTTCGCCATCATCGGCGCCGAATACATCATGAAGCTGCTGCCGCGCGGCACCCACGACTTCAAGAAGTTCATCCGCCCGTCCGAGCTGGGCGCCTGGAGCCGCGCCGCCGGCCTCACCGTCAAGGACATCATCGGCCTGACCTACAACCCGCTGACCAAGCACTACAAGCTGGCGGCGGACGTCGACGTCAACTACATGATCCAGACCCTGCGCGAGGAGTGAGCCGATGACCATCAGAGCAGTCCTTTTCGACATGGACGGCACCCTGCTCGACACCGCGCCGGACTTCATCGCCATCTGCCAGGCGATGCGCGCGGAGCGCGGCCTGGCGCCGATGAACGACAAGCACATCCGCGACGAGATCTCCGGCGGCGCCCGGGCCATGGTGGCGGTGACGTTCTCCATGGATCCGGAATCGCCGGGCTTCGAGGAACTGCGCCAGGAGTTCCTGGAGCGCTACATGGCCGGCTGCGCCGTGCACAGCAAGCTGTTCGACGGCATGGGCGAGCTGCTGGCGGACATCGAAAAGGCCAACCTGACCTGGGGCGTTGTCACCAACAAGCCGGTGCGCTTCGCCGAACCGATCATGCAGCAGCTGGGGCTGGCCGAGCGCTCGGCGCTGCTGATCTGCCCGGATCACGTGAAGAACAGCAAACCGGATCCGGAGCCGCTGATCCTGGCCTGCAAGATGCTCGACCTGGATCCGGCCAGCGTGCTGTTCGTCGGCGATGACCTGCGCGACATCGAGTCCGGGCGCGACGCCGGCACCAAGACCGCCGCCGTGACCTACGGCTACATTCACCCGGACGACAACCCGCGCCACTGGGGCGCGGACGTGGTGGTGGATCACCCGCTGGAGCTGCGCAAGGTCATCGACAGCGCGCTGTGCAGCTGCTGAATGCAGGAGCCGCTCACCTGACGCCTTCGCGGGCAGGCCCACTCCCCCAGGCCCTGCGAAATACCTGTGGGAGCGGGCTTGCCCGCGATGACCGCGCAGCGGTCGCTTGGAAGCACTTACCGTTTTGTTGAGGTTTTTATGTTTGACTACTCCGCCCGCCCCGAACTGCTCAAGGACCGCGTCATCCTGGTCACCGGCGCCGGCCGCGGCATCGGCGCCGCCGCCGCGAAAGCCTACGCCGCCCACGGCGCGACCGTGCTGCTGCTGGGCAAGACCGAAGCCAACCTGACCCAGGTCTACGACGAGATCGAAGCGGCCGGCCATCCGCAGCCGGCGGTGATCCCGTTCAACCTCGAGACCGCCCTGCCCCACCAGTACGATGAGCTGGCGGCGATGATCGAGACCGAATTCGGCCACCTCGACGGCTTGCTGCACAACGCCTCGATCATCGGCCCGCGCACCCCGATCGAACAGCTCTCGGGCGAAAACTTCATGCGTGTCATGCAGGTCAACGTCAACGCCATGTTCATGCTGACCAGCACCCTGCTGCCGCTGCTCAAGCTGTCGCAGGACGCCTCGGTGGTGTTCACCTCCAGCAGCGTCGGACGCAAGGGCCGCGCCTACTGGGGCGCCTACGGCGTCTCCAAGTTCGCCACCGAGGGCCTGATGCAGACCCTGGCCGACGAAGTCGACACCGTGGCTCCGGTGCGCGCCAACAGCATCAACCCGGGAGCGACCCGCACCAGCATGCGCGCGCAGGCGTACCCGGGGGAAAACCCGCTGAACAACCCGACGCCCGAGGAGATCATGCCGGTCTATCTGTACCTCATGGGCCCGGACAGCGCAGGCATCAACGGGCAGGCGTTCAACGCCCAGTGATGCCATACGTCGCTTTTGTTGCCGCGGCGGTTTCCCGTCGCGGCAGGTTTTTACCGCTCATCCGTGACCGCATCAGTCAATAAACCAGCGCCTCGCTCCTCCCTTCAGTCACAACCCATTGATTCGTAACGATTTAAAAGATTGCGAACTGAATGGCACGACTTTCGCTCTAAATTTCCTCAAAGCACGCCGTGTGAAGGCAGTCGGGCGGGGCTTGATTCGATAGCTGACTAATCGACATCAAGCAGACTAAACTTGCGCCAAATGTCCTACGGGACTGATGGATCAGTATGACGCGCAGCCCATAGCCGCTTCACCCAGCCTGTAAGACAGACTTACTGCTTAGGGGCTCACGCCATATGAAATCACCCTCCCAGACCACTGCAATTGATTTTGACAGCGCAAAATTGCAACGCCTGGGCTTCGGTCAACAGCCTCCGCTTCTGGAACGGCCGGTCACTGTCGCGCAATTGCGCCAGCAACTGGGCCTGCAGCTGCAAACCAGTCTTGAGCCGCAACGCATCCTCGGCCTGTTTTTTCGCGAAGTTCAGCGCCTGGTGCCCCTCGACGCCCTGAGCTATCAGCACCAGAGCAGCGACCTGCGCCTGGAATTCGGTACCCGCGGCCGTCACTCGGTCAGCTACAGCCTCAGCCATGAAGGCGAGCACATGGGCGAACTGGTGTTCCGCCGCAACGAGCGCTTCAGCGAACAGGACCAGGGCCATCTCGAATCGCTGCTGTCGGCGCTGCTGTATCCGATGCGCAACGCCCTGCTCTATCGGGCGGCGACCCAAAGCGCGCTGCGCGATCCACTGACCGGCACCGGCAACCGCATCGCCATGGAGCAGACCCTGCAGAGGGAAATCGAGATGGCGCGCCGGCACCAACAGCCGCTGTCGCTGCTGATGCTGGACATCGATCACTTCAAGCGGGTCAACGACATCCACGGGCACACCGCCGGCGACGATGTGCTGAAGGCCGTGGCGGCCTCGATCAAGAGCCAACTGCGCAACGTCGACATGGTGTTCCGCTACGGCGGGGAAGAGTTTCTGGTTCTGCTGTCGAACACCGGCCGCGAGGCGGCGGCGATGGTCGGAGAACGCCTGCGCCAGGCCACCCAGGCCCAGGACTATTACGCCAGCAACCAGTTGATCGAGCTGACCGTGAGCCTGGGTTGCTCGACCCTGTTGCCGGGCGAATCGGTCGACAGCCTGCTGCGCCGGGCCGACAGCGCGCTGTACGTGGCCAAGCGCGAGGGACGCAACCGCCTCACCATGGCGGGCTGACGGCCCGTCTTCGTTCCGTCAGGCGGCGCGCCCGCTGGCGCCATCGCCAGCAGGCCGGCTCCCGCAGGTTCCGTGACGCAACCGAACTTCCTGCGGGAGCAACCTGATCAGCTCTCGACCAGTTCCCGCCGCTCGCGCCCGGCCATCACCCGCTCCGCCGGCTCCAGCTGCATGCACCGCTCAAGGAACAGGTACATGTAGTCGTAGCTCTTGCAGATGGCCTGACGCAGCTCGACCTGCAGCGCCTTGCTCGGGTTCAGGCCCGCCAGCGTGCAGATGATCTCCAGCGCTTCCCAGGGGTGCGCATCGTCGTACTGGGCGTGCATCTTCAGCCATTTCATGGCCCGCTTGCGGTCTTCCTCAGGGAAGGCGGCGGCATAGACGCCGGTGGAGCAGACCAGCGCCGACCACTCCCCGGTCGCGCCTTCGATGGCGTAGTTGGTGGCGGCGATGGCCACGATGAGCGAGTCCGCCGAGCTGGTGTGCCAGCACCAGTGGCTCAAGGCATGCAGCTCCGGCGGCACTTGCTGGGCCTGCAGGTCTTCCAGGCTCACCCCATGGGCCCGGCTCCAGTTCAGCCAATAGTCGGCGTGGTTGAGCTCGACGCGAATGTTGCGCATCAGCCAGCGCCGCGCCATGTCTTCGCCGGGATGGCGGGCGAACTTGGTCTTGGTGAGGTTCTGCGCCATGTACAACGCAAATTGCTCGACCACCGGCCAGCCCCCGATCAGGTACTGACGCATGGTCTTGGCACTCAGTTTGTTGTCCCGCATGCGCAGATACAGTTCATGTTCGACAACCCGGCGTTTGCTCTCGCTGCAATCCTGGATCAACTGTTGCGCCCAGGCTGGGTAACTAGCGGCTTCCATGAGTGGACCGGTTCGGTTGAATGTGTCGATCACTGTTCGGCTCCTTTTGATTTGTGATTGTAAGGATCGGCGAGAGTCTTCAACGGAACGTGCCAGGCGCTTTGAACAACAGCGGCTGCGGCCTGGCGGGCCGACTTTGCAAACTGTCACAGGTGAACAACTGCGGGCGGTCGATGACATAACCCTGAGCGTAATCCACGCCGATTTCAAGCAATGCCTGCTCGATCTGCGGCGTTTCGGCAAACTCGGCAATCGTCCGCTTGCCCATGACATGCCCGATGTGATTGATCACTTCGACCATTGCGCGGTTAATCGGGTCGTCCAGCATGTCCTTTACGAAACTCCCGTCGATCTTCAGGAAGTCTACAGGCAAATGTTTGAGATACGCGAACGAAGACATTCCGGCGCAAAAGTCATCGAGCGAAAAGAAACAACCTAAACCTTTGAGCTCATTGATAAATCGAATGGCGCTGCCGAGATTGGCGATTGCACTGGTTTCGGTGATTTCAAAACAAATCATTTCAGGCGGAACATTGTAATTAACAAACTGTTCACGCAAGAAGTGCAAGAACGCGTCATCTCCGATAGTTATGCCTGAAAGATTAATCGCACACATCGCCAACGGCCCAGGACACTCCTCTTCAATACATTGGCCAATGACCTTGAATACGTTCTGCACCACCCAACGGTCCAGCGACGTCATCAGGCCGTAGCGCTCGGCCGCCGGAATGAAACTGTCCGGGAGGATCATGCGCCCGGCCTCGTCATGCAGGCGCAACAGGATCTCGATGTGCCCGCGCGCGCCGTCGGCGGGGCCCAGCGGCGCGATCTCCTGGGCGTACAGGCAAAAGCGGTTTTCCTCCAGCGCCATATGCAGGCGCTGCACCCAGGCCATTTCGCCGAAGCGCAGCGACAGCTCCGAATCGTCGGCGTGATAGACCTGCACCCGGTTGCGGCCCTTCTCCTTGGCCATGTAGCAGGCCATGTCAGCGGCGCGCAGGGACGCTTCAAGGGTGGTAGGGGTCTGGGCGATGTGCACCAGGCCGACGCTCACAGTGGTCAGGAAGGGCCTGCCCTTCCAGACGAAATGCAGGTTCTGCACGGTCTGGCGCAGGCCCTCGGCGATCTTTTCCGCGGCCTCCGGCGCGCAGTTCTCCAGCAAGACGCCGAACTCGTCGCCGCCCAGCCGCGCCAACGTATCGCCCTCGCGCAGACCGGACTGCAGCAGCGCGCAGATGTGCCGCAGCAACTCGTCCCCCGCCGCGTGGCCGCAGGTGTCGTTGACCAGCTTGAACTGGTCCAGGTCGAGAAACATCAACGCATGCCGCCCAGCCTGGCGGGACAGGTTATGCAGGGCCTGCTCCAGGCGGTATTCGAACTCCCGGCGGTTGGCCAGCCCGGTCAGCGCATCGTGGGTGGCCTGCCACGACAGATTGGCGATGTATTGACGCTCCTGGGTCATGTCGTGCAGCACCAGCACCGAGCCGCTGACTTTGCCGGCGTTGCGGATCGGCGCCCCCACCAGGGTCACCGACACCGTGCTGCCGTCCAGGCGCTGGATGAGCCTTGAATGCTCGCTGCCGCCGGTGAGCTGGCCGCTCAGGATGCGTTCGATCAGCGTCGGGCCTTCGGCCTGGGCATTGTCGTCCAGCAGGTTGAACAGCGCCGCCAGCGGCAGGCCGGCGGCCTGCTCCGCCTTCCAGTGGCTCAGGGCTTCGGCGGCGGGGTTCATGTAGTCGATCGCACCGTTGACGTCGGTGGTGATCACGCCGTCGCCGATCGAGTGCAAGGTGATGTGGGCGCGGTCCTTTTCCAGTTGCAGCGCCTCGGCGAACGCGTGCCGCTGCTTGAGCAGCTTGCGGGTGCGCCACAGGGCCAGCACGATCAGGCCCAGCGCCGTGGCCAGATTGGTGAACAGCAACAAGCGCAGGATCACCCGCGATCCTTCGCCCAACGCGTCGCTGAACGCCTTCGCCGCAGGCGTCACGCCATCGTTGATCGCAAAGATGCGCCCCTTCCAGCGTCGAATGTCTTCATCGCCGGCGGCGTTTGCGCTGATTTTCTCGTGCATCTCCCGGGCCACGCCGTCGAGCTCCACCAGATAGGCGTCGCCCAGGGTCCAGCGGTCGATGGCGGTCTCCAGATAGCTGAAGTGCCGGAAATTGAGGTACAGCCAGATCAGGCTGGAGACATCGTCGGGATGGTTGCCGCCCTTGAGGATGCCCTCCCGCGCCGCCTGCAGGTCGGGCGGACGCCGATCCAGGGCCAGGCGCAGCTGATGCCCGCCCTGAGGCACGGCGATCGCGTTCTGGTACTTGAGGTAGATCGCCTCGTCACGGCTGTCGGCGTAGAGGTTGAGGTAATAGATGGCGTCCTTCTGGCCTTTGGACCAGAGGCTTTCGCCGGCCACATAGCCACGTACCGCCGACAGGACGTAAAGGCTCACGCCCCCCAACAAAGCCTGAAACAGCACGACGGCGATGAATGGCCAGACGATGCCCAGCAACCGCGGCGTTCCGAGAGTACGCGTTCGAGTCATGTGGTTCCTTGCATGGTCACTGCCTGATCGTCCGTCTCTATCAGACCATCTCCCCAAGACTAGGAGGCCTTGCGGGTTACGGCAAGCGGCTGATCGGCCACCCTGCGGCAGAATCGTGCGCCCTGCATATGTACCGCCAACCGGGACGCGGACGCCGATTTACTGGGCACTCCGGATTCCCGACATGCCTGTCGGGACCATCGCCAAGGACTGCGACATGACCCAGACAACCGAAACGGCAACCGACACGACCGTCACCGATGAACATCGCGCGCGGCAGGCGCTCGGTCTCGATGACGTCCCGAGCGTGGAACGGCTGATCCGTCAGCCCGGTGCCAAGGACCGAAAACTGTTCCGATGGCTGCAGCGCCACCATCGCGCCACCCTCCAAGCGCTGACGCTCGAAGACTTCGCGGCAAAGCGTCGCGACGCGCTGATCGTCACCACGGTGAAGCACTTCATGGCCGGCCGGCCGTCGCTGATCAGGAGGCTGGGCGCCGATGTACTGCGCTCCGTCAGCGAAAAGGAATTGCGCGCAACACCTTGGGCACTCCTGTCAAAAGTGCTGGAATCGCCGCCGGCGCAGGAGCTCACCGGCCGCCTGCTCCAGACGCTGAGGTGGCATGGCGCCGCCCCCGGCGAGCAGACCCCGGACTCATTGCGCCATCAGTTGCTGTGCCGGGCCATCACCGTCTACTCGTCCGGGCCGACGACGGACGATCCGCAAACCCTGGCCGGCTTCCGCTGGGGGGATCCTGCCCTCTGGGGCCATGGCTATCAGACCCTGCGCGAGCGCTTCGAACAGCACTTGCGGCAGACGGGAGCGGCTCGAACCGCCAAGGAAGCGATTTTGCTGGCCCATGTGCTGCAGACCCGGCTGTCAAAGGACTTCGCCGTGCGAGACATCCCCTGCGACCTTCGCTACAAGAGCTCGGTGGTGTGGGTGAACTTCATGCACGGTGTGCTGTTGTCCGAGGAACTGAGCCTGGATGATGCACAGCCGCTGTCGTTCCAGCAGCTCGTCGACCTGCCTCTGGAGCGCAGCGTCGATGCCTCGGCGCAGGAACTGGCGATGATCACACGGTTGCGGCTGACGCCCGCACTGGAGTGGGCGGTGTGTAACGGGGTGATTCGCTCCCGTCCCGCCGGCAATTACGAAAAGGCCGATATCGAACAGGTGTTCAGAGCCCTGGAGGCTCACGAAACCAGCCTGATCAACGCTGTGCTGGCACTGGACTCGCCGCCTCCGGAAAGAATGAAGATGGCCAAGCAGATCAAGGACCGCCTGTTCGGCGCCGACGCGTTCGAGTCCGACGGCCGCACACTTCTGCCGAACAGCCCCTCGAACAAGTACGGACACGGGCGCGTACCGACCCACACGCATCGAGGCAATACGTTTGTCGATGTCTATGCCGACGGACAATTCGAAAACGCCAGGAAGTGGTTTGTCACCAAGACTGACGGCAGGACACACAACGGCAGCTGGATCAGGATCGACGGCAAGAGGATCGTCCACCACGAGGCAGAGGAAGCCCGGGGCAATGGAACGCTGCCGGTCATCTTCCTGGGAAGACCCAATCCAAACGGCAAGACACTGCCTGACATCAATGCTTTGTTCGAGGACAGTTTCAGCCTTTACCTTTCGACCGCCAGGGCCGCCTACCGGACCCTGATCACCGGCCTGCTGGCCTCTTTGCCGCTCAGCGACCGCCGTTTGCTGGAAACGGGCGAGATCCGTGTGCTGTGCCTGCGCAAGGTGCTGGGCGCAGGCCGAGGGCTTGAGACGGTTCAGGCAAGAAAGGGATTTCTTCTGGAGGTGCTCATCGACGATGACGCCCATTACTACGAGCTCATTCCGAGCGCCGGGATCGTTCGCCGACACACCGCTCTGAAGTTCGTCCTCTCCAGCGCGGAGGGCACCGAATACCCCTTGCGCGCCCCGATCTCGGGGAAACCGTTTGACCCGGCGGCCCACCATGACCTGTTGCTCGACTGGAACGCACACTTGAACGGCACGCCGCCCAAGAATGCAGCCTATTGCATTGCCTACATTGACGAAGTCGCCCATTTGTCCGCCGCCACGTCAACCGCCCCGGCCAACCGCGACGAAGGCCCCACGAGCTGGCACTCCCCAAGACTCATGGCACTGGCGCAATGCGTCGCTTCCGAGTTTCTGTTTGTCGACGAACACCGCTTGCGCACCCAGGCCCGTGGCTTGACCGTCTTCGACGAGCAAAGGGCCAGGGAGGCAGAGCGCTGGGAAACGCTGCTGGCGATCATCAAGGGACTGGTGCCTTTCTGGGGCAGCACTGAAGACCTTCAGTCCGAGAAGACCACCGACAGGATCATGGGCGGCATTGCGCTCTTCCTGGATCTGGCGTCCTTTCTTTTTCCTGTCGGCAAGTTCATATCGGGCTCGGTGCGCCTCGCCAGGGTCGGCGCCAAAGCCTCACAAATGGCGGTAAAGGCCAGTCTGCCTACATTCTCCACGCTGTCGCGCAAACTTTTTGTCAGCTCACTGAACAACCTGAATCCGCTCGACGGCCTGCCGACGCTGTTAAAGTCCCTGGTCAGCGGCGTACGCCTGGCAGGTCAGACCGGCCTGCACGCGCTCAAGAACCTGAGCACGGGAAAAAAATCCTTTCCCCCGCTCCATGACGGTTCCTACGCAATCGACCCTGCGCGCTGGAAGCCCATGACCGAGCGCGACCGACTGGCAACGGTCAACGGAACGGATGACGTGTGGGTGCGCAACACCCACCCATCGAATCCGGCGCGGCACCATCGGGTCGATCCGTCGACAGCGTTGCCCTACGGCCCCCGCCTGTCCCTTTACCCCAAGGATTTCGTGCAGGGACAGTCATCCTTCCCGATGCTGCCGCCGACCGACACCCATGCGCTGGCCTTGATTCCCGAAAAGGCGCATGTCCGGGAACTGCTCGAAGTCGACGGCCGCACCACGCTGCTGATCGATGACATTCCCTATCGGCTGGACGGCGATCAACTGCGCCGCGCCGACCTGATCGACGATCGGGTGATGCACAAACCCTTGCCTTGCCGGGCAAAGCGTTCGCCGGGAGATGAAGTCTGCCGCACGATCTATGTCACCCGGGAACCGGCCCCGACGCCCCCCATCGGCAGCCAGGACGAAAGCAAGGGCTGGGCGCCGTGGTTCGGCGATTTCCTCTACCAACCCGCCGTCGCAAGACAGCCGACAGCGTTGAAGGCCCTCAAAGGCATCAGAGGGCTCAAGGCCTACGTCAATTTCCAGAAAGGGATCTACGCACGGATCAAGGCAAGGATTCCCTATGGGCGACGCAATCTGTTCGACGAGTTCAAGGTCGGCGCCATCCTTGTCCCGTCGAAGGACGAATCAACGCGCTACCTGTTCACTCGGCTCTATGCAGGCGATTTCTATGTCGCCGAACTGGCGCCGGGCCAGAACATCTTTCCGCCGCTGTCCTTGCGCAAGGCAGATACCTTGCCCGCAGACCTGGCCGAAGAACTGAAGACGGTCTACACAGGCTCGCTCAACGCCAACAACATGGTCAGGATCCACGGAAAGGCGCTGGTGGAGCGCGCGCTGAAAACCATGGAGGAGATCGCCATTCCGATCGGCGGACATGCCAATCCTCCGCAAACGCTGAAGCGGCTCAAGGTCGACACCAGCCCGGGGGAAGCCCTGCTTTTTGACCACGCCACACGCATGATGGTCAGCCGCCTCCCGGCCGGAACCGCCTCATGGTCGCGCAGCAAGACCGCCGACGAATCCTTCCGCCGCCGGGCCGCCGAGATATTCGATACCTTGTTTGGGGAAAAGACCATTGCCGTCAAACCGAACAGCGACCTGAAAATCAACAAGGCGATGGACAAGTTTCAGAACCTGTTGCCTGAGCAACAGAGAACGACGAATGCGCGCAACATCGCGTATGCCGACGTCGAGACGGCAACCGGAGCTCGCGAAGTCTACGTAAGCGTTTCCGGCGGACAAGGATTGACGGGGGAACTGCCGCTGTTCAAGTCGGCGTCGGCCCAAGAGAAGGTTGTCGTCGACGGCACCACCTACATCAACGCTGACTTCGGTCAGGACGTTGCCAGAACGTCGTTGGGCGTCTCCGGCGAAGGAAAGGTGTACGCGATTCCCCTTACGATCCTCGACGTGGAAACCTACACGCCGGCAAGGACCGGCCGACCGACCTCGCTGGACAGCGAGGCCAAGCTGATCGCCCTCCTCAGGGAACGGTATCCGGACAAAAACAGGCTCCGATCGGTGGACGTGGCCACGACCATGCCGCCCTGCACCAGTTGTTCGGTCGTCATCAAGGAGTTCGGGTACGACGGTTCGGCAGAGGCGCTGAACATCCTGTGGGGCTGACCTACAGCCGCTGCAGGTGCCCGTAGAGCTTGGCGTACAGCCCGCCGTCGGCGATCAGTTGCTGGTGGTCGCCGTCTTCGGCCACCTGCCCGCCGTCGAACACCAGCACCCGGTCGGCCTGTTTCACCGCCGACAGGCGATGGGCGATGATCAGGGTGGTACGGCCGTCGAGGAACTGCGCCAGGGCCTGGTGCAGGTTGTACTCGGTGGCGGCGTCGAGGGCCGAGGTGGCTTCGTCGAGGATCACCACTTTCGGCTCGGCCAGGATCATCCGCGCGATCGCCAGGCGCTGGCGCTGCCCGCCGGACAGGCGTACGCCGGAGCGGCCGACGATGCTGTCCAGGCCATCGGGCAGCGCACGGATGGCGGGTTCGAGCTGAGCGATCTGCAACGCCTGCCAGCAGGCCTCGTCGCTGCGGGTGCGGCCCATGGTCAGGTTGGCCCGCACCGTGTCGTTGAACAGCGCCGGATGCTGCAGCACCACCGCCACGTTTTCCCGTACCGTCTCCAGGCCGATGTCCTGCTGGGTGCAGCCGCCGAAGCGGATGGTGCCGGCCAGCGGCGTGTACAGCCCCAGCAGCAGTTGCACCAGGGTGCTCTTGCCGCCGCCGCTGGCGCCGACGATGGCCACCTTCTCGCCGGGGGCGATGGACAGATCCATCCGGTCCAGCACCAGCTCGTCGCCGTAGCCGAAGCTCAGGCCCTGCACCTGGATGCCGACCGTCTCGCGGCCCTTGAACGGATCGATGCCGCCGGGGTACTGCGGCTCGTCGGCGCGGGCCAGCAGTTCGTTGATCCGCGACAGCGCGCCGCCCGCCGCGTAGTAGGCATATTGCAGGTTCAGCAACTGCTCGACCGGGCCGATCATGAACCACAGGTAGCTGAACACCGCGAGCATCTGGCCGATGGACAGGTCCGAGAACAGCACCGTGAGCATCGCCGCCGCGCGGAAGATGTCGATGCCGAACTGGAACAGCAGGCCGCTGGCCCGGTTGGAGGCGTCGGTCTTCCACTGCGAGTTGACCGCGTAGTTACGCACCTCCTGGGCGCGCAGGCCGAGGCGACCGAGGAAGAAGCCCTGGCGGTTGCCGGCGCGCACTTCCTGGATCGCGTCGAGGGTTTCGCTCAGCGCCTGGGTGAAGCGCGACGTGCTGTCGTTCTCCAGTTTCTTCAGGTGCTTGACCCGTTTGCCCAACTGCACCGTGGCGTAGATCACCAGCGGGTTGAACAGCAGGATCAGCAGCGCGAGCTTCCAGTGCATCCACACCAGAATGCTCGCGGTGCCCACCAGGGTCAGCATCGCCACCAGGAAACGGCTGAGGGTTTCGCCAACGAATTTGTCGAGGGTGTCCAGGTCGGTGACCAGGTGCGTGGTCACCGTGCCGCTGCCCAGGCTTTCGTATTCGCCGAGGGAGATGCGCTTGAGGCGCTCGATCAGCCGGATCCGGATGCGGTAGACGATGTCCTTGGCCAGCCGGGCGAACAACCGCGCCTGCAGCACGCCGAAGCACAGGGCGCTGCAGCGCAGGGTCAAGGTCACCAGCAGCATGAGGCCGATGTAGCCGGCCGCCTGCTGCCACATCGACGGCAGCACGTGGTTCATGACTTTGAGCGCGGCGTCGCCGTGGCCCAGCAGGACTTCGTCCACCAACAGCGGCAACAGCAGCGGGATCGGCACGCTGCACAGCGTCGCCAGCACGGCCACGCCGTTGGCGATCCACAGGGATTTCTTGTGATGCAGCGCCAGTCGCCGGACTTCAGCCCAGCTCAGCCGGTCGACACGCTTGACGGCTGGCGTGTCATCGGCCGGGTCAGACACAGGCGGCGCGCTCCAGCCATCGGCCGAGCAACGGCGAGAGCTCGCCCAACGGCTGATAGCCGTTGGTCAGCAGCGCCAACTGGCCGTTGCGCTCGGCCAGCAGGGTCGGGAACCCGGCGATGCCCAAGTCCTGCACCCAACTGAAATCGGCGGCGGTGGCCGCGTGCTGCTCGGCGCGGTCGAACGCTTCGGCGAACTCGATGCGCGGCACGCCGGCCCGCTCCGCCAGCTCCACCAGTACGCTGGCGTGGGTGACGTCGCGGCCTTCGGCGTAGAACGCGTGCTGGATCAGGCCCAGCAGTTTCCAGGCGCAGTCCGGCGCCAGGCTGCGTGCGGTGACGATGGCGCGGCAGGCAGGCTCGGTGTCGTAGACGAAACCGTCGGGCAACGCGCCTTCGAACCGGAACGGCTGGCCCGTGGCCTCGGCGACCGCGTGCCAGTGCTCAAGGATGTAGCGCCGGGTGGTCGGCTCCAGTGCCGCACCGCTGCCGGTGCGCAATCCGCCGACCACCAGGTGCAGTTCCACCCCCGCCGCCTGCGCCTGCTCGACCAGGGCCTTGGCCACCGGAGCGAACCCCCAGCACCAGGAACACATCGGATCCATCACATAGAGCAGGCGCGCAGACATGGTTCAGGCCTCGGTGGATGCTTGCTTATAGTTGTAGCCGATCGGGTGCGGCATGTTGCGCGCCTTGGCCAGTTCGATCTGCTTTTGCCGGTCGATGGCGCTGCGGCGGGTCTTCTCGCTGAGGGTGTCCCAGCAGTGCGGGCAACTGATCCCGGCCACGTAGTGTTCGGAGGCGCGATCCTCGACGCTCACCGGGTTGCGGCAGGCGTGACATTGGTCGTAGTCGCCTTCGCTCAGGTCATGGCGCACGGTGACGCGGTTGTCGAACACGAAGCAGTCGCCCTGCCACTTGGTCTCTTCCTGCGGCACTTCTTCGAGGTACTTCAGGATCCCGCCCTTGAGGTGGTAGACCTCTTCGAAGCCTTCGCCCAGCATGTAGCTGGAGGCCTTCTCGCAGCGGATGCCGCCGGTGCAGAACATCGCGACCTTCTTGTGCACGGCCGGGTCGAAATGCGCCTTGATGTAGTCCGGGAACTCGCGAAAGGTCGTGGTCTTCGGATCGATGGCGCCTTCGAAGGTGCCGATCGACACTTCGTAGTCGTTGCGCGTATCGATCAGCAGCACCTCGGGATCGCTGATCAGCGCGTTCCAGTCCTGCGGTTCGACGTAGGTGCCGACCTTCTTGTTCGGGTCGACGCCCGGGACGCCCAGGGTCACGATCTCTTTCTTGAGCTTGACCTTGGTGCGGTAGAACGGCTGCTCGTCGCAGTACGATTCTTTGTGGTCGATGTCGACCATGCGCGGGTCGTCGCGCAGCCAGGCCAGCAGCCCGTCGATGCCTTCGCGGGTGCCGGACACGGTGCCGTTGATGCCTTCCTCGGCGATCAGCAGGGTGCCTTTGATGCCGTTGTCGAGCATGGCCTTGAGCAGCGGCTCGCGCAGGTCGACGTAATTTTCGAGGGTGACGAACTTATACAGTGCCGCCACGACAATCGGTTGTGTCATGGGTGTCTCTCCAGGTGGCTACCCTCGCAAAGGGTGAACCGGATGCGAAAAAAAACGCGCCGGGTCAGCGGCGCGTTGCGGATTCTAGCAAAAAACCAAGGGTCAATGCTTGCTGCCGCCAGCGCAGGTCGGCGACGCCGGGGCGGCCCCGACCTGCGCCCATTCCTGCGGGGTGTAGGTGTGCAGCGCCAACGCATGGAACTCGCCCATCAGCTCGCCGAGCGTGCCGTAGACCTTCTGGTGGCGCTTGACCCGGTTCAGGCCCTCGAACTGGGCGCTGACCACCACGGCCTTGAAGTGGGTCTGCAGGCCGCGGCTGTGCATGTGGCTTTCGTCCAGCACCTGCAGGTGTTCAGGCTGAAGCAGGGCCAGCGTCGATTCGATGCGTTGTTGCATGGTCATCACGGACTCCGCTTACGGCTTTTTCTTGGCCGGTGCCGCGCCTTTCGGGGCCAGCTCGTTGGTCATGTCGTCCAGCAGCTTGTTGACCACCGGCACGGCGCTTTCCAGCTTGGCCTGGGTCATCTGGGCCGATTGCTGGGTCAGCTGCGGCATTTTCTCCAGGACTTTCTTGCCCAGCGGCGACTGGTAGAACGCCACCAGGTCCTTGAGCTCCGATTCGCTGAAGTTGCTGGTGTAGAGCTTGACCATGTCCGGCTTCAGCTTGTTCCAGCCGATGGCCTGGTCCAGGGCGGCGTTGGCCTTGGCCTGGTAGGTCTCCAGCACGGCTTTCTTGGATTCGGGCGCCTTGGTCTGTTCAAAGCGTTGGGCGAACATCTGCTGAACCTGCATGTACACCGGAGTGCCCAGCTTGTCGGCGTGCGCCAGGGTCAGGAAAGCTTCGGCACTGGCGTTGTGGCTGGCGGTATCGGCAAGCACCTGGCCGCTGGCGCAGACCAGGGCAACCGCGGTGCAGATGGCACGAAGACGAGTCATCGAGTTTCCTTTTCTAGCAGGCGAGGTAAAACCCCAAGGGCGACCATTCTGCGCCTGATTAACATCGGGGCTCAACCCCCGGGCCTTGCCGCGCTTGCCTGGCGGGCGTGAGCGGTCAACAATCGGTTCGATGGAACCACCCTGGCCGAAGCCGGCCTAAACAGCGCAAATCAGACCGACAGGAGTGTGCACGATGAGCCGTATCGAAACCGACAGCCTGGGCCAGATCGAGGTCCCGGACGACGCTTACTGGGGCGCTCAGACGCAACGCTCGCTGATCAACTTCGCCATCGGCCAGGAGCGCATGCCGTTGCCGGTGCTGCACGCCCTGGCGTTGATCAAGAAGGCCGCCGCCCGGGTCAACGACCGCAACGGCGACCTGCCCGCCGACATCGCCCGCCTGATCGAACAGGCCGCCGACGAAGTGCTCGACGGCCAGCACGACGACCAGTTCCCGCTGGTGGTCTGGCAGACCGGCAGCGGCACCCAGAGCAACATGAACGTCAACGAAGTGATCGCCGGGCGCGCCAACGAACTGGCCGGCAACCCGCGCGGCGGCAAGCTGCCGGTGCACCCGAACGATCACGTCAACCGCTCCCAGAGTTCCAACGACTGCTTCCCCACCGCCATGCACATCGCCACGGCCCAGGCGGTGCAGAGCCAGTTGCTGCCGGCCATCGCCGAGCTGTCCGGCGGCCTCGCGGAGCTGTCGGCGCGGCACCTGAAGCTGGTCAAGACCGGCCGCACCCACATGATGGACGCCACGCCGATCACCTTCGGCCAGGAGGTCTCCGGCTTCATCGCCCAACTGGACTACGCCGAGCGGGCGATCCGCGCCGCCCTGCCGGCGGTGTGCGAACTGGCCCAGGGCGGCACGGCCGTCGGCACCGGCCTGAACTCGCCCCACGGCTTCGCCGAAGCCATCGCGGCTGAACTGGCGGCGCTGTCCGGGCTGCCGTTCGTCACCGCGCCGAACAAGTTCGCCGCCCTCGCCGGCCACGAGCCGCTGACCACCTTGTCCGGCGCCCTGAAGACCCTCGCCGTGGCCCTGATGAAGATCGCCAACGACCTGCGCCTGCTCGGCTCAGGTCCCCGCGCAGGCTTCGCCGAAGTGAAGCTGCCGGCCAACGAGCCGGGCAGCTCGATCATGCCCGGCAAGGTCAACCCGACCCAATGCGAAGCGCTGTCGATGCTGGCCTGCCAGGTGCTGGGCAACGATGTGGCGATCGGTTTCGCCGCCAGCCAAGGCCACCTGCAACTGAACGTGTTCAAGCCGGTGATCATCCACAACCTGCTGCAATCGATCCGTCTGCTGGGGGACGGCTGCAGCAACTTCCAGCAGCACTGCATCGCCGGGCTGGAGCCGGATGCGGAGAAAATGGCGGAACACCTGGAACGCGGCCTGATGCTGGTGACGGCGCTGAACCCGCACATCGGCTACGACAAATCGGCGGAAATCGCCAAGAAGGCCTACAGCGAAGGGCTGACCCTGCGGGAGGCGGCGTTGCAGCTGGGTTACCTGACCGATGAGCAGTTCGACGCCTGGGTGCGGCCGGAGAACATGCTGGAGGCCGGGGCCAAGGGCTGATCCTTGCGGCGCCTTCGCGGGCGCCATCGCCAGCAGGCTGGCTCCCACAAAAGGCTCGGGTGAATGCAGCCCCTGTGTTCACCGCAGAACCCTGTGGGAGCCAGCCTGCTGGCGATGGGGTCGGCAGAGCGCCGCCTAGATTGTGGGAGCTCGGTTTGCCCGCGATGGCGTCAGCGAGGGCCCCGCTCAGCCCGGCACGACCTTGGCCCGCCGCGCCTTGAGCCCGGCGATCAGCGAAGGCCCCAGGGCCACCAGCGCCGAACCCAGCACCACCAGCACCGCCCCGCCGTACGCCAGCAGGTTGATCTGCTCGGCGTGCACGTAGTCAGGCCAGCACCAGGCCGCCACCGCCACCGCCCCGAACGTCACCAGCGGCGTGATCGCCAACGTCGCGCTGACCCGCGACGCCTCCCAATGCGCCAGCGCCTCGGCGAACGCGCCGTAGGCGATCAGGGTGTTCATGCAGCACGCCAGCAGCAGCCAGCCCTGCAACGGGCTGAGGCCGAGCGCCTCCTGCGGATGCACCCAGGGCGTGAGCAGCAAGGCGCAGAACAGGTAGATCACCATCATCACCTGCAGCGAATTCCACACGGTCAGCAACTGCTTCTGGCCCAGCGCGTAGAACGTCCACACGGTCGAGGCCAGCAGCACCAGCAGGACGCCGGCGGTGTAGTCGGACAACGACGTCAGCAGCTCCGCCAGGCGCTGGTTGAAAAACAGCGCGAAGCCGATCAGCAGCACCGCCAGGCCGATGCCCTGGCCGATGCTGAAGCGCTCCTTGAACACGAACAGGCTGGCGATCAAGAGCATGATCGGCCCCATCTGCACCACCAACTGCGCCGTGCCGGGACTGAGCAGGTTCAGGCCCATCAGGTACAGCACATAGTTGCCCACCAGCCCGAGCACCGCCATCAGCACCAGCCAGCCACCCTTGGGCCCGAGCGCCTTGCGGCTGGGCAGGCGCCGGGTGGCCGCCAGATAGACGAACAGGCAACCGCCGGAGACCAGCAGGCGGAACCAGGTCACCGTGACCGGATCCATCGCCACCAGCACCTGCTTGAGCTTGATCGGCAGGATTCCCCACAGGAACGCCGTCAGCAAGGCCAGGAACATGCCGTACACCCAACGGCCCGATGAAATGTGCATGAGTCCCCCGGAAAACGACTGACGAGTGCGCTCATTCTAGGCGCGGCGGCCGGCGCGACACAGGGACAGTTGGGGTCAGGCCGCAAACGGAACGGTGCGGGTCGCAGCGGAATGTTGACGTACGCCCGTTGATCGGCTCGGCAGGCGCGCCAAGTGCTTCAGGCATAAGCTCATTGGATCCTTCCAGCGCCCCTCCAGGAGACCCACCATGTACGGCATGCGCGCCCAGGATCCGGCACCCGCCATGCACTTTCGCAGCGACCGGCTGTGCCGGGTCAACGGCGAACTGTTCTTCAGCACGCGGGAGAACACCCTCGAAGGGCCGTTCGACAGCCTGGAGAAAGCCGAGCAGGAGATCCGCGCCTACATTGCGCGGATGCAACTGCTGGATGCTGGCAGATAGAGCAAGAACCTGTTCCCTGCTCGCGATGGCGGTCAATCAGGCGACCTTGCTGTCTCAGGGCTCAACGCACCGCCTCGAACAACCCCGTCGCGCCCATTCCGCCCCCCACGCACATGGTGACGATCCCGTAACGCAGGTTGCGCCGCTGCAGTTCGCGCACCAGATGCCCGACCTGCCGCGATCCTGTCATGCCGAACGGGTGGCCGATGGAGATCGAACCGCCGTTGACGTTGTACCGTTCGTTGTCGATCTCCAGCCGGTCGCGGCTGTACAGGCACTGTGAGGCGAACGCCTCGTTGAGCTCCCACAGATCGATGTCCGCCACTTGCAGGCCCTTGGCCTTGAGCAGTTTCGGCACCGAGAACACCGGGCCGATGCCCATTTCGTCCGGCTCGCAGCCGGCCACGGTGAAACCGCGGAAAAACGCCTTGGGCTTGAGCCCCAGCTGCAGCGCTTTCTCAAGACTCATCACCAGGGTCATCGACGCGCCGTCGGACAATTGCGACGAGTTGCCGGCGGTCACCGAACCGTCTTCGGCGAACACCGGCTTGAGCCCGGCCAGGCTTTCGTAGGTGGTGTCGGGGCGGTTGCAGTCGTCGCGGTCGACGATGGCGTCGAGGATCTGTTCGGCGCCGGTGGTCTTGTCCTCGACCCGGTACTTCACCGCCATCGGCACGATTTCGTCGTCGAACAGCCCCGCCGCCTGGGCCTGGGCAGTGCGCAGCTGGCTTTGCAGCGCATAGCGGTCCTGCGCTTCGCGGGTGACGCCATAGCGCCGCGCCACCGTTTCGGCGGTCTGGCCCATGGTGTGGTAGATGCCCGGCACCCGTTGCTTGAGCAGCGGGTTGATCAGGTGGTCGGTGTTGACGCTCTTGAGGGTCAGGCTGATCGACTCGACGCCGCCGGCCACGATGATGTCGCTGCAGCCGGACGCGATCTGGTTGGCCGCGATCGCGATCGCCTGCAGGCCCGACGAGCAGAAGCGGTTGAGGGTCATGCCGGCGGTGCCGGTGCCCAGGTGCGACAGCACCGCCACGTTGCGGCCGATGTTGTAGCCCTGGGCGCCTTCGTTGGAGCCGGCGCCGACGATGCAGTCCTCGACGCTGGCCGGGTCGATGTCGTTGCGGGTGAGCAAGGCATTGACGCAATGGGCCGCCATGTCATCGGGACGGGTCATGTTGAACTTGCCGCGAAAGGATTTGGCCAGGCCGGTCCGGACGCTGTCGACGATCACCACTTCACGCATCGCACACCTCATTGCAGTAGTCGGTTGGGAGTGGCTCCGAGCATAAGTCCACCCCTGGACCTGCCGCGACGATCATTCACCCGGCGTATGCGTGTCCATCGGTTCAGCTCTTGTGCTTTTTCTCCCGGCGGTCGGACTTTTCGAAGGCCTCCTCCAGCGCCCGGTTGATCGTGCGCAGCACCTTGACCCGGGCCCAGCGCTTGTCGTTGGCCTCGACCAGCGTCCACGGCGAGACCTCGGTGCTGGTGCGGTCGACCATGTCGCCCACCGCCGCGCGGTAGGCATCCCACTTGTCGCGGTTGCGCCAGTCGTCCTCGGTGATCTTGAAGCGCTTGAAGGGGATCTCTTCCCGGGCCTGGAAGCGTTCCATCTGGGTGTCCTTGTCGATGGCCAGCCAGAACTTGACCACGATCACCCCGGCGTCGGCGACCTGCTCCTCGAAGTCATTGATCTCGCCGTAGGCCCGCAGCCAGTCGGCCTTGCTGCAGAAGCCTTCGACCCGTTCCACCAGCACCCGGCCGTACCAGGAGCGGTCGAACACGGTGAACTTGCCCCGCGCCGGAATGTGCCGCCAGAAGCGCCACAGGTACGGTTGCGCACGTTCCTCTTCGGTCGGTGCGGCAATCGGCACGATGCTGTACTGACGCGGATCGAGCGCCGCCGCCACCCGGCGGATCGCCCCGCCCTTGCCGGCCGCGTCGTTGCCTTCGAACACCGCCACCAACGCATGGCGGCGCATGCGCTTGTCGCGCATCAGCCCGGACAGCCTGGCCTGTTCGGTGATCAGTTGCTCTTCGTAGTCTTTCTTGTCCAGGGACTGGGTCAGGTCGAGGCTGTCGAGCAGGTTCATCTGATCGACCGGCGTGCCCAGCGGCGCGGCGTTGACCTCTTGCGCGTGCACGTCCTGGCGCTTGAGCGCGTTCTGCAGCCCCTCCAGCAGGATCTTGCCCACCGCCAGGCTGCGGTAATGGGCGTCCATCCCCTCGATCACATGCCAGGGCGCGTAGTCGCGGCTGGTGCGGCGCAGCACCCGTTCACCGTATTTGACGAACTTGTCGTAGGTCTGCGACTGCTGCCAGTCCAGCGGGCTGATCCGCCAACTGTGCAGCGGGTCGTCGGCCAGGGCCTTGAGCCGCGCCTTCATCTGCTTCTTGGACAGGTGGAACCAGAACTTGAAGATCAACGCGCCTTCGTCGCAGAGCATCTTTTCCAGGCGCTCGGCGGCGTTGATCGCCTGATCCAGCCGCGGATCCTTGAACAGCCCGTGCACCCGCCCCTGCAGCATCTGGCTGTACCAGTTGCCGAAGAAGATACCCATCCGTCCCTTGGCCGGCAGCATCCGCCAGTAGCGCCAGGCCGGCGGCCGGGCCAGTTCTTCGTCGGTCTGCTGATCGAAGGTGCGCACCTCGATCAGGCGCGGATCCATCCATTCGTTGAGCAACTTGACCGTTTCGCCCTTGCCGGCCCCCTCGATCCCGTTGATCAGGACGATCACCGGAAAACGCCGTTGCTGCTGCAGTTCGAACTGGGCTTCGAGCAGCGCTTCGCGCAGGGCCGGCACCGCGGCTTCGTAGGTGTCTTTGTCGATGGCGTGACCGATTTCAGCGGATTCGAACATGGGGCGGCTCCTTCCAGGGTTCAGCAAGACTAGCGGATCAGGCACCGGCGCGGCACAGAAATTCCGGCGGGCGGCGGATTGTCCGTGAACCTGAGGCCGCAAGGTTTGCCATGGATCAAGCCGCCCCTGCGCAATCGGCTAGAATGGCGGCCTTGCCGTTGCCGAGCCTGCCATGAAACCTGAACTGCCCCACGCCCAGCTCGACTGGGACGACCTGGGACGCCCGCGTTCGCGGGCCTTTGACGATGTGTACTTTTCCGACCAGTCCGGGCTGGAAGAGACCCGCTACGTGTTCCTCGAACAGAACCGCCTGGCCGAGCGCTTCGCCGCTTTGCCGGCAAACGGCAGGTTTGTGATCGGCGAGACAGGCTTCGGCACCGGGCTGAACTTCCTCTGTGCCTGGCAACTGTTCGAACAGTCTGCCCCGGCCGGTGCACGGCTGCATTTCGTCAGCGTCGAAAAGTACCCGCTGAGCCCTGCGGACCTTGAGCGAGCGCTTTCGCTGTGGCCGGAACTGACCACGTTCGCCGATCAATTGCTCAAGCGCTATGTAGCGATCCATCAAGGGTTCCAGCGCATCGTGCTGGACAACGGCCGGGTCACCCTCACCCTGCTGATCGGCGATGCGCTGGAGCAACTGCCGCAGTTGGACGCCCGGATCGACGCCTGGTTTCTCGACGGTTTCGCGCCGGCGAAGAACCCGGACATGTGGACCGCCGAACTGTTCGCCGAACTGGCCCGGCTGGCGGCGCCCGGCGCGACCCTCAGCACCTTCACCAGCACCGGCTGGGTGCGGCGCCTGCTCAATGCGGCGGGCTTCAAGATGAAGCGCACACCGGGCATCGGCCACAAGTGGGAGATCCTGCGCGGCGAATTCCTCGGCTGGCCGGCGCAAGTGCCCGCCCCCGCGCCGGACAAGCCCTGGTTCGCCCGCCCGGCACCGTTGACCGGTGAGCGCCGAGCGCTGGTGATCGGCGCCGGGCTGGCCGGTTGCGCCAGCGCCGCCAGCCTCGCGGCCCGGGGCTGGCAGGTCAGCCTGCTGGAGCGCCACGGTGCAGTGGCGCAGGAAGCCTCGGGCAACCCCCAAGGCGTGCTGTACCTGAAACTGTCGGCCCACGGCACGGCCTTGTCGCAGTTGATCGTCAGCGGCTTCGGCTACACCCGCCGTCTGCTGGAAAGCCTGCAGCGCGGCACCGACTGGGACGGCTGCGGCGTGCTGCAACTGGCGTTCAACGACAAGGAAGCCGAGCGTCACGCGCAACTGGCCGCCGCGTTCCCGCCGGACCTGCTGCAATGGCTCGACCAACCCGAGGCGCAAGACCGTGCCGGGATCGGCCTGGCCCACGGCGGCCTGTTCTACCCTGAGGGCGGCTGGGTTCACCCGCCGGCGCTGTGCCAGGCGCAGGCCGCGCAACCGAACATCGAACTGCTGCGCCATCACGAAGTGCTGGAGCTGCGCAAGGTCGATGGCCAGTGGCAGGCCTTCGACGGTGATCGCTTGATCGCCAGCGCGCCGGTTGTCGTGCTCGCCGGCGCCGCCGATGTCCGACGCTTTGCGCAAAGCGCCGAACTGCCGCTCAAGCGCATTCGCGGGCAGATCACTCGCCTGGCGCAAACGCCACAGAGCCAGGCGCTGAAGACCGTGGTGTGCGCCGAAGGCTATGTCGCCCCTGCCCGCTTGGGCGAACACACGCTGGGCGCCAGCTTCGATTTCAACAGCGACGACCTGACGCCGACCGCCGCAGAACACCTGGGCAACCTGGCGATGCTCGACGAGATCTCCGCCGACCTGACGGCACGCCTGAACATCCCCGGGCAGGACGTGAGCCATCTGCAGGGCCGCGCGGCCTTTCGCTGCACCAGCCCCGACTACTTGCCCATCGTCGGCCCCCTCGCCGACCGCGAAGCCTTCGCCCACGCCTTTGCCGCACTGGCCAGGGATGCCCGGCAAGTGCCGCAGGTGCCCTGTCCGTGGCTCGATGGCCTGTACATCAACAGCGGGCACGGTTCGCGCGGCCTGATCACCGCACCGCTGTGCGGCGAGCTGCTGGCGGCATGGCTGGACGACGAGCCGCTGCCCTTGCCCAAAGCCGTTGCCCAAGCCTGCCATCCCAACCGCTTCGCCCTGCGCCGGCTGATCCGCGGCAAATGAGACCGGATCCGCAACCGTTCAGAAATCGGACAAGGCGCATACGCCCAGTTCGATGCGCTTGATGACGTCGTCGGTCAAACGCTTCATCAGGTTCGTTTCGGCGGTTTGCCTTTCAAGCGAAATCGCATTGACCTGTTCGAGATAGTCAGAATCCGTCAGGGTATCGGCCTTCTCGAACAGGGCTTGCAGCCTGGGTGGGTAGATTGCTTCCGTCGAGCTGAACTGACGGGGATGATGCTGCCTCATGAGGTCGCACCAGAACGGCTGCTGCACCAGATACTCGGGAAACCGTGTCGACAGCTCGGCATTCCTGACCTTGAGCAACGCGCCCTTGAGGTCATCATCGGTGACGCCGCTCAAGAACTCGAAACGCATGTGCCTGGGCTGGCCGGGCAGATCCAGGGCCTCGGCCAGGCCCGTGCGATAAGCTAGGCCAACCTCCAGCGCATCGACCCTCGGATGGCTGTCGATGTGGGCTTGGACGATCTGATCCACCTGCTCCAGACGAAACAGCCTCTGTCCCAGCCTCAGCAGGTCCGCGGCGCTCGCCTCGGCATTCGTCTGACGGTGGAGGATCTGATGCACCTCCACGGCCACTTCCAGATGACTGAAGTTCAGCGCGGCCGAGTCCGTGCAGCGGATCGGGTTGGCCGCCAGGTCCAGAACCTGTTCGCAAAGCACCGCATCGCCCTCGGCAGCCTGCAGCACACGCCAGACCCGGCGCGCCATGTCCTGATGAACGAATTCGGAGTCAGCGGTGTTCCCCAACTCCGAGAGCAGATGAAACAGACCGCCGGCCCGTGAATCTTCCTTGAAGGCCGTCCAGACCCTGTTTCGTTGCTCGAACATCTGCCCGGCCTGGTCCGTGAACCACAGTTCCTTGGCCTGTCGCTCGCTGAGACGGGTGATGTCGTCTTCGAAGAACCCCATCCCTACCCCGACACGGTCCCGGTATGCCAACAACAAACCGCGGCTGGGATCTTGCAGCGGATTGTGCCGCAGGTTGACCGTCTCGCTCATGCGCCTCGGCGCCTGGAACAACCAGTTCGGCAGTTGCCGGATATCGTTGTCGCGCAGATCGACCCGGTCGAGGTTCGGCAAACGGGACACGCCTTTGGGCAGCTCGGTCGCCCGGGTGTTTCGCAGGGACAGGAAGCGCAGATCGAACATCTTGCCGACATCCGGGGTCGCCCCCAGCGCGTTGCCGCTCAGGTTCAGCGAGTGCAACGAGCGCAGCCCGGACAGTTTCGCCAGTGTCTGCTCGGTCAGTTGCACGCGATTGTCCGAAAGGCTCAGGCGCGTGAGCGCAGGCATGTGCGAAATCACCTCCGGCAGCCGGGTCAGCTGGTTGCCGTCCAGGTCAAGGGACTCGGCGTTCTGGAAAGCCTTGAGAAAATAGACCCCGTCATCCGTCAGTTGCATGTTCTTCAAGGACACGTGCCTCACATGATCGAACGAAGCATTCGCGGGCAGGTGCGGCAGTTTTCCGATGCGCATGTCGTCGAGCCTGAGGCTGCAATGCCCGTCGGCCATCCTGGTCTTGCGCCGCCAGGCCTCAATGATCAGCCGAGCCGCCTGTCGCCGGCTCTGGCGGGCCTCACGCAGTTCGCCGCCCATGGCTTGCAGCGCCTCACCGTCCTCGCTCCAGCGTTCAAGGCGGGTGGTCAGGTCTTTCAGCGCCTGTTCCAATTGCCTGACCGCCCGGGCGCGGGTCAGGCGATCCGGGCCCAGTCCGTCGAGAAGCGCGTTGGCCTGCGCATCGGAAAACAACGGATAGAGCCGCTTGACCTTGCGTCGCAGGGCATCGGCGTGTTTCGGCGAACCGACGGGACTGTCGCCCTGCACGCACGCCACCCCCTTGCGCACCGGCAACGGCAGATCGTTGATCAGCGCCCGTTCGGCATCGAATCGGCCATCCAGTGCGGTCTCCAACAGTCGAGCACGCAGGCGTGCGGCATCACCCGGCCGCTGTTCGGCAAACCCTGTCGCGGAGCGCCACGACGCCGGCATGCCTTTCAGTACAGCGGCATACAGGCTTTCAGGCCCAGGCAGCACCCGGCCCAGGGACTGGTTCCCCTTGAACACCTCATAACCGGCCGACGATTTGACGATCGTGCAGGTCTCGGCAAGCGCGGCAACCGGATGGCCGATGCCTTCCAGCAACGGGCCGTGGAACGTCCGTTCGCGCAGTTCCAGCCGCCAGTCCGCCTGCCAGCCGTCCAGATGCGCCAACAACCGAATGCCCAGCCTCTGCGTATCGTCATCGGCCAGTTCGGGCAGGTGGAATCCCGCCAGCGCCCTGTCCATCCGCACCGCGTCGCGGATCTGGCGCATCCTATGCGCCAATCCCATCGGCAGCCGTCCGGTAGCCTGCAAGTGCTGGCGCTCGACGCTGGGGGCCAGATCGATGAGCTGCCGGGCACAGCGCTCAGGCAGGCCAGGAAACGCTTCACAGGCCTTTTTCACATCGCTAGCCCCGCCTGAGTCGTAGAGCCGGTAAAGCTGCTCGAACAGCGGCCGCCGCCCGGCCTTGAGCTCGGCGCCCAGTCGCTTCGCCAGTTGCGTGTCCTGCCCTGCGCCGATGGCGGGGGCGCCGATCAGCGTTTGCGCCTCTTCGGGGTAGAGCCCCCCGACAACCGTCTGCAGCAATTGCCCGGCGGCCAATTGAGTCTGGGTCACGTGGACGCAAAGGTCAGGGTCGCTCACCGCAGTGGGCGGGTATGTCGCCATGACGTTCGCCTCGTCATCCAGCACTTCGATGTAGCGCCCATGGGGCCAACCCTTGAGCATGGGCAACGCTTGCAACTGCTCCTGGGCATGCAGCGGGGCGCCCGCATTGCCTTGCTCCATGTCGGCGATGAAACGGCGCAACTTGCCGTCGAGCTCGAAGCGCTTGGCCATGTCCTGCAGACGCAGCGGCAGGGGCGTACTGTCCTGCGCCAACCGATGCAGTTCGTCGAGCGGTGTATCGGTCAGCCTGCAGATCATCCCCAACTGCCTGTCATCGATACCGGACAGACGCGGGTTCATGCGCTTGAGCACATAGGCAGAATCACGCCATCGCTCGACCTGCTCACCGGGACGCAGCCAGCCCCCTTCGCCATTGGGCAGGGGCTCAGGCGCAAAGGCCGTCTTGCGCGTCGGATGCAGGATCCGCCAGGTCTTCGAATCGGGATCGAGCGTCACGGCATAGTGCTTGTCCTCGATCTGCAGGAACGTCCGGTCGCGGGCCTGATACAACCCTGAATAATCGACCTGCGTCGGCGCCTCCGTTGCCGCAGGCTGCTCATACCCCTGCAACGACTGCATCCACAATCGCGATCTGCCCGCCCGATCGAACACCGCAGCGAAACGCCCGAAGAATTCCGGGTGCCGTGCAAGCGAGCGACTCACCACGCCCCCCAACGATTTGGCCACGCCTGCCGTCGCGGCCATGAGGGCAACGTTTTCCGCCACCCCGAGCATGTGCGCCAGGGCATCGTGGCGGTCGCCGCTGCCCCAGTCTTCGATGCCCTCGTAGACTTCCGCCAACAGTTGGCCGACCGCCACGCCCATCATCAGCTCGCCCACCACCGGCAAGAAAAACCCTGCCAGCCCGGCGATGGTCACGCCGGTGTCCAAATAGCCGAGCCAGCGTTCACGCGATGCCTCGGCGTCCACGTCGGCGGTGGGCACCGCAAGTACCCGCGCATCGATCTGAAGCTTGCCGACGTGGCTGTGCAGCATGAAATCGAACAACGACCGTGCAATCGGCCGGGCCTGGAGCGTCCCCAGCTGCCGTGTGCGGGCGAAGGTCTGGAAAAAGTCCGCCTTGCTGTCTTCATCCAGATAGCGGGCGAAAGGCGCCGCATAGCTGCGCAGACCCAGCTTCAGCGTCAGGTATAGCTTGAACGTGCTGAAGGCGGGGTATTCGAACAGCGGACGGTAGGGTTCGCCGGGCATGTAGACAAGACACCACTCATCCGGATGTTCCTCCACCGGGCGTCGCGAAAACACCACCACACCCCAGAAGCAGATGTCCTGCCCCCCGAGGCCCTGCATAAGCAAGGGACGCCCCGCGTAATGCAGTGCCTTCGCGTCGCCGGCACCCTCGGCATCGATCAGCCGCTGCAGCATCTGATGCCCCTCCTGGGTGATGTCCCCTTTCATAGAGGCCAGATGCATGTCGAACGCCAGCAAGCGCTTTTTCAAGCGGACGATGTCCGGGCCCAGGGCGCTCGTCACCTCCGTTCGCCCGGCCCGCTCCTGCAGGCCGAACATCTGCGCGAAGTGCTCCTGATAGCGCTGCCCCAGATTCAGGTCGCGGCACAGGCCGGCAAAGGCCGACGGCGTCAATCCGGCAACGCCTTGCGGGTGGTTCTTGAGCTGGATCTCGCTGCCCTTGGGCAAGCCGTCGGAGCCCGCCTCTTCCACGGTGAAGTTCTGCATGGCCGCGTCCAGCAAGG
Source organism: Pseudomonas sp. B7(2017) (assembly GCF_002112745.1). NCBI lineage: Bacteria > Pseudomonadati > Pseudomonadota > Gammaproteobacteria > Pseudomonadales > Pseudomonadaceae > Pseudomonas > Pseudomonas sp. B7(2017). The sequence goes on along the minus strand of NZ_NEIP01000002.1, from coordinate 604,829 downwards.
TGCGCGTGCCCTGGTGGTCGCCCTTGAGCACCAGGCCATCGTGCTCGACCTCGAACGTCACCGGCCAGCGCAGGCGCAACGCGTGGGTCAAGGCGGAGGCGCAAAAGGCCTCCAACGGCCGCAGGTGGCTCAGTCCGACTTCGACCTTTAGCTGACTGGCCCGAAGCTCCGAGGCAGCCTGCATCAATGCGGCGATCCTTGCAGCGGAGGCCTTGAGCAGCCATGAAGGGATTCGTTCCTGCAGCACCTCGGCGGTGTCCAGGTCCCCGGTGGCGTCCAGCAGGATGGCGAGCACCTGTTCGTTCGTGAGCGTGACAGGTGTCAGGGGAGTATCCGGGCTCGGCATCGGCAATCGTCCTTAATTGCGGGGTTCAGGCCTTTAACTTATCGATCCCGCCGAGCGATTGATAACGCGAAATCCTGCGCGTTTGCCGTTGCGGATCAGCAAGAATTCCCATGTTTTGCATAACCCTGTACCGCACAGAATCGTGGCGAAGCTGTTATGGGTTCTGGCCGACGACGACGCTTTATAACCGATCGTTCTAAAACTACCGGTTCCTGCGCAGGTCAGTTTTTCAGTACCGGCCATTCCGGCGCGGTGCGTCTTGACCTCCCCAACGGAAAAAACCGGTAAGGAACTTATGTGCGGATTAGCTGGCGAGTTACGTTTTGACCAACGCCCTGCAGACCTTGCAGCCCTCGAACGAATCACCCATCACTTGGCCCCCCGCGGCCCCGACGCCTGGGGCTTCCACGCCCAGGGGCCGGTCGCCCTTGGCCATCGACGCCTGAAAGTCATGGATCTGTCGGACGGCTCGGCGCAGCCGATGATCGACAGCAGGCTGGGCCTGGCCCTGGCCTTCAACGGCGCCATCTACAACTTCCCGGAACTGCGCGCCGAGCTCGAAGGCCTCGGCCATGTCTTCCATTCCGGCGGCGATACCGAAGTGCTGCTTCGGGGCTATCACGCCTGGGGCGAAGCGCTGCTGCCCAAACTCAACGGCATGTTTGCCCTGGCCATCTGGGAACGTGACGCCCAGCGGCTGTTCATCGCCCGCGACCGGCTGGGCGTGAAGCCCCTGTACCTGTCGCGCACCGGCGAGCGCCTGCGCATTGCCTCAAGCCTGCCGGCGCTGCTCAAGGGCGGCGACATCAGTCCGGTCCTGGATCCGGTGGCCCTCAACCATTACCTGAACTTTCATGCCGTCGTCCCGGCGCCGCGCACCTTGCTGGCCGGCATCGAGAAACTGCCCCCGGCCACCTGGATGCGCATCGGCGCGGACGGGCGCACCGAACGCAAGACCTGGTGGACGCTGCCCTACGGCCCGCACGAAGACGAGAAAGGCCTGACGCTTGAGGACTGGCGCGACCGCGTGCTCGACAGCACCCGCGAGGCGGTCGCCATCCGCCAGCGTGCGGCGGTGGATGTCGGCGTGCTGCTGTCCGGCGGCGTCGATTCGAGCCTGCTGGTCGGGCTCCTGCGTGAAGCCGGCGTGGACGACCTGTCGACCTTCTCCATCGGCTTCCAGGACGCCGGCGGCGAACGTGGCGACGAGTTCCAGTATTCGGACCTGATCGCCAGGCATTACGGCACCCGCCACCATCAACTGCGCATCGACGAAAAAGAGATCATCGAACAGTTGCCCGCCGCGTTCCGCGCCATGAGCGAGCCGATGGTCAGCCACGACTGCATCGCCTTCTACTTGCTCTCCCGCGAGGTGGCCAAGCACTGCAAGGTGGTGCAGAGCGGCCAGGGCGCCGACGAACTGTTCGCCGGTTATCACTGGTATCCCCAGGTGGACGGCGCGGCCGATCCGTATGCGGCCTACCGGCAGGCGTTCTTCGACTGCACCCACGACGGCTACAAGGCCACCGTGCAGCCGAAATGGCTGACGACCCATGACGCGGCCGGCGACTTCGTGAAGGAACATTTCGCGCAGCCCGGCGCCGACGCGGCGGTGGACAAGGCCTTGCGCCTGGACAGCACGGTGATGCTGGTGGACGACCCGGTCAAACGGGTCGACAACATGACCATGGCCTGGGGCCTAGAGGCGCGGACACCGTTCCTGGACTATCGCCTGGTCGAACTGTCGGCGCGGATCCCCGCCCGCTTCAAGCTGCCCGACGGCGGCAAGCAAGTGCTCAAGGAAGCGGCGCGGCAGGTGATTCCTGCGCAAGTGATCGACCGCAAGAAGGGCTACTTCCCGGTGCCCGGCCTCAAGCACTTGCAGGGCGACACCCTCGACTGGGTCCGCGAACTGCTGCTCGACCCAAGCCAGGACCGCGGCCTGTTCGACCCGGTGATGCTCGACCGCCTGCTGACCGACCCGCAAAGCCACATCACCCCGCTGCGCGGCTCGCGCCTGTGGCAACTGGCGGCCCTGAACCTGTGGCTCAGCGAACAAGGAATCTGACCGATGAAACCTCATGCCACGGCCTTTGGCCAGCGCCTGCTGCGCGGTCAGTCGCCCTCCTACGAACGCTTGCAGGCGCGCCTGGCCGAAGACGGCAGCGCGCCGGCCGGCGCCCCGATCGCGGTGCATTGCGGCTGGGGCCGCCTGCTGATCGGCCATACGTTCCCGGATCCTTCGAGCCTGGCCGCAGAACTGCTCAAGGAGCAGCCGGGCGAACGTGACATCGCCCTGTACGTCGCCGCGCCGCAGCAGGTGCTCGGCCTCGAACCCGCGCAGCTGTTTCTCGACCCCTCCGACACCCTGCGCCTGTGGTTCAGCGACTACCGCCCGGCGACCCGGGTGTTTCGCGGCTTCCGCATCCGCCGCGCCCAAAGCGACGCGGACTGGCAAGCCATCAACCGGCTGTATCACGCCCGCGGCATGCTGCCGGTGGATCCCGCCCGGCTCACCCCGCACCACCGGGGCGGGCCTGTGTACTGGCTGGCCGAGGACGAGGACAGCGGCGCGGTGATCGGCAGCGTCATGGGCCTCAATCACCGCAAGGCGTACCACGATCCGGAAAACGGCAGCAGCCTGTGGTGCCTGGCGGTGGATCCGCAGTGCCCGCGCCCGGGGGTCGGCGAAGTACTCGTGCGCCACCTGATCGAACACTTCATGAGCCGCGGCCTGAACCACCTCGACCTGTCGGTGCTGCACGACAACCGGCAGGCGAAGACCCTCTACGCCAAACTGGGCATGCGCAGCCTCCCGACCTTCGCCGTCAAGCGCAAGAACGGCATCAATCAGTCGCTGTTCCTGGGGCCGGGGCCCGAAGCGCCGTTCAATCCCTATGCGCGGATCATCGTCGAAGAGGCGCACCGGCGCGGCATCGATGTGCAGGTGGACGACACCGAAGCCGGGCTGTTCACCCTCAGCCACGGCGGACGCCGGGTGCGTTGCCGCGAATCCCTGAGCGACCTGACCAGCGCCGTCAGCATGACCCTGTGCCAGGACAAGAGCCTGACGCACAAAGTGCTGAAGGGCGCCGGGCTGAACGTGCCGACGCAGCGCCTGGCGGGCAACGCGGATGACAATCTGGCGTTCCTCGACGAGCACCTGCGCGTCGTGGTCAAGCCGCTGGACGGCGAACAGGGCCAGGGCGTGGCGGTGGACCTGCAGAGCATCGAAGAGGTGCAGCAAGCCGTCGAAGCGGCGAAGGCGTTCGACAGCCGGGTGCTGCTGGAGAGTTTCCACGAAGGGCTCGACCTGCGGATCCTGGTGATCGGCTTCGAGGTCGTGGCGGCGGCGATCCGCCGACCGGCGCATGTGGTGGGCGACGGCCTCCACCCGCTCGACGCCTTGATCGACGCCCAGAGCCGGCGCCGGCAGGCGGCCACCGACGGTGAAAGCAAGATCCCCATGGATGAGGAGACCCGGCGCACCCTGCACATGGCCGGCTACGACTGGGACAGCGTCCTGCCGGCGGGCGAGCACCTGTCCGTGCGGCGCACCGCCAACCTGCACACCGGCGGCACCCTGGAAGACGTCACGGCCATCCTGCACCCGACGCTGGCCGATGCGGCCGTGCGCGCCGCGCGGGCGCTGGACATTCCGGTGGTCGGCCTCGACCTGATGGTGACCGCCGCCGACCGGCCGGAGCATGTGTTCATCGAAGCCAACGAACGGGCCGGCCTGGCCAACCACGAGCCGCAGCCGACGGCGGAACGGTTTGTGGATCTGTTGTTTCCCCACAGCCGGCCGGCGGTCTGACCCGGATGCGTTGAATGGGCCACCGCTTTCGCGAGCAGGCTCGCTCCCACAGGCGTGCAGCGAGCTGCCCGCGGAGGTGCCCTGACGATCAGCGCATGCCTCTCACCCAACAGGAGATTCCATGTCCCCTCAACTTCCCGAACCGGACCTGAACTACCTGCAGAAAGTCCTGCTGGAAATGCTCGCCATCCCCAGCCCCACCGGGTTCACCGACACCATCGTGCGCTATGTCGCCGAACGCCTGGAGGAACTCGGCATCCCTTTCGAGATGACGCGCCGCGGCACGATCCGCGCCACGCTCAAGGGCAAGAAGAACAGCCCCGACCGGGCGGTGTCGGCGCACCTGGACACCATCGGCGCCGCCGTGCGCGCGATCAAGGACAACGGCCGCCTGACGCTCGCGCCGGTCGGCTGCTGGTCGAGCCGCTTCGCCGAAGGCAGCCGCGTCAGCCTGTTCACCGACAGCGGTGTGATCCGCGGCAGCGTCCTGCCGCTGATGGCTTCCGGGCATGCGTTCAACACGGCGGTGGATGAACTGCCGGTCAGCTGGGATCACGTCGAGCTGCGCCTGGACGCCTACTGCGCGACACGGGCCGACTGCGACTCGCTGGGCATCGGCATCGGCGATGTGGTGGCCTTCGACCCGTTGCCGGAGTTCACCGAAAGCGGCCACATCAGCGCCCGCCACCTCGACGACAAGGCCGGCGTGGCCGCCCTGCTGGCGGCGCTCAAGGCCATCGTCGACAGCGGCCGGGAACCGCTGATCGATTGCCACCCGCTGTTCACCATCACCGAGGAGACCGGCAGCGGCGCGGCGGCGGCCCTGCCGTGGGACGTCAGCGAGTTCGTCGGCATCGACATCGCGCCGGTCGCGCCCGGCCAGCACTCCAGCGAACACGCGGTCAGCGTCGCGATGCAGGATTCCGGCGGGCCGTACGACTATCACCTGTCGCGGCACCTGCTGCGCCTGGCCGACGAACATGAACTGCCGGTGCGCCGCGACCTGTTCCGCTACTACTTCAGCGACGCCCATTCGGCGGTGACCGCCGGCCACGACATCCGCACCGCCCTGCTCGCCTTCGGCTGCGACGCGACCCACGGCTACGAACGCACCCACCTCGACAGCCTGGCGGCGCTCAGTCGCCTGCTGGGGGCGTACATGCTCAGCGCGCCGGTGTTCGCCAGCGACGCGCAGCCGGCCGATGCGTCCCTGGAGCGCTTCAGCCACCAGATCGAACATGACACGCAGATGGAGAGCGACACGCGGGTGCCGTCGGTGGACAGCCTGGTGGGTCAGCGATCCGACAGTTAGGTCGGCGGTGTCTGGGCCGGCGCCTTCGCCGGCAAGCCGGCTCCCACAGAGATCGGGCTTGCCGGCGAAGGGGGCGAACAGGCCACTGGTTCCTCCCGCGCTGGCCGCCGACCGCCAATCGCCGTAGCATCACGGCATTGATCGAGCCGAGGCCCCCATGCTGATTCCCCACGACATGCTTGAAGTCGACACCCTCACCCGTCTGATCGAGGACTTCGTCACCCGCGACGGCACCGACAACGGCGACGACACCCCGCTGGAGACCCGCGTGCTGCGGGTTCGCCAGGCCCTGACCAAAGGCCAGGCGCTGATCGTGTTCGACCCGGAAAGCGAGCAATGCCAACTGATGCTCAAACACGACGTGCCCAAGCACCTGTTCGACTGACCCTCAGCGCCCCTTGCCTGCGGCCTGCTTGCGCTGGATGCGCTCGTAGACCTCGGCGCGGTGCACCTCGACCTGCTGCGGCGCCTCGACGCCGAACCGGACACTGGAGCCGTTGACCGACAGCACGCGCAGGGAAATGTTGTGGCCGATGGAAATCTGTTCTCCGACGACACGGCTGAGTACAAGCATGGGGTTGATCCTTCAAGGTAAACGGGCCTTGAAGATGCGCGGCTTGCCCGCGCCCCACAATGCATGCCGGACAAATCAGTCATGCCCTACACGCGGTGGGTACATCGCCCTTCGGACGTTTCCCGCAAAGCGGCGATGGCCTACACCGTTTCAGGCAGCGGAAAAGCGCGGGCCGAACAGGATCACCGTGGCGCCGATCACGCACAGCGCGACGCCGATCCAGTCCGAACCCAAGGGCCGGATGCGCTCGACCACCGCCAGCCAGCCGATCGACGCGACGATGTAGATGCCGCCGTACGCGGCGTAGGCGCGGCCGGCGTAGGTCGCCTCGATGCGCGTCAGCAGCAGCGCGAACAGGGTCAGGCTCAGCAGTGCCGGGATCACCCACACGGCGCTCTTGCCCTGGCGCAGCCACATCCAGAAGGCGAAGCAGCCGGCGATTTCGAACAGCGCGGCCAGAAGGAACCACAGGTAATTGAGCATGCAAGACGTCTCGTCAGGGTGACAGTTGCGGCCACCCTAGCGATGAGGCCCTGCGGGAGCAAGTTCAGCCGTTGTTCTGCCGTGCCTTGGCGCGCATTTTGTCGGCCATGGCGGTCATTTCGTCGTACAGCAATTGCGGATTCTTCTGCTTGAGCGCCCAGGCCATGCGCCCTTGCTCGTGGGGCAGGATCATGAACTCGCCGGCGGCGACCCGGTTGAAGATGTAGTCGGCGATATCGGCGGCGGTGATCGGCGAACTCTCCAGCAACTTGCCGACCTGGGCCTTCATGGCCGGCGTCGGGCCACGGAACGAGTCCAGCAGGTTGGTCTGGAAGAATGATGGGCACACCACGTGGACACCGACCTCCTGCTGGGCCAGTTCCACCAGCAGGCTCTCCGACAGCGCCACCACGCCGGCCTTGGCCACGTTGTAGTTGCTCATGGCCGGGCCCTGCATCAGCGCCGCCATGGAGGCGATGTTGATGATCTTGCCCTTGCTCTGCTCCAGCAGCGGCAGGAACGCCTTGCAGCCCTTGACCACGCCCATCAGGTTGATCGCGATCTGCCAGTCCCAGTCTTCCAGCGACAGCTCGCTGAAGAAGCCGCCCGACGCCACCCCGGCGTTGTTGACGATGATGTCGATGCCGCCGAACTTCACCTCGCAGGCCTGGGCGAAGGCGGTGAGCTGGCTGTAGTCGCGCACGTCGCAACGCTGGACGAAGCCGTCGCCGCCGGCCTCGCGCACGAGTTTGAGGGTTTCCTGCAGGCCCGCCTCGCTGACGTCCGACAAGGCCAGCCGCCACCCCTCACGCGCCCAGCGCAACGCGATTTCGCGACCCAGGCCGGAGCCTGCACCAGTGATCATCATGCGATTTTGCATAGCAGACAGCCTTGTTGTTCTTTGGAAGATGCGCGGAGTGTAGCGAAGGAACCGCGGCCACCCACGCTCCATCAGAGTGCTGAATGGCGAGGGCAAACCGCCACGCGATGCGTGGCTCGGGCCTGGGCGGAGCGCGTTGCGGACAGCGCCAAAAAACATTGAATTTTCTGTCGGGCGCGCCGGTCGGAACTGGTAAGACGCCTGGATCCGCATGGTTTCCAGCCGGCCTTGGACTGCAAGACTTTCCGAAACCTTCTCGCCAAGGAAACAGACATGGGCACAATCCTCATCATTATCCTGATCCTGTTGCTGATCGGTGGTCTGCCGGTCTTTCCGCACTCCAGAAGTTGGGGCTACGGCCCTTCCGGCATCATCGGCGTCGTGCTGGTCGTGCTGCTGGTGCTGTTGTTGCTCGGCCGGATATAGCGTTTTTCGCAGGCAAAAAAAGAGGCCCTTCAAGGGCCTCTTTTCATGGGGCGGAACCTGGCGTGCCTGACAGTCAGTCCGGCTTGCCGTTGACCACACCGGCGGTGTTGTCGATCAGGCTCTTGGTGGCCGTCTGCAGGAACGCTTCGAGCTTGTGCTTGAGCTCGGCGGTGCGCGGCGCATCGGGAATGACCTCGGCGTGAGGATTGGCGCCCAGCTCGTAGGCGTAGATCTTCGGCGCCATGTCCTTGTCCTTCGGCAGCACCAGGATCTGGTCGGCGGTCACGATGGCGGTGGTCTGCTCGCTGCCGGACGGCTTGATCACGCCGAAACCGGTGTCGCCCTGCGGCAGGTTGAGCAGGTCGCGGCCCCAGCACTGGTGACGCACTTCGCCGCCCAGGCGGCCCATGATGGTCGGCACGATGTCGATCTGGGTGCCCACGGTGTGGTCACGCTGGCCGAACTTCTCCTGGATGCCCGGCGCGATCATCAGCATCGGCACGTTGAAGCGACCCAGGTCCATTTCGGTGATCTGGCGTTCGTTGCCGAAGCCGTGGTCGCCGACGATGACGAACAGGGTCTCCTTGAAGTACGGCTCCTTGCGGGCCTTCTCGAAGAACTGGCCCAGCGCCCAGTCTGCGTAACGCATGGCGGTCAGGTGCTCGTTCAGGGTGCCGCGGTCGGTCACGCGCTCCACCGGCAACGGCGTCGGCAGCGCATACGGGGTGTGGTTGGACAGGGTCTGCAGCAAGGCATAGAACGGTTTCTTGTCCTTGCCGTCGCGGGCCTTCAGTTCTTCCAGGCCACGGTCGAACATGTCCTGGTCGGACACGCCCCACGTCGGGTCGGAGAACACCGGATTGACGAAGTCGTTGCGGCCGACGAAGTTGGTCATGCCCTGGTTGCTGAAGAAGCCCGACTGGTTGTCCCAGGCGAAATCGCCGTTGTAGACATAGACATCGTCAAAGGCGCGGGCACTGAGCAGTTGCGGCAGGCCGGACAGCTTGTGGCTGCCTTCCGGCGTCTGCATCAGGTATTCGAAGCCCGGCAGGTTCGGGAAGCACGCCATGGTGGCGAACATGCCCTGGTGGGTGTGGGTGCCGTTGGAGAAGAACCGGTCGAACAGCAAGCCTTCCTTCGACAGCTTGTCCAGGTACGGCGTGATGTTGCCCGGGCCGCCCAGCGCGCCCACCGAATGGCCGGCCATGCTTTCCATCAGGATCACGACGACGTTCTTGATCGGCAGGGTCTTGTCGGCCGGTGGCGTGTACTCGCGACGCACGGCGGCGATGTCGGCATCGACCAGCTTGTCGTCCGGCATCAGCAGCATCTCGCGCACCACCTTCTGCGCCTCAGGCTGCGGCAGCGTGGCCTTCCAGATGTTGTTGCGGTCTTCGCCCATCCGGTCCTTGGCCGCCGCGATCAGCGACAGCGTGCCGTTGAGGCCCAATTGGTTGGCGAAGTTCGACTCGGTGGTGTACACGTCGCCCCAACGCAGCGGCGGGCCTTGACGCAGGGTGCCGCGGGCGGCGACCACGCAGACCACCAGGCAGACCACGAACACCGCAAGGCGCGCATACCACGGCGCCACCTGACGGGTGCCGACGTTACCGCCGCTGAACGGCCCGCGCGGGCGGGTGGCGCGGTCGGCGCCCTTGAACGCCAGGGTCAGGATCAGCGTGCCCACGGCCCAGGCCAGCAGGTAGCGCACCACCGGGAAACCGTACCAGAGCATGCTCATGACGGTTTTCGGGTCTTCCTTCACGTACTGGAACACCAGGCCGTTGAGGCGCTGGTGGAACTCGCGGTAGAAGTCCATCTCCATCAGGCCGAGGAACAGCGCGATGCTGGAGACCACGGTCAGCCACAGGCGGAAGAACCCGCGGGCGGCCATCGCCCGGACGCTGAACAGCGCCAGCAGCAGCGGAATGCACAGGTAGACCACCAGGCGCAGGTCGAAACGCAGGCCGTTGGCGAAGGCTTCGAGGAAGGTGGAAGCCGGGGTGTCGAGGATCATCTCGCGGTTGTAGACCAGCAGCGCGAGGCGCAGCACGGACAACATCACCATCATGACCAGCGCGCACAGCAGCGTGTAGGCCAGATGCGATTTGACGGTCGGTTGCAGCAGGCGACTGGAAGATCGCTGCCGGTTCAGGGCGTCCGGGTTTGCCATGTCGTTTTAGGACCCATTGGAAGTTGAAATTGCAAGAAACAGCTGCGCCCTGCCCTCTGTTGGCCATTCCCAGGCCCCGGGGCTCGCGCGGTGCGCAAATGTTGCACGATAGACGGCGGCATTGCCATTGATTACTGCCCCGGCGCCGGACACTTTCATGTCGGGCCGGCAGGGTGCAAGGATGCGGGCGAATTGTCGGGAAGCAATTGTGAAAATTTCGTTCAACGCATATCCGGAAACACAAAATAAGTACAAAACCACCACAAAACAAAACGCCCCGAGGGATCAGGGCGTTTTCTCCATTGCGCCGGCGCTTACTTCTCGGCGCGGGCCTTGAGGGCCTTGAGCGTGTTGAACGGCGCATCCACCACGAACTTGTTGGCGACCATCGCCGGCACGCTGCCGCCCGGCTCGGTGTGCACCTGGTAGGTCACTTCGACCTGGTCGCCCTTGGGCACGAACTTCCAGAAACCCTTGACCTGGGCAACCCGCACATAGCCTTTCTCTTCCGGAACGTACTCCGGCACGCCTTCCAGGTTGCGGGTCAGGCTGCCGTCGGCGCCTTCGACGGTGGTGATGTGCAGCACCGAGTCACGGGGGGTGACCGGCCATGGCGTGTTGAAGCGGGTGTAGGTCCAGCTCTGGTCGCCTTCGTGCTTGAGCAGCTCCTGGGACTTGCACTCGTGGATCCATTTGCAGGCGCCGGCAACGTCTTCCTGGAGGGCGCGCAGCTTGGCGACGGTGGTCTTCATCAGCGTCACGCCCTGATAGGACTTGTAGTCCGAACCGGGCACTTCGCTCAGGGACACCTTGATCCCGTCCTCGTTCTTGGCGACTTTCCAGTCTTCGGCCTGGGCGGCCGAGGTGGCCAGCACGGCGGTCAGACCGCACAACACAGCGATACGGTGCAGCGAACCCATAGTCTTGTTCCTTATTGTTGAAGTTCCGTTCGTTTGACGCATCACGCCGCCGTCATCTGCTCCCACCAGCCGATCAGCCTGACCGCCTCTTCGCGGCTGTCGCCGCAGACTTCAGGATCGGCCTTGAACCCCGAACAGACCGCCGGACGCTCCGGACGGCCGAAAATGCTGCACAGGTTTTCGACCGAGAGCTGCACGCAGCGTTCCCCAGCGGGCTTGCCGTCTGGCATGCCGGGAATCGGTGAACTGATGGATGGGGCAATGCAGCAGGCGCCACAACCTTCACGGCAGTTCATGGCAACAGATTCCTCGCGGCGGGCAATGCATGAAAAGGACAGGGAACAGAGTAACGGCTAAAACGCCTGTTTTAAATTCCCTGAAACGGAGTTTTTGCGTGTAAACGGAAATGACCGACCAGTCTCCGACAAAGTGTCTGGCCGGCGGGTCACCGATGAGCGGGTTTCACTGCTTGAATTCGAAATCCAGCGCGGCCCCTTCGACATCCCGCCGCTCCTCGTTGCGCAGCTGCAACTGCATTTCGTTGCTCAGCAGACGGCCGTTGAGCTGGAAACCGCTGTTCTTCTCGCCGAACATCTGCGGCAGGATCGCCTCATGCTTGGGCAGCGGCACGGCGCCGGCCGGCTTCAGTTGCTGCACCATCTCCTTGGGCAGGCTCAGGTCGAGCCTGGCGGGCGGCAACGGCGTCTTGGCCACTTCACTGGCCGACTTCGACTTGGAAGCGACCGGCGCACGCTTCTTGACCGGCGCGGCCTTCTTTTGCGGCGCCTTCTTCGCCGGCGTCGCCTTGGCGGCAGCGGCCGGCTTTTTCGCGGCGGCGGCAGCGGGTGCCTTGTCCTGGGCAGCAGCCGCCAGGACGCCAGGCACCTGTGCGAACGCAAACAGGCAAAGCAAAACCCGGACGGCAGGAAGAATCGCTTTCATGAATCCAACGGGGCTAACGGCAGAGGGCCATATGCTCGCCTGTCGCAGAGCCTGTGACAAGCTCTGCCATCGACTCAGAAGCCGCCGGCAGTCTCTTGGCAGAGTTGGGTCGCCAGCAGGCCGAGGGTCATCAGCGTCCGCTCCGCCTCGCGGTTCCAGGAAATGCCGCAGTTGAGCCGGATGCAGTGGTTGAACTGCTCGGTGTTGCTGAAGATCAGGCCCGGCGCAATGCTGATGCCCTGTTGCAGGGCCCGCACGTGCAGCTCCTGGGTGTTGACCCGTCCCGGCAGGCTCACCCACAGAATGAAGCCGCCAGTGGGCCGGGTCATCTGGGTGCCTTCAGGGAAATACTGCTGGACCGCCAGCTGGAAGGCGCTGAGGTTTTTCCGGTATTCCTGGCGGATGTACCGTAAATGCCGGTCATAGCCGCCGTTCTCCAGGTACGCGGCGATCGCCATTTGCGTGACGCTGCACGCCGAATGGGTGCTGAAGGTCTGCAGCCGCTGGATCTCCTGCTGATACTTGCCGGCGATCATCCAGCCGATGCGCACGCCGGGCGACAAGGTCTTGGAAAAGCTCGAACAGTAGATCACCCGGTCGAGCCGGTCGTAGGCCTTGAGCGCCTTGGTGCGGCCCTGCTCGAACATCAGCTCGCCATAGATGTCGTCTTCGACGATCTGGATGTCGAAATCCGAAGCCAGGCGCAGCAGCTGTTTCTGCCGCTCTTCGGGCATGGTGCCGCCCAAGGGGTTGCTCAGGCGCGTGGTCAGCACCAGGGCTTTGATCGACCATTGGTTGGCCGCCAGCTGCAGGGCCTCCAGGCTCATGCCGGTGGCCGGGTCGCTGGGGATCTCGATGACTTTCAGGCCCAGCAAGTCGGCCAGCTGCAGCAGGCCATAGTAGGTCGGGGATTCGGCGGCGATCAGGTCGCCGGGCCGGGTCAGCACCCGCAGCGACATCTGCAGGGCATCGACGCAGCCGTGGGTGATCACCACTTCGGACGGGTCGACCACCACGCCCGCGTCGCGCATGCGGATCGCCACTTGCCGGCGCAGCGGTTCGAAACCGGGGCTGAACATATAGCTGAACGCCCGCGGGCTGTGGAACCGCGTGACCTTGGCCAACTGCTGGTGCAGCGCCCGCACCGGCAGGTAATCGACGCTGGGCACCGCAGCGCCCAACGGGAACACGCCTTCGCGGCGGGACTCGACCAACACTTGCTGAATGATGCTGCTGCGGGTGACCAGGCCCGGCCGTTCGACCCGCGCGATGTCCGGCGTCGGCGCCGTCAGGGCGGGTGTCTGGTGCACGTAGTAGCCGGACTGCGGCCGCGCCCGGATCAGCCCCTGATCCTCAAGGTTGGCGTAGGCCTGCAGCACCGTGGCATGGCTGACGTTGAGCTGCGAACTCATCTTGCGCACCGACGGCACGCGTTCCCCCGGCTGATACACGCCGCGACGGATGTCTTCAGCCAGTTGTTGAGCAATACGCTGGTAGAGCAAGAGATTGGTCATGACGCAGCACTCGATTTCACGGGGCGTTTTATTCTTGTTCGAAACAATACCGGAACAGTTTAGAAGTGTACTGGGACAGTTGCCACATTACTCGACCGCACAGTGCAGTGTCAGCCGTCGGCCTGAATATTTGAGCGCTATTCGACAGACGTAAAAAAGCCCGGCGCTGCCTGACAGCCCGGGCTTTCCAGTGACGCCGGCCTCAGCGGGCGGCGCCGAGCTGGCCTTTTTCGTCGGAGAACACGATTTCCACCCGACGGTTCTGCGCACGCCCGCGCTCGGAAGCGTTGGCGTCCACCGGGTACTCGTCACCGTAGCCTTCGACCTGAATGCGCTTGTCGTCGATGCCCAGATCCATCAGCACATCGGCCACCGACTGGGCGCGGTCGCGGGACAGCTTGAGGTTTTCCTGCTTGCCGCCGGTGCTGTCGGTGTAGCCCTCGATGCGCACCACCCGCTTCGGATTGAGCTGCAGGAACTGCACCAGCTTGAGCACCACGCGGTTCGCCGAGTTGTTGAGCTCCGCTTCGCCGGTGTCGAACAGCACGTCGCCGAGGGTCATCACCAGGCCGCGGTCTGTCTGGGTGGTGGCCAGGGCAACGATCTGCTCTTCCAGCCATTTGCCTTGCTGCTGCACGCTCGACAACTTGGATTCGCGCAGGGCCAGTTGCAGGCGCTGGCGCTCAAGCTCCAGTTTCGCGGCGTGCTCTTCGTTGAGCACCTGATTGGTGTGTTCGCGGGCGATCGCGCTGTAGCGCTGGCTCAGATAGGCGTAATGCTGCACGTCGCCGCCGCTGCCCCAGTACGTGGAGAGACGGTCGGCACGGGCCAGGGATTCGCCGGCGCGGATCACATCCTTCGGCGCGATGCGCAGCACGTTGGAGTCTTCCTTGACCTTCTGGAAGTCGGCACCCGCCTGCTGCAGCGCCGATTCGCTCTGCTGGCCGGCGCAGCCGTAGAGACCGACGCAGCCGGCCACGACCAGGCCGCCAAGGAGTCTGGACGTAAGGCTCATTGGGCATCCCCCAGTTGCTTGCGCAGACGGGCGATGCGGGTGTTGAGCGCATTCACCTGCTCTTCGCTCTTGTGGGTCAGCACCTTGGCCTCCGCCAGCCGCGCGTCCAGTTCGGCCTGCTCGGCCCGCATCCGCGCGTTCTTGTAGGACTCGCCGGCCATGCTGCCCTTGGCGCGGTTGTACTTGTCTTCGGCCAGTTTCATTTCCGGCACATCGTCGGCACTGGCGCCCACGGCCTTGGCCTGTTCCAAGGCCTGCCCGGTCAGGCGCATCTGCTCATTGGGCGCAGGATCGTTGGCGCAGCCGGCCAACGCCAGAACGGCCACCGCTGCGAAAAGAAGTCGATTGCTCACTAAGAATCCCTACTGTTTTGGGGCACTGACAGGTTGCTGCGGCTGTTGCTGCTGCGCCTTCCAGCGCTCGATGTTGCGCTGCAGCGCGGCTTCCGTCAGTCCGGACGCGGGCAATTCTGTCATCTTTTTGGCCAACTGTCCGCGCAACCACGGATCGTTGCAGGCCGAGTTGTGCGAAACCGCCAGGTACAGCCCCGGCCGGTCGACAGGCTGCTCGAAGGCCAGCAAGTCATCGGCCATCCCCAGCGCCTGCGCGGCCGCCATGCCCGAGTAGCGTCCGGCGAGTACATATTCCACTTCGCCCAGCAGCAATTTCTGCAAGGCCTGGGCGAGGTTTGCCGTACGGGTGAGGGTCAAATGCTGCTCGGCATAGAGGCTGAATGCCTGGGTCAAACGAGACTTTTCCGACAGAGCGCCCGAATGCCCGTTAAGGTCCTTCGCTTCGCCGTAGACCAACGCCGAGCCCTTCTTCGTCCATACCAGGTAATCGTTCTCCAGCAGCGGCGGGTGAATGTAGTCCAGATGCTCCAGCTCGTTGAAGGCCAGCGGCGCGTCGGCCAGCATGTCCATGCGCCCGCTGCGCACTTCGTCCAGCGCCTGGGAACGTTTGCCGGCGTACAGCAGCTCGACCTTGATGCCCAGCTCCTTGGCCGCCTGCTGAAGCAGGTCGGCACTGGCGCCGATCAGCTGCTTGGGGTTCTGCGGGTCCTGCCACAGGTACGGCGGCGCATCCGGACTGCCGGTGACCACCAGGCGCTCGCACTTGCCCGCGGCCATCGACAGGCCCGGCAACGACAAAAGACCCAGCAGCGACATAAGGCCCAACCGGCGACGCAGATCCATGGCGAAACGCTCCCACTCAAATCCGGAACAAAAAAAAGCCCGACCAACAGGCCGGGCTCTTTATAAGTGAAGCCGCCGGATTAGACCAGCTTCTCCAGCTCAGGCACCGCTTCGAACAGATCCGCCACCAGGCCGTAGTCGGCCACCTGGAAGATCGGCGCTTCTTCGTCCTTGTTGATCGCGACGATCACCTTGGAGTCTTTCATGCCGGCCAGGTGCTGGATCGCGCCGGAGATGCCGACGGCGATGTACAGCTGCGGCGCGACGATCTTGCCGGTCTGGCCGACCTGCATGTCGTTCGGCACGAAGCCTGCGTCGACGGCAGCGCGGGAAGCGCCGACGGCGGCGCCCAGCTTGTCGGCCAGGGCGTACAGGTGCTTGAAGTTGTCGCCGTTCTGCATGCCGCGGCCGCCGGAAACGACGATCTTGGCAGCGGTCAGTTCCGGACGGTCGGACTTGGCCAGCTCTTCGCTGACGAAGCTGGAGATCGCCGGGTTGTGGGCAGCGGCAACCGATTCAACGGCAGCCGAACCACCTTCGGCGGCAACCGGATCGAAACCGGTGGCGCGCACGGTGATCACCTTGATCGCGGCGGTCGACTGCACGGTGGCGATGGCGTTGCCGGCGTAGATCGGACGCTTGAAGGTGTCGGCGCTCTCAACCGAGATGATCTCGGAGATCTGGTCGACGTCCAGCTGGGCGGCGACGCGCGGCAGGATGTTCTTGCCGTTGGAGGTGGCGGCGGCCAGGATGTGGCTGTAGCCCTTGCCCAGTTCGGCCACCAGCGGCGCAACGTTTTCCGGCAGCTGGTGGGCGTAGGCGGCGTTGTCGGCGTTCAGGACCTTGCTCACGCCAGCGATCTTCGCGGCGGCCTCAGCCACGGCGCCAGCGCCCTGGCCTGCGACCAGGACGTGGATGTCGCCGCCGATCTTGGCAGCGGCAGCAACGGTGTTCAGCGTGGCCGGGGCCAGCACTTTGTTGTCGTGTTCAGCAATAACCAAGATAGTCATTTAGATTACCTTCGCTTCGTTTTTCAGTTTCTCGACCAGTTCAGCCACCGACTTGACCTTGATGCCCGCGCTGCGTGCAGCCGGCGCTTCGACCTTCAGGGTCTTGTTGGTGGAGGCGGTGGAAACGCCCAAGGCGTCCGGAGTCAGAGTCTCCAGAGGCTTCTTCTTGGCTTTCATGATGTTCGGCAGGGACGCGTAGCGCGGCTCGTTCAAACGCAGGTCGGTGGTGACGATGGCCGGCAGCTTCAGGGAAACGGTCTGCGCGCCGCCGTCGATTTCGCGGGTCACGGCAACGCTGTCGCCGGAGACTTCGACTTTCGAGGCGAACGTGCCCTGGCCGTAGCCGCTCAGCGCGGCGAGCATCTGGCCGGTCTGGTTGTTGTCGCTGTCGATGGCCTGTTTGCCCAGGATCACCAGCTGAGGCTGTTCCTTGTCGACCACCGCCTTGAGCAGCTTGGCCACGGCCAGGGAGGTCAGGTCTTCAGCGGATTCGACGAGGATGGCGCGGTCGGCACCCAGGGCCAGTGCGGTACGCAGTTGCTCCTGAGCGGTGGACGGGCCGATGGAGACGACGACGATTTCGCTCGCCACGCCCTTCTCTTTCAGGCGCACGGCTTCTTCCACTGCGATTTCGCAGAACGGGTTCATCGACATCTTGACGTTGGCGAGGTCTACGCCGGAATTGTCCGCCTTCACGCGAACCTTGACGTTGTAATCCACAACGCGTTTGACAGCTACAAGAACCTTCATGGATTCCTCGTTACTCTCCGGTGAAAAGGAAATCGCCTAGGCGAACCTGGCGGTTGGTGCTCATCGGGCACAAGGGCACCTCTAAAAACGCCGGCTTCAGTACGGCTGACTTCTCCAGCGAACGACTGACCGTTCGTCAGGAGCGACCCGCAGGTCATTCATCTTCCCGGTGTGCAGACTGCGCGCTGCGCCTCACCGCCGTACCGCCCACGCCCTGTCTTTAGAGGTGCTCTTGAAACCACCATTCAGCCTACGGCGAGCGCAAAACCGCCCGTATCTTGACCGGAACGCCTATTCCGGTCAATACGGCAAAATGGTCGTCCATAAGCCGCGCTTCTTTGATTTCTCTGGCCTGCGGCCGATTCAAACAAACGTTTGTATTGGACGCTGGGAGTGGTGTAGATATAATGCGCCCCCTAGAGAGACGGGTGGCTTATCCATTATTTCCTTTGACGTTAACGTAAAGGCAATAACGAATGCGACATCAAACCTCCAAATTAGAAAAAAAACTGTTGAGCCTTGAGTAGGAGATAGCCTGTGGAACGCGAATACATGGAATTCGACGTGGTCATCGTCGGTGCCGGCCCCGCTGGCCTTTCCGCCGCCTGCCGCCTGAAGCAGAAGGCCGCCGAAGCCGGTAAGGAAATCAGCGTCTGCGTGGTCGAAAAAGGCTCCGAGGTCGGCGCTCACATCCTGTCCGGCGCGGTATTCGAACCACGGGCCCTGAACGAGCTGTTCCCTGACTGGAAGGAACTCGGCGCTCCGCTGAACACCCCCGTCACCCGCGACGATATCTTCGTGCTGAAAAACGCCGAAAGCGCGCAGAAAATTCCTGACTTCTTTGTGCCCAAGACCATGCACAACGAAGGCAACTACATTATTTCCCTCGGCAACCTGTGCCGCTGGCTGGCCCAGCAGGCCGAGAACCTGGGCGTAGAGATCTACCCAGGCTTCGCCGCCCAGGAAGCGCTGTTCGACGAGAACGGCGTGGTGCGCGGGATCATCACCGGTGACCTGGGCGTCGACCGCGAAGGCCATCCGAAGGACGGCCTGTACACCCCCGGCATGGAACTGCGCGGCAAGTACACGCTGTTCGCCGAAGGCTGCCGCGGCCACATCGGCAAGCAGCTGATCAAGCGCTTCAACCTCGACAGCGACGCCGACGCCCAGCACTACGGCATCGGCCTGAAGGAAATCTGGGAAATCGACCCGGCCAAGCATCAGCCGGGCCTGGTGGTGCACACCGCCGGTTGGCCGATGGACATCATGGGCACCGAGAACACCGGCGGCTCCTTCCTCTATCACTTGGAGAACAACCAGGTGGTGGTCGGACTGATCGTCGACCTGTCCTACAGCAACACCTACCTGTCGCCTTTCGACGAGTTCCAGCGCCTCAAGCATCACCCGGTGCTCAAGCAGTACCTGGAAGGCGGCAAGCGCATCAGCTACGGCGCCCGCGCGATCTGCAAGGGCGGCCTGAACTCGCTGCCGAAGATGGTGTTCAAGGGAGGCGCGCTGATCGGCTGCGACCTCGGCACCCTGAACTTCGCCAAGATCAAGGGCAGCCACACCGCGATGAAGTCCGGCATGCTCGCGGCCGAGTCCGTGGCCGACGCGCTGTTCGCCGACAAGGACGGCACCGAAGAGCTGACCGCCTACGTCGACGCCTTCAAGAACAGCTGGCTGCACGAAGAGCTGTTCGCCAGCCGCAACTTCGGCCCGGCGATCCACAAGTTCGGCGCCATCGTCGGCGGCGGCTTCAACTGGCTCGACCAGAACATCTTCGGCGGCAAGCTGCCGTTCACCCTGCACGACACCAAGCCGGACTACGCCTGCCTCAAGCCAGCGGCCGAGTGCAAGAAGATCGACTACCCGAAACCCGACGGCAAGATCAGCTTCGACAAGCTCAGCTCGGTGTTCATCTCCGGCACCAACCATGAGGAAGAGCAGCCGTGCCACCTGCGGCTGACCGACCCGAGCATCCCGCTGACCAAGAACCTGCCGATCTACGACGAACCGGCCCAGCGCTACTGCCCGGCCGGCGTGTATGAAGTGATCACCAAGGAAGACGGCGAGAAGCGCTTCCAGATCAACGCCCAGAACTGCGTGCACTGCAAGACCTGCGACATCAAGGATCCTGCGCAGAACATCACCTGGGTGGCGCCGGAAGGCGCCGGCGGCCCGACTTACCCGAACATGTAAGCCACACCGCAGAACAACGAGGCTCCCGAATGGGGGCCTTTTTGTTGCCCGGCATCTACAGGGCAGCGGGAAAACGGCAAGGCCTTCATCGCCAGCAGGCTGGCTCCCACAGTGGGCCCGGGTGCCCACAGAATCGGCGATGACCGCAAACCTGTGGGAGCGGGCTTGCCCGCGAAAGCGCCCGTACTGGCAACATCAATGCAAGCTGCCCCACCCGCAAGGCAGCAACGGTTCAGGCCGCGCGCTCCTCGCCCGGGCTGCGTTCGAAGTAGCGCTTGTACTCGCGGCTGAACTGCGACGTGCTCTGGTAGCCCACCCGGTGCGCCGCCTGCGCCACGCCCAGCCCTTCGGCGATCAGCAGCGTCTGGGCCTTGAGCAGGCGCAGGCGCTTGAGGTACTGCACCGGCGACAGCAAGGTGCTGCGCTTGAAGTGCTCGTGGAAGGTCGACACGCTCATGTTGGCGCAACCGGCCAGGGTCTCGACGTTCAGCGGTTCGGTGTAGTGGGTGTGCAGATGGCTGATCGACGCGGCGATCCGGGCAAACTGCCCCTGCTGCTCCACCAGCGCCCGCAGCACATCGGCCTGGGGCCCGCGCAACGCAGTGAACAGCAGCTCGCGGATGCGCGCCGGGCCGAGTATCCGGCAGGCCAGCGGATCGTGCAGGCAGCCGAGCAAGCGTTCGACGCAGCCGCGCATGTCGTCGTCGAGCACCACCGAGGTCATCGACTCAGGCGTCTGCGCCGCAATGTGCCGCCCCGGCGCCAGCCCCATGGCCAGCACCAGCTCGCCGAGCAGCACCCGGTCGATCGACACCGACACCCCCAGCAGCGGCGCATCCGGCTCGGCATAGGTCTCGCACTCGAACGGCACCGGCAATGCCTGGATCAGGTAGTGCCCGGCGCCGTACTCCATTGTGCGCGGGCCCAGGTACGCCAGTTTGCTGCCCTGGGCGATGATCATCAGGCTCGGCTCATAGATGTGCGGGCCCCGGGCGACATCGCAACTGGCGCGCAGCACCTGCACGCCCGGCAACCCGGTCTGGCTGAAACCGTCGCGCCGGGCCAGCGGCTCGATCAGCGAAACCAGCGTGGCATTGGCATCGAGGTGGCGGGTCAACTGCATGGAAAACTCTTCACGGAAAAGTGACGGAAAAAGGCACGAAACCATCATCGCAGATCCTTTGGCCCATGCGGCGCGCCAGCCCCGCATGCCGGAGGAATAGGCATGATACCCGGAGGAATCGTCATGGCCGGACACCCGGCCTGCGCCCAGAATGCGCCGCCTCATTTGTCAGCGCTTTTGCGAGGTTCCCCATGTACACCGCCATCGGCTACGCCGCCCAGACGGCCACCACTCCCCTCGCCCCGATGACGTTCGAACGCCGCAGCCTGCGGGCCGACGACGTCGCCATCGAGATCCTGTTCTGTGGCGTCTGCCACTCCGACATCCATCAGGCCCGCAACGAATGGGGCATCGCGGTCTACCCGCTGATGCCGGGCCATGAGATCGTCGGAAAAGTCACCGCAACCGGTGCGAACGTCACCCAGCACAAGGTAGGCGACCTGGTCGGCGTCGGCTGCATGGTCGACTCCTGCCGCACCTGCGAAGCCTGCAAGGCCGACCTGGAGCAGTACTGCCTCGAAGGCCCGACCATGACCTACGCCACCCCGGACCGGGTCGACGGCAGCAACACCATGGGCGGCTACTCCGACAGCATCGTGGTCAGCGAGCATTTCGTGGTGCGCATCCCCGCGACGCTGGACCCGGCCAACGCCGCGCCGATCCTCTGCGCCGGCATCACCACCTACTCGCCGCTCAAGCACTACGGCGTGAAGGCCGGCGACAAGGTCGGGATCCTGGGCATGGGCGGCCTCGGCCACATGGGTATCAAGTTCGCCAAGGCCATGGGCGCCGAAGTGACGCTGTTCACCCGCTCCGCCAGCAAGGCCGAGGAAGGCCGCCGCCAGGGCGCCGACCATGTGATCGTGTCCACCGACGCCGAACAGATGGCCGCCGCGGCCGGCCGGTTCGACTTCCTGCTCGACACCATCCCGGTGCAGCACGACCTCAACCCCTACCTCGACACCCTGCGCTTCGACGGCGTGCACATCCTGGTGGGCCTGATCGAACCGATCGATCCGCCGGTGCACGCCGCCAAACTGGTGCTGGGCCGCCGGGTGCTGGCCGGTTCGCTGATCGGCGGCATCGCCGAAACCCAGGAAGTGCTGGATTTCTGCGCCGAGCACAACATCACCTGCGACATCGAAATGCTCGACATCCGCCAGATCAACGAAGCCTACGCGCGGATGATCGCCGGGGACGTGAAGTACCGTTTCGTGATCGACATGGCGACGCTCAAGCGCTGAGGTTCAGACCTTAAGGCCAAGCTCCGCCGACAGCCGGGCCGTGACCCCTTTGATCAGGGGAATCAGCTCGGCCATCTTCTCCAGCGGCA
This sequence comes from Pseudomonas sp. B7(2017), assembly GCF_002112745.1. Lineage (NCBI taxonomy): Bacteria > Pseudomonadati > Pseudomonadota > Gammaproteobacteria > Pseudomonadales > Pseudomonadaceae > Pseudomonas > Pseudomonas sp. B7(2017). The sequence goes on along the minus strand of NZ_NEIP01000002.1, from coordinate 582,813 downwards.
TGTACGGCACGGTGCTGGCGATGCTGATGGCCGCGACGATGCGCTTGCTGGCATCGCGCACCGGCGCCGCCACGCAGCGGATCGACGGTTCGTTGTCTTCCAGGTCGAACGCGTAGCCGCCTGCCACATACTCGCTCATGCGCTGTTCGAGCTGTTCCCAGGACTGCTGCGGATGCTGCGGCCAGAACTGGCTTTTCCCACCCGCCGGCAGGCTGATGTCGTACAGCCGCTGCCACTCTTGCGGAGCGTCGTCGAGCATCAGCGCCTTGCCGATCCCGGTGCGCGCCAGCGGCATGCGGTGACCGACCCGCGAACGCATCTCCGGGCCGTTGCGCCCCGGATTCTTCAGCAGGTACAGCACTTCGTCGCCCTCGCGGATGCCCAGGTGGACGGTGTCGCCGGTCAGCGCCGACAACTCGTCCAGATAAGGCCCTGCCAACGTCACCAGCGGCAGGTCTTCGCGGGCCTGGAAGCCCAGCTCGATCAGCTTCGGCCCCAACAGATAGCCGACCTGCGGCACCACCCGCAGGTAGCGCTCGTCCACCAGGCAACTGGCCAGACGGTGGGTGGTGCTGCGCGTGGTGCCGATCAGGCGGGCGATCTCCTTGAGGTCGCGGGCGCCGCTGGCGACGGCCTGCACCACACCCAACCCGCGAAGCAGGGTCTGGGTGCCGGTGGGCGCGGCGTCCTTGGCGGGTTTCGGAGCGTCTTCCTGCATATCCAGCCTTTTACCGTTGAGCGAGGGAACGGGCGGCATTATGGTCGCCCGGCGCCGGCGACTACAACTCGATGCGCTCCACCTTGCCCACCAGCAGCACGTAGGACAGCGCACCGATCAGCGCCAGCAGCGCAATGTAGGTGATCGCCGGGGCGAACGAATCGCCGCTGGCCAGGAAACCGATGACGATCGGCGTGGCGATCGCCGACAGGTTGCCGATGAAGTTGAACACCCCGCCGGTCAGGCCCAGCAGCCGCGCCGGGGCCAGCGTCGAGACCAGCGACCAGGTGATCGAGGCCAGCCCGTTGCCGAAGAACGCCAGCGCCAGGAAGGCGATCACCAGCGGCGTCGACTCGACGAAGTTGGCGCCGATGATCGAGGTGGAGATCAGCAGTCCGCCGATGATCGGCAACTTACGCGCAAAGCCCACCGTGCAGCCGCGCCGGATCAGGAAGTCGGAAAAGAACCCGGAACACAGCACGCCGACGAACGCCGCCAGAAACGGCAGCGAGGCCAGCAGGCCGGACTTGATGAAATCCATGCCGCGGTATTTCACCAGGTAGGTCGGGAACCAGGTCAGAAAGAACCACAGCGTCGAGTTCAGGCAGAACTGGCCCAGGTAAATCCCCCACAGCTTGCGCTTGCTCAGGACGATGCCCAGATCGCGCCAGTTGAACGCCGCCTTCACCTTCGCCGCATCGGCCTGGATGTCCACCAGCCCGCCGCCCTCGCGGATCAGGTCGATTTCCGCGTCGTTGGCCCCCTTGAAATCCCGGGGCTCGCGATACACCGCGTACCAGATCGCGGCCCAGACGATGCCCACCGCGCCGGTGGCGACGAACACCATGTGCCAACCGAACGCATGCTGGAGCCAGGCCAGCACCGGCGTCAGGAACGCCAGCCCGACGAACTGCCCGGACGTGTAGAAGCCGATGGCCGTGGCCCGTTCGCGCTCGGGAAACCAGGTGGTGACCACCCGGCTGTTGATCGGGTAGGCCGGCGCCTCCAGCGCGCCGACCGCCATGCGCAGCACGAACAGCGCGATGAAGCTGGCGGCGAAACCGAGCATCACCGTGGCCAGCGACCACAGCAGCAACGCGGCGCTGTAGAGGATGCGCGGCGGCACCCGGTCCACCAGCCAGCCGCCGGGGATCTGCATGGCGGCGTAGGTCCAGCCGAACGCGGAGAAAATCAGCCCGACATGGATCGGGTCGATGCCCAGGTCGCTGGTCAGCGCCGGAGCGGCGATCGACAAGTTGCTGCGGTCCAGGTAGTTGATGACCACGGTGATGAACAACAGCACCATGATGAAAAACCGCTTGCGGCTGGGCGTGACCAAGGACGCCTGCCCGGTGAGGGTTTGCGGTTGCATGGGGAGCCTCTTTCTTGTGTTTATTGAGGTCTGGGATGAAGGCCGATCCCCTGTCCCTGGAGATCACGCTGCGGGAGCCGGCAGGGCTGGCTCCCGCAGGGGATTGGCGGCGGGTCAGGCAGGACTCACCACTCGGCGAAGCTGCCGTCGGCATGGCGCCACACCGGGTTGCGCCAGCGGTGGCCGACGGCGGCGCGCTCGGTCACGTATTCCTCGTTGATCTCGATCCCCAGCCCCGGCCCGTTCGGGATCTTGACGAAGCCCTGGTCGTAGTCGAACACCCGCGCATCCTTCACGTAGTCGAGCAGGTCGTTGCTCTCGTTGTAGTGGATGCCCAGGCTTTGCTCCTGGATGAACGCGTTGTAGCAGGCCGCGTCCAGCTGCAGGCACGCCGCCAGCGCAATCGGCCCCAGCGGGCAGTGCAGGGCCAGCGCCACGTCGTAGGCTTCGGCCATGTTGGCGATCTTGCGGGTTTCGGTGATGCCGCCGGCGTGGGACGCATCCGGCTGGATGATGTCGACGTAGCCTTCGCTCAGCACGCGCTTGAAGTCCCAGCGGGAAAACAGCCGCTCGCCGAGGGCGATCGGGGTGCTGGTCAGCGGCGCCAGTTCCTTCAAGGCTTCATAGTTCTCGCTGAGCACCGGCTCTTCGATGAACATCAGCTTGAACGGATCGAGCTCCTTCATCAGCACCTTGGCCATGGGCTTGTGCACCCGGCCATGGAAGTCCACGCCGATGCCGACGTTGGGCCCCACCGCATCGCGCACGGCCGCCACGTTGGCCAGGGCCTGGTCGACCTTGTCGAAAGTGTCGAGAAACTGCAGCTCTTCGGTGCCGTTCATCTTCACCGCCGTGAAGCCGCGGCCCACCGCCTCTTTCGCCGCCCGCGCGGTGTCCGCCGGACGGTCGCCGCCGATCCACGAGTACACGCGGATCTTGTCCCGCACCTGACCACCGAGCAGGTCGCTCACCGACACCCCGAGGGCCTTGCCCTTGATGTCCCACAGCGCCTGGTCGATGCCGGCCAGGGCGCTCATGTGCACGGCGCCGCCGCGGTAGAAGCCGCCGCGGTAGAGCACCGTCCAGATGTCCTCGATGTTGCGTGGGTCCTTGCCGATCAGGTAGTCGGACAATTCCTCAACGGCGGCGGCGACGGTGTGGGCGCGGCCTTCGACCACGGGCTCGCCCCAACCGGTGACGCCCTCGTCGGTCTCGACCTTGAGGAAGCACCAGCGCGGCGGGACGATGAAGGTGGTGAGTTTGGTGATTTTCATCTGTTTGTCTCTCTTGTAGATGAGCCGAATGCTTAGCGCAGGGCGTTCCAGGCAGCGACGTAGGCCTTGGCGCTGGCCGCCACCTGCTCCGGGGTCATGCCGGGCTTGAACAGGCCGGAACCGAGGCCGAAGCCTTTGGCGCCGGCCTCGAAGAACGCTTGCATGTTGTCCGGGGTGACGCCGCCGACCGGCGCCAGCACCGTCCCGACGGGCAGCACCGCCAGCCAGGCTTTCACCACCGCAGGCCCCATCTGTTCGGCCGGGAACAGCTTGAGAATGTCCGCGCCCTCCTCCAGCGCCGCGAAGGCTTCGGTCGGCGTGGCCACGCCCGGCGACAGGTACAGCCCTGCCGCCTTCGCCGCCCGCAGGACTTTGGCGTCGCTGTGGGGCATGACGATCACCTGGCCGCCGGCCTCCTTGACCTGCTCCACCTGCTCCGGGGTCAGCACCGTGCCGGCGCCGATCAGGCAGTCGGCGGGCAACGCCTGACGCAAGATGCGGATGCTTTCGTACGGCGCAGGGGAATTGAGCGGCACTTCGATGACGCGAAATCCGGCCGCATACAGGACGTGTCCGATCGCGGCCGCTTCCTGCGGATGCAGGCCGCGCAGGATCGCGATCAGACCGTTTTGCGCCAATGCTTGCTTGAGCATGTCTGGCCTCCAGTCGGGGGTTAACGGGATGGGGAAACGATCAGTCCGGCGGCCAGCGCCAGTTGCCACAAGCCGCGCTCGGTGGCCTGCTCGGCCAGCGTCACGCGGGCGAAGCCGCAGGCGTCGAGGGCTCGACCGTAGCGGGCGCACAAGGCGCCGTTGCCGATGAGGACGATCGCAGGAAGGTGCACGCTGTGGCGCCGCTGCCGCTGCACCTGGGCGAGGGCCGCCAGCTCATGGCCGATCAGCAGGCCGGACAGATAGTCAGGTTGCGCGGTGGCGCTGAGTTCGCCGGTGAGGCCCAGGCTGCGGGCACTGAACAGGGTGGACAACACGCCGATCTCACCCTCCGCCGACAACGCCACCTGCACGCCCCGGTCGAACGCCTGGCCGTCGAAGGCCGCGCCGAGCTGCTGGGTCCGCCCGAGGATGCTGTGCTCGCTGAGCACGGCGAACACTTCGCCGGTCATGAAAGTGTCGAACCGGGTGATGCAGCCTTCGGCCACCTCCACCCATTTCGAATGGCTGCCCGGCAGGCCGATCAACAGATCGCCGCCCGCCCCCGGCGCCAGGTTCTGCAGCGCGCCGAGGACTTGGGTCTCCTCGCCGCGCATCACGTTCGGCAGGCGCGAACGCTGGATCACGCCCGGCACGATGTGCACATCGACACCGCGCTGGCTGCGCACCACCTGCAGGGAATGGCCGAGGTCGGCGACGTCGGCCGGCGTCTCGCGGTAGGCCGCCTCGCGCCAGCCCTGGGCGCTGCCGACCATGCCGCAGGCGATCACCGGCAGGCCGGGCTGCGCATCGAGCCAGTCGCCGCAGGCCTCGTCGAACGCCAGTTCAAAACCGTCGACGCATTCGCGGCCATGGATGACCCGCGCCGTCTTCGGCAACTGCATAATCCCGAACGACAGCGACCGCTGCTCCAGCACCTGGCCGTCCGGCCCGAGTTTGTAAGCACGTAGGGAGGTCGTCCCCCAATCGAGGGCGATCAATTGCGCCAGCATCGCTTCACCTGTTTTGTTTTTGGCAGTGAGTGGGCTGGACTATAAACCTGGGCGCTTCAAAATCTCAATATATAAATATCAATCCCATATTCTGGGACGACACAAATATGACGCGCAGGCCTGCGCCAACGCTCTAGAATGCGCGCCTGCGGCACGACTGCCCGACGGATCAAGGAAGAAAGAAATGGGACATCCGCTGAAAACGCTGCTGCTCTGCGCTGCCCTGGCTTCAGCGAGGGGAAGGCCGGGGCGGGGCGACAAGCGCTGGATGGGTGGGTGCAGGGGAGTTGGGAAGAATCAGGCGGGTTTCATCCTTAGGGTGAGTTCATGGCTGCACGTCACCCAAAAACAATCTCTTTACCGACCATTCCTTCACTCAATGGCGCGCACAACCTCAACTGCCGGAACATTCATTGAATTCGAGTAATAACCGCCATATGAGTAAGAGGAAGTAAAAACCCTGCAAGCCAATAAATCCTGCCCCCTCAATACTTCCAGCAGTTGAGCCTTGGGAATGAAAGTGCTCGATATTCCGCCATCCGGTGTTTGCATGGCAAAGAGGCGAGCGGAGTAAATATGCTTCCCATCCGGCCCTGGCGCAGTGCCACCGACCTCAACCATTTCACCCTCAAGGTAACGCGGCAAATCCTGCCTCCTCTCAAAGGGAACATTCTGATCCAAAGAGCAGATCAGCGCTTCTCCCAATTGATCCTCGCCGGTATTTGACTTAAAGAACATCAACAGGTCGGTCTTCGAACTGAAGTGAAGATCAAGAAAAGGACTGCCTTTAATCTCCGCCACGGAAATAAACTCTATGCGCGACTCAGGGAGCTTGATTTTTTTTACACAAGATGCACAAAGCATCAAGAAAAGTATTGAAAATTTGATCTTCACATCAGGATTACCTATTTGAACTTCTCGACCTCTCTCAGAAGGTCGGCCACCGGCAATCTCATTTCCTCTGACAAGTACACCTTATAGGAGTAGGAGTTTATCCTTACCTTACAAACAAGAAACTCTCTCCCCAGCAAACGTGATTTCAACCCTTCACTATCTAGGACTTTCTCGCTGGTAGCATCCTTCCTCTCGAAAAACAATACATCAGCCCTAAACTCCGGACTTTTACTTGAAACTATCGACTCTATAGATCCTTCCCCATAACTATCCATGGCATGAGAAACCGAAAAGTCCAAATCATCTCCAAACGAACAGATTAAAGCCTGACTTATTTTCGATGTGAATAAATCAACAACATCAACATCAGAAGCGAATCTTACCTGATATATATTCCTATCCAGATAGCGATCCACCCCGAGATATTTTAGGTTAGCAATAGGCTTCCCATGATTCATGGCACAGGACGAGCTAAGCAACAGAGCAACAAACAATATAAAATTACGCACACTGTCTTCCTTTAAAATGTTTGACAACAGACTGCATCAAAACATCTCTAGCCGATTTCCCACTCGGCAGTGCCCTTGTATATATATACCCAGCATCGGCGTGATTTACATCTACCCTTCCGTTCATATTGGGCCCGCTTTTCATATCCCATTGCTCCCCGAAATCAGCCACCAGATCAGAAAAGTTCCAGTTTTTCGCGTCGGCCCTGACATTTACCCAGTACTCGGCCTTCGGCTTCGGCTCCTGACGATAGATATTGGATATCCCCCACACAATCTTTCCTTCACCTACTGGATCAAGTGTGGCTAAAAACGAAACTCGATACCCCCTATCCGTCAAAACAGCGGACAAATGTGCACCATTCCAGCCCCCAAGGCTATGCCCAACTATGTATACGGGAGTCGTCATATCAGCAATCTTATCTAGCACATTACTTTTCAGGTCTTCATCATTAAAAAAATAGTTATAGCCAATATGATGCGCATCATAGTTATCTGCGCAAAGCCCCTCAGCATCCATATTCTTCACAAATATTTTTTGCACATCGGCAACGTTATTATTCGGCCCTGTACCATAATAGCTTTCTTTATCTCCAGCACCGCCCACGAAAAAGAGGACAATTTTCTTGGGAGCAACCGTCGCCTGCTTTACAGTCCCATCAGTTTTGCAAGTCAAGTCATGGGCCACGACCAGCCTTTGACACCCTTTAAGCGCAGGATTTTCAGCTGCCATAGTTTCCTACTCCACAAACAACTTGATGGTTTCACGCAGATGCGAACTCACCATATGGGTGAAGCCCGCCTCATTCGTTACGCCGTGCTCTACGCTCCCATCACCACGCTGAATCGCATAAGGGTGATTTGGCATTGGTTCGCCGGTGATTTCATTGACCACCTGCATCCGGTCATTGAAATGCACCGGCATCGGCAACAACCCACTGAACGCCGCCCCTCCCCCGCTCTGCCCGATGATCACCGTCCCGGAACCGCCCACCACGACATTGCCGTGGCCTCCGGTGCTGTCGAGCGTCGCGGCGTTCAGGCCGTTGATGAATACGGTGGCGGAGACGCCGCCGGTGATCGGGCTGCCGCAAGCGGATTTGTCGGTCATGCGCGCGGCCGGGAGGCCGTCGAAGAACACGTTAGGGGAGCCGGAGACGATCGGGTTGTTGCCATGGCCAGGCAAAGGGCACGCGGTCGGGTCTGAGACGCGGGCGGCGGGTTTTCCACTCAATTCAAAGCTCCTTGCTTCAAGGGTTCCGGGTGAGGCTGATGGATATCAATGTCGGTCGCGGCGAAGCGCCAGCGGTTGTCGGTGGGGTCGAACAAGCCGTGGCGATGCCCTCGGCCGTCGTGGGCGATGACGGTCTGCGCGCGCTGCCAGGCTTGGTCGGCCTGCCAGGCCAACTCCGCTGGCGTGGCGTCGTCGAGTTCGTTGAGCCAATCGTTGTAGTGGCGCAAACCGTGCGACCGGTAAGTGTCTTGCAGCAGTCCGGCCATTTGCGGGCCGAGCTCCAGGTAGTGCCCTTCCGTCCAGCGCCCGGCTTCGAGGTAGACATACCAGCCCATCGGCGACAGCGTGCCTTCATGCAGCATCGCTTGCCCGGCCGGGGCGGTGAAGCCGCAGCACACGTGAAGGATCAGCCAGCCGCAATGGGCGCCGATGAACGCATTCGGGTCGAAGGTGCGCAGCGGTATCACGCGGTAGCCCTCCAGCCCCGCGCTGCGCGCCATCAGTTCGGCGTCGAGGCGCGACACGAAGGCGCGGATGGCGTTGCCGCCCGTGCGGTTGACGGTGCAGAGAATGTCCACCGCCTGCCGACGGGGGTTGTCGGTAGAGCCGAGGTTTTTCACCAGGCCGTACAGACGCATGGACGCCCGTAGTCCGCTCATCGCCGGTCACTCATTGACGCAGCGAAGGCTCCACGGGCGTGGAGAAAGAGTGCCGAAGGCATTGCAGGTGTCGTCCGTGAGCGCGCAAAAAAAGGCGCACAGGATGCCGGACGGGAAGCGTGCGGACAATCAGGCGAACCCTGAATCGCCCGCCTTTTTTCAGCCCTCGGCAAACTCCCGCAGCACCTTGCCGTCCATGCGGTAGCGCACCCACTCTTCCTGCGGCTGGGCGCCGAGGGATTTGTAGAATTCGATGGCCGGGGTGTTCCAGTCCAGCACGCTCCACTCGAAGCGGCCGCAGTCGTTGGCGCAGGCGATCTTGGCGAGGTGGCGCAGCAGGGTCTTGCCGGCGCCGCCGCCGCGCTGCTCCGGGGTGATGTAGAGGTCTTCGAGGTACAGGCAGTTGCTGCCGAGCCAGGTCGAATAGCTAAAGAAGAACACCGCGAACCCGATGGGCAGGCCGTCGCGCAGGCAGATCAGGCCGTGGGCGGTGGCGCCTTCGCTGAACAGGCTGCGCTCGATGTCGGCGACGCTGGCGATGACTTCGTGGCGGGCCTTTTCGAAATCGGCGAGTTCCGTGATGAACGCGAGGATTTGCGGTGCATCGCTGGGGGTCGCCGGGCGGATCTCGATCGTCATGGACGGGCCTTGTCGGAAATGGAAAAGCGCCATACTACGGCGGCGCGCAGCGCTCGTCACATGGCGATGCACGCACTACCCTATCCGGCCAGCCAGGCGCCGCCTGGACTGACGCCATCGCCAGCAAGCTGGCTCCCACAGGATCTTCGCATGCCGGACACAACGCCCATGAACAACCTCGCCTTTTCCCCATTGGCCCCGCTCGCCGCCCAACTGCTGCCCCACGCCCTGGAACCCTCGGAAGACGGCGCCCACGACCTGTCGCACCTGCAGCGGGTATGGCACAACGCGCGGGCCCTGCAGGCAGAGGAAGGCGGAGATCTGCCGGTGCTGCTGGCGGCGGTGCTGCTGCACGACTGCGTGGCGGTAGAGAAGAATTCGCCACTGCGCTCGCAGGCATCGCGGCTGGCGGCGGCGAAGGCCGCAACGGTCTTGACGACGCTGGAGTGGCCCCAAGCCGAGATCGACGCCGTGCGTCACGCCATCGAGGCCCACAGCTTTTCCGCCGGCATCGAGCCGCTGACGCTGGAGGCCAGGATCCTGCAGGACGCCGACCGGCTCGATTCGCTGGGCATGCTCGGCGTCGCCCGCACGTTCTACACCGCCGGGCGCATGGGCAGCGCGCTGTACGATCCGCTCGACCCCGAAGCCAAAGACCGGGAGTACGACGACCGCCGCTTCTGCCTCGACCACTTCCAGACCAAGCTGCTGCACCTGGCCGCCGGTTTCCGCACCGTGGCCGGCCAGCGCCACGCGCAACTGCGCCATCAGCGCCTGAAGCAATTCATGGAGCAGTTCAAGGAAGAGATCGGCATCGCCTGACGGTTACTCCGCCCGGCGCCGATCCTGACTCCACCAACCTTTGACCTAACCCGCCCGCCCGGCATGGTAGATAGGGGACGCTCATTTCTGTCGGCTGAAGGAAACGCGTCATGCCTCACGCAACACCCAAGGTTCCGGGCAGGCTGTTCGGCCTGTTTTGCCTGGCCAGCTATCTGCTGTCGCTGTCCTACGGCGCGACGTTTCTGCTGTCGCTGCTGATCGGTTCCCGCGGCGGCAACGAACACGACGCCGGAAGCGTGATCAGTGCGGCGATGCTCAGCACCTTTGCGGCGGTTCTGGTGTCCGGGCACCTGTCCGACTGGCTGGGCGCGGCGCGCTCCATTGCGCTGTTCGGCCTGCTGCTGGCGGCGGCGAGCCTGGGGTTTGCGCTGACGCCGGGGTTCGGTTCGCTGCTGCTGTTTTTCGGCCTGCTGCTGGGGCTGGGCTGGGGGGTGTTCTACACGCTGGGGCCGATCATCGTCGCCAGCCTGGTGAGCCCGACGCAACGGGCGAAGTATTTCGCCCTGCTGTCCGGCAGCATGATGACCGGGATCGGCAGCGGCCCGCTGCTCGGCCGTGCGGCCACCGCGCTGGATTGGCCAGTGACGTCGGCGTTCGTCCTCGCGGCGGCGGCGAGCCTGATCGGCGCAGGGCTGTTCTGGCGCCTCGGCGCACGGCTCAACGGCAGCCAGGCGACATCGGCCGCGCGCATTTCCTGGCGCGCGACGGCACAGGTGCTGGGTTCCCGGGCGGTGCTGCCGATCATCATGGTCGGGCTGGGCGGCGCGGTGTTCGGCGGCCTGTCGAGCTTCCAGACCAGCTACGCCGCCGGCCGCTCGCTGGATTACTCGCTGTTCTTCATCGGCTTCATGAGCGCGGCCATCAGCAGCCGCCTGCTGATCGCGGGGTGGGTGGTCAAGCGCGATCCGCTGCGGGCGTCGTGCCTGTTGTCGGGGCTGATGCTGGGCTCGATCGTGCTGTTCGCCTTCGGTGTGCACAGCGGCGCCGCTTACCTGCTGGCGGCGCTGATGCTGGGCGTCGGCTACGGCCTCACCTATTCGGTGATCAACGGCCTGGCGGCCAACGAAGCGCCGCCGGGCACCATGCCGCAGGCGTTGCTGCTGTTCAGCCTGGCGTACTTCATCGGCGTGTTCGGCTTTCCGCTGCTGGCGGGCAAGATTATCGTCGAGCGGGGCATGCCGGCCCTGCTGCTGACGGTTCTGGCGGTGGCGGCGCTGAACTGGCTGATCACCGTCGCCCGCCTGCTGTGGCGACGGTCACGGGCGCGCTGGGCACAAACGGCCTAGACCGTTCGTCACCGGCCGGGCACCTCGGCGCGGCAGCAGCAGACCAACGACAGGTAAGGACATCCATCACTGGAGACTCGCCATGATTGCGTCAAGGCTGACTGCCCTATTGCTCACCGCCGCGCTCTGCCCGGCGGCCTTCGCCGCCACGGTCACCGCCGCCGGCACCGGCCCCACCGATCCGGTCGAGCGGCCCAAGGCGCCCGCCATCCAAAGTGCCCCCGGCATGAACACCGATGGTTCGGGCGTGGAAAACGCCCTGCCGCCGGCCACCGGCATCGACCCCCGCACCCAGGGCAACGATCCGGGGCGCCAGGGTGGCACACCCGGCAATCCCGTCCCGCCTGCCGACCCCGCCCCCGGCAGCGGCAAGACGCCCGACGCCCTGCCGGGCTCCGGCAGCGGCAACCCGTAGGAGGAACACCCCATGCCCCGTGGAAGCAAAGCCAAATACACCGCCGAGCAAAAGCGCAAGGCGCAGCACATCGAAGAGAGCTACGAACACAAAGGCGTGCCGAAGGACGAAGCCGAAGCCCGCGCCTGGGCGACGGTGAACAAGCAGTCCGGCGGCGGCGAGAAGGCCGGCGGCTCGGGCCGCAAGAAACCGGCGCCGGCCAAGGCCAGGGACCGTGAGGAATCAGCGCGGCGGGCGGCCGCCAGCCGTGAAGGCCACCCGCGCGACAGCCGGGCTTCGCGCAACACCCAAACGGTCGAGAGCCTGAGGAAAGAAGCGCGGGCAAAGGCCATTCCGGGCCGCTCCACGATGCGCAAGCAGGAACTGATCGAGGCCTTGCGCAAGGCGGGATGAGTTTCTTCTGCGGATCTTGAGGTGCTTGGGCCTACGCCATCGCCAGCAAGCTGGCTCCCACCCTTTGCGACTGCGCGGTGCCTGGGCTGACGCCATCGCGGGCAAGCCCGCTCCCACAGGGTTCTCGGCTGAATGCAGGGTTTGCGTTCACCGCAAAACGAGGTGGGAGCCAGCCTGCTGGCGATGGCGTCGGTTCAGGCGCTGCCGGTCAGCGCTGCTTGAGCCGGTCGATGACCACCGCCAATAGCAGGATCGAGCCGCGGATCACGTACTGGTAGAACGTGTCGATGTTCTTCAGGTTCATCGCGTTCTCGATGATCGCCAGGATCAGCACCCCGGCGATCACGTGCCGGATCATGCCGATCCCGCCGCTCAGCGAGACCCCGCCCAGCACGCAGGCGGAAATCACCGTCAGCTCGAAACCCTGGCCGATCATCGGCTGGCCGGAGGTCATGCGCGAGGCGAGGATGACCCCGGCCAGCGCGCCGATCACCCCGTGCACGGCGAAGATGATGATCTTGGTGCGGTCGACGTTCACCCCCGCCAGCAGCGCCGCTTCCTGGTTGCCGCCGATGGCCATGGTGTTGCGTCCGTAGGTGGTGCAGTTGAGCAGCCAGCCGAAGAACAGGAAGCACAACACGGTGATCACGATGGGCACCGGCACGCCGAACATCTGCCCGTTGCCGAACACGAAGAACGATTCCCGGGACACGCCCACCGCTTTGCCGTTGGCGAAGATGTAGGCCAGGCCCCGGACGATCTGCATGGTCGCCAGCGTGGTGATCAGCGCATTGACCCGAAGCTTGGCGATCACGATCCCGTTGATCAGCCCGACGATCAGCCCCATCGCCAGCGCCGCGCCGACGCCGAGCAGCACGCTGTCGGTGTCGCGCATCACCACCGCCGCCACCACGCCGGCACAGGCGATCACCGAGCCCACCGACAGGTCGAAGTGCCCCGACGCCAGGCAATACAGCATGGTGCAGGCGGCGATCCCGGTGGTGGAGATCGCCAGCCCCAGCCCGCGCATGTTCAGCGGCGACAGGAAGTTGTCGATCAGCAGCGTGCAGGCGACGAAAATGCCGACGGCCGCCAGCAGCATCACCCAGTCGTCGAGAAAGCGCCGCAGGTCCATGGGCTTGCGCGGCGTCGGCAAGGTTTCGTTTTGAGTCGTCATCATGTTCACCTCTCAGTTCGCCGCGCCGGCGCGTTGGCGCGGCAGAGCCAGTTGCAGCAGGTTGGATTCGTTGGCCTGGTCGCGGCTGACCTCGCCGCGCACGGCGCCTTCGCACAGCACCAGGATGCGGTCGGAAATGCCCATCACTTCCATCAGGTCGCTGGACACCACAATCACCGAAATGCCGCCGGCGGCCAGGTCGTGGATGATTTGGTAGATCTCGGCCTTGGCGCCGATGTCAATGCCGCGGGTGGGCTCGTCGAGCAGCAGCACCTTCATCGGCATCGACAGCCAGCGGCCGAGGATCGCCTTCTGCTGGTTGCCGCCGGAGAGGAACTTGATCGGCTGCCCGGCGTGGGGCGTCTTTACCTTCAGCGCCTTGATCTGCTGGTCGGCGTTGCCCCGCTCCCAGACCCCGCGCAGCAGGCAGCCGAGGCCGGAGTGGGCGCCGCGGGCGCTGATGTTGATGTTCTCGGCGACGCTGGCCAGCGGGATGATGCCTTCCTTCTTGCGGTCCTCCGGGCACAGCAGGATCCCGGCGGCGATGGCGTCGCGGGGCGAGCGCAGCTTCAGTTCATGGCCGCGCAGCAGCAGGCGTCCGGCGCTGTTGCGCGACAGGCCGCTGAGCAGGCGCAGCAGCTCCGTGCGCCCCGCGCCGACCAGCCCGAACAGGCCGAGGACTTCGCCCTTGTGCGCCTCGAAGCTGACCGGTTCGCGCAGGCCCGGCCCGAGCAGGCCGTCGACCTTGAGCGCCACAGCACCCCGGGGCCGGCTGCGGTAGTCGTAGATGTCCTGGATGTCGCGCCCGACCATGCAGGTCACCAGGCGGTCATGGGTCAGTTGGCTCATGTCCTCGAAGGTGCACACGTAGCGGCCGTCCTTGAACACCGTCACCGCGTCGCAGAGGCGGAACACCTCCTCCATGCGGTGGGAGACGTACAGCACCACTTTGCCCTCGTCGCGCAGGCGCCCGATGATCGCCATCAGACGCTCGATTTCCCGGGCCGAGAGGCTGCTGGTCGGTTCGTCGAAGGCAATCACGTGGGCGCCCCGGGACAGCGCCTTGGCGATCTCCACCAATTGCCGCTGGCCCAGGGACAGGCGTCCGACCTTGGTCTGCGGGTCGATCTCATCGGCCAGGCCCTTGAGGCAGGCCAAGGCCTGACGGCGCAACGCGCCGCGGTCCACCAGGCCGAAGCGCGCCGGCAGGTGACCGAGAAACAAGTTCTCGGCCACGGTCATCTCCGGCACCAGATGCAGCTCCTGGTGGATCACCGCCACGCCGCTGGCGATGCTGTCGGCGGTGGAGCGGAACGCCATCGTCCGCTCGCCGATCTGCAGCTCGCCGCTGCTGGGCAGGTAGGCGCCGCCGAGGATCTTCAGCAACGTCGATTTGCCGGCACCGTTCTCGCCCATCAGGGCGTGCACCTGCCCCGGCCGGGCGACGAAGCTGATGCCGTCCAGCGCCTTCACGCCGGGAAAGGTCTTGCCGATCCCGTTGAAGCGCAGGCTGCCGCCGGTAGAAGGCGGTTCGTGTTCGTGTGTCTGTTCTTGCGCGTGCATAAAGCCACCTCTTCACACCGTCCGGACAGTCTTCAGTTCCACAGGCCGATCTTTTCCAGCTCTTGCTTGAAGTTGTCGCGGGTGATCAGGGTGACGTCATCCATCGCGGTGTACTTGGGCGGCTCTTTGCCGGTGGTGACCCACTCGTACATCATGCTCGCGGTGTTGTAGCCCTCGATGTGCGGGCTGGGCAGCATGGAGCCGTGGAAACCGCTGGCGGGCTTTTTCAGCTCACCGATGGCGTCGGTGCCGTTGATGCCGATGCCGATCACATTGCCGGCCGCGAACCCGGCCGCTTCGGTGGCGCGCACGCCGCCCAGCACGGTGTTGTCGTTCATGCCGCCGATGATCAGGTTCTTCGCCGCGCCCGGCAGCTTCACCAGGGCCGAGTTGGTGGCGTCCATGCTGCCCGGAACATCGAGGGTCTTGAGCGCCGAGAACAGAATGTTGGCCTTCGGCATGCCGGCATCCTCCAGCGCCTTGACCGAACCGTCGGTGCGCTTCTTGCCGGTGTCGAGCTCGTTGTAGGTGTTGATCACCGCGTAGGTGTCTTTCCAGTCCCAGTTGCGCTTCTTGGCTTCGGCGGCCATGGCGGCGCCCTGCTTCTGGCCCACCTCGAACGCGGCCATGCCCAGGTACGGCACGTCCTCCATGAACTTGCCGCTGGCGTCGACGAAGCGGTCGTCCACGGCGATCACCTTCAGGTCGTTGAGCTTGGCCTTGGCCATGATCGCCGGGCCCAGGGACACATCCGGCGGGCAGATCACAAAGCCCTGGGCGCCGTTGGCGGCCAGGCTGTCGATGGCCGAGAGGGTTTTCTCGCCGTCCGGCACAGCGATCTTGATGAGCTCGAAGCCTTTGTCCTTGGCGGCCTTTTCGGCGAAGGCCCATTCGGTCTGGAACCAGGGCTCTTCCGCCTGCTTGACCAGAAAGCCGATCTTCACCGGGTCGGCGGCCAGCAGCGAGCCGCTGAGGCTGAACGCAGCGGTCGCCAGCGCGGCACTGCACAAATTGCGGATTCCGTAACGACGTTTCATGAGCAGACTCCTTGTTGTTTTTCTTGAGCGTTGTTCGAAAGCGTTAAGTCTTGGCGGCGAGGGCGCTTGCGCCTGCCAAGCGGCGAAGCCGCCCTCCCTCCGTACCGACAATAGTCATATCGTATGATGATTGAATTTCAGACGGACTGATCCGCCCCAAACGCCATTGCGTCAGTCGTGGTACAGCACCGAACGGCCGCCATCGATGGTGATGCACGAGGCGTTGATGAACGGCGCTTCGTCGCTGGCCAGGAACACCGCCGTCATCGCCACCTCGATGGGCTGGCCGATGCGGCGCGGCGGGTGCAGGTCGAAGGCGCGCTGGCGTTCGGCATGGGGGTCGTCGAAGCCGTTCCAGTAGTCGACGTTGAGCTGGGTTTCGATGTAGCCCGGCGCGATGGCGTTGACCCGGATGCCCTTGGGCGCGTACTCGATGCCCAGGGCGCGGGTCAGTCCGAGCAGGCCGTGCTTGGCCACGGGGTACGGAAAGCAGCCGGGAATGATGTTCGTCGAATGGGTCGAGGCGATGTTGATGATGCTGCCGACGCCCTGCTCGATCATCTGCGGCAGCACAGCCTTGCAGCCGTACCAGGCGCCGTCCAGGTCGATGGCGAAGCAGCGTTTCCAGTCCTCTTCGGTCATCTGCAGCGGGTCGCGGAACACGTTGACGCCGGCGCAGTTGACCAATACGTCGATGCGCCCGTGCAGGCCCACGGCCAGTTCGGCCATGGCGTGCAGGTCCTGCTGGGAGGACACGTCAGCCCTGACCGCCTGAACGTCGGCGCCCTGCCCGCGCCAATGGGCGGCGACCTTCTCGACTTTCTCGGCCTGGATATCGCTGATCACCAGCCGGGCCTGCTGCGAAGCGAACGCGGCGACGATCGCCTCGCCGATGCCCTGGGCGGCACCGGTGAGCAGCACGACCTTGTTCTTCAGGCGCTCGCCTTTCGGCGGTTCAGGCACCGGCGGCAGGGAAAGGGGTTCAGCCATGGATCAGGACTCCTGTTTCAAAGCGCAAAAAAAACCGGACATCTGACGATGTCCGGTACGGAAGGCTTCTGGAACAAACAGGCGCATGGACGCGACGGCACCGAAACGGCCCGAAGCGCCGGCTCCACTGGGGAGTGCAAGGGAGATTGGCTGCATCACTTCACCTGTTTTGTTCTTTTTGAGTGTGAGTGCGTGTCACTGCTGGGGCCGACTATAAACCCGACCGCCAAATAATCTCAATATATAATTTTGCATCCCATATTGTGGGAATCACCCAGCAAAGCGGGTGCAAGCCACGCCGGCGATATCCACCCGCATCGACAGCACCGCGCCGTCCAGCGGGTGGTTGCGCGGGCTCTTGGCACTGGTGATGTACAGGGTTTTCATGTCTTCGCCGCCGAACACGCAACTGGTCGGCCGGCTGACCGGCAGTTCGATCCGGCGGTCCACTTGGCCGTCCGGGGTCAGGCGCAGCAGGCAACCGCCGTCCCAGCGGGCGTTCCACACGTAGCCGTCGACGTCCATCGCCGAGCCGTCCGGCCCGCCGTGCTTGCCCTGGTGCTGGCCGGGGCCGTACCAGATGTAGGCGGTGTCGAGGTTGCCGTCGGTATGGACGAAGTAGCGGTAAAGCGTGCCGTCGAGGCTGTCGCCGAACAGCAGCGTGGTGCCGCCGTCGCGCCACAGCAGCGTATTGGGGATCCCCAGGCCGCGCAGCAGAGGCGTGACGCGCTTGTCCGGATCGATGCGGAACAGCCCGCCGGAGCGCCGCACGATGGGCAAGTCCTCGCCCTGTTCGCCGATGTTGTTCTGCATGGTGCCCAGCCACAGCCGGCCCAAGGCATCGCAGCGGGCCTCGTTGGGCCGGTTGCCGGGCTGCGGGTCGGCGACGCAGAACAGCGTCAGCTTGGGCTCAAGGCCCGGCGAGTCGAGGTCCAGGCGGTACACGCCGCTGCTCAGGGTCACCAGCGCATCGCCGCTGGCGCAGGGAATGAACGCCGACACGTGCTCCGGCATCTGCCAGATCTGCACGTTGTGGCCGATCAGCCGCAAGGCCTGGCGGCCGGCGATGTCCACCCAATACAGCGCCTGGGTCGGCGCATCCCAGAACGGGCCTTCGCCCAGGTGCGCCCGGTGCTGGGTCACTGCGGTCCACGTCATGCAACCTCCTTCGATCGTCTGTGTTGGCTGGGGATGGCGGTGTGTCAGTCGCTTCTGTGTCGGCCGAGAATCCGCCGTCGCAAGCGGGCTCGCTTCCACAAGGGCTGCGCTGCGGTCAGCCCTGTTGTCTGTCGGCCATCACCTGCGGGTAATGACGCTTGATCGCCAGATCCGCGTCGTCGATCAACGTCATGCAGGCCCAGACGCCCCGCGCGGCGTCACGGGCGGCAATGGCGTCGGCCATGTCTTTGTGGATCGGCAACGTGCGGCGCAGCTCATTGGGGTCGGCGGCGGACACCTCGAAGGACACCGCCAGCAACGCGCCGAGGGCCGGCACCATCTGTTCGATGAACTGGTTGTGGCTCGCGGCGAGGATGCATTCGTGAAAGGCCTGGTCGGCGCGGTTGTAATCGAGGCCGCCGTCCACCGCCCGTTCCAGCGCGTTGTAGGCCAGTTGCACGGCGTGCAGCTGTTCGGCCGTGGCCCGCTCGCAGGCCCAGCGCACCGCCATCGGCTCGATGGTGCGGCGCAGGTCCAGAAGGTCGTCGACGAAATTCTCCGGCAGCCCGTTGCGCGACAGCCAGCCCACCACCTGCGGATCGAACAGGTTCCAGCGCCGCACCGGCAACACCCGGGTGCCGACTTTCGGCCCGACCTCAAGCATGCCTTTGGCGACCAGGGTCTTGATGGCTTCGCGGATGACGGTGCGGCTGACGCCGAGCTGCTCGCCCAGATCGGCCTCGACCTTGATGGCCTGCCCCGGCTGCACATGGCCGGCCGCGATCCATCCGCCGAGCCAATCGACCGTTGACGCATGAAAGCTGCTGGACATGGACACCTCAACGCCATTTGCGATGGGTGCCCACGCTAATCATCATACGATTGGGAGTCAAATCGGATTATTCGATCCCACGCAAAAAACCTGCAGGAGCCAGCCTACTGGCTCCTGCAGATGATGCATGAACATCAGGGTTCCAGGCCGATGGGGAAGAACTCGCCGCCGCTCCACACGCCGAGCCAGCGCAGGCCGTCGATTTCGCGGCTGACCGCCAGTTCCACCAGTTGGTAGAACACGTTGCGGTGGATCAGCGCTTCCAGGTTGCTGCGCACATGCACATACGGCGCAGGCTCTTGCGTGAGCGGATCGGTCTGCACACGGATCGGATGCTCCGCGCCGGCCTCGGCGGTCTCGTCGACGTTGGTGGTGAAACGCAGGACCTGCGCCTCGCCCTCGCCTTGCGCCTCGACGGCAATCGCCACGAACGGCGCATCGTCGACCTTGATCCCGACCTTCTCGACCGGGGTGATCAGGAAATAGTCATCGCCGTCGCGGCGGATGATGGTGGAGAACAGTTTGACCATCGGCTTGCGCCCGATCGGCGTGCCCAGGTAGAACCAGGTGCCGTCCCGGGCGATGCGCATGTCGATATCGCCGCAGAAATCCGGATTCCACAAGTGCACCGGGGGCAAGCCTTGGGTCTTGGGGATCTGCCCCAGCAGGTCATTGGCCTTTTGCGGTCCGCTCATGGCGCATTCCTCTGGTTATTGGTCGGCCACGCCCAGCAGGCTGCGCGCATATTGGGCAAGCGGCGGACCGATCAGGTCTTCCGGCTTGTTGTCGTGGAACGTCAGCAACCCGCCACGGCTCTTGATCCGTGCAGTATCGATCAGATACTGGGTGCTGGTCTCGATCAACATGATCTGAATCACGCCGCTGTCGATGCCCAGGCGGTCCACCGCCTCCTCGTCGAGCCATTCATCGGAGTTGCCGATGCGGTTGTCGGCCTTGGCGAAACGGGTATACAGCAGGTAGTGGGCGCCGGCCTCGCGGGCCTCGCCCATCGCCTGGTCCAGGCCTTCCGGCGCACGGGCGCGGCGCACCATCGGGAAATACTCGACGAAGCCCTTGAAGGCTTCCTCGGCGACCACGTTCGGGCGCGGGTAAGAACCGCCCGGCGGCGCGAACGCCCCTTGGGCGATGTAGATGAACGAGTCCGGCTGAATGCGCAGGTTGTTCACGCGCCGGCTGTCACTGTGATCCAGCAGGCCCGCGTCGCTCATCTGATAGCGGGTGCCCTCCGCCATATCGCTGACAGTCATACAGCCACCAAGTGCCAGAACGGCCAGCAGCAAAACCAGGCTACGCATCCTCATCCTCCAGAAGCCGGTGACGGAAAACCGGCGAATGGCCGTAGGATGCAGCTTTTGCGCCAGCTCGGTCATCCGGTGCGTCTCACAGCTCGCAAAGAGGCGGGCTCAGCCACCGATGATCTTCATCACCGTCGCGCCGCCGGAGAACGCCACCTCCTGCTTGTCCCCCAGCGCCTTGACCAGCAACCGTTGCAACGCCGGCAACGCCTGGTGGCGGGGCTTGTCCAGAAGATCGCCGACATAGTGGCGATTGCTCGACGACAGGCAGCCATGCAGCCAACCGGTGGACGACAGGCGCAACCGCGAGCACGTCCGGCAGAACGGCACGCTTTCATTGGCGATCACGCCGAAATGACCGACGCCGGGAATCCCGTAGCGCACGGCGGTGGCATCGATGGGCGCATCGGCCTGGGCGAACTCGTAATGCTCGCCGATCAGGCTGAGCAACTGCTGCAGGCTGACGAACTGCTGCAGGAAGGCATTGGTGTCGTTGGCCAGGTGGCCCATGCGCATCAGCTCGATGAAGCGCAGCTCGTAACCCCGCGCCAGGCAGTAGTCGAGCAGCGGCATCACCTGATCGAGGTTCTGCCCGCGCAACGGCACCATGTTGACCTTGATCTTCAGGCCCGCCGCCGCGGCCTGCTCCATGCCGTCGAGCACCGTGGCCAGGTCGCCGCCACGGGCGATGCTGCGAAAGGCACCGGCGTCCAGGGTATCGAGGGAAACGTTGATCCGCCGCAGGCCGGCGTCGACCAGCAACGGCAGTTTTTTCGCCAGCAACTGACCGTTGGTGGTGAGGCTGATGTCCTCCAGCCCCATCTGGCCGACGGCGCCCATGAAGGATTCGAGCTTGGGGCTGACCAGCGGCTCGCCACCGGTGATGCGCAGACGCTCGATGCCCGCCGCCTCGATCAGATAGGCCACGCCGCGCGCCATGGCCTCGGCCGACAGCTCATCCTGCGCAGCCACCAGCCGCTTGCCGTTCGGCACGCAGTAGGTACAGGCGTAATTGCAGGCAGAGGTCAGGCTGATCCGCAGATTGCGAAAACGCCTGCCTTGACGGTCAACGATCATGATCACTCCGGCAACAGTAAATCGGGCGGCTAAAACTTGACTCACAAATCAAGTTTTAGCAACCCCTATGCCTGAGTATATTCCTGTGGTACTGCGCCATGCAGCGAAAACATGGCGCGATAAGGCAACTGAATGGCTTCAGTTGGTCGGCGCTTCAGGGTCACGCTTGCGCTTGTTGCCCATGCGCACGCCGATGTCCATCAGGAACTGGAAGAAACCTTCCTGGTCCTCCAGCACGTTGCTCCAGAACGGCGAGTGATACAGCGCCACGGCACCGTGCACCAGCGCCCAGGACGCGCAGTAGTGGAAGTACGGCGGCACGTCCTCCAGCTTGCCTTCGCTGATGCGGCCTTTGATGAGCAGGGTCAGACGTTCGAAGTTCGAGGCGCGGATCTTGTGCAGCTCCTCGACCATTTCCGGCACCTGATTGCCCTTGACCACTTTTTCTTCCAGCCGGTCGAACAGGCGGTAGCGCTGCGGATCGCGCATGCGGAATTCAAAGTAGGCACGGGACAGGGCTTCCTTGTCCTTGTCGACATCGGCCGAATGCAACAGCGCGTTCAGGTCCCGCTCGTAATCGAGCATCAGGCGCAGGTAGATCTCCGCCTTGGACTTGAAGTGCTTGTAGATCGTGCCTTTGCCGATACCCACGGCATCAGCAATCATCTCGACGGTGACACTGTCTTCACCTTGTTCGAGGAACAGCTTGAGCGCGGTATCGAGAATTTCTTGCTCGCGGCGACGAAACTCACGGACCTTACGAGGTTCTTTGTGCATAAGAAAAGGTCTGTAGGGGTCAAAATACGAAGCCGCGTATTATGCCTAACTTGCGCAAAAATGCACGGATCATCCGACCATATCTGTGTTTCCCGTTCGTTTCACGAACGTTTGCCCGGGAATGAGAACTCAACCGAAGCGATCGTATTCCAAATTTGTTTAAAAACCCCGGCCGACCCACTGGACTGAACGCCAGACTGATCAATACTTGAACTGTCGGGCGGCATCTCCCCCAAGTGCCGCGCCGGTAAAGGTACCAAAGGACCGCGTGCCTTTGTTTTACTCCTAATGGTCTTAACCCGGATTCACCCCCCAGAACCCGGGTTTTTTTTGCCCGCGATTCAGGCGCTTACGTGAGCCAGCGGGAACAGCCGCCTGAAGTTCGCGGTGGTCTGGGCGGCGAAACGCTCGTAGTCCTCGCCCCGCAGCATCGCCAGGAACTCTGCCACTTCCCGCACGTACTGCGGCAGGTTCGGCTTGCCCCGGTACGGGATCGGCGCGAGATACGGCGAGTCGGTCTCCACCAGCAGGCGGTCCGCCGGCACCCGGCTGGCCACATCGCGCAGCGCATCGGCGTTGCGGAACGTGACGATGCCCGACAGGGAAATGTAATAGCCCATGTCCAGGGCGGCCTTGGCCATGTCCCAATCCTCGGTGAAGCAATGCAGCACGCCGGCCTGGGGCAGCGCCGCCTCGCGCAGCAGCGCCAGGGTGTCCTCGCGCGCTCCGCGGGTATGGATGATCACCGGCTTGCCGGTCTGCTTCGCGGTCTGCAGGTGAAGGCGGAAGGATTCCTGCTGCAGTTCGGCGGCTTCCGGTTCGTAGTGGTAGTCCAGCCCGGTCTCGCCGATGGCCACCACCTTGGGGTGATCGACTTCACGCAACAGCCAATCCAGCGCCGGCGCCGCGCCCGGCTGGACGTCCAGCGGATGCACGCCCACCGAACAGTCGACGTCGTCGTAGCGTTCGGCCAGCGCTTTCACGTCGGCGGCGTTGTCGGCACTGATGCCGATGCACAGGAAGTGCCCGACACCCCGCTGCCGGGCGGCGTCCAGTGCGGCATCCAGGGAGCCGTCGTGGGCGGCGAGGTCAAGGCGATCGAGGTGGCAATGGGAATCTACAAGCATAAAAGGACTGCAACTTACATCGTATGAGTGGGACGGTCGGACTTCAGGGCTCCGGCCAGATGGGTTTCGATGCGACTGCGGGCGGTGTTGTCGCCATCGTTGAACTGCACGCCGACGCCCGCCGCGCGGTTGCCTTGCGCCCCTTTGGGGGTGATCCAGGCCACTTTGCCGGCGACCGGTATCTTTTCCGCCTCGTCCATCAGGTGCAGCAGCATGAACACCTCATCGCCCAACCGATAGCTTTTGTTGGTCGGGATGAACAGGCCGCCGTTCTTGATGAACGGCATGTAGGCGGCATACAGCACCGACTTGTCCTTGATGGTCAGGGAAAGGATGCCGTTGCGCGGCCCGGGGCTGACAGGTTCATTCATGTTGACCTCCACTGCTGATCTTCAGAGTCTAGGCACACACCGCCGCTTTTGCGGCGCTCTCGCAAGCGTCAGCGCTGGGCAGGCAAGCCCGCCCACTGCACCAGCAGCGACTCCAGCAACAGCGCCGGATTGAGGTTGGCCTTGCTCAGCACCTTCTGGCGCTGGGCCAGGATCCAGTCCTGGATGTCGAGCACTTTGCCCTGGGCGCTTTTCTGCGCCAGGTACTGCACGACCTTCTGCATGTCGCTCAGACCCAGGCCGGTTTCATCCTGGGTCAACTGATAGCGCAGGATCAGGTTCGACCAATCGCAGAACCAGTCGAACAGGCGCAGCATCGGAATGTTCTTCCATTCCTCGGCCAGCTGCATCGGCGATTGCTGTTGCTTGAGCAGCTTCTTCACCCCGTCGACCACCTGCGCCCGCTGCTCGCGCACGCCCTGATTGTGCAGGGTGACCGCTGCCAGCGGCGAACCGGCGGCCAGGGTCAACAGTTCGACACGCTCGTCTTCGGAACATTCCGGCAAGGCGCCGGCCAGCCAATTCAGGCTCATCGCCTCGCCCGGCAGCGGACAGGCCTGCTGCACGCAGCGGCTCTTGATCGTCGGCAGCAGGCGGCTCGGCTGATGGCTGACCAACAGCAGCACGGTATCGCCGGAAGGCTCTTCAAGGCTCTTGAGCAAGGCGTTGGCGGCGTTGATGTTCATCGATTCCACCGGTTCGATCAGCACCACCTTGCGCCCGCCCAGTTGCGCGGTCTGCACCACAAAGCTCACCAGATCGCGCACCTGGTCGACCTTGATCGCCTTGTCGGCCTCCTCCGGCTCCAGGATGTAGTTGTCCGGATGGCTGCCGGCCTTGAGCAGCAGGCAGGATTTGCATTCGCCGCAGGCGTCCGGTGTCGGGCGCTGGCACAACAGGCTGGCCATCAGCCGTTCGGCCAACGCCCGCTTGCCGATGCCGGCAGGCCCGTGCAGCAAGTAGGCGTGGGCGTGCTGGCTGCGTCCGGCCAGTTGCTGCCAAAGGCTGTCCTGCCAGGGGTAGGCTTCAGCCACGGCTGCGCTCCAGGAGACGCGGCAGCAAGGCGTCGAGGGATTGCTGAACCTGCGCTAAGGGCTGCGCGGCATCGATCAGCACATAGCGCTTTGGGTCAGCCTCGGCCCGCTTTAGGAACGCGCCGCGCACCGCTTCGAAAAACGCCTGACCTTCCAGCTCGAACCGATCCAACCGGCCACGGGCAGCGGCCCGGGCCAGACCGACGTCCACCGGCAAATCGAAAACCAACGTGAAGTCCGGACGCAGATCGCCCTGGACAAAGCTTTCCAGCGCGGCGATGCGCTCCAGCGACAAACCACGGCCGCCGCCCTGGTACGCATAGGTCGAATCGGTGAAGCGGTCGCACAGCACCACCGCTCCCCGGGCCAGCGCCGGACGGATCACTTCGGCCAGGTGCTGGGCACGGGCGGCGAACACCAGCAGCAGTTCGGCGTCGGAGTTCATGACTTCGTCGGCCGGGGCCAACAGCACCTCGCGGATGCGTTCGGCCAGCGGCGTACCGCCGGGCTCGCGGGTCAGCACCACTTCGATGCCGGCGGCGCGCAGCCGCTCGGCGAGGTATTCGCGGTTGGTGCTTTTGCCGGCGCCTTCCGGGCCTTCCAGGGTGATAAACAAGCCAGTCACGGACAGTCCTTCATCAAATTCATTGCGTCGTTTGCGGAGCGGTCGCCTCAGGGGCCGGCGCCGGCTCCTGCGGCGGAACCGGCGGCAACGATTCCGGCGCAGCATCGGGCGCGGCGGCGGGGATCACGTCATCGCCTGCCGGTGCGGTCTCCTGCGTCGGGGCCTGGCCGGCCGGCGCAGGGCTGGAGCGGTAATCGGCACGGCGCTTGAGCTGAAACTCGCGCACCGCGTTGTTGTGCGCCTCCAGGTCGTCGGAGAACACATGGCTGCCGTCGCCCCGGGCGACAAAATACAGGCTGTTGCCTTCCACCGGGTTGAGGGCGGCATGGATCGCCTCGCGTCCGACCATGGCGATCGGCGTCGGCGGCAATCCTGGAATCACATAGGTGTTGTACGGCGTGGCTTCCTTGAGATGGGCCCGGGTCAGTTTGCCGGTGTAGCGGTCGCCCAGCCCGTAGATCACGGTCGGGTCGGTCTGCAGCTGCATCCCGAGCGCCATGCGCCGCACGAACACGCCCGCGATCTGGCCGCGCTCCTGAGGCACGCCGGTTTCCTTCTCCACCAGCGAAGCCATGATCAGCGCCTGGTAAGGCTCGGTGTAAGGTGCATCGGCCGAGCGGTTCTCCCACTCCTTGGCCAACACTTCGTCCAGGCGGTCGAAGGCCTTCTTGAGCAGTTCGGTGTCGCTCATGCCACGCACGAAACGGTAGGTGTCCGGGAAGAAACGGCCTTCCGGGAACAAGCCGCGATGGCCGATCTTCTCCATCACCTGGCTGTCGCTGAGGCCGTTGAGGGTCTGTTCGAGCTTCTCGTCCTTGGCCAAGGCGGCGCGCACCTGATGGAAGTTCCAGCCTTCGACCAGGGTCAGGCTGTACTGAACCACATCGCCCCGCTTCCACAACTCGATCAGCCCGTTGACGGTCATGCCCGGCTGCATGCGGTATTCACCACTGTGAATCGGGGTTCCGGCCAGGTTGAATCGCCAATAGACCCGCAGCCAGAAAGCGTCCTTGATGACGCCGTCCGCTTCGAGCCCGAGGAACGTGCGGGTGGGGGTCGACCCCTTGGGAACATTCAGCAGTTCTTCCTGCGTGATGTTCAGCGGCTGTTCCAGCGCCGAATGGATCTTCCAGGCGCTGGCGCCCATCAGCAGCCCTGCCAGAACCAGTCCGGTCTCCAGCAGCAGCAAAAGTTTACGTCTCACGAATCAGGCATCCAGTAGCGCGCGGGCAATGGTTTGCAGTTTACGGGTGAGCGGACCAACCGGCCAGCTCAGTGCAGCGCAGGCACGTACCGGCCAGACGCCATAGACGCTGTTGCAGACAAACACTTCATCGGCCCATTGCAGCTGTTCGAGGCCGATGTCGGTGATTTGGGTGGCAATTCCGAGGGCACAGGCCTGTGACAGCAGCTCGGCGCGCATCACGCCGGCCACCCCGCAGCGCTTCAGGTCCGCCGTGACCAGGACGCCGTCGCGCACCAGGAACAGGTTGCTGAACACACCCTCGATCACCCGGCCGGCCTGGTCGAGCATCAAGCCTTCGGCGTGCTCGCTGTCCTGCCATTCGCTGCGGGCGATGACCTGTTCGAGTCGGTTGAGGTGCTTGAGCCCGGCGAGGAGCGGCTGGTGGGAAAGGCGCGTGCTGCACGGAAACAGGCGGATGCCCTGCTCACCGTGGGCGGCGGGATAGGACGGCGCAGGGCTGGCCTGCAGAATGCGCCGCCCCGGCGCCGTCGTGTCGAGCGCGTAACCGCGCTGGCCGTCGCCCCGGGTGAGGATGAGCTTGAGCACACCCTCCCCCATCGCAAGCGCATAGCTCGACAGCTCATCGCGGATCCGCTCGGGATCGGCCGCGATGGCCAGGCGCGAACAGCCTTCGGCCAGACGCGCCAGATGCCGGTCCAGCAGCAACGGTTGCCCGCCCCGCACGGCGATGGTCTCGAAAAGACCGTCGCCGTAGGCCAGGCCGCGATCTTTCAGCGACAGTGCGTCAGCCGGTTGACCGTCGACCCAGCAGTCCATCAGCCGGCGAACCGACGGAACGCCAACGTGCCGTTGGTGCCGCCGAACCCGAAGGAGTTGGACAGCACGACGTCGATGTCCATGTTACGCGCGGTGTGCGGCACGAAATCGAGGTCGCAGCCATCGTCCGGCTCATCGAGGTTGATCGTCGGCGGCGCCACCTGGCTGTTGATCGCCAGCACGCTGAAGATCGCCTCGACCGCGCCCGCCGCACCCAGCAGGTGGCCGGTCATGGACTTGGTCGAACTGACCGCCAGCCGGTAGGCATGGTCGCCGAACACGGTCTTGATCGCCTGGGCTTCGGCGAGGTCGCCGGCCGGGGTCGAGGTGCCGTGGGCGTTGATGTACTGCACCTGGTCGGCGTTGATCTTCGCGTCGCGCAGCGCATTGGTGATGCAGCGCGCGGCACCGGCGCCGTCGGCGGGCGGCGACGTCATGTGGTAGGCGTCGCCGCTGGTGCCGAAGCCGATCAGCTCGGCGTAGATGGTCGCGCCGCGGGCCTTGGCGTGCTCCAGCTCTTCAAGCACCAGGGCGCCGGCGCCGTCGGACAGCACGAAACCGTCACGGCCCTTGTCCCATGGACGGCTGGCGCGGGTCGGCTCGTCATTGCGGGTCGACAGCGCACGGGAGGCACCGAAGCCGCCCATGCCCAAGCCGCAGGCGGCCATTTCGGCACCGCCGGCGATCATCACGTCGGCTTCGCCGTACATGATGTTGCGGGCGGCCATGCCGATGCAGTGCGTGCCGGTGGTGCAGGCCGTCGCGATGGCGTAGTTGGGGCCCTGTGCACCCAGGTGGATCGACAGGAAACCGGAAATCATGTTGATGATCGAGCCCGGCACGAAGAACGGGGAAATCCGGCGTGGGCCGGTCTCATGCAACGTGCGGCTGGTCTCTTCGATGTTGGTCAGTCCGCCGATGCCCGAACCCATGGCCACGCCGATGCGTTCGCGGTTGGCGTCGGTGACTTCCAGGCCGGCGTTGCGCACGGCCTGGAAGCCCGCCGCGAGACCGTACTGAATGAACAGGTCGAGCTTGCGCGCTTCCTTGACCGACAGGTATTCCTCGACATTGAAGCCCTTTACCGAGCCGCCGAAACGGGTGGAATAGGCAGAAAGGTCGGTGTGTTCGATCAGACCAATGCCACTGCGGCCAGCCAGAATGCCCTGCCAACTGCTCGGCACGTCCGTGCCCAGTGGCGACAACATACCCATACCGGTGACTACGACGCGTCTACGCGACACAGCACTCTCCTTTTTCAAATGACGATTTGCATCAGACCTAAAGAAAAAACCGCACGCCATGATGGCAGTGCGGTTTTTCCATGACAGCGAACAACGATTACAAACTATTACGCCTGATGAGCGTTAACGTAATCGATTGCAGCTTGTACGGTAGTGATCTTCTCGGCTTCTTCGTCAGGGATTTCGGTCTCGAATTCCTCTTCCAGAGCCATCACCAGCTCAACGGTGTCAAGGGAGTCGGCACCCAGGTCGTCAACGAAGGAAGATTCGTTCTTCACTTCTTCTTCTTTAACACCCAGTTGCTCGGCAACGATTTTCTTGACGCGCTCTTCGATGGTGCTCATACCTTGTTTTCACTCCTAATGGACAAATTCAGGCAGCTGGCCAGTGGGTAAGTGTATAGAAAGGCTTTTCAGCTTTTCAACTGAAAGCTTCACTCCTCGAACCCTGCGGCCCCCTGCCTATAAAATAGATTGCAGCTTTATAACGGATTTTAGACAGCTCGTATGACATTTTTTTGAAGCAATCCGTCACATTTGTCTTACATGTACATCCCGCCGTTCACCGGGATTGTAGCCCCGGTCACGTATGCCGCGCCGTCGGAGGCAAGGAAAGCGACCACGGATGCGATCTCTTGAGCCTGCCCCAGACGACCCAGCGGAATTTGCGTCTGCAAGGCTTCACGCTGCGCTTCCGGCAGCTCGCGGGTCATATCGGTATCGATGAACCCTGGGGTCACCGAGTTGACCGTAATCGAACGCGAACCGACTTCACGAGCCATCGCACGGCTGAAACCTTCCAGACCGGCCTTGGCGGCCGCATAGTTTACTTGCCCGGCGTTGCCCATGGCACCCACCACCGAGCCGATACTGATGATCCGACCCCAACGCGCCTTGGTCATGCCGCGCAGAACGCCCTTGGACAGGCGATACAGACTGTTCAGGTTGGTATCGATCACGTCGTACCATTCGTCGTCTTTCATGCGCATCATCAGGTTGTCACGGGTGATGCCGGCATTGTTGACCAGGATCGCCGGCGCGCCGAACTGCTCCTGGATGCTTGCCAGCACCGCGCTGACCGATTCGTCGCTGGTGACGTTGAGTTCCAGGCCGGTGCCCTGGATGCCGTGTTCCTTCAGGGTGGCGGCGATGCGCTCGGCGCCCGAGGCGGAGGTCGCGGTGCCGACGACGATGGCGCCTTGACGACCCAGTTCCAGGGCGATGGCCTGGCCGATGCCACGGCTGGCGCCGGTGACCAGTGCAACTTTACCTTGCAGACTCATGCAAGCTTCTCCTGATTCAGGCCAGCGCTGCGCGGGCGGCAGCGAAAGCGTCTGGGGTGTTGAGGTTGGAGGTCGATACGCCTTCGGCGCAGCGCTTGTTCAGACCGGCCAGGACTTTGCCCGGACCGCATTCGACCAGGCTGGTGGCGCCATGGGCGGCCAGGGTCTGCACGGACTCGACCCAACGCACCGGCTTGTACAGCTGCTCCAGCAGATCGCGCTTGAGGGTGTCCAGATCCGCCGGCACCTGCGCGCTGACGTTCTGCACCACCGGGATCTGCGGCGCCTGCCAATCGATGGCGGCGACGGCTTCGGCGAAGCGCTCGGCGGCCGGACGCATCAGCTCGCAGTGCGACGGCACGCTGACCGGCAGCGGCATGGCACGCTTGGCGCCCTTGGCCTTGCAGAGCTCGATGGCGCGGTCGACGGCTGCCTTGGCGCCGGCGATCACCACCTGGCCCGGCGAGTTGAAGTTGACTGCGCTGACCACTTCGCCCTGTGCCGCTTCGGCGCAGGCAGCCCGCACGTCAGCGTCTTCCAGGCCGAGGATGGCGGCCATGCCGCCCTGGCCGGCCGGAACCGCTTCCTGCATCAGTTGGCCGCGGCGCTCGACGAGCTTGACCGCATCGGCCAGGCTCAGGCTGCCGGCGGCGACCAGCGCGCTGTACTCGCCCAGGCTGTGGCCGGCGACGAACGCCGGACGCGCGCCGCCTTCAGCCAGCCACAGACGCCACAGGGCGATGGAGGCGGTCAGGATGGCGGGTTGGGTTTTGTCGGTCTGGTTGAGCAGCTCTTCCGGGCCCTGCTGGGTCAATGCCCAGAGGTCGTAGCCCAAGGCGTCGGAGGCCTCTTTGAAGGTTTCGAGGATCAACGGATGTTCCGCGCCCAGCTCGGCCAGCATGCCGAGGGACTGCGAACCCTGTCCTGGAAAGACGAATGCGAGGGAAGCAGACATGTAACAAGCCCCTAATGATCTTGTCGTCGAAGAATTGGCGCCCCGCCGGGGGACGCAAGAAACTGACAGTTGGATGGCCCTTTGAACCGGGCGGTCACATTTAAGCATTGTCCGACGAAAACGCCTAAGACAACAAATCACCCAGACGACCGTGAAGACGCTCGGGCAGGTTCTCCTGAATTTCGATCAGGGCACGCTGAATGGCGCTCTGAAAGCCCTGCACCCCTGCCGAACCGTGACTTTTCACCACAATGCCCTGCAACCCGAGGAAACTCGCGCCGTTGTGCCGTGCCGGCGCCAGATCGGCCTGCAAACGCTTCATCAACGGCAACGCCAGCGCGCCGATCGCACGGGACGCCAGGTTTTTCCTAAACAGCGCCTCGATCCGCGCCGCGATCATCGCCGCCAGGCCTTCGCTGGACTTGAGCAGGATGTTGCCCACGAAGCCGTCGCACACCACGACATCCGCCTCGCCCCGGTACAGCCCGTCCCCCTCGACGAACCCGATGTAATGGATGCCCCGGGCCGCCTGCAGCAGCGTGGCCGCCAGCTTGACCTGCTGGTTGCCCTTGATGTCTTCGGTGCCGATGTTCAGCAACGCCACCCGCGGACGGGCGATGCCCAGGGTCTGCGCCGCCACCGAGCCCATCACCGCGAACTGCAGCAGATGCTCGGCGCTGCAGTCGACGTTGGCGCCCAGGTCGAGCAGCTGGCAATAGCCTGTCTGGGTCGGGATGGCCGCGACCATCGCCGGACGGTCAATGCCGGGCAAGGTCTTGAGCACGAAGCGGGAGAGCGCCATCAGCGCGCCGGTGTTGCCGGCGCTGACGCAGGCCTGGGCCTTGCCGTCGCGCAGCAGCTCAAGGGCGACGCGCATCGACGAGTCCGGTTTGCCGCGCAGGGCCTGGGCGGGTTTTTCGTCCATGGTGACGACTTCGGACGCCGGCATGATCGTCAGGCGCGAGCGATCCGCAGCCGACTGGCCGCTGAGCAGTTCTTCAAGCAGGGAGGGTTGACCGACGAGGGTCAGGTGCAGCGAGGGTGTGGCGGAGAGGCAAGCGAGGCTGGCCTGAACAATGCTGCGGGGACCGAAGTCCCCGCCCATTGCGTCAATCGCGATGACTTGAGCGGACAAGTGATTACTCGTCGGCGCCCTTGTCGATCACTTTACGGCCACGGTATACGCCTTCTGGCGATACGTGGTGACGCAGGTGTACTTCACCGGTGGTTTTTTCCACGGACAGAGCGTTCGCCTCGAGAGCGTCGTGCGAACGGCGCATGTCACGGGCAGAGCGGGATTTTTTGTTCTGCTGAACAGCCATAATTGATTAACTCCTAAACGTTTGGGTCACGCTTTAACTGCGCCAATACACTGAACGGGTTGGACCGCGTTACCTCGTCCTCGCTCGGCTCGGGCTCATCTGCGCCCGCCGGCTGCTGGCATTCTTCCGGATGATGAGCAGGCACAATGGGCAAGGCGAGCAGAAGCTCTTCCTCGATCAGTGACTGCAGATCCAAAGGATCTTCGCCCAGTTCCAGCACGTCATAACCTTTCGGTAACGACTGGGTATTCGCACCCTCCTTCACCACCGCGTAACTGCATTCGCTGTGGATCGGCAGGGTGACCAGCTCAAGACAACGCTGGCAAACCATTTTGACTTCAGTGTCGATAACGCTGTGGATCACCACGGCATTACGTTCATCTCGTTCAAAAACGAATTTGGCCTGCACCGTACCGACATCGTCGGAAAGCGGGTCGCAGAGTCTCTCCAAATCGGCCAGCAGCAGCTCACCTTGAAGGGTGGCGCCACGATCAGCCAATTTGCGCGGGTCAACGTGAGGTGGAATCGGGTCATTCAACATAGGCGCAGCATTATAGGGATGCCCCCGCCCATGTCAAAGGAAATTCCGCCCTGTCCGTCAGTTGCCTGCCTCCGCTAGAATCCCGCCCCTGCCTCAGGAGACGCGAATGCTGCCTTTATTACTCGCTTCAAGCTCGACGTACCGCCGGGAATTGCTCAGCCGCCTGCGCCTGCCGTTCACCTGCCGCTCGCCGGACATCGACGAAAGCCACCGCCCGGGCGAGTCCGC
Source organism: Pseudomonas sp. B7(2017) (assembly GCF_002112745.1). Taxonomy (NCBI): domain Bacteria; kingdom Pseudomonadati; phylum Pseudomonadota; class Gammaproteobacteria; order Pseudomonadales; family Pseudomonadaceae; genus Pseudomonas; species Pseudomonas sp. B7(2017). Next base: position 550,217 of record NZ_NEIP01000002.1, on the reverse strand, counting down.
CACCGAGCTGGTCAAACGCCTCGCCGAACAGAAGGCCCGCGCCCTTGCCGGCAGCCACCCCGACCACCTGATCATCGGTTCCGACCAAGTCGCCGTGCTCGGCGAGCGCATCATCGGCAAGCCGCACACCTTCGAAAAGGCCCGCGAACAACTGCTGGCCGCCAGCGGCGCCGGCGTCACCTTCCTCACCGGCCTGGCCCTGCTCAACAGCCGCACAGGCCACTGCCAGATCGACTGCATCCCTTTCACCGTGCACATGCGCACCCTGGACGAAGCCCGCATCGAACGCTACCTGCGCGCCGAGCAGCCGTACGACTGCGCCGGCAGCTTCAAGGCCGAAGGCCTGGGCGTGAGCCTGTTCCAGCGCACCGAAGGCCCGGACGCCACCAGCCTGGTCGGCCTGCCGCTGATCCGCCTGACCGACATGCTGCTGGCCGAGGGCGTGCAAATCCCTTGACCACAAAAAACCGGCCCTCAAGGCCGGTTTCCGTTGTCAGCGAGCGCTCAGCGCAGCGACGGACCGTGAAAGCCCATCCACATCGCCAACTGCTCGGCCACGCTGGCGCCGAGCTTCTTGGAGAAACGGTCGAACGGCGATTCCTGCACCGTGAAGTCCACCAACTCCTTTTCGCCGATCACGTCACGGGCCACCGAACTGGCGTTGCCCAGCCCGTCGATCAACCCCAGCGGCAAGGCCTGCTCGCCGGACCAGACCAGGCCGGAAAAGAGCTCAGGGTGCTCCTTGTCCTTGAGCCGGTCGCCACGCCCCTTCTTGACGCTGTTGATGAACTGCTGATGCGTCGTGTCCAGCACACCTTGCCAGAACGCGGTCTCTTCAGGCTTCTGCGGCTGGAACGGATCCAGGAATGACTTGTGCTCACCAGAAGTGTAGGTGCGACGCTCGACCCCCAGCTTCTCCATGGTGCCGACGAAGCCGTAACCCGCCGCCGTCACGCCGATGGAGCCCACCAGACTGGCCTTGTCGGCATAGATCTGGTCCGCCGCACTGGCGATGTAGTAGGCACCGGACGCCCCGAGATCGGAAATCACCGCATACAGCTTGGTGTCCGGATTGAGGCCGCGCAGGCGCTTGATCTCGTCGTACACGTACCCGGACTGCACCGGACTGCCGCCAGGACTGTTGATCCGCAGGATCACGCCCTTGACCTTCTTGTCCTCGAACGCCGCCCTCAGGCTGCCGACGATGTTGTCGGCGCTGGCCGGCTCCTTGTCGGCGATCATGCCGTTGATGTCGATCAACGCCGTGTAGTTCGAGCCGCGGGTGGCGTTCTTTTCCATGTCCATCAGCGGCGTGAACAGGATCAACGCAACGAACAAGTACACGAACGTCAGCAGCTTGAAGAAGATCCCCCAGCGCCGCGAGCGGCGTTGTTCCTGCACGCTGGCCAGGAGGGTCTTCTCCAGCAGCTTCCAGCTCTTTGCGTCACCGTCGTCGGCACTTGCCTTGGCCGGTGCTTTCCATTCGTCGGTCATGCCATCCACCCCAGCGAAAACGTATTAGGCCTGCTGCCCCAGCCAGGCATGCAATTGGGAAAAGCGATCGATCGCCAGGCGCGGCTCGAACACCTGCAACGCCTCGATCGGCTGAGCGCCGTAACTGACCGCCACCGACCCCATGCCGGCGTTGCGCGCCATCTGCAGGTCGAAGGAAGAGTCCCCGACCATCAGCGCCTGCGCAGGCTCCACGCCGCAATGGGCGAGGATCTGCTCAAGCATCAGCGGGTGCGGCTTGCTCGCGGTCTCGTCGGCGGCGCGGGTGATATCGAAATAATCTTCCCAGCCGTGCGCCCTCAGCACCCGATCCAGACCGCGCCGGGCCTTGCCGGTCGCCACCGCCAGGCGGTAGCCGTCGGCGCGGAACGATTCCAGCGATTCCGCCACGCCCTCGAACAGCGGCGAAGGCACGGCTTCGGCAGCGATGTAGTGATCGGCGTAGTGCCCGCGGAAGGCGATCAGTTCATCATCGCCGATCTCCGGGTACAGCGTGCGGATCGCCTCGGGCAACCCCAGCCCGATGATGCCCTTGACGGCAGAATCATCGCGCAATTCAAAGCCGGAACGCTCGGAGGCGACGTGCATCGCCTCGACGATCCGACCGATGGAATCGGCCAGCGTGCCGTCCCAATCGAAGATCAGCAGCTCGTAGTCAGGGTGCCGCACTGAGTCGCTCCACGGTCTTGGCCCACATGTCGTCCACCGGGGCCTGCAATTTCAGTTCACCGCCGTCAGGCAGCGGCACCGTCAGCATGTACGCATGCAGAAACAGACGCTTGCCGCCCAGCTCGCGGATTTCCTTGGTGAAATCGTCATCGCCGTACTTGCTGTCACCGGCGATGCAATGCCCGGCATGCAGGGTGTGCACGCGGATCTGGTGGGTACGCCCGGTCACCGGCTTGGCCTCGACCATGGTCGCGAACTCGCCGAAGCGACGCAGCACCTTGAACACGGTCAACGCTTCCTTGCCCTCGTCGTTGACCTCGACCATGCGCTCACCGGAACGCAAGTTGCTCTTGAGCAACGGCGCCCGCACCTGCTTGATCGATGTGGCCCAATGGCCGCGTACCAGCGCCATGTACCGTTTGTCGACGCCGTCGCCGCGCAATTGCTCGTGCAAGTGGCGCAGCATGCTGCGCTTCTTGGCGATCATCAGCAGGCCGGAGGTGTCGCGGTCGAGGCGGTGCACCAGCTCCAGCTCCTTGGCATCCGGACGCAACTGACGAAAGGCCTCGATCACGCCGAAGTTCAGCCCGCTGCCGCCGTGGACCGCAATGCCGGCAGGCTTGTTGATCACGATCAGGGCCTTGTCTTCGTAGACGATCGACTCTTCCAGGCGCTGCAGCAGGCCCTGGGCGACCGGCACCGGCTCGTCGCGCTCAGGCACGCGAACCGGCGGCACGCGCACGACATCGCCGGCCTGCAGCTTGTACTCAGGCTTGATCCGGCCCTTGTTCACGCGCACTTCGCCCTTGCGCAAAATGCGGTAAATCAATGTCTTGGGCACACCCTTGAGGCGGGCGAGAAGGAAATTGTCGATTCGTTGGCCGGCATATTCCGGCGAGACCTCAAGCAATTGAACGCCGGAAGTCGGAGGGGTCGTAGTCGTCATGGCGCGGATGATAACAATTTTTATGGAATTGAAGCACTTAATCATTGCTGCTATAGTCGCGAACGCCGCCAAAAGCGGCCTGGACAGCGGAACCACGGTCAAAGACCGGCCCTGACCAACGCAATTCACCAGGACGCAAGGCCGTCCTACGGGGCTTTCGCTACGTAACGGTGGAGTTTGCAGATGCAACGAGCGCAGGTGACATGAGGCCTGATTCACGCCGCCAGGCAGAGTTTCCACTCGCCAGGCGCGCCATATTCACGGCCAGTTCACAAAGTGCAGTCGTCTGCGGATGACCCCGAGCGAAGGCGTCGGAAACATCGCCTGAAAAGCCATGATGCGTGACCTCCCCAAACCGGAGCTCACGGTAAATGCCAACCCGCTGCGGATTCTGCGCGCGGCAGCACCCGAATTATCAGGGATACGTGTAGGGTGGAGATGCACAACCGCTGGACTGCGTAGCGACAGGCTTTATCAAGACGCTTCATCCCGTCCGCAGCCGCCGGTTGATTCCTCCTCCTGACTGAGTGCTTAAGTAGCCACAGCAAGCAGGACGCGTACGTCGCGATACCCGCGCCACAGGCCGGACATCGCTGGACACGGGAATGGCCAGCCACTCCCGACGCACCTGACACCGACCGTGAGAAGTCGTGTGTGCCGAACGCCGTTTCCGGCAGCCCGGAAACCGACGGTACTACATGAAAAGAATGCTGATTAACGCAACTCAACCCGAAGAGTTGCGTGTTGCCCTGGTAGACGGCCAGCGCCTCTACGACCTGGACATCGAGTCCGGTGCCCGCGAGCAGAAGAAGGCCAACATCTACAAGGGCCGCATCACTCGCATCGAACCTAGCCTCGAGGCCGCCTTCGTCGATTTCGGCTCCGAGCGCCACGGCTTCCTGCCCCTTAAGGAAATCTCCCGCGAATACTTCAAGAAAGCCCCCGAAGGCCGCGTCAACATCAAGGACGTCCTGAGCGAAGGCCAGGAAGTCATCGTCCAGGTCGAGAAAGAAGAGCGTGGCAACAAGGGCGCCGCCCTGACCACCTTCATCAGCCTGGCCGGCCGTTACCTCGTCCTGATGCCGAACAACCCGCGTGCCGGCGGCATCTCCCGCCGCATCGAAGGCGAAGAGCGCAACGAACTGCGCGAAGCGCTGAACGGCCTGGTGGCTCCGGCCGACATGGGCCTGATCGTGCGCACCGCAGGCCTTGGCCGCAGCAGCGAAGAGATGCAGTGGGACCTCGACTACCTGCTGCAGCTGTGGACCGCCATCAAGGAAGCCTCGCTGGACCGTTCCGCGCCGTTCCTGATCTACCAGGAAAGCAACGTCATCATCCGCGCCATCCGCGACTACCTGCGCCAGGACATCGGCGAAGTGCTGATCGACAGCGTCGAAGCCCAGGACGAAGCCCTGACCTTCATCCGCCAGGTGATGCCGCAGTACGCCAGCAAGATCAAGCTGTACGAAGACAGCGTGCCGCTGTTCAACCGTTTCCAGATCGAAAGCCAGATCGAGACCGCCTTCCAGCGCGTCGTCGAACTGCCGTCCGGCGGCTCCATCGTCATCGACCCGACCGAAGCCCTGGTGTCCATCGACATCAACTCGGCGCGCGCCACCAAAGGCAGCGACATCGAAGAGACCGCCCTGCAGACCAACCTTGAAGCCGCCGAAGAGATCGCCCGTCAGTTGCGCCTGCGCGACATCGGCGGCCTGATCGTCATCGACTTCATCGACATGACCCCGGCCAAGAACCAGCGCGCCGTGGAAGAGAAAGTCCGCGAATGCCTGGAAGCCGACCGCGCCCGCGTGCAGATCGGCCGCATCTCGCGCTTCGGCCTGCTGGAGATGTCCCGTCAGCGCCTGCGTCCGTCCCTGGGCGAAAGCAGCGGCATCGTCTGCCCGCGCTGCAGCGGCACCGGCATCATCCGTGACGTCGAGTCGCTGTCCCTGGCGATCCTGCGCCTGATCGAAGAAGAAGCCCTGAAAGACCGCACCGCCGAAGTCCGCGCCCAGGTGCCGATCCCGGTGGCCGCGTTCCTGCTCAACGAAAAACGCAACTCGATCACCAAGATCGAACTGCGCACCCGCGCCCGCATCGTCATCCTGCCGAACGACCACCTCGAAACCCCGCATTTCGAAGTTCAGCGCCTGCGCGACGACAACCCGGAAGCGGCGAACAACCAGTCCAGCTACGAGATCGCCGCTGCCGCCGCCGAAGCCGAAGAAGCCCAGCCGACCGCCGCGACCCGCACCCTGGTACGCCAGGAAGCGGCCGTCAAGACCGCTCCGGCCCGCGCCAACGCTCCGGTTCCGACCGAAGCCGTCGCCCCGGCCCCTGTGGCCCCGGCCCCTGTCGCTGCGCCTGAGCCAAGCCTGTTCAAGGGCCTGGTGAAATCCCTGGTCAGCCTGTTCGCCAGCAAGGAAGAGCCTGCCGCTCCGGTCGCGGTCGAAAAACCGGCCACCGAACGCCCGGCCCGCAACGAAGAACGCCGCAACGGCCGTCAACAGAGCCGCAACCGTAACGGTCGCCGCGACGAAGACCGCAAGCCGCGCGAAGAGCGTGCGCCGCGTGAAGAACGTGCACCGCGCGAGCCTCGTGAAGAGCGTCAGCCACGCGAAGCCCGTGAGCCACGTGAACTGCGTGAGCCTCGCGAAGCCCGTGACGATGCGCCGGCTGCCCGCGAAGAGCGCGCACCGCGTGCCCCGCGTGAAGAACGTGCGCCACGCGCACCGCGCGAAGACCGCAAGCCACGCGGCGAGCGTGAAGAGCGCGTGCGCGAACTGCGCGAGCCTCTGGATGCCGCACCGGCCGCCGCCGCTGAAGAGCGTCCGGCGCGTCAGCCACGCGAAGAGCGTGCGCCGCGTCCTCCGCGTGAAGAGCGTCAACCGCGTGCCGAGCAGGCCGCTGCCGCCGTGGCGGAAGAGGAACTGAACGCACAACCGGTCGTCGGCGAAGAGCAACTGCCGGAAGACGGTTCGGAAAGCGCCGAAGGCGACCGCCCACGCCGCCGTTCCCGTGGCCAGCGCCGTCGCAGCAACCGTCGCGAGCGTCAGCGTGATGCCAACGGCAACGTGATCGAAGGTTCGGACGAGTCCGAATCCGGCGAAAACGTACCGACGCCAGCCGCTGCCGACCTGGCCGCCGGCCTGGCGGTCACCGCTGCCGTCGCCGGCACCGTGATCAGCGCACCGGCCGAAGCCGAGGCCAACGAACAGGCCGAACGCGCCACCGCCGCCGTCCAGGACGCTGCACCAGCGGAAGCGCCGGTCGTCGAAGCGACCTCGCCGGTGGAAGCGATTGCCGCACCGGAAGTCGAAGTGGCTCCGGCCCGCGAAGAACAGCCTCAGGCTGAAGCGGTCGCCGAACCAGCCGTCGCCGAGGCACCGGTCGTTGTCGAAGAGTCGGTTGTCGAAACCGTCGCTGAAACCGTGACCGAAACCGTGCGTGAAGTCCGCGAAGAGCAGACCGCATTCAACTGGGCCGCCGAGCCTGCTGCCGAACCTGCCGTCGCCGAAACGCCTGCGCCTGCCGTTGAGGCAGCGCCGGTTGAAGAAGCCAAGGTAGAGGAAGCGGCTGTCGAGCCGGCTCCAGCCGTCGAAGAAGCGCCAGTCGTCGCCGAAGCTGCACCAGCGGCAGAAGCGGCTCCGGCCAGCGCCCTGAGCCCGAGCGGCCGCGCACCGAACGACCCACGTGAAGTGCGTCGCCGCAAGCGTGAAGCCGAAGCCGCTGCTGCAGCCGCCGCTGCCGCAACCGTTGCCGTCGTGGAGCCGGTCGCTGAAGCCGTGGTCGAGGCAGCCCCTGCCCCGGTCGCCGAAGAAGCCACTGCGCCGGTTGAGTCCGTGATCGACGAAGCGCCGCGCTCCGTACAGGAAGCGGTCGAGCAGCACGAACGGTCCGAGGAAAAAGAACACGAGAGCAAACCGCTCGTCTGATTCCGACAGCCGTTAAAAAGCCCCGCCTGGTGATCCAGGCGGGGCTTTTTTTGCCTTCGCGAACTGTGAATCCCCTGCTCGCTCCTACAGGGGCACGTCAGGATGGCGTGAAAAGCAGCGCCTGCGGCACATCGATATCCCATAACACCCCGGGATCATCCACCGCCACCTCCACCACCATCCGCCCTTGCTCAAACAGCCGCCTGGCGCCCCGATCGCCGGACAGCGCCTGCAACTTCGGCCCGAACGCGTGACCAAATCCGACCGGATGCCCGAACTCGCCGTTGAACACCGGCACACTGACGCCATCGTCAGCGACGGCAGCCACCACCTGCTCAATGCTGGACGGCAGGATGAACGGCATGTCGCCCAGCACAATCAGCCAGCCGTCCAGATCAGGACATGCCGCAACCCCCGCCGCAATGCTGTCGCCCATCCCGGTGGACTCGATCGAGACGATGTCACAACCATACGCCTGCGCCATGCGCATGGCCTGCGGGCGCGCTTCGGTGGTCACCAGCACGCGCCTGTCGAGTTCCGCCGGCAGACTCACCAGCACCTGTTCGATCACCGAGCGCACCGCGCCGTCACGCCCGGTGCAATCGGCCAGCAGCTTGTCCTTGTCGGCCCCCGCCACTTCGCGAAACCGTCTGCCCTCGCCTGCCGCGAGCACAATCACGCCGATGGATCGACTCATACGCTCTCCATTGCCTCTTTCTGTTTCTGCCCGGCACCGTTTTTCAACGCCACGATTTCCGCCAGCAACGACAAGGCGATCTCCGCCGGGGAATGGCTGCCGATGGGCAGGCCGATCGGCCCGTGCAAGCGGGCGATGGCCTGTTCCGACAAGCCTAGCTCAGCCAGGTTGTCGCGCCGCTTGCGGCTGTTGACCCGCGAGCCGAGGGCGCCGACGTAAAACGCCCTGGAGTCGAGCGCCGTGAGCAACGCCATATCGTCGAGGCGCGGGTCGTGGGTCAGCGCCACAATCGCCGTGCGTTCGTCTGCCTGGATGCTCAGCACGGCGTCGTCCGGCATGCCGGGGACGAACCGCCCGTGCAGCGCTTCCCAATCCTGCACGAACTCCGTGCGTGGATCGCAGATCAGCACCTCGAAATCCAGCAGCCGTGCCATCTCGGCCACATAACGCGACAGTTGCCCGGCGCCGATCAACAACAGCCGCCAGCGCGGGCCGTAGATGGCGCGCAGGACCCGGCCGTCGAAGGTCAGCGAATCCTGCTTGCCGGCCGCCTGCAACGTCACCTCACCTGTCTCGACATTCAGTGTCCGGGCGACGATTTCGTGGTCATCGCAACGGGCGATCAGCTCGGCGACCCAGGCCGGATCACCGACCCGCTCCTCGGTCAGGCGCAAGGTGCCGCCGCAAGGCAGGCCGAAGCGCGCCGCCTCCTCCTGGGTCACGCCATAGGTGATCAACTGCACCGGCGGCCCGTCGGCAGGGATCCGGCCGTCGTGCAGACGGGCGATCAGATCGTCCTCGACACAACCGCCGGACACCGAACCGATCACCACGCCATCCTCACGCAGCGCCAGCATCGCGCCAGGCGCCCGGGGCGCGGTGCCCCAGGTCTGCACCACGCTGAACAGCACCACCCGCTGCCCGGCGCGGCGCCACTGAAGCACGCTGCGCAGGACGTTGAGATCGACGCTGTCCATCACACCTGCGCCTTTTGCCAGCCCTGCAACTGGTAGCGCACCGGCAGGCTGCGGATCCGCTGACCGGTGGCAGCGAAGATCGCGTTGCACAGCGCCGGCGCAATCGGCGGCACGCCCGGTTCGCCGACGCCGCCCAGCGGCACGTCGCCCGGCGGCGTGACCAGGTGCACCGCGACCTCCTTCGGCGCCAGGGACATGCGCGCCACTTCATACATATGGAAGTTGTCCTGCTGCACCTTGCCGTCCTTGAAGCTGATTTCGCCCCACACGGCATTGCCCAGCCCCATCACACAGGCGCCCTCGAACTGCGAACGGATGCGCTCGGGGTTGATCTGCGGCCCGCAGTCCACGGCGATGTCGGCCTTGTGCACGATCAGCGTGCCGTCGTCCTTTACCTCGACTTCGATCACCGCCGCCACGTAGGTGACGAAGCTGTAATGCACCGCCAACCCCAGCCCGCGCCCTTTCGGCAGCTTGCGGCCCCAGCCGGCGGCCTTGGCTGCTGTCTCCAGCACGGTGCGCATGCGCCCGGTGTCGATCGGATAGCGCTCCGGGGATTCGCCGTAGTTCCACTCTTCGCTCAGGGTGCGCGGGTCGATCTGCCGATCCGGGCCGAGCAGCCGGACCTGGTACTTGAGCGGATCCTCACCGGCCCTGTGCGCCAGCTCATCGACGAAGCTCTGGATCGCGAAGCCATGGGGAATGTTGGACACCGAGCGGTACCAGCCCACCCGGGTGTGCACGGCGGCTTCGGGGTTCTCCAGGCGAACGTTGGGGATCGCGTACGCCATGTTGGTGAAGCCCATGCCCAGCTCGAACGCCGCCTCGTGGTTCATGCCCGGCGCGAACAGCGCGCTGATGCTCGGCGCCACCGTGCGATGCAGCCAGGCGGACGGCAGGCCGTCCTTGCCCACGCCGGCCTTGAGGTACTCGGCGGAGACGGTGTGGAAATACGAATGGTGGATGTCGTCTTCCCGCGTCCACTGCACCCGCACCGCCTTGCCGGGGAATTCCTTGGCCAGGATCGCGGCTTCGATCACGAAGTCCGGTTTGGATTTGCGGCCGAAGCCGCCGCCCAGCAGGGTGACGTTGAAGGTGACGTTGTCGAACGGCAGGCCCAGACGCTCGGCGATCCGCTCGCGGGTGACCTGGGGTGCCTGGCTCGGCGCCCAGGCTTCGCAGGTGCCGTCCTTGTAGCGGGCGACGGCGACCATCGGCTCCATCGGCGCCTGCGCCAGGTGCGGCAGGTAATAGGAGGCGTCCAGGGTGCCGGCGGCTGCGGCGATGGCCTTGTCGACGTCGCCGGTGTTGCGCACCACCTTGCCCGGCTTCAGCGAAGCGGCTTCCAGCGTCTTGCGGTAGGCCACCGAGTCGTAGCTGGCGTTGGGCCCGTCGTCCCACTCGATCTTCAGGGCTTCGCGGCCCTTGAGCGCCGCCCACGTGTTGCTGGCCACCACCGCCACGCCGCCCAGCGGCTGGAACTCCGAAGGCAGCGGACGGCCGTCGATCCGGATGACCTTGAGCACCCCCGGCACTTTCAGTGCGGCGCTGTCGTCCACCGAGCGGACCGTGCCGCCATACACTGCCGGCCGGGCGATGACGGCGAACAGCATGCCGTCGAAATGCACGTCGGCCCCGTACACGGCACGTCCGTTGACGATGTCGGCGCCGTCGATGGCCTTGGTGCCTTCCTTGCCGATGTAGCGGAACTCCGACGGCTGCTTGAGCCGCAGGCCGTCACGGGCCGGCACCGCCAACGCACTGGCGGCGGCAGCGAGTTCGCCATAGCCCAGCTCGCGCCCGGACGGTTTGTGAATGACCTTGTGCAGTTGCGCATGGCATTCGCTCACAGGCACCTTCCACTGGGCGGCGGCCGCCTGTTCGAGCATGGTGCGGGCGGCGGCGCCGCAACGGCGCATCGGCTCGTACCAGTGGCGCATGCTGCGCGAACCGTCGGTGTCCTGGTTGCCGAAACGCACCTCGTCACCGGGCGCCTGCTGCACTTTCACATGGGCCCAGTCGGCTTCCAGTTCGTCGGCGACCACCAGGGACAGGCTGGTGCGCACGCCCTGGCCCATTTCCGAACGGTTGCACACCACCGTCACCGTGCCGTCGGCGGCGATGCTGACGTAGACCTTCGGGTCGTCCACCCAGCCGTTGGGCATGCCGTCGGCGCCGAACTGCTTGGGCTTGTCCTCGGCCAAAGCGTCCTGCCAGCCCCAGCTCGCCGCCAGCACCAGGGCGCCGGTCGCGCCGACGCCTTTGAGAAAGCCCCGGCGGCTGAGGTTGCTCAGGGCGAAATCGTTGGGTAGACGGCTCATGCCTTGGCCTCCTTCAGGTGGGTGGACGCCTGGCGGATGGCGGTCTTGATCCGGTTGTAGGTGCCGCAGCGGCAAATGTTGCCGACCATCGCCTCTTCGATCTGCTCGTCGCTAGGGTTCGGGTTTACCTTGAGCAACGCGGTGGCGGACATGATCTGCCCGCCCTGGCAGTAACCGCACTGGGCCACGGCGGTGTCGAGCCAGGCCTGCTGGACGATCCGGCCCACCGGGTCGGCATGCAGGTTGTCGAGGGTGGTCACGTCCTGCCCGGCCACCGAACCGATCGGCGTGATGCAGCTGCGGGCTGGCGAACCGTCGATATGGATGGTGCATGCACCGCACAGGCCCATGCCGCAGCCGAACTTGGTGCCGTTGTAGCCGGCGACGTCACGGATCGCCCACAGCAGCGGCATGTCTTCGCCGACATCGAGTTGATGGTCTTGACCGTTGAGTTTCAGGGTAATCATGGGCACGCCCGCATATTCATGGAGGTTATGGGGTCGAGCAATCTGCCGCCGCAGGCACGGCGGTGGTTCGTGCAGATCGACTCAGGCTAATGCGGCTCTCTTGTGCCGACGGCGTACGTCTGCACCGGGCCTTTGGTGAAGCAAATGACTCGTATCGTTAGCTCGCTAAGTTAACCCAGCATTAACAAAAAAGCCCTGCACCGGTGTCCGGTGCAGGGCTTTGGGCCGGGCCTTGGAAGCGTAGCCTCAATACCGGTTGGGCTCCATTTCCAGCTCGACATTGAAACGTTCCGCAATGTCTTTCTGGATGCGTTGCGCCAGGTCGAACAGTTGCAGCCCGGTGGCCGCGCCGTAGTTGACCAGCACCAGGGCCTGGAGCTTGTGCACCCCCGCGTCGCCCTCGCGGAACCCCTTCCACCCGGCCCGCTCGATCAGCCAACCGGCGGCCAGCTTCACCTGACCGTCCGCCTGCGGATAAGCCACCAGGTCCGGGTGCTGCGCCTTGATCTGCGCCGCCGTGTGCGCCGGCACCAGCGGGTTCTTGAAGAAACTGCCGGCATTGCCGAGCACCGCCGGATCCGGCAGTTTCTCGCTGCGGATGCTGCAGATGGCGCGGCTCACGTCGCTGGGGGTCGGCTGCTCGATGCCCTGTTCGGTCAGGCGCTGACGCACCGGCCCGTATTCCAGATGCAGATGGGCCGCCCGGTTCAGGTTGAAGCGCACCCGCAGGATCAGCCAGCGACCAGGGTGCTGCTTGAACACGCTGTCGCGGTAGGCGAACCCGCACTCCGCCAGCGTGAAATCGCGCAACGCTCCGGTCTGGCGATCCAGCGCCGTCAGGCCGGCGAACACGTCCTTGATCTCGACGCCATAGGCGCCGATGTTCTGCATCGGCGCCGCCCCGACGGTGCCGGGGATCAGGCTGAGGTTCTCAAGGCCCGACAGGCCCAGCGCCAGCGTGTGCTGCACGAACGGATGCCACGGCTCCCCGGCCTCGGCTTCCAGCACCACACGGTCGCCGTCGTCGCCGACCACCCGGATCCCGCGGCTGACCATGCGCAGCACCAGCGCCGGCACATCCGCCGTCAGCAACAGGTTGCTGCCGCCGCCGATCACCAGCAGCGGCACGTCCTGCTGCGCCGCATAAGCCAGCGCGTCACGCACATCGGCATCGTTGCGGGCTTCGGCGAACAGCTGCGCCCGCACGTCCACGCCAAAGGTATTGAACGGCTTCAGGGAAACCTGCGGTTGCACCGACAGACTCATAGCCGCCCCTTCACTTCGATCAGCAGTTGGTCGCAGGCGCGCTCGATCAGGTCAAGCACCTGCTCGAAACCCTGATCGCCGTCGTAGTACGGATCCGGCACTTCATCGACCTCACCTTCGTAGCGGCGCAGGAACAGATCCAGTTCGGCCTTACCGGTAGACGGCTGCATCGCCTTGAGGTTGCGCAGGTTGCTGTTGTCCATGGCCAGGATCAGGTCGTAGCTGGCGAAGTCGGCCCGACTGACCTGCTGCGCCCGTTGGGCCGACAGGTCATAGCCGCGCAGCTTCGCCGCCGCCTGGCTGCGCTTGTCCGGCGGATTGCCGACGTGCCAGTCGCCGGTGCCGGCGGAGGCCACTTCGACCTGCCCCGCCAGCCCCGCTTCGCGCAGCTTGTGGCGCAGCACGCCTTCGGCGGTGGGCGAGCGGCAGATGTTGCCCAGACACACGAACAGAACGCGCATCAGGCCTCCAGCAGGCGACGGACGCGCTCGAGGTCTTCGGCGGTGTCGACCCCCGTCGGCGGTGCGATCAGCGCGTCGGCCACATGGATGCGCACGCCGTGCCACAGGGCACGCAGCTGCTCCAGGGACTCGGTGTTCTCCAGCCAGCACGGGCCCCAGTTCACGAAGTCCTGGAGGAACCCGGCGCGGTAGGCATAGATGCCGATGTGGCGGCGGTACGGCACGCCCTCCGGCAATTGCTCGCGGCTCTTGGCGAACGCATCGCGGGCCCACGGCAAGGTCGAGCGGCTGAAGGTCAGCGCCAGGCCGTTGAGGTCGCTGACGACCTTGACCACGTTGGGGTTGAACAGCGTGTCCACGTCCTCGATCGGCTCGGCCAGGGTGGCCATGCGCGCCTCGGTGTGGGCCGCGAGGTTGGCGGCCACCTGGTCGATCACGCTCGGCGGGATCAACGGCTCGTCGCCCTGCACGTTGACCACGATGGCGTCCGGCGCCAGGCCCAGTTTCGCGGCCACTTCGGCCAGGCGGTCGGTGCCGGAATTGTGGTCTTCGCGGGTCAGCACCACTTCGGCGCCAAACGCCTTGCAGGCCTCGACGATGCGCGCATCATCGGTGGCCACCACCACGCGGTCGGCGCCGCTCTTGCTCGCCTGTTCCCAGACGTGCTGGATCATCGGCTTGCCGGCGATCGGCAGCAGCGGCTTGCCCGGCAGGCGGGTGGAGGCGAAGCGCGACGGGATGACGACGGTGAACGCTGTGCTCATTTGTCCAGGCGCTCGTCGCTGGTCAGGGTGCGGGCTTCGCTTTCGAGCATCACCGGGATGCCGTCGCGGATCGGGTAGGCCAGGCCTGCGCCCTTGCTGATCAGTTCGGTCTTGTCGGCGCTGAGCTTGAGCGGGCCTTTGCAGACGGGGCACGCGAGGATGTCGAGCAGTTTGGTGTCCATGAACATTCCCTGGATGAAAACGGTTTAAGGCAAAAGCCGATCCGGCAGCAGGCGCATCAGTTGGGTGTCGAACCAGGCCACGAAGGCCGACGACGGCACGGCATCGACCGCCAGGTACCACCAGTCGGCGGCGGCGAAAGCGCGGCACTTCACCGCATCCTTCTCGGTCATCACCAACGGCAATGACGGCGTGAAATTCAAGGCCTGCACGCTGTACTCGGCGTGGTCGGCAAACGCATGCGGAACCGGTCGCCAGTCTAGCGCTTCGAGGGTATTGAAGAAACGTTGCGGATTGCCGATCCCGGCCACCGCGTGCAGGGCCTGGCCGGCAGGGAAATGATCCAGCGGCCGGCGTTCGCCGCTGCGCAGGTTGACCAGCGCCGTGGGTTGCAGGCGGAAGGCGAAACCGTCGTCGCGGTCGGCGGCGGCGCCGTTGTACAGCACGCCGTCGACGCTCTGCAGGCGCTCGACCGGTTCGCGCAGCGGCCCTGCGGGCAGGCAGCGCCGGTTGCCCAGGCCGCGGGCGGCGTCGATCAGCACCAGCTCCAGGTCCCGGGCCAACCGGTAATGCTGCATGCCGTCGTCGGACAGGATCAGATCCAGCGGCTCGCGCTCGAGCAAGGCTTTGACGGCAGCGCTGCGGTCGGGGTCGATCATCAGCGGCACGCCGGTGCGCCGCACGATCAGCAACGGCTCGTCGCCGGCGACGTCGGCGCCCTGATCGGCCTCGACCCGCCAAGGAAATTGCGGCGGCCGGGCGCCGTAGCCGCGGCTGACCACGCCGACCCGCAGGCCGCTGCGCCGGCAGTGCTCGATCAGCCAGAGGATCATCGGCGTCTTGCCGGTGCCGCCGACCGTGATGTTGCCGACCACGACCACCGGCACCGGCGCCTGATAGATCGCGCCTTCGCCGTCCAGGAAGCGCCGGCGCTTGCCGTCGACGACGCGGCGGTACAGCCACTCCAGCGGCCGCAGCAGGCTCAGGGCCGGATGCCCCGCGTACCAGGCAGCGAGCAATCGATCGGACATGGCCATCAGGATTTGGGCGCCGCCTCGACCGTGGTCATGCGCAGATGGCTGAAACCGAGCTTGCCGGCCGCGTCCATGGCGGTGATCACCGATTGGTGCTGGGTCTTGCCGTCGGCGCTGATCGACAACGGCATGTTGGTGTCGCCGTTGGATTCCTTCTGCATGGCTTCCATCAGGGTCGCCAGATCGCTCTTCGGCAGGATCCGGTTGTTCACCGAGAACACGCCCTCGGCGTTGATGGCGACGTCCAACTGCTTGACCTGCTGGTCTTCGGCGGGCGAACCGCTGACCGCTTCCGGCAGGTCGACGCGCAGCTGGGTCTCACGGGTGAACGTGGTGGTCACGACGAAAAACAGCAGCAGGATGAACACCACGTCGATCAGCGACGCGAGGTTGATGTCGATGGTTTCCCGGGGCTTGCGACGGAACTTCACGCTTTGGCTCCGGCCAGGTCGACGTCACGGTCGCCCTGCACCACCTCGACCAGCTTGATCGCTTCCTGCTCCATGCCCACCACCAGCTCATCGATGCGCCGCTGCAGGAAACGGTGGAAGAACACCGACGGAATGCCCACCATCAGGCCCGCCGCCGTGGTGATCAACGCCTTCGAGATGCCGCCGGCCAGCACGGACGCGTTGGTGGTCATGCCGGAGCCGGTGAACGCACTGAAAATGTCGATCATGCCCAGCACCGTGCCCAAAAGGCCCAGCAGCGGAGCCATGGCGGCGATGGTGCCCAGGGCGTTGACGTAGCGCTCCAGCTCATGGATGACCCGGGCGGCCGCCTCCTCGATGCACTCCTTCATGATCTCGCGACCGTGCTTGGAGTTGGCCAGGCCCGCCGCGAGGATCTCGCCCAGCGGCGAATTGGCGCGCAGTTCCTTGAGTTTTTCCTTGTTGAGCTGCTTGTCCTTGATCCACACCCAGACCTGACCGAGCAGGTGCTCCGGGGTCACGCGGCTGGCCCGCAGGGTCCACAGGCGCTCGGCGACGATCGCCATGGCGGCGACGGAACTCAGAATGATCGGCAACATCATCCAGCCGCCGGATTTGACCAATTCCCACACAGTGACAGCCCCCTCGAAAAAGTGCGCCACTTTACCATACCGGTTCGCGATGACGACCCGTCGCTCCGACGACCGTGCCCTGCGGCGGCTCAACGGTGCGTCTCGGCCGGCGGCGGCGCGTCGCGCCAGAACCGTCGCTGCTGGCGCAGAGTACGGGGCGGCTGGAACCGGCCGAGCCGAAGGTGGATGGCGCCGTGCCGGGCGCTGTCGTAGACGTGGATGCCCTGATGGCGGTAACGCGCGGTCACGGTGGGGTGCGGATGGCCGAACGAATTGCCTTGCCCCCGGGAAATCAGCACGGACTCGGGACGCAAGCCCCTGAGCAACGCCATCGACGATGACGTGCGGCTGCCGTGGTGCGGCGCCTGCAGCCAGCGCACTGGCTGCGCCAACGGGCTGTCGAGCAGGGCGCGCTCGGCGGCGGCATCGATGTCGCCGGTCAGCAGCAGGCGCTCACCGGCGGCGTCGACCTGCAAGACACAAGAGCGTTGATTGCTGTCATGGGCCGCGTCCCATTGCCACAGCCGGAAACCGACGCCGTCCCACTGCCATTGCCGACCGCTGGCGCACGCCTCCGCCGTCAATCCGGCGGGAAGCCCTCCCGGATCGCCGCTCATCACCCGGCCGACCGGCAGCCCGCGCATCAGCGCCTGTGCTCCGCCGGCATGGTCGGCGTCGGCATGGCTGAGCAACAGCAGGTCCAGCCGCCCGACATCCAGTTTGCGCAGGGCCGGCAACACCACCCGCTCACCGGCATCGAAATCGCCCATGCGCGGACCGGCGTCAAACAGCAACGCGTGATGGCGAGTACGCACCAGCACCGCCAGGCCCTGCCCGACATCGAGCTGCCAGACGTCGGCCACGCCCTCGTCCAGCCGTTCCCGGGGCGGCGCCGCCAGCAGCAACAGCAACGGCCAGCCCAAGGGGCGCATCGGCACACCCCTGGGCAACAGCAGCAGAAAGGCCCCCAGCCCTCCCGCCGCCAAGACCCAGCCCGAGACCATGGCAGGCGTCCATGCCGGCCATTGCCCGGCGATCACGGCCAGACCGCGGAACAGCCCCTCGATCAGTCCGCCGGCCAGCCACAGCAGGGCTTCTCCCACCGGCGCAACCGGCAGCAGCAAGGTGCCGAGCAAGGCCGGCGGCAGCACCGCCAGACTGACCCAGGGCACCGCCAGCAGGTTGACCAGCGGCCCGCTGAGGCTGACCGGCAAGCCCAGCGCCAACAGCACCGGGCACAGCCCGAGCGCAATCAGCCATTGCGCCCGCGTCCAGGTCTGCCACCATCGCCATGGCCCCAAACGTCCGCCGAAGGTGAAGATCAGCACCGCCACCGCCGCAAACGACAGCCAGAACCCCGGGCGCAGGCTGGCCAGCGGATCCATCAGCAAAACGGCGTCGAACGCCAGCAGCAGCGGCCACCAGAGGCCCAGATGGCGAAAGCGCAGGCGCCACAGCAGCACCAGCGCGACCATCACGCAGGCGCGCCGCACCGGCACGTCGAACCCGGCCAGCAGCCCGTATCCCAGGGCCGTCGCGAACGCCAGGCCGCAGGCCCACGGCAACCAAGGCCAACGCACCGGCCACAGGCCCCACCTCGCCAGGCCGGCGACCAGCCCATAGACGACCGCCGCCAAAAGGCCGATGTGCTGGCCCGAGATCACCAATAGGTGCACGGTGCCGGTGTCCTGAAGGATCTGCCAGTCTTCGCGCGCCAGCCCCGAGCCGTCGCCCAGCACCAGCGCCGCCAGCGCGGCATTGCGGCCCTGCGCGTCCACGGCGAGCAGGCGCTGACGGACGCCGTCGCGCCAGGCCCCCTGCGCCGCCGACAACCGTTGGCCGTCCTTGACCGTGCCGGTCGCGCCGATGCGCTGCGCCAGCGACCAGGCCTCGGGGTCGAAGGCGTCGGGATTGAGCAGGCCGCCCGGGCGCTTGAGCTTCACCGCCAGCCGCCAGCGCTCGCCGCTGTTGACCGGCGGCCCGTCGTACCACGCCAGGCGCATCTTCGCCGGCAGCCGTTCATGGCGCGAACGGGCGTCGGCCAGCTCGAACCGCACCACGCCTGCGCCGTTCTGCGGCAGGCCGGTCACCCGCCCCTCGACCCAACGGGTCTCGCCCTCCAGCGCCGCCGGCAAGCGGTCGTCCAACGCCCAATGGGCGCCGAGGCCCGTCCACATGAAACCGAACAGCAGAAAAGCCAATGGATAGCTGCGAAACGGCAGCAGCATCAGCACCGCCACCGGCATCGCCCACAAAAGCCCGACCGGCGGCAAGGCCGGCAAAAAAACCGGGGCCAGCAGACCGGCTGCCAGCGCCATCATCCCTGTGCGCATACGCCCGTCCTTGAAAGTCCCGCCTTCAGGCATAGCGGATCCGGGGTCCTGGCGTCGTCAACAATTGTCACAAAGTCTGAATGGGCCGCTTCTAGAATCCAGACATACTTGCCGCCTTGACCGACCGAGAAGCCTTATGCCCCGGCGCCTATTCAAACGTTACATGCCCGATCCGACGAGCATCAGGGAACACAAGTCCTTACGCTTTCTCGGCACGTTGCTGCATGACCCCAACCTCTGGCACCTCAACCGCCACTCGGTGGCCCGCGCCATGGCGGTCGGCCTGTTCGCGGCGTTCCTGCCGATCCCGGCGCAGATGCTGGTGGCGGCCGTGCTGGCGATCATGGTGCGCGGCAACATGCCGATCGCCGTCAGCCTGGTCTGGCTGACCAACCCGATCACCATGCCGGCAGTGTTCTTCTGCACCTATCAGGCCGGCGCGTGGCTGATGGACGTTCCGGCCAGGACCCTGCCCGACGAACTGACCTGGGAATGGATCAGCGGCGAACTCTCCACCCTGTGGAAGCCGTTCCTGCTGGGGTCGGTGGTGACAGGGCTGGCGCTGGGCGCCCTCGCCTATTTCACGGTGATGATGTACTGGCGCTGGTGGGTGGCCCGGCAATGGGCGCGCCGCAAGAAGAACCGAATGCCATGAACGCAAACGGCCTCCATCACTGGAGGCCGTTTTCTTTGGGGTGCCTGGTGTGCAGCCATCGCCAGCGGGCTGGCGATGAACGCAACCGGTTCTTAGGTGCGCATCCCGCGCCCGCTCACCAGCAACCGTGCGCAACCGATGTACAGCACCACCGTGGCCACCAGCATGAACGTGATGGCGGTGCCGATGCTGATGTCCGACACGCCGAGGATCCCGTAGCGGAACGCGTTGACCATGTGCAGCACCGGGTTGGCCAGCGACACGGTCTGCCAGAACGGCGGCAGCAGGCTGATCGAATAGAACACGCCGCCCAGGTAGGTCAGCGGGGTCAGCACGAAGGTCGGGATGATCGAGATGTCGTCGAAGTTGCGCGCAAACACCGCGTTGATGAAGCCCAGCAGCGAGAAGATCGTCGCGGTCAGCATCACCACCAGCACGGTCACGCCCAGGTGATGCACCTGCAGGCGGGTGAAGAACAGCGACAGCAGGGTCACGATGATGCCCACCATCAGGCCGCGCAGCACGCCGCCCAGGGTGTAGCCGACCAGGATCGTGTGCGGCGACACCGGGGAGACCATCAGTTCTTCGATGGAACGCTGGAACTTGCTGCCGAAAAAGCTCGACACCACGTTGCCGTAGGAGTTGGTGATCACCGACATCATGATCAGCCCCGGCACGATGTACTCCATGTAGGTGAAGCCGCCCATGTCGCCGATCTGCCGGCCGATCAGGTTGCCGAAGATCACGAAGTACAGGACCATGGTGATCGCCGGCGGCAGCAGGGTCTGCGGCCAGATCCGGGTGAAGCGTTTGACCTCGCGGTAGACGATGGTGTTCAGGGCGACGAGGTTGGGGCGCAGTTCGGAACTCATACCGCCACCTTCGACAGGTTCTTCTCGACCAAAGACACGAACAGCTCCTCGAGGCGATTGGTTTTGTTGCGCAGGCTCAGCACTTCGATGTTCTGCAGGGCCAGTTGGCCGAACAGCGCGGTGATGCCCATGGATTTGTCGACCTGGACCTCCAGGGTGTGGCCGTCCACCAGCCGGCACGGATAGCCGGCCAGTTGCGGCGCGGCCTGCAGGCCGGTCTTGAGGTCGAGCAGGAAGGTCTCCACATGCAGTTGGCCGAGCAGTTGCCGCATGCTGGTGTTCTCGACGATGGTGCCGTGGTCGATGATGCCGATGTTGCGGCACAGCTGCTCGGCCTCCTCCAGGTAATGCGTGGTGAGGATGATCGTGATGCCCTTCTGGTTGAGCTCGGTGAGGAAGCTCCACATCGAGCGGCGCAGTTCGATGTCGACGCCTGCGGTCGGTTCGTCGAGGATCAACAGGCGCGGCTCGTGGATCAGCGCGCGGGCGATCATCAGGCGCCGCTTCATGCCGCCGGACAGCGAACGCGACGGCACGTCGCGCTTGTCCCACAGGCCGAGCTGGGTCAGGTACTGCTCGGCGCGCTCCTTGGCGATCCGCGCCGGGATGCCGTAGTAGCCGGCCTGGGTCACGACGATGTCGAAGGTCTTTTCGAACTGGTTGAAGTTGAACTCCTGGGGCACCACGCCGATCGAGCGCTTGAGCGCGGCGGGGTTCTTGTCCAGGTCGTTGCCGAAAATGTTGACCGTGCCGCTGGTCTTGTTCACCAGGGTCGACAGGATGCCGATGGTCGTGGACTTGCCGGCGCCGTTGGGGCCGAGCAAGGCGAAGAAATCACCTTCGGCGACGTCCAGATCGATACCGTTCAAGGCCTGGAACCCGTTGCCGTAGGTTTTGGTTAGCTGCCGGATGGACAGAGCGGAACTCATATCGGATTTACGCACCAAGAAGGAAATATGGAATGGGGAAAAGCCGGCGGCGAGGGAAACAACCGCGACGCATGGGCGCCATGGTGCTTGCCGTCGCCGCACAAGTACAGTCAAGTGTGTCGATAGTAGGTATTAAGTCAACGCGGTCATGACCGCCTTGCGGTAAGCCGGACGCTGCTTCAGTCGCTCGTACCAGGCCTGCAGGTGCGGCAGCGGCGCCCGCTCGATGGGCATTTCGAACCAGGCATAGATGAAACTGCCCAGCGGAATGTCGCCCATGCCGATTTCGTTTCCGGATAAGTACGGCTGCTGCTTCAGGGCTTCGTCGGCCATCGCCAGCAGCCCTTCGCATTCCTTGACGGCGGCGTGGATCGCCGGCCAGTCCTGTTGCTGGGCCGGCGTGCGCAGCACACCCCAGAACACGGTGCGAAACGGCCCGGCGAAACTGGAGGTCGTCCAGTCCATCCACTTGTCGGCGACGGCGCGGGTGCGCGGATCGGCCGGATACCAGGCGGTGCCGGCCGCATGCGTGGCCAACAGGTAACGGACGATGGCGTTGGACTCCCACAGCACCAGACCGTCGTCCTCGATCACCGGCACCCGGCCGTTCGGGTTCATGGCCCGGTACTGCGGCGTATCGACCACGCCGAACGCGCCGCCGGCATCGATCGCCTCGTAGGCCAGCCCCAGCTCTTCGGCGGCCCACAGCGGTTTCCTGACATTCGACGAATTCTTGCGACCCCAGATCTTCAGCATGACCGCCTCCTTTCCATTGAACGGGCGGGCAGCATACGCCGGATCAGCCGCCCTTGGCATCACACGTCAGGTCGCCCTGCATGTCTCCCAGCAACGGCGGTTGCCCCTCGCCGAACAGGTGCGGGTAGCACTGCCTGATATGCCCGAAAAACAAGTCGTCCGGCACGTCGGCGAACTGGCCGTGATCCACCAGGTACTCCATCAGCAGTTCGCCGTCGCGGTTGTAGGGGTGGAACACGCTGTCATGGATCCCGTCGAATTCCAGCGGCGCGACGTTGAACAGCTCGCAGAGCCCTTGGTTGAACGCCGGCGTGGCCTTGACCCAGCGGCCGTCCAGGAACAGCTCGGTGTAACCGTGCATGGCGAACACATCGCTCCTGAGCAGCTCCAGCAGGCGCGGGGTCGACAGATGATTGCGCACGTCGGCCAGGCCGATGCGCGCGGCGATCCCGCAATGCCGTGCGCAACCGGCCAGCAGCGTGGCCTTGGGCACGCAATAGCTCTCGCCCGCGGCCAGGGCATAACTGCCGCGCAGGGTGTCCGGGTCGCGGCTGAAGGTATAGGGGTTGTAGCGCACCGCCTCGCGCACGGCGTAATAGAGACTGACCGCCTGCGCGCGCGGATCGCGGTCCGGGCCACGGTGCAGTTCTGCGAACTCCACCACCGCGGGGTGGTCGCTATCAATGAAGCGGCCGGGACTCAAATACTCGCGCATGACGGTTATCTCCTGGGTGAATCCCGAGTCTAGCGAGCGCCCGGGCGCAGAGATAACGACGTTTCGGCCAAACATGCACGCAAAGCTGCGGGATTGACGAACGATTTCCCACAGCTGTTGCCCACCGAACTTACGAAAGCCATCCGGGGCTTCCCACGCGTTCAGTCAGCCCGATCCGACCGTCCGTTTTCGCGGATGCCGTCTAAGCTCTGGGAGGTCGTTTTGCCCTGGTTCACGGAGGACTCAATATGCTGTTGTTGTGGATACTGGTTCTGATCGTCGGCGTGGCGTATCTCGCCCATCGCCGGACCGCACCGCTGCCGGCGCTGGGCATCGTCGCCGCCTACCTGCTGGCCATGGGCATTTTCGGGCGGGCTCCCGGCGGGCTCTTGCTGGTGTTATGGATCGTACTGGCGCTGGTCGCCGCCCCGCTGCTGCTGCCGGACCTGCGTCGCCGGCACTTCAGCGCACCGCTGTTCGCCTGGCTCCAGAAGACCCTGCCGCCGATGTCGCAGACCGAACGCGACGCCATCGACGCCGGCACGGTCTGGTGGGACGGCGAACTGTTCAGCGGGCGTCCCGACTGGGACAAGCTGCTGTCCTATCCCAAGGCCGAGCTGACCGAAGAGGAACAGGCGTTCATCGACGGCCCCACCGAAGAACTGTGCGCGATGGTCAGCGACTGGCAGATCGGCCAGGCGATGGATCTGCCGCCCGAAGCCTGGACGCACATCAAGGAACACGGCTTCTTTGCCCTGATCATTCCCAAGGAGTTCGGCGGCAAGGGCTTCTCGGCCTATGCCCACTCCCAGGTGGCGATGAAGCTGGCCACCCGCAGCGGCGACCTCGCCTCAACGGTCATGGTGCCCAACTCCCTGGGGCCGGCCGAGCTGCTGCTGCACTACGGCACCGACGAGCAGCGCAACCACTATCTGCCGCGCCTGGCCCGTGGCGACGACATCCCGTGCTTCGCCCTCACCGGGCCGCTCGCCGGCTCCGACGCCGGCGCCATGCCCGACACCGGCATCATCTGCAAAGGCCAGTGGGAAGGCGAGGAAACCCTCGGCCTGCGCCTGAACTGGGAAAAGCGCTACATCACCCTCGGCCCGGTCGCCACCCTGCTCGGCCTCGCCTTCAAGGCCTATGACCCCGATCACCTGCTGGGCGACCAAGAGGACCTGGGCATCAGCCTGGCTCTGATCCCCACCGACACCCCCGGCGTGAACATCGGCCGTCGCCACCTGCCGCTGGGCGCGGCGTTCATGAACGGACCGAACTCGGGAACGGACGTGTTCATCCCCCTGGACTTCCTCATCGGCGGTCGGGACATGCTCGGCAAGGGCTGGATGATGCTGATGAACTGCCTGTCGGTGGGGCGTTCGATCTCGTTGCCGGCGGTCGGCACCGGCGCGGCCAAGTTCACCAGCCTGGTGACCGGGCAGTACGCGCAGGTTCGCGAGCAGTTCAACGTGCCGCTGTCCGCCTTCGAAGGCATCCAGGAAGCCATGGCGCGCATCGGCGGCAACGCCTGGATGATGGACGCCGCGCGGATGCTGACCGCCAATGCGGTGGACCTGGGCGAGAAGCCTTCGGTGCTGTCGGCGATCCTCAAGTACCACCTCACCGAACGCGGCCGCGAATGCATCAGCCACGCCATGGACGTGCACGGCGGCAAGGCGATCATCATGGGCCCGAACAACTACCTGGGGCGCAGCTGGAACGGCGCGCCGATCTTCATCACCGTCGAAGGCGCGAACATCCTGTCGCGCAACCTGATGATCTTCGGCCAGGGCGCGATCCGCTGCCATCCGTTCGTGCTCAAGGAAATGGCCCTGGCCGGCCGCGAAGACAAGGAACAGGCGCTGAAGGAGTTCGACGGCCTGTTGCTCAGGCACATCGGCTTCGCCGTGGGCAACGCCGCCAGCACCCTGGTGCTGAACCTGGGCCTGGGCCACTTCGAAAAGGCGCCGGGAAACCGGCTCAGCCAAGGGTATTTCCGCGCGCTCAACCGCCAGGCGGCGGCCTTCGCCCTGCTGGCCGACCTGAGCATGATGCTGCTGGGCGGCGAACTGAAGCGCCGCGAACGGCTGTCGGCGCGGCTGGGCGATGTGCTGAGCAACCTGTACCTGGCCTCGGCGGCGCTCAAGCGCTACCACGACCTGGACTCACCGGAGCACATGGAGCCGCTGTTCACCTGGGCGATGGAGGAAAGTCTCGGCCAATCGGAGAAGGCGCTGGACGAGTTGCTGACCAACTTCCCGAACCGGGTGTTCGGCTGCCTGCTGCGGCTTGTCGTGTTTCCGTTCGGCCGACGCCACAAGGGCCCGTCGGACAGGCTCGGCGCCGAAGTGGCGGCCGTCATCGGCCGCGCCAAGGGGGATCCGGCCTTGGAGGAACTGCTAGGCGGCTGCTATCGCCCGCAGTCGGCCGAGGATCCGGTGGGCGCCCTGCAGCACGCCAGCGACCTGCTGTCGGCTGCGCAGCCGTTGCACAAAAAGCTGCACACGGCGCTCAAGAGCGGGCAGGTCAGACCGTCCGCAGGGGAACATGCCATCGAAGCGGCGCTGGAGGCCGGCGTGCTGCAGCCGATGGAGGCCCAGACCCTGCGCAACGCCGAGGCGGCGCGACGCAAGGTGATCGATGTCGATGACTTCGACAAGGCGCAACTGGCGCTGGCCGAAGGCAAGGTGCGCTGAGCCTTCGGGCCCTGCGGCGCTTTGACCGTGAAAAAGGGGCGCGGTGGCTTTATACTCCGCGCCCGTTTTGCTCTTGAGGACTTATCCCGTGTCCAACATCGTTGCCGATCATCTGGTTTTGCTCGACCACCTGCGCACCATCCTGGTCGCCGTGGGCGAGGCTGATCAAGTGCCTGAAGAGAGCCATGCCCTGTTCCTGGAGCGCTTCGACGAGCTCCGCGCACAACTGCCGGTCGACCCGATCGAGAGCCAGTACCTGGGCCAGGACATCCTGTGCCAGATCATCAGCCGCTACCCGCAGATCGCCCACCTGATCCCGCGGGATCTGCTGTGGTACTTCGGCGGCGACTGCCTGCACTACCTGGCCGACGAAGAGATCGACCTTTACCAGGCGCTGGAAGAGCGTCGCTACGAAGCCGAACAGAACGACGAACCGTTCGACTGGAACCAGGAAAAGCAGTTGCTGGCGATGCCGGACCAAGACATCAAGCACTGAGTCTCCCGGTGATACGAAAAGGCCCGCATGGTTGTCCATGCGGGCCTTTTCATTGCGCTTGCCTACAGCAGGCCGTCGCTTTCCGGCAGTTCGTAGGCGGCCATGACCTTGTTCGCGCCACCCGGCTTGCCGGGCTTGCTCAGGGTCGGTTCCTTTTCCAGGCACGCCACCAGATAGTCGATGAACACCCGCAGCTTGGGCGGCAAATACCGCGTCGGCGAATGCAGCAACCACAACCCGCCGTGGTAGGACGCCAGGAACGTCCAGTCCGGCAGCACCTGCACGACCAGGCCCTGCTCCAGGGCATAACGGGCGGTGAAGTACGGCAGGCTGCCGATCCCGATGTGCTGCAGCACCGCCCCCAAGCGCACGCCGGTGTGGTTGGCGGCATACCGGCCGCGTACGCCGACGGTCACTGACTTGCTGCCTTTCTTGAACTTCCAGCGCGCATCGCTCGGGGTTTCGCCCAGATAGATGCAACTGTGGTTGAGCAAATCGTGGGGGTGGGTCGGCGTGCCGTGTTCGGCCAGATACTGCGGCGTGGCGCACAACAGATGGTCGATGGTCAGCAACTGACGCCCGACCAGCCCGGCCGGAGGGCGGTCGGTGATGCGGATCGCCAGGTCGACATGATCGTCGATCAGATCCACCTGACGGTCCTCCAGCAACAATTCCACATCGACCTTGGGATAGCGGCGCAAGAACTCCGGCATGTGCGGATGGATCACGAACCGCCCCACCGCTTTCGGCACGCTGACCCGCACCAGCCCTTCGGCCTCATGGGTGTACTGGCCACTGATCTCCATCACCGACCTGGCGGCGCTGACCATTTCCCGGCAACGCTTGAACACCTCTTCCCCGCCATCGCTCAGGCGCAGCTTGCGTGTGGTGCGCTGCAGCAGCCGCGTGGCCAGAGCCTTCTCCAGACGGGAAATGCTGCGGCTGACCGCTGATGGCGAAGAGCCCAGTTGGCGGGCCGCCTCGGAGAAGCTGCCGGTCTCCACGACCTTGACGAAGATCGCCATTTCACCCAGCAGCGGCAGCGGTAGATTTATGCTCACAGCGCAACAGTCCTTTGATCTTTGAACGGATTATCACGTTATTGCACGATTCATATAATTAAAAAAGAAACTTTAATAAGGGCATGGAATATGACGCTCCGCCTCTTTTTCCATAGTGATGACCTCAAGGCCAATGTGGAAGTCCTCGACTGCACGCCCCACGAAAGCGAATTCGCCGTGGTGCTGCGCGCGACCCTGTTCCACCCGCAAGGCGGCGGCCAGCCCTGCGACACCGGATGGATCGGCGAAAGCCAGGTGCTGCGCGTGGTGCAAGAGCCGGAGCGGATCGTCCACTACGTCGACCGGCCGGTTGCGCCGGGCATGGTGCAGATCCGCGTCGACGAACAACGCCGCCGCTTCAACACCCGTATGCATTCGGCCGGCCACCTGATCGGCCATTTCGTGCAGGCCCTGGGCTGGACGCCCGTAAAGGCCCATCACTGGCCGGACGAAGGCCGGGTACAGTTCAAGCCGGGGGACGCAGCGCAGGAAGTCGACGCGCAGACCGTTCAGTACGGCATCGGGCAATGGATCGAACACGACCTGCCCCGCTTGACCTCCCTGCGCGAAGGCGCACGGGAAATCGGTTTCGGTGCGCTGCCGGCCTACGGCTGCGGCGGCACCCATGTACGTAGCCTGAAGGATTTGGGCACAGTCACGATCGCGTCCCTTTCGCAGAAAAAGGGCACGTTATCCGTCCACTACAGCGTGGATTGAGCATTTCGGACGCTGACTTGCGCAGCGTCCGACGCCGGGGAACCGCCTTCGCCGGTTCCGTTGACTATTCGATAGATGGACCTGACAACATGATGCTTGACGTCGAGCGTCTCGATGAGACGTGCATAAAAAAACTGGCCAACGAAGAAGTCCTCGCCATCCGCGTCAAAGGCTTTTTGCCCCAGGCGCTGGCGATCCAGATTGGCGACAAAATCCTGGCCCCCGGCTTCGAGGGCTACATCAACGCCCCCAGCATCGGCCGCATCGGCATGGCCTTCTACGAGGCGGAAAACCAGCCGCTGCTGATCGAGGACTACTTCGAACGCGCCACCAGCAACATCGCTGAGTTGCGCAACCGCTGCGCGCCCTACTCTTCGCCGGTCGACACCTTGCGCTGCATGCTCGACGAATCCTGGCCCGCCGGGGCCCATCTGGAAAACCTCTACGGCCGCAAGATGTACGTCGGCCTCTCCCGGGTGGTGAAGCCGGGCGTGTGCTTCCTGGCCCACCACGACATTTTCGCCAAGGATGCGCCGGAAAGTTTCCAGGCCAAGAGCCTGGCGGCGCAGTTCGCCTGCAACGTGTACCTGAACATGCCGACCGAAGGCGGCGCGCTGCAGATGTGGAACGACGACATCTCCCCCGACCGGTTCGACGAAATGCGCGGCGACAGCTACGGCATCGACCCGCAGCTGCTCGGCCCGCCAGCGCTGGAAGTGCGGCCGCAGCCGGGGGATTTCATCATGTTCAACTCGCGGCGCATGCATTCGGTGACGCCCGGCGTGGCCGATCCGCGCCTGAGCCTGTCCTTCTTCGTGGGCTACCGCGGCAACGCTTCCCCCCTGACTTTCTGGAGCTGAAATGCAATCGAACTATCTGGGCGAGTTTCTCGCGCTGGCCACTATCCACTTTCTGGCCGTGGTCGCTCCCGGGCCGGACTTCGCCGTCACCATCCGCCAAAGCGTGCGTTTCGGCCGGCTGGTCGGCATCTGCACGGCGCTGGGCATCGGCGCAGGCATTTCCGTGCACGTGCTGTACACCCTGCTGGGCGTCGGCGCCTTGATGCACGCCACGCCCTGGCTGCTGACGGTGGCCAAGGTGGTGGGCGGCGCCTACATCTTCTACCTCGGCATCAGCCTGATCCGCAGCCAGCCCAAGTCGGCCCTGGAAGGAGACAAGCCCACGACCGAAACGCCTGAGGGACAGTCGCTGTTCAAGGCCTTCACCACCGGGTTCCTGACCAACGCCACCAACCCCAAGGCCACGCTGTTTTTCCTGGCGATCTTCACCACCGTCATCAGCGCCACCACGCCCCTTGAAATACAGGCGCTGTACGGCGTCTGGATGTGCAGCGTGAACGCCTTGTGGTTCGTGATCGTCGCGCTGTTCTTCTCCAGCAGCCGGGTGCGCCTGCTGTTCATGCGCCTGGGACACTGGTTCGAGCGCAGCATGGGGGTGATCCTGATTCTGTTTGCCGGGCGTCTGGTGCTGTCGATGTAGCACAGTCGGATCAGTGAAAGGCTCGACCCGTCAGTCAGGGTCGGGCCTTTTTCGTTTCTGCGCCGAATTTGCGGTTCTGTGCGACAGATCCCGTTTCCGGGGCTCCCCTATCGTGGGATGGCGGTGTTAGTTTGGAAAAGTATCTGTCTGATCGTTCAGACATTTCCCACTCACCGCCTGCAAAGGAATGCCCACAGCAATGAACGTCCCCTTCAAGCGCCTAGCCGCTTCGACCCTAATCCTGGCCGGCCTGTCCGCGCTCGCCCTGCCTGCCGCCGCCAACGTCACGCCGCAGCAGAGCGCGGCCATCATCAAAACCTTCAGCGAGACGCCGGCCACCGATTTCCGGCAGTTTCTGGGCAACCTGGCCAAGAGCGACCTGGGCAACACCGCAGACGTCGGCCCGGCCATCAAGGCATTCCTCGACAACAAGGACCTGACCGCCGAACAACGCAACGAGATCCATCGCCTGCTCGGCCTCTATACCCGGGTCAAGTACGGCAATGCGGCCAAGGAGACCCTGCGCGAACTGGTGGAGATCCCGACCTTCCGCAAGGACGGCGTCGCCCAGCACGAGAACCCTGAATTCATCAAGATCGCCGACAAGATCAAAAGCCTCGCCCAGGCGTTCAACCTGAACTATCGCAACATCGACAACCGCGTCTACGAGATCTCCCTGGAAGGCAGCGGCAAGGAAGTCGTGGGCATCCACGCCCACGCCGACGTGGTGCCGGTGACGCCGGAGAACTGGGTTCTGCAGGACGGCACCCGCCTCGACCCGTTCAAGGTCACCGTGATCGGCGACCGCATGTACGGACGCGGCACCGAAGACGACAAGAACGGCATTGTGGTGACGCTGTACGCGATGAAGGTCATCAAGGAAGAGAAGCTGCCGCTGGCGCGCAACTTCAAGCTGCTGGTGGACACCACCGAAGAGACCACCGGCGATGCGATCCCTTACTACTTCGAACGCAACCCGACGCCGGAGTACAACCTCGCGCTGGACGGCGGCTACCCGGTGGTGATCGCCGAAAAGGGCTACGGCACCGTGATGGCCCATTTCCCTCTGCGCAAGGCCGAGGGCAAGGGCGCCGAGATCGTTTCGATGACCGGCGGCCTGGCGACCAACCAGATTCCTTCGGTTTCGGTCGTCACCCTGGTGACCGACAAGCCCGCCGAACTGGCGGCCGGCCTGCAGAAGGCCGGCGATGAGTACGCCAAACGCAACGGCGGGGACTTCCAGATTAGCGCCAAGGTCGACGGCAAGGACGTCAAACTCTCGGTCACCGGTGTTTCCGCCCACTCCTCCGAACCCGAATCCGGGGTGAACCCGGTGGCGCGGATGCTCGATTTCATTCACGGCCTCGACGGCAAAGTCGCGCTCAAGCGCAACGCCTACACCGATGCGGCCCGCTACGCCGCCGACAACTGGGGCCTGGACTACAAGGGCAACAAGCTGGGCGTGGGCTTCTCGGATGCGTTCATGGGGCCGCTGACCACCTCCTTGACCTATGTCGGGAAAGACGAGAAAGACTTCAAGCTGGCGGTGAACCTGCGCGTGCCGAAGGGCAAGACGCCGGAGGTGCTCAAGACGGAAATCGCCGACAAGCTGGCGGCCTGGAGCAAGAAGAACAAGGTCGCGGTCAACTTCGACTACTCGGTGGCCGAACCGATGTACCGCAATCCCGAAGGCGAGTGGGTCAAGGCCTTGCTGGCCGTGGCCAGCGAAAACCTGGGCATGAAGCATGAGTTCGGCACGTCGGCCGGCGCCACGTCGGTGCACGAATTGCCCAACGGCGTGCAGTTCGGCCTGGCCCGGCCTGAAGAGAAGTACACCGGCCACACCGACGGCGAGTTCAAGACCAACGAGCAGTTTTTGCTGGATCTGCAGATCGTGACGGAAATGATGGGACGCATCGGGCAATTGCCGACGCTTTGAGGAGATGACAGGGCCTGCCCGAGCGGCGGGCCCGACCCTTCAGCGCTGCATTGGCTGACGCACCGCCAGCGCGGGCAGGCTCGCGCCCACAGGCCACACAAACTCTGGACAAACAAAAACGCCGCTCATCTCTGAGCGGCGTTTCTGTGAAATTGGAGCGGGAAACGAGACTCGAACTCGCGACCCCGACCTTGGCAAGGTCGTGCTCTACCAACTGAGCTATTCCCGCAAATGGCGTCCCCTAGGGGACTCGAACCCCTGTTACCGCCGTGAAAGGGCGGTGTCCTAGGCCACTAGACGAAGGGGACACGCTACCCGGAACACATGGTGTGTGTTTCGGTGTCCAGATCCGCATCCGAAGACTTGGTTCTGGTTTCACTCGACCCTGCCCGAAAGCAGTGCCGTTTAAAATTGGAGCGGGAAACGAGACTCGAACTCGCGACCCCGACCTTGGCAAGGTCGTGCTCTACCAACTGAGCTATTCCCGCATTGGCGTCCCCTAGGGGACTCGAACCCCTGTTACCGCCGTGAAAGGGCGGTGTCCTAGGCCACTAGACGAAGGGGACACGCTACAACATTCACTCCCTGCTTCGTTTCGCTGTGTGCTTTACGCTGCAAGTGGCGCGCATTCTATGGATGGTTTGAGAGGTCGTCAACCCCCTGATATAAATTTATTTAAATCAATGACTTCGACCTGCTTTCAGAGGCCGTCCGGGCTTTTCTGCCGTCCGGCGTTTGACGCCTATATTCCGACACCCGCCAAGGCGCTATAGTCCACGGCATAGGTGATGGCAATCTGAACCCCACGCGCCAGCATTCATATAAGCAGGCGCCTGGCCGATACAGGTTCAGCCACGCCGATCCAACTCGTCGAGCGGCCCTAGGCGCGTAAATGCCTAGCCACTACACTCGATCGTGAACCCTATAAAGAGGTCTTACCGGTGACACCACTCATGATCACCCTGCTAGTCGTAGCCGGGATCGCCCTACTGATCGCCATTGGCTACATGAACCATGTGGTGGAAAACAACAAACTGGAGAAGGCCCGCACCAAGGTCGAGCTCAACGACCGCCTGCGCCGCTGCGGCGAACTGACCGAAACCTTCCCCGGCCAGTTCATGACCCCGGCCCTCAAGCTGCTGCTGACCCGTCTGGAGCTGAACGTCTGCCAGCGCCTGCTGAACCTGGAAAAGACCAGCGCCACCACCAAGGCACGCATCACCGAACTGAGCGCGCTGGTGGCCCAGGGCGAATCGATCCCGGTCAACAACCCGCCGTCGCCGATCCAGACCGAAGCCAAGGCCAAGGACGTGCGCTTCCTGCTCGAAGCCCTGCACGGCCAGATCACCCGCGCCGCTCAGGACGGCTTCCTGCCGCCGAACGAAGCCAAGCACTGGGTCCGCGAGGTGCGCCATATCCTGGTGCTGCTGCACATCGAGTTCTTCAACAACCTCGGCCAACACTTCCTGCAGCAGAACCAGCCGGGCCAGGCCCGCCTGGCCTTCGAGCGCGGCGTCCAGTACCTGCGCAAGCAGCAGGACCCACGGATCTACGCCGAACAGCTGGAGTACCTGGAAAAGCTCCTGGCCCGGGCCAACGCGCAGGTCATGGACAAGATCGCGCCGGTGGAAGGCGAAGAGAACCAGTTGACCGCCGGCCTGAAGGAAGTCGAAGCCGATGCGGACTGGAAGAAACGTGTGATCTACGACTGATCGGATCCGCAATGAGAAAAGCCACCGCAAGGTGGCTTTTTTGTGGCTGGCATAAACCGGGGCGCGTCGCGCGTGGGGTTCAGAGCCTGAAGTGCCCCACCATCCCCTTCAGTTCATGCCCCAGCTGCGCCAGTTCCACGCTGGACGCCGCATTGCCCTGCATCGCAATCGAGGACTGGTCCGCGCTCGCCCGGATGCTGGTCACGCTGCGGTTGATCTCCTCGGCCACGGAACTCTGTTCCTCGGCCGCCGCCGCGATCTGCTGATTCATCTGCTGGATCAACGACACCGCCGCCGCGATGCTGCCTAGCGCGCTTTCCGTCTGCAGGGCATCGCTGACCGCCAGCTTCACCAGTTCGCCGCTGCTCTGGATCTGCTGCACCGACGCATGCGCCGCCGCCCGGAGCGCGCTCACCAGCCGCTCGATCTCTTCCGTCGACTGCTGGGTACGCCGCGCCAGCGCGCGTACCTCGTCGGCCACCACCGCGAAGCCCCTGCCCTGCTCGCCGGCCCGGGCCGCCTCGATGGCCGCGTTGAGCGCCAGCAGGTTGGTCTGCTCGGCGACACTCTTGATCACACCGAGCACCGTGCCGATGTTCTGGATTTCCGCGCTGAGGCTTTCGATGCTGGAACTGGCGGTCGTCGCCGACTCCGCCAACTGCTCGATGCGCGCCATGCTCTGGCGCACTACCTGCTGGCCGCTCTCGACCTTGCCGTCGGCCGTCTGCGCCGCCAGCGCCGCCTCTTCAGCGTTGCGCGCCACGTCATGGACGGTGGCGGTCATCTGGTTCATGGCCGTGGCGACCTGTTCGGTCTCTTCCTTCTGGCTGCTGACCTCAAGGTTGGTCTGCTCGGTGACCGCCGACAGCGACTGCGCCGAACCGGCCAATTGCTCGATGCCCGCCTGCAATCCGCTGACGATGGCACTGAGCCCGTCGCCCATCTGCTGCATGGCGGCCATCAGTTGGCCGATCTCATCGCGGCGGGTCACTTCCACCTTCGAACTCAGGTCGCCGGCGGCGATCTGCTGCGCGACACGGATCACGCTGCGCAGCGGCGCGACGATCAGGCGGGTGATCACCCAGGCCGCGACCAGGCCCACCAGCAACGCCAACGCCGAAGACCCGACGATCAGCACCGAGTTTTTCTTCAGTTCCGCCTGCATCGCGCCGTCTTCGTCGGCATAGGCCTGATCGACCCGCGCCACCACCTCGGCGGCGCGCTGATGCAGTTGTTCGTACACGGTCTTTTCCTGAGCCAGCAGGCCGGTGTACTCGGCCAGCTTGTCGTTGAAACCGGCGATGTGCCCGGACACCTCGTTGAGCACCGTCAGATAGCCCTCGTCCTTGACCGTCGTCTTCAACTGCTCGGCCTGGGACAAGGCCTGGGCCGCCTGCTCGATGTTGCCTTTGCCGGCGCTGTCGGCATCGCCCTTGCGGCTCTGGTCCAGGCGCACCCGCGCCTCGTTCATCGCCTGCAGCATCAGGCGCGACACCTGGCTGACCTGGCTGGCCTGCTCAATGAACTGCGCACCGTCCTTGCCCTCGGAATCCTTGAGGGTGTACGCGCCGTCATCGGCCAGACCGGCCTGCAGCACGTCCAGGTTGTTGGCCACGCTGGACACCGACCAGCTGGCCATCTCCAGCGCCAGATCCTTGGCCTGGGTCAGGGACACGAACTCGTCGAACGCCTTGCGGTAGGCGCCCAGCGACTGTTCGACGTCGCTCATCACCGAAGCGTTGACCGCCGATTGCGCCTTGAGCTGTGCGGCCAGGGCCAACAGGCCGTCGACGCCCTCGTGCAAGGCGTCGACGGTTTTCGGATTGGCGTGCAGCGCGTAGTCCTGCTCCAGCAGACGCACCTTGAGCAGGCCGCTGTTGAGCGATGACATCTGCTTGAGGCCGTCGAAGCGCTGACTGATCGTTTGCAGGGACCAGACGCCGATGGCTGCCACCAGGGCGGTCAACAGCAGCACCAGAACAAACCCGACACCCAGTTTTTTCGCCATACCGAGGTTGGCAAAATGTCCTTGCACGGCCGAAATCATTGCGCGTAGTCCCCTGCCATTGTCTGTAGCCGAAGATTCGCAACGGCCATGGAACAGCACAAGTCTCTGGCGTCGGAATAATGGCAAAAAGCTAGACACCCGTCGTTTTCAGAACATTCGAGGTCGATCTGCCGCCACTCCCCGGAAGAACCGCCGGGCCCGGGGATCGCAGGCGTAGGCCACGTTGATGCGCTGCCAGTCGCTGCATTCGCCGCTGGGGCTGAACGCATCGGCCGATGCCAGCATCACGCCGCAACCGCGCGCCCGCTCGCGCACCCGCGCCTGGTCGTCCCGGGTCGGGCGGGCCCAGATGAACAGCCCCCCTGCCGGTTTGCCGAACACCTCCCAATCGGCCTCCTCCAACATCTCCAGCGCGGCCGTGCGGTCGGTGCTCAGACGCTGCCGCTGACGCTGCACCAGTTTGCGGTAGGCACCGCTGGCCAGCAGGCTCGCCATCACCGCTTCGCAGAAGCCCGACCCGCCCAGGCTGCTGACCGTCTTGACGCGGGCCAACTGCGCGATGGTGTCGGCATCGGACGCCACGAAGCCGACCCGCAGCGAACTGCTGAGGGTCTTGGAGAAACTGCCGACGTAGATCACGCCCTGCCCGTCGCCCTGGGCCGCCAGCCGTACGCCTCGGCCATGATGCAGGTCCGCGTAGACGTCGTCTTCGATCAGACGCACGCCGTGGGTCGTGCACAGTTGCAGGACCCGCCTGGCCACCGCCGGCGCCAGGCTGCTGCCCGTGGGGTTCTGGTGATGGCTGTTGATGAACAGTGCCTTGGGCCGCAGGCTTCGGATCAGCGCCTCGAGCGCCTCGGTGTCCGGACCGTCGGGCAGCCGCCGCACCTCGAGCATGCGCACGCCCTGCAACCGCAGGAGATCGAACAGCGGCGCGTAGCCGGGGGACTCGACGAGCACGCTATCGCCCGCCTTGAACAGCGCCCGTACGATCAGGTCGAGGCCCTGGCTGGCCCCGGCCGTGGTCAGCACCTGTTCGTCGCCGACCTGGATGTCCAGGCCCTTGAGGCGTTTGACGATCTGCGCGCGCAGGGCCGGCAGACCCAGCGGCGTGCCGTAGTTGAACAGGCCGGCCATGTCCGTGCGGGCCACCTGACGGATCGCATAGCTGAGGTCATCGGGTTCGCGCCAGCTCTCGGGCAGCACGCCGCAGCCCAGCATCAACGCCTCGGCCTGGCCTGGCGCCCCCACGGCATAGGCGGCGCCGCTACATCTCACCGAGCCTCCCGGGGCCACCATGAAGCCCGAACCCGGCCGCGCCGCCAAAAGGCCTTGGGCCACCAGACGCTCGCAGGCCTCGGCCACGCACGACTGGCTGAGCAGGTTGCAGCGCGCGATCTGCCGTACGGACGGCAATCGCGTGGACGGGGCCACGTCGCCCTGCAGGATCCATTCGGTCAGTCCGTCAACGATCTGCTGGACGACGGGCACCAGTGCCTGTCGATCAATTCTCAATTCCATGAGCAAGCCAACTCCTGTCCGTTTTGCTGACGGCAGTAAAGCACAGCGGCGCCGGGCACGTTGTGCGACAACGCCGCCAAAAGGGGCTCCCCTAACTATTTGAAATACAATGTTTAAATGGCTCACCGAGCCAGTTGAAAACAAAAAACCCGCACGAAGGCGGGTTTCCCGAGGCGTTGTCCCGCCTGCATTCAGAACGCCGTGACGCCGCCGTCCACCGCCAGGG
This sequence comes from Pseudomonas sp. B7(2017), assembly GCF_002112745.1. Lineage (NCBI taxonomy): Bacteria > Pseudomonadati > Pseudomonadota > Gammaproteobacteria > Pseudomonadales > Pseudomonadaceae > Pseudomonas > Pseudomonas sp. B7(2017). Next base: position 513,789 of record NZ_NEIP01000002.1, on the reverse strand, counting down.
AATGGCCGGTGGTGAACGCCGCGCCGTCGCTGCACAGGTACAGCACCGCGCTGGCGATCTCCTCGACCTTGCCGATGCGGCCGACCGGATGCATCGCGTTGGCGAACTCGCCTTTCTTCGGATCGGCCTCGTAGGCCCGGCGGAACATGTCGGTGTCGATCACCGCCGGACACACAGCGTTGACCCGGATCTTTTTCTTGGCGTACTCGATGGCCGCCGACTTGGTCAGGCCGATCACCGCATGCTTGGAGGCGGCATAGATGCTCATCTTCGGCGCGGCGCCGAGCCCGGCCACCGACGCGGTGTTGACGATCGCCCCGCCACCCTGGGCCAGCAACAGCGGCAACTGGTACTTCATGCACAGCCAGACGCCCTTGACGTTGACGCCCATGATCGCGTCGAACTCGTCCATCGAGCCTTCGGCCAGCTTGCCCTTCTCGATCTCGATGCCGGCGTTGTTGAAGGCATAGTCGAGACGGCCGTAGGCGTTGATCACTTCGTCCATCAGATTTTTCACTTCGCTTTCGACGGTGACGTTGCAGCGCACAAAGGTCGCTTCACCGCCGGCGGCGCGGATCAGCGCCACCGTGCCTTCCCCTCCGGCCGCATCCAGGTCCGCCACCACCACCTTCAGGCCCTCGGCGGCGAACGCCAGGGCGGTGGCGCGGCCGATGCCGTTGGCCGCGCCCGTCACTACGGCAACCTGGCCGGAAAACGTCATGCTCATTGTTGTGTCCTCGAAGGATTGTCAGCACAGGGAAACATCGGCGTCGAGGATAGCCACAACGGCCGGCGGCGCGTCAGCACTATCAAGAGCCCCGTTGGCGGCCCATGGATCCCAGTGATGGATACCCCTGCAGCACTATCACCGAATCGGATAAACCTGCATTCGCCCCGTCAGCCGACCTTGCGGCATCGGCGATGACGGTCTATCAACAAGGCTTCACACCGTCCGAGTGCCTGCCATGACTACCCAGAACAACCGCCAGTTCCTGCTCGCCAACCGCCCCGTGGGCGCCGCGACCCGCGAAACCTTCACCTATCAGACCGTACCGGTCGGCGAACCGGCGGCCGGGCAGATCCTGGTCAAGAACGAATACCTGTCCCTGGATCCGGCCATGCGCGGCTGGATGAACGAAGGCAAGTCCTACATTCCGCCGGTGAACATCGGCGAGGTCATGCGCGCCTTGGGCGTGGGCCGGGTCACCGCCTCGAACCACCCCGGTTTCGCGGTCGGCGACTACGTCAACGGCGCCTTGGGCGTGCAGGACTACTACCTCGGCGAGCCGAAGGGCTTCTACAAGGTCGATCCGAAACTGGCGCCGCTGCCGGTCTATCTGTCGGCGCTGGGCATGACCGGCATGACCGCCTACTTCGCGCTGCTGGACGTCGGCGCACCGAAGGCCGGCGACACGGTGGTGCTGTCCGGCGCGGCCGGGGCCGTGGGCAGCATCGCCGGGCAGATCGCGAAAATCAAAGGCTGCCGGGTGGTCGGCATCGCCGGCGGCGCCGACAAGTGCAAGTACCTGGTCGATGAACTGGGCTTCGACGGGGTCATCGACTACAAGAGCGAAAACGTGCTGGCCGGCCTCAAGCGCGAATGCCCGAAAGGCGTGGACGTGTACTTCGACAACGTCGGCGGCGACATCCTCGACGCGGTGCTCAGCCAACTGAATTTCAAGGCGCGGGTGGTGATCTGCGGCGCCATCAGCCAGTACAACAACAAAGAAGCGGTCAAAGGCCCGGCCAACTACCTGTCGTTGCTGGTCAACCGCGCACGGATGGAAGGGTTCGTGGTGCTGGACTACGCCGCGCAGTACGCCGACGCCGCCAAGGAAATGGCCGGCTGGCTGGCCAAGGGACAGCTCAAGAGCCGGGAAGACATCGTCGAAGGGCTGGAGACCTTCCCCGAGACGCTGGCGAAGCTGTTCAGCGGCGAGAACTTCGGCAAGTTGGTGCTGAAGGTCTGAAGCCCCCGGAAACCACTGCGGGAGCGACGGTGCAAGGTTGCACCGCCGCTCCCGCAGATGTTCGGCTATGTCCGGGTCAGGCCAGCTCGGCCACGACCGCCGCCAGGGCCTTGGCCGGATCCGCCGCCTGGCTGATCGGGCGACCGATCACCAGGTAGTCGGAGCCTGCGTCCAGCGCCTGGCGCGGGGTCAGGATACGGCGCTGGTCGTCCTGGGCGCTGCCCGCCGGACGGATCCCCGGGGTCACCAGTTGCAGCGCCGGATGCGCCGCCTTCAAGGCCTGGGCTTCCTGGGCCGAGCACACCAGGCCGTCCATTCCGGCCTTTTCGGCCAAGGCGGCCAGGCGCAGCACCTGCTCCTGAGGCTCGATGTCCAGGCCGATGCCGGCCAGATCCTCGCGCTCCATGCTGGTCAGCACGGTCACGCCGATCAGCAGCGGCTGCGGGCCGCTGCGCTTGGCCAGCTCTTCGCGGCAGGCCGCCATCATGCGCAGGCCGCCGGAGCAGTGCACGTTGACCATCCACACACCCATCTCGGCGGCGGCCTTGACCGCCATCGCGGTGGTGTTGGGGATGTCATGGAATTTCAGGTCAAGGAACACCTCGAACCCCTTGTCGCGCAGGGTGCCGACGATTTCCGAGGCGCAGCTGGTGAACAGTTCCTTGCCCACCTTGACCCGGCACAGCTTCGGGTCCAACTGGTCGGCCAGCTTCAGGGCGGCGTCACGGGTGGGGAAATCCAGGGCGACGATGATGGGCGTCTGGCAGGCGGACATGGGCGGGCTCTCAGGCAAGTCGAAATCGGCGCGCATTGTAGCGGAACCGGCGCCCGCGCGGCACCCGATGATCGGCAAATCGTGGCGAAGGCCGTGTCCGGGGCGGCGTTCGGCGCTATTGTGTCGATCCCGATACACAACCGACACGCCGGCAACATGCGTGCGCGCTAGCCTCGCCCGCCGCAACACGTCCCTACAGCAGCCCTTCCCGCCCCACGGCCGGACGCCTATGCTGAAACCACAACCTCGCAGCCTATCTTTGTGGTTGGCGGCCCACTGGCAGATGAACAGCCCCATGCACAACACCCAAGCCCCCGTGAACGAAGAGCACAAAGACGACAAGCGCTGGAGCATCCGCGCGCTGATCGTCGACGATGACGTGCCGATCCGCGAGCTGATGATCGACTACCTGGCCCGCTTCAACATCCACGCCAGCGGTGTCAGCGACGGCGCCGCCATGCGCCAGGCCCTGCTGGCCGAACATTTCGACGTGGTGGTGCTCGACCTGATGCTGCCCGGCGAGGACGGTCTGTCGCTGTGCCGCTGGCTGCGCGCCGAGTCGGACATCCCGATCCTGATGCTCACCGCCCGCTGCGAACCCACCGACCGCATCATCGGCCTGGAACTGGGCGCCGACGACTACATGGCCAAGCCGTTCGAGCCCCGGGAGCTGGTGGCGCGGATCCAGACGATCCTGCGTCGTGTGCGCGACGACCGCACCGAGCAGCGCGCCAACATCCGCTTCGACAACTGGCGCCTGAACAGCGTCCTGCGCCAGCTGATCGCCGACGACGGCCTGGTCGTGCCGCTGTCCAACGCCGAGTTCCGCCTGCTGTGGGTCTTCATCGAACGCCCGCGCCGGGTGCTCAGCCGCGAACAGCTGCTCGACGCCGCCCGGGGCCGCTCGATCGAGGCGTTCGACCGCAGCATCGACCTGCTGGTGTCGCGCCTGCGGCAAAAGCTGGGCGACGACCCGAAAGCGCCGCAGCTGATCAAGACCGTGCGCGGCGAGGGCTACCTGTTCGACGCGCGGGACATCGGCTGATGCGGGCGCGCTTCGACACGCTGTTCGGCCGCCTGTTCGGCGTGCTCTTTCTGGCGATCGTCCTGGCGCACCTGTTGGCCTTCGCCTGGTTCAGGCTGTACGGCCCTCCGCCGCCGCCCCCGATGCCTGCGCAGTTCTCCGGGCAGTTCGACCCCAAGCGGCCGCCGGACCCGCGCTTTGCCCAACGCCCTCCCCGGCCCTGGTTCGGCGGCCCGCTGGTGCCGCTGACCTTCCAGTTCGTCTCGCTGATGATTGCCGCCTGGTACGGCGCCAAGCTGCTGAGCCGGCCGATCCAGCGCCTGAGCGACGCCGCCGAACGCCTGAGCGAGGATCTCGACAGCCCGCCGCTGGACGAATCCGGCCCGCGGGAGGCGCGGCAGGCGGCGCACACCTTCAACCTGATGCAGCGACGCATCCGCGAGCAGGTGCAGCAGCGCGCCCGGATGCTCGGCGCGGTGTCCCATGACCTGCGCACGCCGCTGTCGCGCCTGAAGCTGCGCCTGGAGAACATCAGCGACGACCGCCTGCAAGGCCAGATGCGCCAGGATCTGGACGACATGATCGGCATGCTCGACGCCACCCTGACCTACCTGCACGAACAGCGCACCAGCGAAGCGTTGCAGTGGATGGACGTGCAGGCGCTGGTCGAGTCGTTGTGCGAGAACGCCCAGGATCAGGGCGCCGACGTCCAGGTCAGCGGCCACTGCGCGCCGTTGCAGGTGCAGCCGATGGCGCTGCGTTCGTGCATCAACAACCTGATGGACAACGCCCTGCGCTACGCCGGCCAGGCGCACATCGAACTGCACGACCAACGCGGGCACTTGCTGATCCGGGTGGTCGATCACGGCCCCGGCATCGCGGCGGACAAACGCGAAGCGGTGTTCGAGCCGTTCTACCGGCTGGAAGGCTCGCGCAACCGCAACTCCGGCGGCGTCGGCCTGGGCATGACCATCGCCCGGGAGGCGGCGCAGCGCCTCGGCGGGCAACTGACCCTGGAAGAGACCCCGGGCGGCGGTCTCACCGCCGTCATCCTCCTGCCCCGCGCCTGAGATCCGGCCGAGCCCTCTATGAGGGCGAGCCTGCTCGCGATAGGGCCCTCACCCCCACCAGAGAGACTGGCTGACAGAACGCCTTCGCCAGCAGCCTCGCCCTCACGCGTGTGTACTGCCCGGTACAAAACCCACATACCCACGACAACTCGCGCCCCGAGGCTGCACAAGCCGGTGCACCCACCGGTTTCCAGCCCAAGGAGTGAGCCCGATGATCGGCAGCGTCAGCAACTACACGAGCTATACCGGCACCAGCAGCACCGCCACGCAAAACGCCCGCAGCCAGCAACTGCAGAAGGAGCTGTTCGCCAAGCTCGACAGCAACGGCGACGGTTCGGTGGATCAGGACGAATTGGGCAGCGCCCTGTCGCAGAAGTCCGACGATGGCCTGCTGGTCAGCCTGAGCCAGCAGTTCGGCGATCTGGACAGCGATGCCAGCGGCAGCCTCAGCGCCGAAGAAATGACCGCCATGGCGCCTCCGCCGCCACCGCCCCACGACCAAGCGCCGAACACCGAACTGGCCGATGCCCTGATCAGCGCCCTGGACACCGACGGCGACGGCGCCATCAGCGGCGACGAACTGAGCACCGGCCTGACCAGCGCCGGCAGCACTGCCGACAGCAGCGAAATCTTCTCGGTTTTGGACAAGAACCAGGACGGCGTCGTCAGCCAGGACGAGCTCGCCGCCAGCCTCGCTCCTCCATCGCCGCCGCAGCAGCCGATGTCCGGCGATGAACTGTTCAGCCAGCTCGATGCCGACAGCGACGGCAGCGTCACCGCCACCGAACTGAGCAGCGCCGTGCAGACCGGCGCCAGCGCCTCGTCCTCCGACACCGACAACGCCGCCGCGCTGCTCAAGGTGCTGGACAGCGACGGCAGCGGCGGTGTCAGCAGCGACGAGTTGAAGGCTGCGCTGCAGGCCGGCCGCGAACGCCCGAACGACGAAGCGACGGCCGACACCCGACAGTCCACGGCCCAGGCGCTGAACCGCATGATCGCCAACCTGAGCAAGCAATACTCGCTCGACAACGCGGCGCCGGTGGGCAAGTACCTGAATGTGTCGACTTGAGCCGAAGGCATGACGGGCAGGCCCGCTCTTGCAGGTTCCTGTGGGCGCAACTGCCTTGATCCGGCCTTGCGGCGCCTCGACTGACGCCATCGCCAGCAGGCTGGCTCCTACAGGGGATCTCTGCTGAACGCGAGATTGTCGTTCAACGCAAAACCCTGTGGGAGCCAGCCTGCTGGCGATGGGGGCGCAGCCGATGGCCGGGCAACGCCTCAGCGCCGGTCTTCGACCCGCGCCTGGCTCTTGCTCCAGTCGGTCAGCAGGCTGTAGGCCACCGCCAACAGGGTCGGCCCGATGAACAGGCCGATGAAGCCGAACGCGATCAAGCCGCCGAACACTCCGAGCAGCACGATCACCAGCGGCAGGTTGCCGCCGCGGCTGATCAGGTACGGCTTGAGCACGTTGTCCACGCCGCTGATGATGAACGTGCCCCAGATCCCGAGAAATACCGCCATCCCGTAGTCGCCCTTCCAGGCCAGCCACGCCGTGGCCGGGATCCACACCAGCGGCGGCCCCATCGGGATCAGGCTGAGCAGGAAGGTGACGATCCCCAGCACCAGCGCCCCCGGCACCCCGGCGATCAGGAAGCCGATCAGCGCCAGCAGCCCCTGGGCCGCCGCCGTGCCGATCACCCCGTTGACCACCCGCTGCACCGTGCCGGCCACCAGTTCGATGTAGTAACCGGCGCGGTCGCCGATCAGCCGCTCGAGCAGGCTGTGGACGAACGCCGCCAACCGCGGGCCGTCACGGTAGAAGAAGAACACGAAGACGATGCTCAGGGTCAGTTCGAGCATGCCGCTGCCGATCTGCGCGCTGCGCGCCAGCAGCCAGTTGCCGACCTGCCCGAGGTAAGGCTTGACCGCCACGATCACCGCGGCGCCCTGCTGATCGATGCTGTTCCAGACCCGCACCAGCCGCTCGCCCACCAGCGGCACGGCGCCCAGCCAGTCCGGCGCCTCCGGCAGGCCGTCGACCTGCACGTCCTTGATGAACGACGTGGCGTCACGCACATGGTCGGCCAAGTTGAACCCCAGCCATACCAGCGGCGCCGCCACCAGCAGCATCCAGCCGAGGGTCAGCACCAGCGCCGCCAGGGACTCGCGGCCATTGAGCCAACGGGTCAGCAGGCGCATCAGCGGCCAGCTGGCGAACGCCAGCACCGCGCCCCAGAACAGCGCCGACCAGAACGGCGCCATCACCCACAGGCTGGCGCCGAACAGCACCAGCAGGAGGATCTGCACCAACAGCCGATCGTTATTGAGCATGTGAGGTCCCGAAACAATGATTCAGCCAAAGAGTAGGCGAACACGCCGCCCGTGTCCGCCCGATGTGCCTAGCGCAACAGGTCGATGCGCAGGCCGGAACCATCCCCGCTGCCGGTTTCCATTCGGGCCGCACGCACGCCGGAGCCGATCAGCGCCTGGCGCCAGGCCTCGGCCTTCGGTCCTGCGACCGTCACCCGCAGCGTAGTGTCGAGGTTCAGCCCACGGGACAGCAGGCGCAGCCAGGTGTCGTCCGGCTCGCCGGAGAGTTTTGGGAAATCCAGCTCGCCGGTGCTCTTGAGCTGGCGCAGCAAGGTCGCGGAGGTCGGCAGCAGGTCACCCAGCGGCGCGCCGGATTCGAACTGCTCGACGTGCAGGTAGGCCTTGCGGTTGCCCCGCGTGATGCCGTAGAGCGCCACCAGCGTGTTGTCCCGTGGCGCCGCCAGCCTCAGCAGCAGATAGGCCTGCTGCTCGTCGGCGCCGTACAGCTTGGCGTTGCCGAACACTTCGTTGGCCCACAGGCTGCTTTCGCCGCAATCCCGGGCCTGACACCAGAACAGCAGTTCGGCGTCCTGCTTCTGCAGGGCCTCGCGGGCGACGGTGAAGGCTTCGGTGGAGGAATGCTCCGGCGGCAGCTCATAGGTGACGGAGGTGGTCTGGCCGCGGGCGCCGACCTGGCCGTCGAAGCGCAACTGGCCGCTGATCTTGCGGATGGCGCCCAACGGGTAGATGCGTTCCATCTCGACGGGCGCGCGGTAATCGACGATCTGGGCGTCGGCCAGGCGCGGCACGATCGGCAGATCCTGGCTGCCGGGCAGGTCGGCGGCCGACGCCGCGGCGCTGAAGCAGCCCAGCGCCAGCAGGCTGATGAATCGAATGCGCAGGCTCATCGGATCGGCATGGCCTGGGCGCCCTGGAGGCGGTGCGGGGTTGCGGTGCGGAAATCCATCTTGGTCGTCTCCCATTTCAACCCGCTCAGCCTCGACAGTTGCCCGGCGCAAGTCAAGGAATGGCGAAGAACCGATTGAAACAGTCTGCGACAAGCCCCGCGCCGGACGCGTCGTTCAGGTGCAGGTGGTGCCCGCCGGGCAGCTGTTCACGACTGAAGGGTAGACGCTCCAGCAGCTCCGGATGCTTGGCCAGCATGCCGTCGGCCGCCACCACCAATTGCGCGGGGCAGGTGATGCGCTGGACGAACGCTAGCGCCTGCTCCTGGGTCAGGCGCAGCGGCGACGGCAAGGTCAGGCGATTGTCGGTGCGCCAGGTGTAGCCGCCCGGCACCGGCATCAGCCCGCGTTGCGCCAGCAGTTCGGCGGCCTCGCGGCTGACCGCCACCAGGCCTTTCATGCGCGCTTCGATGGCGCGGTCGAGGGTGGCGTAGACCGGTTTGCGCTTGTCCCGCAGATCCAGTTGCGCCTGGAGGGCCATGCCCATGCGTTCGGCGGCGTTTTCGCCCTTGTCGGTGGGCGGGATCACCCCGTCGATCAGCGCCAGGTGGCTGATGCGCTCCGGCATCGAGCCGGCCAGCACCAGCGAAACGATGGCCCCCAGCGAATGCCCGAGCAGGCCGAAGCGCGTCCAGCCCAATTGCTCGGCGACTTGCAGCACATCGTGGGCGTAGTCCCACAGCGCATAGCCGGCGCCGTTCGGGCGGTGCCCGGAATGCCCGTGGCCGGCCATGTCCAGGGCGACGATGCGCAGGCCTTTGAGCATCGGCGCCAGGCGGGCGAAGCTGTTGGCGTTGTCCAGCCAGCCATGCAGGGCGATCACCGGCAGGCCGTCTTCGGGGCCGAACAGGTGCGCCGCCAGTTCGATGTGCGGCAGGCTCAGGCGCACCTCTTCGACGGCCGGGCTCATGCGCAGTCCTTGCTTTGGCGGCTGTCCCAGCGTTCGAACAGCCCTTTGAGCAGCCGCGCCGTGTCCTGCGGGCGTTCGAGGGGAAACATGTGGCCGCCGGGCATGCTCAGCGCCTCGCCCTGGGGCAGGCGCCCGACGTGACGGGTGTGGTGGTTCATCACCACACGGCTCTTGTGCCCGCGCACCACCGCCAGCGGCACTTTCAGCTGACGGGTGCGGCCGGGGCTGGTGTGCGGCACGCTGCGGTAGATGCTGATTTCGGTGGCCGGGTCGAAGCGCAGGCGCAGCTTGTCGCCGACCTTGTGCAGGCCGTGCTGCAGGTAGGCATCGAAGCATTCCGGGTCGAAGCCCCGGAACAGGGTCTTGCCGGCGAAGTAGCTGCGGGCGCTGGCGAGGTCGGCGAACTCTTCGCGCCGGCCCAGGGTGCGCCCTGCCGGGGTCAGCCGGTCGATGAAGCCGAAACGCTTGGCGGCGCGGATCACCCACTGATCGGTGCGGGTCAGCACCGGCGAGTCGAGCATCACCACCCCGCGGTACAGCTCCGGGCACCGCAGGGCGGCATGCAGGTGCAGCATGCCGCCGAAGGAGTGGCCGACGCCCCACACCGGTTCGTCTTGCTGGCGCAGGTGATGAACCAGCTCGTCCACGAGGTTGTGCCAGTTGTCGTCCGCCGGGAAACGCGGGTCATGGGCGTGCTGCTCCAGATGCGCGACCCGGTATTCCGGCGCCAGCGCCGCGAACAGTTTGCCGTAGGTGCCCGAAGGGAACCCGTTGGCGTGGGCGAAGAAAATCGGTTGCGGCATACCGGCAGATCCATGAGCGGAAAACATGCGGCGATTGTCCGCAAGAGCGCGCCGCGCAGCAATGACCGTAACTGCCAGGAATGATGACAGTCCGGTCATGGCTATGGCGCAATCGTCACTCAGCGCGCCGGCGGTCGCTCGCCCAGCGGCACCACCGCCATGGTCAGCCGCGACACGCAACTGGCCTTGCCTTCGTCGCTGGTCAGGCGGATGTCCCAGACATGGGTGGTGCGCCCTAAGTGAATGGCCTTGGCCACCGCCGTCACCCGCCCGCTGCGCAGGCCGCGCAAGTGGTTGGCGTTGATCTCCAGGCCCACGCAATAGAATTTGCTGGCGTCGATGCACAGGTAGCTGGCCATCGAGCCGACGGTCTCGGCCAGCACCACCGAGGCGCCGCCGTGCAGCAAGCCATAGGGCTGGTGCGTGCGGTGGTCGATCACCATGCTGGCGGTCAGGGACTCGTCGTCGAAGGCTTCGAAGCGGATGTCCAGCACTTCGCCGATGGTGTTTTTCTGGATCGCGTTCAACTGCTCGATGTTCGGGGTGGTGCGCCACAGGCTCATCGCAGGGTTCCCTTTATTGTTTTGTTCGTCGCTCAATCCTGCCACAGCACCGCCTCGCCGCGCTCGCTCCATTGCGCAAAGCTTGCCCCGTAGGCGTCCTCGATGACGTTGCGCTTGATCTTCAGGGTCGGCGTCAGGAAGCCGTTCTCCACCGCCCACGTGTCCTTGACCACCACCAGCCGATGCAGGCGCTCGTGCTTGTCGAGTGCGGCGTTGACGTCCTCCAGCAGCCTTTCCAGGCTCGAATGCAGCCCGGCGCGGCCCTCGTCCCGGCCGGCGAGCGACAGCACGCACAGCCCCAGCGGCGCGATCAGGCCGTCCCCGACCACGCACACCTGCTCGATCCGCGAATGCACCGCCAGGCGGTTCTCGATGGGCGCCGGCGCCACGTACTTGCCTTTGCTGGTCTTGAAGATTTCCTTCAGCCGCCCGGTCAGGCGCAGGCGCCCCTCGGCATCCTGCTCGCCCTTGTCGCCGGTGCGCAGGAAGCCGTCGTCGGTCAGGGTCTCGGCGGTCTTCTGCGGATCCTTGTAGTAGCCGAGCATGTTCGCCCGGCTGCGCACCAGCACTTCGCCGGACGCGTCGATGCGCACCTCGACGTCCGGGCACGGCTTGCCGATCCAGCCCTGCCGGTACTCGCCGGGCAGGCAGATGTGCGAATAGCCGCAGCTTTCGGTCATGCCGTAGACCTCCAGCACCTCAAGGCCAAGCTTCTGATACCAGTCGAGCAAGGCCTGCGGCACCGGCGCCGCGCCGGACAGCGCCACGCGCAGGGCGTCCAGCCCCAGCCCGGCCAGCACCTTGTGGCCGACCCGCTTGCCGATGAAGGGCAGCCCCAGCAGAAAATCGAGACGCTTGGCCGGGATCTTGCCGTACACGCCCATCTGGAACTTGGTCCAGATCCGCGGTACGCCGAACATCGCCGTCGGCCGCGCCCGTCGCAGGTCGGTTAGGAAGGTGTCGAGGCTTTCGGCGAAGAACACCGTCTGGCCGGTGTAGACCGCCGCCAGTTCGACGAACATGCGCTCGGCGACGTGGCACAGCGGCAGATAGGACAGCAACCGGTCGTGCTCGCCCAGGCCGAATAGCTGCGTGCCGCGGGTGGTGGCGAAACCGAGGTTGCCGAAGCTGTGCATCACGCCCTTGGGCAGGCCGGTGGTGCCGGAGGTGTAGATGATGGTCGCCAGTTGATCGGCGTCGGGACGCGGATCGTCCTGGATCGGCGAGCTGCGCTGCAGGTCTTCCCAGCTGAAGTCGAAGCTGCCCCCAGGATGCAGCGGCAGGCTGACGGTCGGCAGGCCCTCCGGCACGCCGGCCGACATCGCCGGCCAGTCGTCCAGCTTGCCGATGAACGCCAGCACGCTGTCCGAATGGCGCAGCACCTGGCCGGCCGACTCGGCGGTGAGGTTCGGATAGAGCGGCACCGACACGTGCCCGGCCATCCAGATCGCCAGATCGGCGATGATCCAGTGCGCGCAGTTCTTCGAGATCAGGGCGATGTGGCTGCCCTGGGGCAGTTCGCGGGCGCGCAGCCAGTGCGCCGCGCAACGGGCCTGATGGCCGACGTCGGCCCAGGTCAGGGTTTCGACCTGCCCGCCGCCGAGGGGCTGCACCAGGAAGCGTTGTCGGGGGTGACGGGCCTCGCGTTCGTAGAACACGTCCAGCGGCAATCGGAAAGGGGCAGGCATGGGACTCGCTCCTGGTTTTGGGTCAGGAGCAAGCGTAGTCAACCAAGCAAGTGCTTGGTTGGAAATTTCGCACAAATCATTTCAAGGCAATCCCGTGCTGCGGTGCGCCGTCTGACGCCATCGCGGGCAAGCCCGCTCCCGCAGGGATCCGGGGTGCATGCAGAATCTGCGGCCGCCGAAAAACAAAGTGGGAGCAGGCGCCTGCGCCTCAAGGATGCTTGAGGCTGTTGAGCGTCATCGAGCCGATCAGCAGTTCGCTGTGCTCAAGTTCGGCCAGCCCGGCGGTGCTGACCTTCTCCGGCGGATAGCCGGCGCCGTGCTGCAGGTAGCTCAACAGGTGCCCCACCAGCGGGTTGTGGCTGACCAGCAAGACATTGCTGACCGACACCAGTTGCTCGGCGACCTTGTCCGGGTCGGTTTCCGGCATGAGCCAATCCACCGTGCGGATCTCCGGCTCGAAGCCGAGCGCCTCGCGCACCAGTTGCGCCGTCTGCTGCGCCCGCAGATAGGGGCTGGCGTAGATCGCCGTCAGCGGCTGGCCCATCAGCCTGGCCGCGCTGCTCAGCACTTCCTTGCGGCCATGGGCGGTCAGTTCCCGCTCGGAGTCGGCGCGCGAGCCGTAGGGCTCGGCCTCGCCGTGACGCAATACCCAGAGTTTCATAGCTTGGGTTCCTCATCTCGAACCGGGTGCGCAGCCGGCGCAACGGTGTGCGGCGCTTCGCCTTCCGGGGTGCGCGGCGTCGGCCAGTCGGCGAACGGCCAGGGTTTCTGGTCGCTGTGGAAACTGCCGAAACGGCCGATCTGGGCCAGGAACTGGCTCAGGCTGTCGCCGAAGTTCATCAGGCCGGCGTTCGGGGCGCCGTAGATCAAACGATAGATCAACTGCACCAGCACCACGGCCCCGAGGATGAACTGCGCCACCTGCCAGACCAGCGCGTACACGATCATCCACAGTACCCGCAGGAGAATGGATTCGTAGCCCGCTTCGTTTTTCGGATCGCTCATGTCTCGTCCCCTGCTGACTCAGTTGAAACCACTGGTGGAAATGAAATCGACATCGGTCTTCGGCTCGCCGCGCATCAACAGGCCGATGACCTGCTCCAGCGTGCGCCCTTCGAACAGAATCGCATGCAGCCCGGCGACCAGCGGCATGTACACGCCGACCTCCTGCGCCTTGGCCTTGAGCACCTTGAGCGTGTTGACCCCTTCGGCCACCTCGCCCAGGCGCGACACCGCCTCGTCCAGGCTCAGCCCTTGGCCCAGGGCGAAGCCGACCTGGTAGTTGCGGCTCTTGGGCGACGAACAGGTGACGATCAGATCGCCCACCCCGGCCAGCCCCAGGAAAGTCATCGGGTTGGCGCCCTGGTTCACCGCGAACCGGGTCATCTCGGCCAGGGCTCGGGTGATCAGCATGCTCTTGGTGTTTTCGCCCATGTCCAGCGCCACCGCCATGCCGGCGATGATCGCGTAGACGTTCTTCAGCGCCCCGCCCAACTCCACGCCGAAGCGGTCGGCGCTGGCGTAGACGCGGAAGGTGCGCCCGTGCAGCGCGGCCTGCACCTGGCGGCACAGGTCTTCGTCCTCGCTGGCGACCACCGTGGCGGTCAACGCATGCTCGGCGATCTCCCGCGCCAGGTTCGGCCCGGACAGCACGCCGATGCGCGCCTCTGGGGCGATCTCTTCGAGGATCTGGCTCATCAGCTTGAAGGTGTGGGCTTCGATGCCCTTGGTCAGGCTGACCAGCATCTTGCCCCGCAGCCGTTCGGCATGGCTGGCCAGCACGGTGCGCAGCGCGCTGGAAGGCAGCGCGACAAAGCACAGGTCGCAGGCGTCGAGGGTCTCTTGCAGGTCGGTGACGGGGGTCACCTGAGGCAGGATCTTGATGCCTTTGAGGTAACGCGGGTTCTCGCGGTTGACCCGGATGGCCTCGGCCTGCTCGGGGTCGCGCATCCACTGCCGGACTTGATGGCCGTTCTCGGCCAACAGATTGGCCACGGCGGTACCGAAACTTCCGCCTCCCAGGACCGCGATCGGGCGCTGTTCAGTCATATGTAATCCGTCAATCCATACCAGTGGCGATGGCGGCATTATACGGGGCGGCCCCCGCCGGGACAGCCCCGGCAACAATTACCGCCGCATGTAGGAAGAAGACCAATAAAACCGAGGAAAATGCCTGCATCGTGAATGGAAAAGTCACTGCGCTCGGTTAACATGCGCGCCACTTATTCGCTATCAAGGCTGTCTCGTGTCTTTTGGTCCATCTTCCACACGTTCCTCCCTGCTGCTGGCGCTGCTGTTCAGCCCGGCCGTGCTGGCGGACGACCTCTTTCTGGACAGCGAGGCCCTGCCGCAGATCCTGACCGCCACCCGCCTGAAACAGTCGCCGGCCGAAGTGCCCGGCAGCATGACCGTGCTCGACAGCGAACTGATCAACGCCAGCGGCGCCCGGGACATCAGCGAACTGCTGCGCCTGGTGCCGGGCATGATGGTCGGCGACATCAGCGGCAACCAGGCCGCCGTCAACTACCACGGCACCAACGCCACCCAGGCACGGCGCATGCAGGTGCTGATCGACGGCCGTTCGGTGTACCGCGCCGGCCTGGCCACGGTGGACTGGAGCGACATCCCGGTGGCCATGGAAGACGTGGAGCGCATCGAGGTGTTCCGCGGCCCCAACACCGTCAGCTACGGCGCCAATGCGCTGATGGCGGTGGTCAACATCATCACGCGCAACCCGGCGGACAGCCACGGCACGCGCATCAAGATCAGCCGCGGCCAGCGCGGCATCAACGACTACTACGCCAGCCAAGGCACCGGCTGGAACGGCGGCAACCTGCGCCTGTCGCTGTCCGGCCAGCAGGACGACGGCTTCGATGAAGACCGCACCGGCGCCGACTACCGCGACAGCCGACGCCTGGACCGCGTCAGCCTGGCGGTCAGCCACACGCTCAGCGACGATCAGAGCCTGGATTGGCAGATCAACGCGAAGGACGGCACCAACCAGCGCCCCTACACCTACCGACCGGTGTTCTACGGCATCACCGCGGCCGGCAACAATTCCGACGTGATCGCCAAGGACTACGCCGGCTCGGTGCGCTGGAACCTCGACGTCAATCCCGACCACAGCCTGTATGTGCAGGGTTCGGCGCAGCACTGGGACCGGCAGCAGACCTGGCGCGCCTGCGACGCGGAAGTGTCGTTCAGTCCGCAACTGACCGAGCTGTGGAAACTCAACCCCAACTACACCGAACTGCTGGCGCGCAACATGAACCGCTTCACCGGCCCCGGCGCACCGCCCGGCACGCCGGCCGAGATGGCGCTGGCCAACCAGGTGCTGGACCAGTGGCGCAACGGCGCCAGCCGCACCGTGTGCGGCGACATCGACCAGAGCATCCGCGAGTCGCGCTATGACCTAGAACTGCAGGACACCCTCAGCCTGTCCGACAGCCTGCGCCTGGTCAGCGGCATGAACTACCGTTACGACCGGGCCGAGTCCGAAACCTATTTCAACGGCACGCTGGACGACACCACCTGGCGCACGTTCGGCCAGTTGGAGTGGCGCGCCAGCGAACACTGGCTGCTGCAGGGCGGTGCGATGTTCGAAGACACCCGTCTGGTGGGCAGTTCGCTGACGCCCAGGTTCGCGGTCAATTACCTGATCAATCCGCGCCACGGCCTGCGCGCGGTGTATTCGGAGGCGATCCGTTCGCCGGGCATGTTCGAGAACAACGTCAACTGGAGCTATCAGGTCTCGGGGCTGCGGCCCTACGCCTACGGTCAGTCCTCGGCCCGCTACTTCGTCAAGACCCGCGGCCCCGGCGACCTCGACCAGGAACGCATGCGTTCGCGGGAACTGGGCTACAACGGCTTTTTCGCCGACCTGGGCCTGGCCCTGGACGTGAAACTGTTCTACGACGAAATCACCGGCATGATCAGCGAGCCGCTGCGCAACAATCAGTTCATCGCCAGCAACGCCAACAGCGCCCGCTTCCGCGGCACCGAAACCCAGGCGGACTGGCGCCTGAGCGCCGCCGACCGGTTGCGCCTGACCTATGCCTTCGTCGACGCGCAGGCCAGCAACCCCCAGGACCAACAGTTCACCGCGCGCAACAGCGGTTCCGCCGGCTGGCTGCGCGACTGGGGCCGGGGCTGGAGCAGCGCCCTCTTCTACTACGGCGACAACGCGCTCAACGGTTACCGCTTCGAGCGGGTGGACACGCGCATCGCCAAACGCATCCCCCTGGGCAAGGCCCAGCTGCAATTGGCCGGCGTGGTGCAGCAGCGTCTGGACCATGAGCCGACCACGTTCGTCGACAACAACTACGACGACCGCCGCGTGATGTACCTCAGCGCGGAGCTGGAGTTTTAAGATGCGTCTGCCCCTGTCACGGAAGATGCCGGGCGTCGGCCACTGGCTGGCCGGGCTCTGCCTGTTCCTGACAGCGTGGCTGCACGGCGTGGCCGTGCAGGCGGCGGACATCCTGTTGACCGGCGCCGAGGAAAGCCCGGGGGTGCAGTCCTTCGTCCAGGCCCTGAGCGAGCTGCGCCCCACCGACCGCGTACGCTTCCAGCCGTTGGCCAGCCTGCCGGCCCCGGGCAAGCTGCCGGCCAGCCTGCGCCTGATCCTGCTGGATCTGCCGAGCCTGGACTGGCGCCTGCAAGAGACCCCGGGGCCGGCCACCCTGGTGCTGCGCATCAGCCGCCTGCAAGCGCAGCAGCGCTTCGGCAACGCCCAGCCGCCGTCGCACCTGAGCCTGCTGTGGAGCGACCCGATGCCCGGCCGCCAACTGCAGCTGATCCGCCGGCTCCTGCCCCAGGCCCGCCGGGTCGGCGTGCTGTTCGACCGGCACAGCGAGTTTCTTTTGCAGGAGCTGCACCTGGCGGCCCGGTCGCTGGATCTGGAAATCGTCGGCGAGCGCTGGGACAACACCCGCGACAGCCGCCCGTTGCAGGCCTTGCTGAAAAACAGCGACGTGCTGCTGGGGCTCGACGACCCTGACCTGTACAACCCCAAGACCGCGAAAAACCTGCTGCTCAGCAGTTATTCCCGACAACTGGCGCTGATCGGCCCCAACGTCGCGTTCGTGCGCGCCGGCAGCCTGGCCAGCAGCTACAGCGACCAGAGCGACTGGCTGGCCATTCTCGACGCCTTGCTCGACCGTCCGCCGGCCAACTGGCCGCGCACGCTCTACCCCGATCGTTTCAAGGTCTCAAGCAATGCCCAGGTGGCTCGTTCCTTAGGTATCGAACTGCCCGATGAAGTGTCTGTGGCCAAGGATTTGGCCGAAGGAGAGCGCCGACCATGATTTTCCGCCGCCGCTGGGACATCAACACCCGCACCCAACTGATCAGCCTGGGCCCTGCGCTGTTGCTGACTTTGCTCCTGATCACCTTCTTCACCTTCGTGCGCATCCAGGATCTGCGCCAGGAGCTCACCCGCACCGGCCAACTGATCGCCAACCAACTGGCGCCGGCCACCGAATACGGGGTGATCTCCGGCAACAACGAAGTGCTGGAGAGCCTGCTCAAAGCCACCCTGGCTACGCCCAACGTACGTTTCCTGGAGGTGCAGGACAGCGGCAACCGAGTGCTGGCCTACGTCGAGCAAGCGGCGAACGCCCACAACCGCCCGCATCAGGTCGAGGTGTTCCAGGCGCCGGTCAGGCTGCAGCGGATCGCCCTGCACAACGACTTTTTCCAGGACAGCCGTCCGGCCAGGAACGGCACCGGCGAGGATTACCTGGGCCGGGTGATCGTCGGCCTGTCCAGCGACGCCTTCAGCCAGCGCCAGCAGGAAATCCTGCTCAAGGCCGGCATCCTCGCGCTGTTCGCCCTGCTGTTCACCTTCGTCCTGGCACGGCGGCTGGCCGGCAGCCTGTCCCAGCCGATCCGCGACATCGGCCATGCGGTGCGGGCCATCCAGGACGGCGACTTCAAGACGCCGCTGCCGATCGTCGACGACACCGAACTGGGCGCCCTGTCGCAGCACATCAACAACCTGGCCCAGGCCCTGGAACAGGCCAGCCGCGAACAGCAGCAGGCCATGGCGCAACTGATCCAGACCCGCGAAGAGGCGGAAAAGGCCAACAACGCCAAATCGGACTTCCTGGCGATGATGAGCCATGAACTGCGCACGCCCATGAACGGCGTCCTCGGCATGCTGCAGTTGCTTGAGACCACCGAGATGACCGAAGAGCAGATCGAGTACGCCGCCCTGGCGTCCGAGTCCACCGAGCACTTGCTCAAGGTCATCAACGACATCCTGGACTTCTCGCGCATCGAGCGTTCGGAGCTGGAACTGGAGCACATCCCCTTCAACCTGGCCGACCTGATCGCCGCCTGCGCCCAGTCGTTCCAGCACAGCGCCCTGCAGCGCGGCTTGAGCCTGCAGTTGCGGATCCCGGACGACATGCGCGATCTGCAGGTGCAAGGCGATCCGACGCGGATCCGGCAGATTCTGGTCAACCTGGTGGGCAACGCGCTGAAGTTCACCGAACAGGGCCAGGTCGGCATCGAAGCGCAATGGCAGTCGCTGGATCACGAACTGCTCTGGTTCACCTGCTCGGTGCGCGACAGCGGCATCGGCATCTCCCCGCAAAGCCTGGAACTGATGTTCAACGCGTTCCAGCAGGCCGACAGCTCGATCTCCCGGCGCTACGGCGGGACGGGGCTGGGCCTGCCGATCGCCCGCACCCTCGCCGAACGGATGGGCGGCACCCTGCGGGCGCAGAGCGAAGAAGGCCGCGGATCGGTGTTTACCCTGGAAATCCCCTTGGCTATATATAAGCAGGCGTTGCCGACGCTGGCGGCGCCACGCCTGCCCGCCGGCGACGGCCACGGCGAGGGGCGCAAGGTGCTGCTGGTGGAGGACAACCCGGTCAACCAGACCGTGATCGAAGCGATGCTGCGCAGCCTGGGCTTTGCCGTCAGCATCGCCACCGACGGCGCGCAAGCGGTGCGCTGCGCCGACGGGCAGCGATTCGAAGCTATCCTGATGGACTGCCGGCTGCCGGTCATCGACGGCTACGAGGCGACGCGCCAGATCCGCCGCCTGCCCGCCTGCAACGATGTGCCGATCATCGCGCTGACCGCCAACGCCTTGCAGGGCGACCGGGAAAACTGCCTGTCGGCGGGGATGAACGACTATCTGGCCAAGCCGTTCAAACGCAACGATTTGCAGCAGATCATGCAGCGCTGGGTGCAGTAAGGGACAGCCTTTCAAGCATCTGCGACTGGCGTGGAAAGCGAAAGTGCGGCAGTCTTAGGCTCCCGAACGGGCCTCAAAAGGGGCTTGAATAAAAATTTCAGTGCACAAGTGTACATTCATGTCCTTGGTGCTGTGACTTTCACTACAACGCAATAGTCTATGAGTAGGCTGCCGGATCGAGGCATGAACGCTTCGGTCGGCCGGGAAGAACGCCCCACCTGCCGCATGGGACTATTGAGGAGCTCGCATGACCAAACAAAACGCCTTTACCCGGGAAGACCTGCTGCGCTGCAGTCGCGGTGAGCTGTTCGGCCCAGGTAACGCGCAACTGCCCGCCCCGAACATGCTGATGGTGGATCGCATCACCCACATCTGCGAAGAAGGCGGCAAGTACGGCAAAGGTGAATTGGTCGCCGAGCTGGACATCACCCCGGACCTGTGGTTCTTCGCCTGCCATTTCGAAGGCGATCCGGTGATGCCGGGCTGCCTGGGCCTGGACGCCATGTGGCAACTGGTCGGCTTCTTCCTGGGCTGGCAAGGCCTGCCGGGCCGCGGCCGTGCGCTGGGTTCGGGCGAAGTGAAGTTCTTCGGCCAGGTGCTGCCGACCGCCAGCAAAGTCACCTACAACATTCATATCAAGCGCGTCCTCAAGGGCAAGCTGAACATGGCCATCGCCGATGGTTCGGTCAGCGTCGACGGTCGCGAAATCTACACCGCCGAAGGCCTACGGGTCGGCGTGTTCACCTCCACTGACAACTTCTAAGGGTTATCCGCATGCGCCGCGTCGTTATCACTGGTCTGGGCATCGTTTCTTGCCTGGGCAATGACAAAGAGACCGTCTCCGCCAACCTGCGTGCAAGCCGCCCTGGCATCCGGTTCAACCCGGAATACGCCGAAATGGGTCTGCGTAGCCAGGTTTCCGGCTCCATCGACCTCAACCTCGAAGAACTGATCGACCGCAAGGTCTACCGTTTCGTCGGTCACGCAGCCGCCTACGCCTACCTGGCGATGGCTGACGCGATCAAGGACTCCGGCCTGACCGAAGAGCAGGTGTCCAACCCGCGCACCGGCCTGATCGCCGGCTCCGGCGGCGCCTCCACCCTGAACCAGATGGAAGCGCTGGACATCCTGCGCGAGAAAGGCGTCAAGCGCGTCGGCCCGTACCGCGTGACCCGCACCATGAGCAGCACCGTGTCGGCCTGTCTGGCCACACCGTTCAAGATCAAGGGCCTGAACTACTCCATCGCCTCCGCCTGCGCCACCAGCGCCCACTGCATCGGCACTGCGATGGAACAGATCCAGATGGGCAAGCAGGACATCGTCTTCGCCGGTGGCGGCGAAGAAGAGCACTGGAGCCAGTCGTTCCTGTTCGACGCCATGGGCGCCCTGTCCAGCAAGCGCAACGACACCCCGGAAAAGGCCTCCCGCGCCTACGACGCCGACCGTGACGGTTTCGTCATCGCCGGCGGCGGCGGCATGGTGGTGGTCGAGGAGCTGGAGCACGCTCTGGCCCGCGGCGCGAAGATCTACGCGGAAATCGTCGGCTACGGCGCGACCTCCGACGGCTACGACATGGTCGCCCCGAGCGGCGAAGGCGCGATCCGCTGCATGCAGCAGGCGCTGTCCACCGTCGACACCCCGATCGACTACCTGAACACCCACGGCACCTCGACCCCGGTCGGCGACGTCGCGGAAATGAAAGGCGTGCGCGAAGTCTTCGGTGACAAGGCGCCGGCCATCAGCTCCACCAAGAGCCTGTCGGGTCACTCCCTGGGCGCCGCCGGCGTTCACGAAGCGATCTACTGCATGCTGATGATGGAAGGCAACTTCATCGCCGGCTCCGCCAACATCGACGAGCTGGATCCGGAAGTGGCCGACCTGCCGGTGCTGACCCAGACCCGCGAGAACGCCAAGATCGACACCGTGATGAGCAACAGCTTCGGCTTCGGCGGCACCAACGCCACCCTGGTGCTGAAGCGCTGGACCGGCAAGTGATTTCACGCTGCTGAGCCGCACATGAAAAACGCCCCGACCGGTTCGGGGCGTTTTTTTTCGCCTGGAGAAACCTCGCCGCCGGACGCCCGCCAAGGCACAACGGCTTGCGCAAAGGGGTGCGCAACGCCCCGCCAACATGAAACATCTGTCATGCAACTTCCCGCCCTGCGACTGAATGTCGCGTATCACGCGGGCTCCAGCACTGTTGCGAAATCCGCAAGGATACATTGCAGAAACCGAACGTTTACTTAGCAAGCTAACAAACTCTATAAAAGAGTCCTGCACATGCCTTGCTGCAGATAACAGAGATTGGAGCTAGCAGATGACTGTAAAAGTGACTGAACGCGACGATTCACACATGTCCCATGAAGGCGTGGCCGCCGGCGTACGGATCTGGGACGTGCATCAACAGGACTTGCTGGTGGGGATGTTCCACAACGAGGCCGACGCCCACAGCTACAAGGCCGAGCTGGAGCTGCTGGAGCGCCAGCGCGAACAGGGCTGAGCGGCAAGCGACACAGCATCCATAACGACGAACCCCGCCATGAGCGGGGTTCGTCGTTATGCGTGTCGGACGCTTACCACATCAGATCGTCAGGGATCTGATAGGCCGCGTACGGATCGTCCTCGTCCGTGACCTCTTCGGTCTTCTCGTTCATCTGCACGATGCGCTGCGGATCGCGCTCCTGGATCTTCAGGGCGGCCTCGCGCGGGATCACTTCGTAGCCGCCGGCGTGGTGCACGATCGCCAGCGAACCGCTGCTGAGCTTGTTGCGCATCAGCGTGTTGACCGAGAGGCGCTTGACCTTCTTGTCATCGACGAAGTTGTAGTAGTCCTCGGTGTTCAGCTTCGGCAGGCGCGACACCTCGATCAATTGCTTGATCTGCGCGGCGCGGGCCTTGGCCTCAGCCTTTTCCTGCTGCTGGCGGTTCAGCTCCTGGTCGCGCTTGACCTTCTCGGCCTGGGCCTCCTGGGCCGCGCGCTGCTGCGAGTCGTCCAGCTCGATTTGCCCCTTGTGGGCCAGGCGTTGCTGCTTTTGCTTGTCCTTGCTGACTTGCTTGACCTGCTTTTGGTTGACCAGCCCTGCCTTGAGCAACTGGTCGCGAAGGGAAATACTCATGGTGCTTACTCACTTGGGCAAATTGCTCAGCCGCAGCCGGGCGCATTCTTTTCCTGTCGTTTGGCTTCGCCCCACAAGGCGTCCAACTCTTCGAGGGTGCAATCTTCCATGGGACGACGGGTGTCGCGCAATGCCTGTTCGATAAAACGGAAACGCCGCTCGAACTTGCCGTTGGCGCCGCGCAGCGCGGTTTCCGGATCGACCTTCAGGTGCCGGGCCAGGTTGACCACCGTAAACAGCAGATCGCCGATCTCGTCGGCCACCGCCGCCGGGTCGTTTTCCGACATGGCCTCAAGCACCTCGTCGAGTTCCTCGCGCACCTTGTCCAGCACCGGCAAGGCGTCCGGCCAGTCGAAACCGACCTGCCCGGCGCGCTTCTGCAGCTTGGCCGAGCGCGACAAGGCCGGCAGCGCGGCGGGCACGTCGTCGAGCAGCGACAGTTGCCGCGGCTCGGCGGATTTCTCGGCGCGCTCTTCGGCCTTGATCTCTTCCCAACGCTCCTTGACCTGCTCTTCGTTCAGCCGCGGCACGTCCAGCGGCGCATACAGATCGCCGGTGGGAAACACGTGCGGGTGACGGCGCACCAGCTTGCGGGTGATGCTGTCCACCACGCCGGCGAACTCGAACCGCCCCTCCTCCCGGGCCAGCTGGCTGTAATACACCACCTGGAACAGCAGATCGCCCAACTCGCCCTGCAAGTGATCGAAATCGCCGCGCTCGATGGCGTCGGCGACCTCGTAGGCCTCTTCCAGGGTGTGCGGGACGATGGTGGCGTAGGTCTGCTTGATGTCCCACGGGCAGCCGTACTGCGGATCCCGCAGACGGTTCATCAGGTGCAGAAGGTCTTCCAGGCTGTACGTCATGTCTGTCTCACCACAAAACCCTGCGCAAGCGGGCAGGCCCGCTTGCGCCGTTGCTCCTCAAGGCGTGCGGTTGCGCCGCGTCTCGATGATGTTCGGCAACTGGGAAATCCGCCCCAGCAACCGCCCCAGCGCGTCCAGACCCGGGATCTCGATGGTCAGGGACATCAGCGCGGTGTTGTCCTCCTTGTTCGAGCGGGTGTTGACCGCCAGCACGTTGATGCGTTCGTTGAGCAGCACCTGCGAGACGTCACGCAGCAGCCCGGAACGGTCGTAGGCGCGGATGACGATGTCCACCGGGTAGGTGAGCACCGGCACCGGGCCCCAGCTGACCTGGATGATGCGCTCCGGCTCGCGGCCGGCCAGTTGCAGCACCGAGGCGCAGTCCTGGCGGTGGATACTCACGCCGCGGCCCTGGGTGATGTAGCCGACGATCGCGTCGCCCGGCAACGGCTGGCAGCAGCCGGCCATCTGCGTCATCAGGTTGCCGACGCCCTGGATCTGGATGTCGCCGCGCTTGCCCGGCTTGTAGCCGGCGGCCTTGCGCGGGATCAGCTCCAGCTGCTCGTTGCCGCGCTCCGGCTCGACCAGCTGCTGCGCCAGGTTGACCAGCTGCGCCAGGCGCAGGTCGCCGGCACCGAGGGCGGCGAACAGGTCTTCGGCGGTCTTCATGTTGGCCTTGTCGGCCAGCTTGTCGAAGTCCACCGCCGGCAGGCCGAGGCGGTTGAGCTCGCGCTCGAGCAGGGTCTTGCCCGCCGCGACGTTCTGGTCCCGGGCCTGCAGCTTGAACCAGTGGACGATCTTGGCCCGCGCCCGGGACGTGGTGACGTACCCCAGGTTCGGGTTCAGCCAGTCGCGGCTCGGGGTGCCGTGCTTGCTGGTGATGATCTCGACCTGCTCGCCGGTCTGCAGGCTGTAGTTGAGCGGCACGATCCGCCCGTTGATCTTGGCGCCGCGGCAGTTGTGGCCGATCTCGGTGTGCACGCGGTAGGCGAAGTCCAGCGGCGTCGCGCCCTTGGGCAGGTCGATGGCATGGCCGTCCGGGGTGAAGATGTAGACTCGGTCCGGCTCGATGTCGACCCGCAGCTGTTCGGCCAGGCCGCCGATGTCGCCCAGCTCTTCATGCCACTCGAGCACCTGACGCAGCCAGGAGATCTTCTCTTCGTAGTGGTTGGAGCCGGACTTGACGTCGGTGCCCTTGTAGCGCCAGTGCGCGCAGACGCCGAGTTCGGCCTCCTCGTGCATGGCGTGGGTACGGATCTGCACCTCCAGCACCTTGCCTTCCGGGCCGATCACGGCGGTGTGCAGCGAGCGGTAGCCGTTCTCCTTCGGGTTGGCGATGTAGTCGTCGAACTCTTTGGGGATGTGCCGCCACAGGGTGTGGACGATGCCGAGCGCGGTGTAGCAGTCGCGCATCTCCGGCACCAGCACGCGCACGGCGCGCACGTCGTAGATCTGGCTGAACTCCAGGCCCTTGCGCTGCATCTTTCGCCAGATCGAATAGATGTGCTTGGCCCGGCCGCTGATGTCGGCCTCGACGCCGGTGGCCTGCAGTTCGTTCTTGAGCTGGGTCATCACGTCGCTGATGAAGCGTTCGCGGTCGAGCCGCCGCTCGTGCAGCAGCTTGGCGATCTGCTTGTACTGGTCAGGCTCCAGGTAGCGGAAGGACAGGTCCTCCAGCTCCCACTTGATGTGGCCGATGCCGAGCCTGTGCGCCAGCGGCGCATAGATGTCGAACACCTCCCGGGCGACCCGGTTGCGCTTCTCGTCGTCGGCGGTCTTCACCGCCCGGATCGCGCAGGTGCGCTCGGCCAGCTTGATCAGCGCGACGCGCACGTCGTCGACCATGGCCACCAGCATCTTGCGCAGGTTCTCGACCTGGCCCTGGGTGCCCAGCACCATGGACTGACGGGGGCTGAGGCTGGCGCTGATCGCCGCCATGCGCTGCACGCCGTCGATCAGCTTGGCGACCACCGGGCCGAACCGCTGGCTGACCGCCGCGAGCTCGATCTGGCCTTCGCGCACGCCGCGGTACAGCACGGCGGCCACCAGGGAATCCTGGTCGAGCTTGAGGTCGGCCAGGATCTCGGCGATCTCAAGACCGGTGCTGAAGCTGCCGCTGCCCTCGGTCCACAGATTGTTCGCCGCTTTGGATTGCTGCTCGGCCTGACGGGCGTATTCGCAGGCCTCCTTCAAGGCTTCGCGATCCAGCGCCAGATCGACGCTGACCGCATGATCGAGCCAAGCCTCGAGATTGATACTGCCGTCGGTGTTGATCGGCTGGTGTGCTCTCACCTGTACCATCTTGCTTTACCTTCCCTACGACGCAGATTCAATGCGTCAAATCGCTGACCTTCATTGCCCGTTCGCGCTCGCGGGGCTGGGACGAGCGCTGTCCGGGCGGACCAGACGGATCAGACGGGCCATCCTAGCCCGCTTCAAATAACGCCATGGCCTCGACATGCGCCGTCTGAGGAAACATATCGAGAATCCCGGCACGTTTTAACCGGTAGCCCTGCTTGATCAATTCGACCGTGTCGCGCGCCAGAGTTGCAGGGTTGCACGACACGTACACCAGCCGTTGGGCACCCAGGGTCGCCAGCTTGCGCACCACCTCGAAAGCACCGTCACGGGGTGGGTCCAAGAGTACCGCAGAAAAGCCGTTTCCGATCCATTCGGCATCGGTCAAAGGCTGGGATAAATCGGCCTGAAAAAACTTTGTGTTATGCAAATTGTTGCTGGCGGCGTTCTCCGCCGCACGGTCGACCATCGTCTGCACGCCTTCGACCGCCACCACCTCACGCACGGCCTTGGCCAACGGCAAGGCGAAGTTGCCCAGGCCGCAGAACAGGTCGAGCACACGCTCATCGCCCGTGGGCTTGAGCCACTCCAACGCCTGGGCGACCATCGCCTCGTTGACGCCGGCGTTGACCTGGATGAAGTCGCCCGGACGCCAGGCCAGCTCCAGCCCCCACGTCTCCAGGCGGTAGCCCAGCGACTGCGTAGGGTCCGCCGGCTGCGGCTCGCCTTCGCCGTGCAGCCACAGCTGCGCCCCGTGGAACGCGCAGAAATCCTTGAGGATCGTCAGGTCCGCATCCGACAGCGGCGCCGTGTGCCGCAGCAGCACCGCCAGCGACGAGCCGCTGAACAGTTCCACATGCCCCAGCGCCTGAGGCTTGCCCAGGCGGCGGAGCATGTCCGGCAGCCGGCTCATGATCGGCTGCAAGGGCTGTACCAGCACCGGGCACTCGTCGATCGCGACAATGTCCTGGCTGCCGGCGGCGCGAAAGCCCACGTCCAGCCGCTTCGCCTTGGCGTCCCAGCGCACCGCCACCCGGGCGCGGCGTCGGTAGCCGAATTCGGGGCCGGTCAACGGCGCGGCCCATTCTTGCGGTTCGACGCCGGCGACCCGCGACAGCTGCTCGGCCAGCATGCGCTGTTTCAGGGCAAGCTGTTCAGCGTGGGGCAGGTGCTGCACGCTGCAGCCGCCGCAGCGGCCCGCGTGCGGGCAAAGGGCCGGACGGCGCAGTTCGCTGGCCTTGAGCACGCGCTCGGCGCGGGCCTCGACCACTTTACCGTGGGCGCCGAGCACCCGCGCCTCGACCTCCTCGCCTGCGAGGGCGCCGAGGACGAACCAGGTGCGGCCTTCGAAGAACGCGATGCCGCGACCGTCATTGGCCAGGCGCTCGATGCTCAGGCGCTGCTTCTTGCCGGTCGGGAGTTGCGGGGCCTTGCTGCCGCCGGTGGGCTGGAAGCGCAGGCCTCTTGCTTGCTTGGCCATCAGTTGGGCGCGTCGAACAGGCCGGTCGACAGGTAGCGGTCGCCGCGGTCGCAGATGATCGCGACGATCACCGCGTTCTCGACTTCCTTGGACAAGCGCAGCATCGCCGCCACCGCACCGCCCGAGGACACGCCGCAGAAGATGCCTTCTTCGCGGGCCAGGCGACGGGTGACGTCTTCGGCTTCGCTCTGCGCCATGTCGACGATGCGGTCGACGCGGTCGGCCTGGTAGATCTTCGGCAGGTATTCCTGCGGCCAGCGGCGGATGCCGGGAATGGCCGAGCCTTCCATCGGCTGCAGGCCGATGATCTGCACGTTGTCGTTCTGTTCCTTGAGGTAGCGCGACACGCCCATGATGGTGCCGGTGGTGCCCATGGAACTGACGAAATGGGTGATGGAGCCCTGGGTCTGGCGCCAGATCTCCGGGCCGGTGGTGGCGTAATGGGCTTCGGGGTTGTCGCCGTTGGCGAACTGGTCGAGCACCTTGCCGCGGCCTTCGGCCTCCATCCGCTGGGCCAGGTCGCGGGCGCCTTCCATGCCCTCTTCCTGGGTGACCAGGATCAGCTCGGCGCCGTAGGCGGTCATCGCCGCCTTGCGCTCGGCGGTGGAGTTGTCCGGCATGATCAGGATCATCTTGTAGCCCTTGATCGCAGCGGCCATCGCCAGGGCGATCCCGGTGTTGCCCGAGGTCGCCTCGATGAGCGTGTCGCCGGGGCGGATCTGCCCGCGCAGCTCGGCGCGGGTGATCATCGACAACGCCGGACGATCCTTGACCGAACCCGCCGGGTTGTTGCCTTCCAGCTTGAGCAAGAGGGTGTTGCTGGTGGCGCCGGGCAGGCGCTGCAAACGCACCAGCGGCGTGTTGCCGACGCAATCGGCGATGGTTGGGTACTGCAAGGTCATGGCGTTTTTCGCAATCCGGACAGCGGGGGCGCCTATCATACCGGCAAACCCGCGCCGGCCATATCACGCAAAGTATGGTGCTTATGGCTTATGGGAATAAGTGAAGAAACCGCGGGGCCGTCAGCTGATCTGCGGCTGCAGCCCGTCCGCCGCCGGCGCAGGCCGGCCCTGCACCGCCTCGCAGGCGGCGTCGTGCGCCTTCAACCGCAGGTTCAGCCGCAAGCCGTCTGCGCCGTTCTCGGCCCACAGCCTGCCGCCCTGACGCTGCACCGCATTACGCGCGATGCTCAGGCCCAGGCCGAACCCGCCGTCGCCGGGCCGCGAGCCGTCGAGCCGGATGAACGGCGAGAAGATCCGCTCCAGGTCCGCCTCGGCCACGCCGCCCCCCTGATCCTCCAGCCACAGGTGCCAGTAATCGCCGTCGCGCCGCCCGCCGAGCCGCACCACGCCGCCCGGCGGCGAATGGCGGATGGCGTTGCGCAGAATGTTTTCCAGCGCCTGGGCCAAGGTGTTGAGGTGGCCGCGCACCCAGCAGGAGGCCTTCACCGTGCACTGCAACTGCAGGCTCGGCCAGCCGCTTTCGTAGCAGGCGTTGTCGGTCAGCATTTCCCACAGGGCCTGGATCTGGATCGCCTCGTCGGGCAGCGGCGTGCGCTCGGTGTCGAGCCAGGCCAGCTGGAGGGTGTCTTCCACCAGCCGCTGCATGATGTCGACCTCGCGCCCGATCCGTTCGCGCAACGGCAACAGCGCCTGCTCGCCTTCGCTGGCCACCCGCAGGCGGCTCAATGGCGTGCGCAGTTCGTGGGACAGGTCGCGCAACAGTTGCTGCTGCAGCGCGACGGTCGATTGCAGGCGCTCGGCCATCGAGTCGAAGGCCCGGGCCAGTTCGCCGAGTTCGTCGGGACGCTCGGTGATGCCGCTCGACAGCCGCACATTCAGTTGGTCGGCGCGCCAGGCGTTGGCCTGTTCGCGCAGGTTGTTCAGCGGCATCACCAGCAGGCGGTACAGGCCGACGCACAGCAGCAGCGTGAACAGGCCGGGGATCACCCCGTTGGTGATGACCCGCCAGAACGTCTTGTAGCGCCCCGGCAGGAAGCGCTCGGGCAGCTCGATCACCAGGCTGCCGGCGGACGGGTTCTCGGGGAACGGCACCCGCAGCCACGGCAGGCCCTTTTTGTGGATCGGCCAGTCAGGCCCGCGCAGGAAGGTCAGGCGCAGGGTCTCGGCCTCGCTCAACGGCTGGCTGCCCAACGATTGCAGGTGGCCGCCGATCACTCCGACCCAACCCGCCTCGCGCCAGTGCATGGTCCGCAGCCAGGCGTCGACGCCCTCCTGCCGCCCTTCCCGCCAGGCCTGCTCGGCCTCGGCCGCATAACGGGCCAACGTGCCCCGAGCCTCGTCGGACAGGAACTGATTGCGCTGCTCCATGTAGCGGCCCCAGGACCAGCTCAGCCAGATCATCAGCAGACAGAACGCCACCAGCAGGCAGGCCAGTTTCCAGAACAGCGAGTGTCGCCCCGGCAGCTCAGACGGTTTCATCGGGTGCGCTCAATACGTAACCCTTGCCCCACACCGTGCGCACTTCGCGCTCGCCGTAGCCGACGGCCTTGAGTTTGCGGCGGATCTGGCTGATGTGCATGTCGAGGCTGCGGTCGTGGGGCGCGTAGCCGCGCTGCAGCACGTGCTGATAGAGGAAGGCCTTGCTCAGCACCTCTTCGGGGTTGCGGTCGAGGGTCTCCAGCAGGCGGTACTCGCTGCGGGTCAGGCCGGCGGGCCGGCCTTGGTAGGACACATCGCACTGTTCATCGTCGAAACGCAGCGCGCCCGCCGCGACGGGTTCGGCCAACGGCGCCGGACGCCGGTCGAGCGCGACGCGCCGCAGGATCGCCTCGATGCGCACATGCAGCTCGGCCATGCTGAACGGCTTGGGCAGGTAGTCGTCGGCGCCGAGGCGAAAGCCGCTGATGCGGTCGGCTTCGGCGCCCAGGGCGGACATCAGCAGCACCGGCGTGGAGTGGCTCTGGCGCAGTTGCGTGAGCACATCGAGCCCGTCCAGCCCCGGCAGCAGGATGTCCATCAGCACCACGTCGAACGGCTGGTGCCGGGCGACATCGAGGCCCTCCTGGCCGTTGCGGCACCAGGTCACCTGAAAGCCGCTGCGGCCCAGGTGCTCGTGGACATAGGCACCGAGCACAGGATCGTCTTCGATGGAAAGGATGCGGGGCTGGCCAACAGAGACAGGAGTCATGACTATCTGCAAATAATTCTCAGTTGGCGGATTATTCAAGATTGCCGGGCGCCGGGCAACCCGAGCCTGATCCGGCAGACGGACGTCGCGGCTTCGGCCGATGGACGGCGGCGGCATTTTTCCCAAGATTGCCCGCGAGCAAATCGCTACACTGCGCCAAAGCCGCGTGCCGGACGCACGCGAGAGTCAACGGATCAGCGGGATGCGGGAGATGGGCGTGCTCAAGAAACTGGGAATCAAAGGTCGCGTGCTGTTGCTGACCCTGTTGCCCACCAGCCTGATGGCGCTGGTGCTGGGCGGCTACTTCACCTGGACGCAGCAAGTCGACCTGCAGGCCCAACTGATGCAGCGCGGCGAAATGATCGCCGAGCAACTGGCGCCGCTGGTGGCGCCGGCCATGGGCCACGGCGACAGCGAACTGCTCGAACGCATCGCCACCCAGTCCCTGGAGCAGTCCGACGTGCGCGCCGTGACCTTCCTGGCGCCGGACCGCTCGCCCCTGGCCCACGCCGGCCCGACCATGCTCAACCAGGCCCCCAGCGGCGACAGCCTGCAACTGCTGCGGCGCAGCGGCAACGATGCGACCCGCTACCTGCTGCCGGTGTTCGGCAAGCACCGCAACCTGGCCGGCGAACTGATCCCCGAAGAGTCCGACCGCCTGCTCGGCTGGGTCGAACTGGAACTGTCGCACAACGGCATGCTGCTGCGCGGCTACCGCAGCCTGTTCGCCAGCCTGCTGCTGATCGGCGCAGGCCTGGCCGGCGCGGCGCTGTTGGCCGTGCGCATGGGGCGCACCATCAACCGGCCGCTGAGCCAGATCAAGCAAGCCGTCGCGCAGCTCAAGGACGGCCACCTGGAAACCCGCCTGCCGCCCCTCGGCAGCCAGGAACTCGACGAGTTGGCCTCCGGCATCAACCGCATGGCCGGCACCTTGCAGAACGCCCGGGAAGAACTGCAGCACAGCGTCGACCAAGCCACCGAAGACGTGCGCCAGAACCTCGAAACCATCGAGATCCAGAACATCGAACTGGACCTGGCGCGCAAGGAAGCCCTGGAGGCGAGCCGGATCAAATCCGAGTTCCTGGCCAACATGAGCCACGAGATCCGCACGCCGCTCAACGGCATCCTCGGCTTCACCCACCTGCTGCAGAAAAGCGAGCTCACCCCGCGCCAGCTCGACTACCTGGGGACCATCGAGAAGTCTGCCGACAGCCTGCTGGGGATCATCAACGAGATCCTCGACTTCTCCAAGATCGAGGCCGGCAAGCTGGTGCTCGACCACATTCCGTTCAACCTGCGCGACCTGCTGCAGGACACCCTGACCATACTGGCCCCGGCCGCCCACGCCAAACAGCTGGAGCTGGTCAGCCTGGTCTACCGCGACACGCCGCTGTCGCTGGTCGGCGATCCGCTGCGGCTCAAGCAGATCCTCACCAACCTGGTCAGCAACGCGATCAAGTTCACCCGCGAAGGCACCATCGTCGCCCGGGCGATGCTCGAAGAAGAGCACGAGGACAGCGTGCAGCTGCGCATCAGCATCCAGGACACCGGCATCGGCCTCTCGGCCCAGGACGTGCGCGCCCTGTTCCAGGCCTTCAGCCAGGCGGACAACTCGCTGTCGCGCCAGCCGGGCGGCACCGGCCTGGGGCTGGTGATCTCCAAGCGCCTGATCGAGCAGATGGGCGGCGAGATCGGCGTGGACAGCACGCCTGGCGAAGGCTCGGAGTTCTGGATCAGCCTGAGCCTGCCCAAGACCCGCGACGACACCGACGACCTGCCGGCCGCGCCATTGCTCGGGCGCCGGGTGGCGGTGCTGGAGAACCACGAACTGGCCCGCCAGGCGCTGCAGCACCAACTGGAGGACTGCGGCCTGGACGTCACCCCGTTCAACACCCTGGAGAGCCTGACCAACGGCGTCACCGGCGCCCACCAGACCGAGCAGGCCATCGACCTGGCGGTGCTCGGCATCACCAGCAACGACATGCTTCCGGAACGGCTGAACCAGCACATCTGGGATCTCGAACACCTGGGCTGCAAAGTGCTGGTGCTGTGCCCGACCACCGAACAGACCCTGTTCCACCTCTCGGTGCCCAACCCCCACAGCCAGCTTCAGGCCAAACCGGCCTGCACGCGCAAACTGCGGCGGGCGCTGTCGGACCTGGTGCTGCCGCGCCAGACCCGCAGCGAGCCGGGCGAGCCGCTGTCCAGCCGTGCACCGAAAGTGCTGTGCGTCGACGACAACCCGGCCAACCTGCTGCTGGTGCAGACGCTGCTCGAAGACATGGGCGCCAAGGTGCTGGCCGTGGAAAGCGGCTACGCGGCGGTCAACGCCGTGCAGAGCGAAGCGTTCGACCTGGTGCTGATGGACGTGCAGATGCCGGGCATGGACGGCCGCCAGAGCACCGAAACCATCCGCCAGTGGGAAAGCGAACGGCACTGCACGCCGCTGCCGATCGTCGCCCTCACCGCCCACGCCATGGCCAACGAAAAGCGCGCCTTGCTGCAAAGCGGCATGGACGACTACCTGACCAAGCCGATCAGCGAACGGCAACTGGCCCAGGTGGTGCTGAAGTGGACCGGGCTGGCGCTGCGCAATCCGGTGCAGGAGCGCGCCGCCGACGGCGTGGCCGGCCCTCAGGATCTGCCGGTGCTCGATCACGAGGAAGGCCTGCGCCTGGCCGCCGGCAAGGCGGATCTGGCGGCGGACATGCTGGCGATGCTGCTGGCCTCGCTTGAGGCCGACCGGGAAGCGATTCGCACGGCCCGCGACGGCAACGACCAGAACGCCTTGCTCGAACGGGTGCACCGCCTGCACGGCGCCACCCGGTACTGCGGCGTGCCGCAACTGCGCGCCGCCTGCCAGCGCAGCGAAACCCTGCTCAAGCAGCAGGATCCCAACGCCGCCCAGGCGCTGGACGAGCTGGATCGGGCGATCAACCGCCTGGCCGCGCAAGCCAGGATCAGTGCCTGATCCAGGACAACGCCGGCGGCGCCACGGACGGCTACAGTGAGCGTGGGCCATCAGGCCCCGCGACCCGGTTTCAGGAGGCCAGCATGCGCACGATCGTTTTCAGCAGCCAGACGTATGACCGCGACAGTTTCCTCGCCGCCCCCTGCCCGGACGGCATCGAGCTGCACTTCCAGCCGGCGCGGCTGTGCCTGGACACCGCCGCGCTGGCCGAGCATCACGAGGTGGTCTGCGCCTTCATCAACGACGACCTCGGCGCACCGGTGCTGGAACGTCTGGCCGCCGGCGGCACGCGGCTGATCGCGCTGCGTTCGGCCGGCTACAACCACGTCGACCTGGCCGCCGCCCGGCGCCTGGGACTGGCGGTCGTGCGGGTGCCCGCCTACTCGCCCCATGCCGTGGCCGAACACGCGGTGGCGTTGATCCTGGCGCTCAACCGGCGCCTGCACCGCGCCTACAACCGCACCCGCGAAGGCGATTTCAGCCTGCACGGCCTGACCGGCTTCGATCTGGTGGGCAAGACCGTCGGCATCGTCGGCACCGGGCAGATCGGCGCCACGTTCGCCAAGATCATGCACGGCTTCGGCTGCGAACTGCTGGCCTACGACCCGTACCCCAACCCCGCCGTCGAAGCGCTGGGGGCCCGCTACCTGAGCCTGCCCGAGCTGCTGGCCCGGTCACGGATCATCAGCCTGCACTGCCCGCTGAACGCGCAGAGCAAGCACCTGATCAACCGCCAATCGCTGGCGTGCCTGCAACCGGGGACGATGCTGATCAACACAGGGCGCGGCGGGCTGGTCGACACACCCGCGCTGATCGACGCCCTGAAGGACGGCCAGTTGGGGTATCTGGGGCTGGACGTCTATGAGGAGGAGGCGCAGCTGTTCTTCGAAGACCGCTCCGACCTGCCGCTGCAGGACGATGTCCTCGCCCGCCTGCTGACCTTCCCCAATGTGATCGTCACCGCCCACCAGGCCTTCCTGACCCACGAGGCCCTGGGGGCGATCGCCGAGACGACCCTGCGCAACATCGCCGCCTGGGCGCAGGGCGCGCCGCAGAACCGGGTCGAGGCCTGAGCCGGCTCAGGACGGCTTGAGCGACGACGCCAGGATCAGCAACGCCAGCCAACCGAAGCCCAGCAGCCGCTGTTTGGCCGAGTGGCCGCTGCGCAGCAGGAACCAGACAAAAAAGCCCGGCAGCAGGAACACCATGATCTTCAGCCAGCCTTCCACCGGCCGCGAACCGTCGGCGTTCAACTGAGGCTCGACCGGTTGCGCCGCCTGCGCACGCCGGCGGCGACCGGCCGCCGCCGGCGTGGCCCGTGGCTGCGGCGCAGGCGCTGCGGGCGCGATCGGAGCTTCGGGAACGGATTCGTTGCGCGGCAGGCGGCCAAAGGAAATCGGCGACTTCGTTGCTTCAGCGCCGGCCGCGCCCTGCTCCAGCGGGGCTCCGCAATGGATGCACGCCGACGTCTGCGAGCTGATACTGCGCTTGCATTCATAACATTCGATCAGCGCCATGTTCCGTTCCTTAGAAAAAAGAAGCGGCAGTTTGCCATGACTGCGGTGCCGGTTTGAACCGGATCGAAGGTCGCAAGCGCGCGTCATTCTGCAATCCGGCCCGTGCTAGCATGTCGCGCATATTTGGAGGCTCCATGGTCGAACACGATTTCCGCTACACCCTGATGAACCCGCAACACACCCTCACCGAATGCCGCGCCATCGTGCCGGGCCGCTATCAGGTCACCGGCAACGGCGGCTCGATCCGCGTCGGCGACGTCCTGGTGGTCACCCTCAAGGGCAGCAAGGACCTGTCCATGCGCCTGACCGTCGAAACCGTCCGCCACCTGATCAACCCGCCGGGCCAATGGACCGCGATGACCCAGGGGCCGGTGTTCGGCGAACTGGCGATCCACACCTGGCAGGTCAACTGCGATGCGTGCGCCAAAGCCCTGAGCTTCGAGTTCGCGGTGGACGCCAAGCTCGGCAAGCCGGCCGAGACGGCCGCCGCCACCGCACGCATCGCCGAACTGGGCTGGCAGGCCGTGGGCGGCAAGCATGTGTGCCCGAGCTGCCGGGAGTCCGCGTGATGAAACACCTGGCCCTGACCGCCGCCGTCGGTGCCGGCCTCGCCGGGTGCGCCGCCGAGCCGGTGCAGCTGCAGCAGAACCGCAGCTACATCCTGGAATGGATCGGCGAACGCCCGCTGATGGACTACAGCCACTTGACCGTCACCCTGGGCGACGATGGCCGGGCCTACGGCAACGGCGGCTGCAACCATTGGTTCGCGCCGTACACCCTGGACGGCGACAAACTGAGCTTCGGCAAGATCGGCAAGACCCGCAAGCAATGCGCGCCGGCGCTGATGGAGCAGGAACAGCGCTTCTTGCAGGCGCTGGAGAAGGTCGAGCGCTGGGACGTCTCGCCGATCGAGCAGATGCGCTTCTGGCCCGTCGAAGGCAAGCCGTTGCGCTGGTGGCTGGAAGAAGGCTGAACCCGTTTTGCGGCGAGGGAGCACGTTCCCTCGCCACAGCGCCCCTTCAGTTGGTCGCCTTCAGCGCCTCCAGCTTCGCCATCACCCCCGCCGCCGTCTGCTCGCCCAGCAACTGCTCACGCACCTTGCCCTTGTTGTCGATGATGTAGGTCACCGGCAAGGCCTCGCTGCGCGGCAGTTCGAACAGGTCCGCCGGATCCTGCGCCAGCACGGTGAAGCGGATGCCCAGCTTCTCGCTGGCGCCTTTGAGCTCCTCACCTTGCACGTTGTCGAAGTTGACCCCGAACACGCCGATCTTCCTGTCCTTGAGCTGCTCGGCCAAGTGGTTGAGCTCCGGGATCTCGGTGCGGCACGGGCCGCACCATTCGGCCCAGTAGTTGAGCACCACCCACTGCTTGTCGAGGCGCTCGGAGGCCACTTTCTGCCCGTTCTGATCGATGCCATAGTCGTTACCGCAGCCCCCCAGCATCAACGCTCCGATGATCGTCAATGCCGCTGCCAGTCGCCGTGTCATGTCATGTTCCTTGTGAAAAATTGAATGCGCCTGCGACCCGTCGCCTCCCGAGGTTCTGGATTGCGCGCTGCACAGTTAGAATAGCCGCCACTTTACGCCATAAGCGACCCGCCATGACCGATCTGACGCTCTATCACAACCCGCGCTGCTCGAAATCCCGTGGCGCACTCGAACTGCTCGAAGCCCGTGGCCTGACCCCGAACGTGGTGCGTTACCTCGAAACCCCGCTGGACGCCGCGCAGATCAAGGCCTTGCTCGGCAAGCTGGGGATCGGCGCCCGGCAACTGCTGCGCACCGGCGAAGATGAATACAAAACGCTTCAGCTGGCCGACAGCAGCCTCAGCGAAGAACAACTGATCGCCGCCATCGCGGACCATCCGAAACTGATGGAGCGCCCGATCCTCGAAGCCGGCGACAAGGCCGTCATCGGCCGTCCGCCGGAGCGGGTCCTGGAGCTGCTGCCGTGAGCGATCCGTACATTCTGGTCCTGTATTACAGCCGCAGCGGCTCGACCAACGAGATGGCCCGGCAAATCGCCCGCGGCGTCGAACAGGCCGGGCTCGAAGCGCGCCTGCGCACCGTGCCGGCGATCTCCGCCGAGTGCGAAGCGGTGGCGCCGGACATTCCCGACGAAGGCGCGCTGTACGCCACGCTGGACGACCTGAAGAACTGCGCCGGCCTGGCCCTGGGCAGCCCGACCCGCTTCGGCAACATGGCCGCGCCGCTCAAGTACTTCCTCGACGGCACCAGCAACCTCTGGCTGACCGGCGCCCTGGTGGGCAAGCCGGCCGGCGTCTTCACCTCCACCGCCAGCCTGCACGGCGGCCAGGAGACCACGCTGCTGTCGATGATGCTGCCGCTGCTGCATCACGGCATGCTGATCACCGGCCTGCCCTACAGCGAATCGGCGCTGCTGGAGACCCAGGGCGGCGGCACGCCGTACGGCGCCAGCCACCATGCCGGGGCCGACGGCAAGAGCGGCCTGGACAGCCACGAAATCGCGCTGTGCCGCGCCTTGGGCGCACGCCTGGCGAAAACCGCGCAGAAGCTGGGGAGCTGAGGATGGCGAAAAAGCCCAAAGTCTTGCCCGCCGTCGAATGGCTCGCGCCGCGGGTGTGGGTGATGCGGATCGTCAGCCTGCTGTGCTTCTTCGCCCTGGCCGGACTGCTCGCCGCCTACTACCTGGTGTTCGCCGACCTGCACGGCGCGCGCCCCTGGGTGATCCTGCTGATCGAGCTGATCCCGTGGATCGTGCTCGCGCCGGGCATGGTCACGGGCAGCCCGCGGGGGCATTCGTGGATGTGCTTTGCGGTGAACCTGTACTTCATCAAGGGCGCGCTGGCCGCGTATGACCCGGGCCGTCAGCTGTTCGGCGTGCTGGAGATGATCGCCAGCCTGGCGGTGTTCTGCTCGGCGCTGCTGTATGTGCGGTGGCGGTATCAGCTGGACCGCAAGCGGGCGGGCGAAGGCGAGGTCAGCGTCGCCTGACCGCTCGCCATCGCCAGCAGGCTGGCTCCCACACGGGATCTGCGGTGCTCACAAATCCCCTGTAGGAGCCAGCCTGCTGGCGATCGCAGACAACCCCGATCTTAATGATTGACGGTATAGGCCAGCATCATCGAGATCTGGCTCATCGGCCGTCCGCCGCTCTCTTCGTGCCAGCGGTTGAAGGCGTCCTGCACCGTGGCCAGGTCGCGCAGGCTGCTCGGCACCTTGTCGATGATGCCTTGGGCGTTCAGCGCCGCCACCACGTCGTAGCTCGGCACGAAGGTGTCCTTGCCGGCCATCCGCAGGAACCGCGGCGCCGACAGCCCGCCCAGTTGGTGGCCGCGCTTTTTCAGGTACGTCCACAGGCCGACGATGTCGGTCACCGGCCAGTCGGCGAGCAAGGCGCCGAAGCTGCCCTTCTCTTTCTCCACGTCCAGGATGAACTGCGCATTGCGCGGCACGCTCTTGAGCTTGCCCAGGTGGCGGATGATCCGCGCGTCCTGCATCAGGCGCTCAAGGTGCTCGGCGCTCATCAGCACGACCTTTTCCGGGTCGAAGCCGAAGAACACCTCCTCGAAGGCCGGCCACTTGGCGTCCACCAGGCTGTGCTTGAGCCCGGCGCGGAACACTCGCAGGGCCATGGTCGACAGGTAGCGGTCGTCGCCCACCGCACGCAGTTGCGCCGCGGTCTTGGGGACAGGCAGGTGGGCTTCCAGTTCGG
This sequence comes from Pseudomonas sp. B7(2017), assembly GCF_002112745.1. NCBI lineage: Bacteria > Pseudomonadati > Pseudomonadota > Gammaproteobacteria > Pseudomonadales > Pseudomonadaceae > Pseudomonas > Pseudomonas sp. B7(2017). Next base: position 475,413 of record NZ_NEIP01000002.1, on the reverse strand, counting down.
CCGCCGAACCGAAACGGTTCAGACAGTATTCGTGCAGCCACTTGTAGTCGCGCATGCCCTCTCCTGAGGTCTGAAATGAATGTCGCCCGAGAACACAAACGACAGTGGGAGCCAGCCTGCCGGCCCACAGGGTTCCCGGCTATAGCAGAATCCCTGTGGGAGCTGGCTTGCCAGCGATGAGGCCGGCACATCCAACATCACCGGAGCCTGACCCACCGCCATCGCCAGCAGGCTGGCTCCCACCTTGACGGGGCCTAGAGATTGACGACGTTGACGAAGCGCGAAGCCGCCGTCTCGTCGATCTTCAGGCTGGTGAAGTCGAACAGGTTGCGGTCGGCCAGTTGCGACGGCACCACGTTCTGCAGGCTGCGGAAGATGCTTTCGGTGCGGCCCGGGGTCTTGCGTTCCCAGTCCTGGAGCATTTCCTTGACCACCTGGCGCTGCAGGTTTTCCTGGGATCCGCACAGGTTGCACGGGATGATCGGGAACTGCTTGAAGTCCGAGTAGGCCTGGATGTCCTTCTCGTTGCAGTAGGCCAGGGGGCGGATCACCACGTTGCGGCCGTCGTCGGCGCGCAGCTTGGGCGGCATGGCCTTGAGGGTGCCGTTGAAGAACATGTTCAGGAAGAACGTCTCGACGATGTCGTCGCGGTGGTGCCCCAAGGCCATCTTGGTCGCGCCGATCTCGTCGGCGAAGGTGTACAGCGTGCCGCGGCGCAGGCGCGAGCACAGCGAGCAGGTGGTCTTGCCTTCCGGCACCAGTTCCTTGACCACCGAGTAGGTGTCCTTCTCGACGATGTGGTACTCGATGCCCAGCTCTTTGAGGTAGGCCGGCAGGACGTGCTCGGGGAAACCCGGCTGCTTCTGGTCCATGTTCACCGCGACGATCTCGAACTTGACCGGCGCGACCTTCTGCAGGTGCATCAGCACATCGAGCATGGTGTAGCTGTCTTTGCCCCCGGACAGGCAGACCATCACCTTGTCGCCGTCCTCGATCATGTTGAAGTCGGCGACCGCTTCGCCGGCCAGGCGGCGCAGGCGCTTTTGCAGTTTGTTCTGGTTGACGGTGAGAGTGCCCATGACGCGAAATCCGTGAGGTGTGACGAAGGGCGGGCATTTTACGCAAAAACGCCGCCCGGGCGAAGGGCCGCGGGTCTGTCGCTGCGCCGGCGGCTCAAGTCCCTGCGGCGATTAAGCCCTGGGTTTACAGCGCGATTTGCTCTAAGCCCCTACACCCTGTGCGGTCAAGACCTTCCTATACTGCGACATAAGGTCGCATCGATGTCTGGAGACCTGAATTTGCTCGGCCACCTTGGCCCGAAGGCGCTCCGTTGGGGGGCGATGGCAATACAAAGAGGAGTGACTGGCATGATCCATCACGTAGTGGGGCTCTTCACCCACCCCGATCAGGAATGGAAGGAAATCCGTGGCGACCAGGAAGAAAGCATCAGCCACATGTACCTGACGCACACGCTGATCCTGGCGGCGATCCCGGCGGTCTCGGCGTTCATCGGCACGACCCAGGTCGGCTGGGTGATCGGCAGCCGTGCGCCGGTGATGCTGACCCTCGAGAGCGCGCTGTGGATGACGATCATGTCGTACCTGGCGATGCTCGGCGGCGTGGCGGTCATGGGCGCGTTCATCCACTGGATGGCCCGCACCTACGACGCCAACCCGAGCCTGGCCCGTTGCGTGGCCTTCGCCACCTACACCGCGACGCCGCTGTTCGTCGGCGGGCTGGCGGCGCTGTATCCGCACATGTGGCTGGGGATGATCGTCGGCACGGCGGCCATCTGCTACACGGTGTACCTGCTCTACGTGGGCCTGCCCACCTTCATGAACATACCGACCGATGAGGGATTCCTGTTTTCCAGCTCGGTGCTGGCGGTAGGCCTGGTGGTGCTGGTGGCCATCATGGCGTTCACCGTGATTGTCTGGGGGCTGGGCGTGGGCCCGGTCTACACCAACTAGCGATCCCCCCGAAAAGAACAAGATCCGCCAACACCAGGCCGCCGCAAGGCGGCCTTCTCATGCCCGGGAAAGCCGCGACCATTCGGCGGTCCGGCGATGCGCAAGGCCGGAAGGTTGCGGCATACTCCAAGCCTCTGGAGATCCATCAAGCATGCCCGAGCAACTCAATACCCGCGTCGAAGACTGTTTCCAACTCGCCGAATCCTTTTTCAAACGTCCTTTCAAGCGCCCCGTGGTGAGCCTCAAGCTGCGCGGGCAAAAAGCCGGGGTCGCGCACCTGCACGAGAACCTGCTGCGCTTCAACCCGCAGCTGTACCGGGAAAACACCGAGCATTTCCTCAAGCAGACCGTGGCCCATGAGGTCGCGCACCTGATCGCCCATCAACTGTTCGGCGACCGCATCCAGCCCCACGGCGAGGAATGGCAGCTGATCATGCGCGGCGTCTACGAATTGCCGCCCGACCGCTGCCACACCTATGAGGTCAAGCGCCGCAGCGTGACCCGCTACATCTACAAGTGCCCGTGCGCCGACAGCGACTTCCCGTTCACGGCCCAGCGCCATAGCCTGGTCAGGCAGGGGCGACGGTACCTGTGCCGCAGATGCCGGAACACCTTGGTGTTCAGCGGGGAGATGCGGGTCGAATAGCGCGGATCCTGTGGCGCCTGTTCCGGCCCGATCGCCAGCAGGCTGGCTCCCACACTGGATCTTTGGCGTTCACACATCCCCTGCTGGCAAAGGGCCGGGACAGCCGCTAGAGCACCACCTTGGCCTGCCGCAGCGCCTCGATCTCCGCAGCAGCGAAGCCCAACCCCTCCAGCACCTGATCCGTATGCGCCCCCAGCGCCGCCCCGACATGCCGCGGCGGCGGCAACGCTTCGGAGAACTTCAGCGGGCAAGCAATCTGCGCCTGGGCCGTGCCGTCCCCACGCGGTACCTGCGCCACCAGCGCCCGCGCCTGCAACTGCGGATGCCCCACCGCCTCGCCCAGATTCAACACCGGTTCGACGCAGGCATCGATGCCGGCGAACAGCTCGCACAGGTCGGCAAAGTCATGTTTCTCGAACTCGACCTTCAAGGCCTCCTTGAGCGCCCGTTGCTGCTGCGGCTTGGGTGACAAACCCTGGGCCGCCAGTTCCGGCCGCCCCAGCGCCGCACACAGTTGCTGCATGAAGGCCGGCTCCAGGCTGCCCACCGACATCCAGCGCCCATCCCGGGAGCGGTAGTAATCGTAGAAGCTGCCGCCATTGAGCATCTGATCTTCCCAGCCCGGTAGTTCACCACACGCCAGATACCCGGCGCCGGCCATGGCGTTCAGGCTGAAGGCGCAGTCGGTCATGCTCACGTCCAGGTGTGTGCCCTGCCCGCTCTGCTGGCGAGAAATCACCGCCGCCAGCAAACCGATCACCCCGTGCAGCGAGCCGCCGGCGATATCCGCCACCTGCATGCCCAGCGGCAACGGCCCGCTGTCGGCGCGCCCGGTGTGGCTGGAGAGCCCGGCCAGGGCCAGGTAATTGATGTCGTGGCCGGCGCGATCCTTGTAAGGGCCGGTCTGGCCGTAGCCGGTGATCGACACGTAGATCAGCCGGGGGTTGATCGCCTTCAGTGCCTCATAGCCCAGCCCCAGGCGCTCCATCACGCCGGGACGGAACTGCTCCAGCACGATGTCGTAGTCCGCCAGCAAACGCTTGATCACCTCCAGCGCTTCGGGCTGCTTCAGGTCCAGGGCCAGGCTGCGCTTGTTGCGGTTGAGGTAGGCGTGGCTGGCCGATATCCCGTGATCGTGGGGCGGCAGCACCCGCACCAGATCCAGGCGGATCGGAGATTCGATGCGCAGCACCTCGGCGCCCATGTCCGCCAGCAGCAGCGACGCGAACGGCCCCGGCAGCAGGGTCGAGAAATCCAGGATTTTCAGTGAGGCCAGCGGTGCGGACATGGGCGATCTCCGTGAACGATCCCAGCAGCCTAGGCAGCCCCGGCCGGGGCGGCAATCACCGGATGCGTCAGCGGCAGTGACCGTTGCGCTCAAACCGCAGGCAAGAAAAAACCCGCCGCAGCGGGTTTCTTCATGACGCCAGCGTTACTTGACGCTGCTTGGGGTCGCGCCTTCGGCCACGCCCAGGTCGTCTTCCGGACGGGTATCGGCGATGCCGCGACCGCCCGAGGCCAGCTCGGCCTGCAGTACGTCGGTGTCCAGCTCCTTGACCCACTTGGCGACCACGATGGTGGCGACGGCGTTGCCGACCAGGTTGGTCAACGCACGGGCTTCGGACATGAAGCGGTCGATGCCCAGGATCAGCGCCAGGCCGGCCACCGGCAGGTGACCGACGGCCGACAGCGTGGCCGCCAGCACGATGAAGCCCGAACCGGTCACGCCGGCCGCGCCTTTGGAGGACAGCAGCAACACCACCAGCAGGGTGATCTGATGGGTGATGTCCATGTGCGTGTCGGTGGCCTGGGCGATGAACACGGCGGCCATGGTCAGGTAGATCGCGGTGCCGTCGAGGTTGAACGAGTAGCCGGTCGGGATCACCAGACCCACGACGGATTTCTTCGCGCCCAGACGCTCCATCTTGATCAGCATGCGCGGCAGCACCGATTCCGACGACGAGGTGCCGAGCACGATCAGCAGCTCTTCACGGATGTAGCGGATCATCTTCAGCACGCTGAAGCCGTGCATGCGGGCGATGGCGCCGAGCACGATCAGGATGAACGCCAGGCACGTGATGTAGAAGCACGCCATCAGTTGACCCAACTGCACCAGCGAGCCGACGCCGTAGGCGCCGATGGTGAACGCCATCGCACCGAAGGCACCGATCGGCGCAAGCTTCATGATCATGTTGATGATGTTGAACATCACGTGGGCGAAGCGATCGATGAAGTCGAGGATCGGCTTGCCGTAGGCGCCCAGGCGGTGCAGGGCGAAACCGAAGATCACCGAGAACATCAGCACTTGCAGGATGTCGCCGGTGGCGAAGGCGCCGACGATGGTGCTCGGGATCACGTTGAGCAGGAAGCCCACGACGCTCTGCTCGGCGCCTTGCTGCACGTAGGTCGCGACTTTCGAGGCGTCCAGGGTGCTCACGTCGACGTGCATGCCGTTGCCGGGCTGCACGATGTTGACCACGACCAGGCCGACCAGCAGGGCGATGGTCGAAACGATTTCGAAGTACAGGAGCGCGTAGCCGCCGGTCTTGCCGACCGATTTCATGTTCTGCATGCCGGCGATGCCGCTGACGACGGTGCAGAAGATAATCGGGGCGATGATCATTTTGATCAGTTTGATGAACCCGTCACCCAGCGGCTTTACGGCCACACCGAGCTGCGGATAGTAGTGGCCGAGCGCGATACCGATGCAGATTGCGACGATCACCTGGAAATACAGGGATTTGTACAGTGGCTGACGAGTCGTCATTGCAAGTTTCCTCAAGAGTCCCGCGGGCAACATCCATCTGTTGAACACGACACTTGAATTGCGAACCCTCCTGCACTGGAGGGATTTGTTGTGTCGAGCGACGCTTTCCGGACCGGCTCGGCGCACGCTTCTGGCGCTTGTATCGCAAACCGCGTGCCACTTTGGCGCATTTCGCTGAAAGCCTTTTGATATCAGGGATTGCGGCCCGATCACGGTCACCGTTGCGCCGACTCGACGTGGCGGATTTCCGCCAACACGCCCGCTCTCGTCCTACAATTTGGCGGAAATCCGCCTTGTTGCACGTTCGGGCCGCCAGCTACCATCCGTCGCCTGAGGGAGGACTTGCCGCTTATGCGCGAACGCACCATTGCCAGCCATTTCGCCCGCGCCGCCCTGGTCGGCGCGCAGCGTGCGGGCCACGACTGCTCGCCGTTGCTGCAGCAGCTGGGCATCAGCCCCGAACTGCTGGAGGAGCCGCGCGCGCGAATCGCCCCTGAGCAGTTCACCCGGCTGATCCAGGGCCTGTGGCTGGCGCTGGACGACGAGTACCTGGGCTTCGGCCGGGCGCCGAGCAAACCCGGCAGCTTCGCCATGATGTGCCATGCCGTGATCCATTGCCGCACGCTGGAGAAGGCGCTCAACCGCGGTTTATTGTTTTATAGCCTATTCCCCGAGGCCCCGCGCCTGACCCTGCACCGCGAGGACGAGTGGGTGCGCCTGAGCCTGGACGATTCGCAGTTGTGGGATCCGGATCACTTTCTGACCGAAAGCCTGCTGGTGATCTGGCATCGCCTGGGCAGCTGGATGATCGGCCAGCGGATCCGCCTGGAGCAGGCGACATTCAGCTACCCCAAGCCTGCCCACGGCGCCGAGTACGATCTGCTGTTCTCCTGCCCGTTGTCGTTCTCGGCCGGGCAAAGCAGCCTGCGCTTCCACAGCCGCTACCTGAACATGCCGCTGCTGCAGGACGAGCGCACCCTCAAGCATTTCCTCGAACGCTCCCCCGCCGACCTGCTGTCGCGCCCGGACGACGGCAACAGCCTCAGCAGCCGGCTGCGTCGCCTGCTCAGCCAGGACAGCGCGCGCTGGCCGGACCTGGAAGCGGTGGCGGCGCACCTGCACATCAGCCCGCAGACCCTGCGCCGGCACCTGCGCGAGGAAGGCACCAGCTTTCAGGAGCTCAAGGATCAGCTGCGGCGGGATATCGCCATCTACCACCTGGGACGGGCCGATCTGTCGTTGCAGGCGATCGCCGAGCAGTTGGGGTTTTCCGAGCCGTCGGCGTTTCACCGGGCCTTCAAGAAGTGGACGGGTCTGACGCCGGGGGCTTACCGGGCGCAGGAGCATTGAGCCGGATATTCGACCGGATCGAATGGCCCCTTCGCGGGCAAGCCCGCTCCCACAGTGATCGTGGGTGTTCACCACTGTTGTGCAGACCGCGGAACCTGTGGGAGCAACTGTCTTGACTATGCCCTGCGGCGCCTGATCCACCGCTATCGCTGGCAAGCCAGCTCCCACAAGGGATCCTGGTCGCCCATAGGGGACAAGTACCCCAAAAAAACTGTGGGAGCGGGCTTGCCCGCGATGAGGCCCGCAAGACCAACGCCCAACGGTCAGACCGCCGGAAAGTGAATCCTGAACGCCGCCCCGCCCATCGGCGAATCCCCCAAGGTCAGCTTGGCGCTGTAGCTTTCGATGATGTCCTTGACCACCGCCAGGCCGATGCCCTGCCCCGGATGCTGCCGGTCCAGCCGCTCGCCGCGCTCCAGGATCCGTGCACGCTGATCCTGCGGCACGCCGGGGCCGTCGTCTTCCACGCACAGCTCGACCCCGGCCAGGCTCTCGCGCACGCTGATGCGCACTTCGCCCAGGCACAGGCGGTAGGCGTTCTCCAGCAGGTTGCCCATCATTTCCAGCAAGGCGCCCTGCTCGATCGGCACGTAGCAGTGCTCGGGCAGGTCGAAGGCGACCCGCACACGCTTGTCGCGGTAGACCTTGTCCAGGGTGTCGCACAGGCTCTGCAGCACCGGGCGCAGGCGCACCTGATGGCGCACCAGCCCGCTCTTGCGCAGGCTGGCCCGCTGCAGCTGGTAGCTGATCTGCTGGCTCATGCGTTCGATCTGGTTCTGCAGCACCCAGGCCTGGTCCCGGTCCTGGGGGCGCAGGGCCATGTCTTCGCTGACGCCTTGCAGCACCGCCAGCGGGGTTTTCAGGCTGTGGGCCAGGTCGTCGAGGGAGTCGCGGTAACGGCTGCGCTGCTGGCGTTCGCTGTGCAGCAGGCGGTTGAGCGAGCCGGTCAGGCGCAGCAGTTCGCGCGGGTGCTGTTCGCTGAGGCTCTCGCGGGTGCCGCTTTCGATTTCGTCCAGCTCCTGGCTGAGCCGGCGCAGGGCCTTGAGGCCCCAGGTCAGGCCGATCCACAGCAGCGCCAGCAGCACCAGCAACGCGGCGCCGAAGCCCAGATAGAGATTTTCGCGCAGGCCCTCCAGGGTGGTTTCGTACTCGCGCACCGGTTGCAGGGCGACGATGCTGAACGCCGCGCTCTTGCCGCCCAGCAGCTTGACTTCGACGTCGTAGACGAAGAACTCCTGGCCGTTGCTCTCGCGGATCCGCGCGAACTCGTTGCCGAGGCCGTCGTAGCGCGGCTTGTAGTTGATCTGCTCTTCCTGGGTCGCCTTGGAGCGCCAGACCAGATGCCCTTCGCGGTCGTAGATGTAGCCCAGCAGGCGGAAATCGGCGAGGTTGAAGCGCTCGTCCGGCAACTGCGTGGGCATCACCAGGCGACCGTTCTCCACGCGTGCGGCGGAGATCAGCGTGGTGACGTCCGACGCCAGGCGCTGCTCGATGGAATCCTGCAGCGCCAGGCTGAACGCGCCCTGCATCGCCGGCAGCAGGGCGAGCATGAACAGCACCGCCAACGTCGTGGCGGCGAGCATCAAGCGAACGCGAAGGGAGCGGATCAAGTGCAGCGCTCGTTGAACAGGTAGCCCAGGCCGCGCACGGTGTCGATCGGCTTGAACCCGGCCGGGCCTTCCAGTTTGCGACGCAGCCGGCCGACCAGCACTTCGATCACGTTCGGATCGCGCTCGTCGTCATCCGGGTACAGTTGCTCCATGAGGCGATCCTTGGGCACCACCTGCTGATGGTGGCGCATCAGGTATTCGAGGATCCGGTACTCGTAGGCGGTCAGCGCCAGCGGCTGTTCGTCGAGGGTCGCCTGCTTGCGGTTGAGGTCCAGCAGCAGCGGGCCGGCGACGATGGTCGACTGGGTGAACCCGCTGGAGCGGCGCAGCAGCGCATTGAGGCGCGCTTCGAGCTCCTCGAACTGGAACGGCTTGACCACGTAGTCGTCGGCGCCGGCGGCCAGGCCTTCGACCTTGTCCTGCCAGTTGCCGCGGGCGGTGAGGATCAGGATCGGGAACGCCTTGCCCCCCGAACGCAGCTGACGGATCAGGTCCAGCCCGCCCATGCCCGGCAGGCCGAGGTCGATCACCGCCAGATCGAAGTTGAACTGGCCGGTCTGGTACAGCGCCTCCTCGGCGTTGGCCACGGACTCGACCACATGGCCGCTTTCCGTGAGGCGGGTTTGCAGGTGATGGCGCAGCAGCGCTTCATCTTCGACGACCAACAGCTTCATGACCTTCTCCCAGTCAATCGATATTTCCGGACACAACAGGTGGAAGCCAGCCCGCCGGCGATGGCGGTCCGGCAGCCGACAAAGGGTCGACCGTCAGGACGCCATCGCCAGCAGGCTGGCTCCCACAGGGCTTTGCAGTCAACCGCGCCTCAGAAAGCGTAGTTGGCCGACAGGTACGTCTGGGCGCTGCTGGTCAAGTCCAGCGAGCCCTGCTTGCTGCCGCCGCGCTCGCTCATCTCGGTGCTGGCGTTGCTGCGCAGGTAACGGTAACCGAGTTCCACCGAGGTGTTCTGCGACACTTGCTGCAACACACCGAATTGGCCGCCGACGGCGTAACCGATGTCGCTGTCGTGGCTGAAGCCCGGGGAATTCTGGCTCAGCTTGGTCAGGCCGGCGGTGGCGCCGCCGAACAGTTTGGTGCTGTCGCCCACCGGATAGAACAGATCGTAGCTGCCGAGCAGGTTTTCCTGGCGCAGTTTAATGCCATTGTGCGAACCGGACACGGTGTCGTAGGTGGCGTAGTAGCGGCCCTGGCTATTTTGCTGACCGAGGCGCACGCCCCAAGTGTTGTCCTTGCCGATCACGCCGTCGGCGTCCGGGTGACCCAGGTTCTCGTTCAGGGCGTTGGACTTCTTCACTTTGTCGCTGGTCTGGCCGAACGTCAGGCCGGCGAAGTTGGAGGTGGTATCGGCATGGGCGGCGATGCTTGCGCTCATGACGGTGAAGGCCAGCAGCAGTTTGTTCAAACGAGTCATCGGATGTTCCTCTTGGGTGCTCTTCAGGTATGGCGCAAGGTTAACGGCCCTCCCCTGTACCGCCCCTGAACGCTCTCTGAACCTGCGCTGAACCAAATGGACTAGGCTGTCTTGACCCCTTTTCTGTCAGGAGACCCGACCATGCGCCTGTTCCTCGCCCTCACCCTGCTCCTCGCCAGCGGTTTCAGCCAGGCGGCGATCAAGACCCAGGAGATCCCTTACCAGAGCGCCGACGGCACGAAGCTCATCGGCTACTACGCCTACGACGACGCCCTCAAGGGCCCTCGCCCGGGCGTGGTGGTGGTGCATGAATGGTGGGGGCTGAACGACTACGCCAAGCGCCGCGCCCGCGACCTCGCCGGGCTGGGCTACAGCGCCCTGGCCATCGACATGTACGGCGACGGCAAGAACACCGAGCACCCCAAGGACGCCATGGCCTTCATGCAGGCGGCGCTCAAGGACAGCGCAGCAGCGGGCGCGCGGTTCCAGGCCGGCCTGGACCTGTTGAAGAAACAGCCGCAGACCGACCCGCAAAGACTCGCCGCCATCGGCTACTGCTTCGGCGGCGGCGTGGTGCTGAACGCCGCGCGCCAAGGCGTGCCGCTGGCCGGCGTGGTGAGTTTCCACGGCGCGCTCGCCACCAGCACCCCGGCCGCGCCCGGCAGCGTCAAGGCGAAGATCCTCGTCGAGCACGGCGCGCTGGACAGCATGGTCACCCCAGACAACGTCGCGGCCTTCAAGGCGGAAATGGACAAGGCCGGGGCCGACTACCGTTTCGTCACCCTCGACGGCGCCAAGCACGGCTTCAGCAACCCCGACGCCGACCGCCTGAGCCACGGCGAACATGGCGGCCCGGACATCGGCTACAACAAGGCCGCCGATGAAAAGTCCTGGGCGGACATGCAGGCCTTCTTCAAGAACATCTTCGGTTGACCCGAAGGCATCGCCGGCAGGCTCGTTCCGATGCGGGAGCGAGCCTGCCGGCGATGAATCCGCCGCCGGCCTTGAGCTGAGCACCGGCCACCCGGCAAAATGCCCCCCATGAATGCCGAACCCCTGCTCCCCGCCTGCTGCTCCGCGCTCGACGCCCATTGGCCGTTGCCCACGACGCTGCCCGACACCGTGCTGCTGAGCACCCGTTTCGACCCGTCACGCCTGCTCGGCGATGACTTTGCCCGCGCCGCCATCGAGCCCCCGCCGAGCATCCAGCGCTCGGTGGCCAAGCGTCAGGCCGAGTTTTTGGCCGGACGCCTCTGCGCCCGCGCTGCGCTCCAGCAGTTGGAAGGCATAGGCGTGGTGCCGGCCATCGGCGAGGACCGCGCCCCGGTGTGGCCGGCGCACATCTGCGGTTCGATCACCCACGGCACCGGCCGCGCGGCGGCGATCGTCGCCCGCAAGCGGCACTGGCGCGGGCTGGGCATGGACCTGGAAAACCTGCTCGACGCCGAACGGGCCGAGCGCCTGGCCGGGGAAATTCTCACCCCGCCGGAACTGCAGCGCATGGCCGCCGGGCCCAGGGACCAGATCGCGCTGTGCGTGACGATGACGTTCTCGGTGAAGGAAAGCCTGTTCAAGGCCCTGTATCCGATCGTGCAGCAGCGCTTCTACTTCGAGCATGCCGAAGTGCTGGAGTGGACGCCGGAAGGCGCCGTGCGGTTGCGCCTGTTGACGAACCTGTCCGGCGAATGGCGTAACGGCACGGAACTGGAGGCGCAGTTCGGGGTGCAGGACGGGCAACTGCTGAGCCTGGTCAGCATTCCCTCCTGAAGGATTGAGCCTTCACTGACGCCATCGCCAGCAGGCTGGCTCCCACAGGTTCTGCGGTGAAAGGTAGGAACAGGCTGGCACAGCCGACGTTTCAGCGCCTGTCCCGCCGCCATCGCCGGCAAGCCGGCTCCCACATTGTCCGGTGCCATCCATCAAACGGTGGGAGCCAGCCTGCTGGCGATGACGCCGTTGAGGACAATCGGTGCAATGCCATGCCTGCAGACACTGTCACACAGTGTGGGAGCGGGCTTGCCCGCGATGACGATGGCACCGTCACCGCAGGACTCAGCGCCGTTCCTGATTGCGCGGCCAGCTCAGGCTGAAGCACGCCCCGCCCAGGCTCTTGCTCTTGCCGATCAGCGCCCGGCCATCGTGCCAGTGGATGATCCGCCGCACGATCGACAAGCCCAGCCCATGCCCGCCGGACGCCCGTGTGCGGCTGTCGTCCAGGCGCAGGAACGGGGTGAAGATCTTCTCCCACGCCGCCTCCGGCACACCGGGCCCATCGTCCTCGACGTCCACCCGGCAGCGCAGCTGGCCCACCTGATAGCTCACCGTGACCTTCGAGCGCGCATGCCGCATCGCGTTGCGCACCAGGTTCTGCAGCGCCCGGTGCAGGTAGCGCGGCTCGGCCTCGACCCAGGCATCGTCGCAATCGGCCGCCGACAGGCACAGCCCGCGCTGCACCGTGACCTCGGCGCGCAGCGGCGCCAGCTCGGCGATCACCTGATTGACCAACGCATCAAGGTCGATGCGCTGGAAGGTCAGCGCCGGCGAGCCTTGCTCCAGCCGCGCATAGGTCAGCATCTCGTCCACCAGCTTGTCGAGATCCTCGATGTCGTGGTCCATGCCTTCGCGGTATTTCTCCAGCGCCTGCGGGGTGGTGGCCGAGCCGATCATCTCCAGCCCGAAGCGCAGGCGCGCCACCGGCGTGCGCAACTCATGGGACACCGCACGCACCAGCTCGCGCTGGATGGCCAACAGCTGCTGCAGGTGCTCGGCCATGCCGTTGAACGCCGCCGCCAACTTGCCCACCGAGTCGGCGCCCCGCGCCGGCACGCGGGTCTCCAGGCTGCCCTTGGCGATGCGCGTGGCCGCCGCCTCCAGGCCGCGCAGGCGCCGTTCGAGCTGACGCACCAGCAGATAGACGATCAGGCCGATCAGGGTCAGCCCGAGGGCGGCGATCAGCACCAGCCATTCCGGTGGATAAGGGTTCATCTGGTACAGCGGGCCGATCTCCAGCACCCACGGCGTGCCGACCATGCCGGCGAACACCCGGATCGAGTCGCCGCCCTTGCCCAGCGCCATTACCGTGTCGCCCTCGGCCACGCGGCGGCTCTGGTCTTCGTCCATGTCGGCGTCCTGCACCGTGACCAGCCGCAGGTCGAAGCCGAAGCCCTTGTCGTCCTTCAGTTGCGCCAGCCGCTTGGGCTGGTCGCCCACCGGCACCCGCACCAGTTCGTCGGCCAGCAGATAGATAGTCGCCCGCGCCAGTTGCTCGCTGATCTGCTGCACGTCGCCGGTGAGCACCAGTTGCTCCTTGTCGCTGACCAGCCGGTAGACCCGCGCGGCGTGCGGCCCGGTCTGCTCCACCAGGGCCTGGCCGCGCAGCACGCGGGTGCGCTGGGTCAGGTCAAGGTCGGTCTGGGCGAAGGTCTTCAGCGCCAGGGGAATGCCCAAAAGCCGCTCCCACACCAGCAACGCGCGGTGGCGCTCGGTTTGGTTCATCGGCTGCAGGTTGTCGGCCATCAGCGAAAAGGTGCCATGGGCCAGGCGCTCGCGGTACTGCTCGCTGCGCACCTGATTGAGCAGGTGCAGGGCCAGCACGCCGAGCACCGCCACCAAAATCAGCGCGGCGCACATGCCGCCGTAGATGCGCAGGAAGATCGAATTCACAGCGGCAGTTCTGCGCAGGCTTCCGGCACGAACAGGTAGCCTTTGCTGCGCACGGTCTTGATCAGCCGCGGATGGTCCGGGTCATCGCCGATCTTGGGGCGGATCCGCGAAATGCGCACATCGATCGAACGGTCCTGGCCGTCGTAGCCGATGCCCCGCAGCGCGGTGAAGATTTCCTCCCGGGACAGGATCCGCCCGGCGTTGGACACCAACAGCCAAAGCAGGTCGAACTCGGCGCTGGTCAGCTCGATGCCGCTGTCGCCCAGCCAGGCCTCGCGCAGCGCGCTGTCCACCACCAGGGGGCCGAACTGCAGGCGGCGCGCCTTCTCCGCCGCCGGCTCCGGCGCTTCGCTGCGCCGCAGCAACGCCTGGATGCGGGCCAACAGCAGGCGCGGGCGCACCGGTTTGCAGACGTAGTCATCGGCGCCCAGGTCCAGGCCCAGAATCTGGTCGGCGTCATCGGTGCGGGCGGTGAGCATCAGGATCGGCCCGTCGTAGCGGTCGCGCACCTTGCGGCAGATGCTCAGGCCGTCTTCGCCCGGGAGCATCAGGTCGAGGATCACCAGATCCGGCTGCTCCTTGACGATCCGCGCCGCCGCCAGGGCGCCGTTGCCTTCGATCTCCACCCGCAAACCGTTGGCCTGCAGGTATTCGCGGGTCAGTTCGGCCAGACGCTGGTCGTCCTCGACTATCAATACCTGCCAGGCTTCTTGCTCCACGGGTGACCTCTGCTTGCCGATGCTGCCGATAAAGGAAGGGGTTTCCCGGCGGGGAAACCATCAGGATCCTCCCGTCTTTTTGTCATGTTTGGGGAGGATAAGAATGCTAGCGCACGGGCCGATTGTATAAACGTCGACCGGCGAGAACACAAGTCGGCAAATGCGTCTGGACACGCTGCCTTTTTGTGATAGGGTTCGCGCCCTCAAAAATTTGCCGGCGTCATTTTTTGCGGCGGAAAACAGTGACAAACGGTCTGGCCCGGCAGGTTCGCGGCCTACACGCGATTTCTCGTTTTCCCACACAATTTACGCACAGGGTTATCCACAGGTAGTACGTTGCAATCCCTCCCCCAAACGCATTATCTTGTAGCCCGCGCGCAAAAAAACCCTAGATGTTGGGGTTGGCGCCCAAAACCCAAACACAAACCCGGCAGTGAATTCAAGGCTTTTTATTGCCATTGTCGGGTTGAACCAAACGTATTTTCAGAAGCCCAAACCGCGCCTGCGGATGGCAACCGTTTTTCAGCCGTTCACGGCGATGACGGTACGGGAGTTGCAGTCCGGAACTGCCCCCGGAACGGAATGCGGTTTCACGCGCACCGCGCGTGACCGAAGACTTCGGCATGGAAGCGGCGCCCACAAGGCCCCCTTCCTGAACTGTCCCGAAGTCGTTATGCCCGGCGCTTGCCGGCTGTAGTGCTTCAGGACGGAACGGTGGGCACCGAGACGGTGCCCAAACAAACATAGAGAACGTGGAGACACCCATGCAAACCGACACAACTCGCGAGAACCCGCAGGGCACCTTGCCGCAGGCCGCCGATTCGAATTCGGATCTGGCCGCCACCGCGCCTGGCCAACTGCGCGTGATCAAGCGTAATGGCACTGTCGTTCCTTACACCGATGACAAGATCACCGTCGCTATCACCAAAGCGTTCCTCGCAGTTGAGGGCGGCACCGCTGCCGCCTCGTCGCGAATCCACGACACCGTCGCCCGCCTGACCGAACAGGTCACCGCGACCTTCAAGCGCCGCATGCCGTCGGGCGGCACCATCCACATCGAAGAGATCCAGGACCAGGTCGAACTGGCCCTGATGCGCGCCGGCGAGCAGAAAGTCGCCCGCGACTACGTGATCTACCGCGACGCCCGCTCCAAGGAGCGCGCCACCCGCACCACCGCCGAAGCCCCGGTGCAGGCTCACCCGTCGATCCGCATCACCCGTGCCGACGGCAGCCTGGCGCCGCTGGACATGGGCCGCCTGAGCACCATCGTCAGCGAAGCCTGCGAAGGCCTGGAAGAAGTCGACGGCGAACTGATCCAGCGCGAAACCCTGAAGAACCTGTACGACGGCGTGGCCCTGAACGACGTCAACACCGCCCTGGTGATGACCGCCCGCACCCTGGTCGAGCGTGAGCCGAACTACTCGTTCGTCACCGCTCGCCTTTTGATGGACACCCTGCGCGCCGAAGGCCTGGGCTTCCTGGGCGTCGCCGAGAGCGCGACCCACCACGAGATGGCCGACCTGTACGCCAAGGCCCTGCCGGCCTACGTCGCCAAAGGCATCGAGTTCGAACTGCTGAACCCTGTGCTGGCCGACTTCGACCTGGAGAAACTGGGCAAGGCGATCAACCACGAGCGCGACCAGCAGTTCACCTACCTGGGCCTGCAGACCCTCTACGACCGTTACTTCATCCACAAGGACGGCGTGCGCTTCGAACTGCCGCAGATCTTCTTCATGCGCGTGGCCATGGGCCTGGCCATCGAAGAGAAGCAGAAAGAAGACCGCGCGATCGAGTTCTACAACCTGCTGTCGTCCTTCGACTACATGGCGTCGACCCCGACCCTGTTCAACGCCGGCACCCTGCGTCCGCAGCTGTCCAGCTGCTACCTGACCACCGTTCCGGACGACCTGTCGGGCATCTACGGCGCGATCCACGACAATGCCATGCTGTCCAAGTTCGCAGGCGGCCTGGGCAACGACTGGACTCCGGTGCGTGCGCTGGGCTCGTACATCAAGGGCACCAACGGCAAGTCGCAAGGCGTCGTGCCGTTCCTCAAGGTGGTGAACGACACCGCCGTGGCCGTGAACCAGGGCGGCAAGCGCAAGGGCGCTGTCTGTGCGTACCTGGAAACCTGGCACATGGACATCGAAGAGTTCATCGAGCTGCGCAAGAACACAGGTGACGACCGTCGCCGCACCCACGACATGAACACCGCCAACTGGATCCCGGACCTGTTCATGAAGCGCGTCTTCGACGACGGCAAGTGGACCCTGTTCTCGCCGTCCGAAGTGCCGGACCTGCACGACCTGACCGGCACCGCCTTCGAAGAGCGCTACGAGTACTACGAAGCCCTGACCGAGTACCCGGGCAAGATCAAGCTGTTCAAGACCATCCAGGCCAAGGACCTGTGGCGCAAGATGCTCTCGATGCTGTTCGAGACCGGCCACCCGTGGCTGACCTTCAAGGATCCGTGCAACCTGCGCAGCCCGCAGCAGCACGTGGGCGTGGTGCACAGCTCGAACCTGTGCACCGAGATCACCCTGAACACCAACAAGGACGAGATCGCGGTCTGCAACCTGGGCTCGATCAACCTGCCGAACCACATCGTCGACGGCAAGCTGGACACCGCCAAGCTGCAACGCACCGTGAACACCGCCGTGCGCATGCTCGACAACGTGATCGACATCAACTACTACTCGGTGCCGCAGGCGAAGAACTCCAACTTCAAGCACCGTCCGGTGGGCCTGGGCATCATGGGCTTCCAGGACGCGCTGTACCTGCAGCACATCGCCTACGGCTCGCAGGAAGCGGTCGAGTTCGCCGACAAGTCGATGGAAGCCGTCAGCTTCTACGCGATCCAGGCGTCCTGCGACCTGGCCGACGAGCGCGGCGCCTACGAGACCTTCGAAGGCTCGCTGTGGTCCCAGGGCATCCTGCCGCTGGACTCCCAGCAGATCCTGATCAAGGCCCGCGGCCAGAAGTACATCGATGTGGACCTGAACGAATCCCTGGACTGGGCACCGGTTCGCGCCCGTGTGCAGAAAGGCATCCGTAACTCCAACATCATGGCCATCGCACCGACCGCCACCATCGCCAACATCACCGGCGTGTCGCAGTCGATCGAACCGACCTACCAGAACCTGTACGTGAAATCGAACCTGTCGGGCGAATTCACCGTGATCAACCCGTACCTGGTGCGCGACCTCAAGGCCCGCGGCCTGTGGGACTCGGTCATGATCAACGACCTGAAGTACTACGACGGTTCGGTGCAGCAGATCGAGCGCATCCCGGCGGAGCTCAAGGCGCTCTACGCCACCGCGTTCGAAGTGGACACCAAGTGGATCGTCGACGCCGCCAGCCGCCGCCAGAAGTGGATCGACCAGGCTCAGTCGCTGAACCTGTACATCGCCGGCGCATCGGGCAAGAAGCTGGACGTGACCTACCGCATGGCCTGGTACCGTGGCCTGAAGACCACCTACTACCTCCGTGCCCTGGCCGCGACCAGCACCGAGAAGTCGACCATCAACACCGGCAAGCTGAACGCGGTATCCGCGGGCGGCAACCACGGCGACGACGCTGTCCTGGCGGCACCGACTGCACCGGCAGGTCCTGCTCCGGTGCCGAAGGCCTGCGCCATCGACGAGCCGGATTGCGAAGCTTGCCAATAAGCTGAGCGCCTTCAGGCGTTGCGAGACGCCTGAACGAACAACCCCCGACAGACCTTCGGTTTGCCGGGGGTTTTCTTTGGGCGCAGGAAAAACGGGCCACAAAAAACGGCGAAGCCCCTTCAGGCTTCGCCGTTTCCTTTGCCGCTACGGGGTATCAGACCATGAACGACTCGGTCATCGCCTGCCCTACGACCGGAATGGTGAAGCTGTCACCGTTGGCGGTCGTGAAGGTCTCGATGGTGGCGGAACCGGCGTACCAGTCGGCCAGCACCACCGCGTTGCCCTTGTAGCCGGCGTTCCAGTCGGACGCCTTGTAGATGTAGGCATTGACGCCGTCGCTCGCGATGAACACATCCGCTTTGGACTGGATGTTCGACAGCACGACCTGATCGCCGCTGGAGCTGCCGTCATCCTTGATCACGAAACGTCCCCCCGTCCCGGTCACCTTGTAGGTGTCGGCGCCTTCTCCGCCGAAGGCAAAACCGTTGCCGACCATGATCAAGGTGTCTACGCCCGCGCCACCGAACAGCTGGTAGCCCGGCCCTTCGCCCACCATCGCGTCGTTGCCTTCGTCACCGTAGGCGATGCCGGCGTAGACCGTGATGCTGTCATTGCCGGCGTCGCCGTGCAGAATGCTGCCGCGGTCGTTGCTGGCGCTCCACATGTCGTCATCGCCGTTGCCGCCGAACAGCATGTCCGCTTCCGCCGGACCGCTGCGGTCAGGGCCGTTGAACGCAAACGGCTCGTACTTGCCGCCGTGGATCGTGTCATGGCCGTCGCCGCCGCGGATCACGTCATTGCCCGCACCGCCATAGAGCTCGTTGTTCAGGGCATTGCCGGTCAACGTATCGTCGAAGGCCGAACCGTGCAGGCCTTCGATGTTGACCAGCACGTCGCCGGTGGCGTCGCCGCCGGTCACGGTGTTGGCCAGCAGGTCGATCTGCACCGCCGCCGAGCTGCCCAGGTACCAGGCCGCGTCGGCGCCCGCGCCGCCGTCGATGTAGTCGGCGCCCTTGCCGCCGATGAACGTCTCGACGCCGGCCGTGCCGATCAGCGTGTCGTTGAACGCGGTGCCTTCCCAGTTCTCGATGTTCAGGTAAGTGTCGCCGGCCGCAGCCCCGGTCAGCGGCTGGCTGAGATCCAGCGTGATGGCCGAGCTTTCGAACGCAAAGCTGACAGTGTCACGTCCGTAGCCGCCGTCGAAGATGTTGGCCTGGTCGTTGCCCATGAAGGTGTCGTCGCGACCCGAGCCGACGATCTTCTCGATGCTCTGGAAAGTGTCGCCCTTGGCGATCGCCGTGTGCTCGCCGGTCTTGAGGTTGACGACCACGCCCACCGGGCCGATGTCTTCATAGCTGACGGTGTCGAAGCCGTCGCCGCCGATGAAGGTGTCGCCGCCGTCGCCGCCCATCAGCACATCGTTGCCGGCACCGCCGGTGATGACGTTGTCCAGCGCGTTGCCCCGGGCCAGGAAGGTGCCGGTGCCGGTGTAGGTCAGACGCTCGATGCCGGCGTTCATGACGTAGAAGGCCTGGTTGGTGCGCACCTCATCGTTGCCGCCGTCGGCCAGCTCGATGATCGAGCCGAACGTGGCATTGTTGAGGATGTAGACGTCGTCGCCGGCGCCGCCCTGCACGGTGAAGGAGCCCGAGTTGGCGTTGCTGACGAATACGTCGTTGTTGGCCGAACCGATGATCTTCTCGATCCCGGTGAAACTGTCGCCTTCGGCGTCGCCGCCGGCACCGGTGCCGGCTCCGGCGCCGGTGGCGCCCAGGGTCAGGGTCACGCCCTGTGCCGACTGCGAGTAGTCCGCCACGTCGACGGCCGTGCCGGCGCCGCCGTCGAAGCGGTCCGCGCCGCTGCCGGACATGAACGTGTCGCCGTACTGCGAGCCGCGGATCAGCTCGATGTCGGTATAGGTATCGCCTGCGGCGATGCCGCTGTGCACCCCGGTCTTGAAGTTGAGCGTGACGGCCGCGCCGCTGTCTTCGTAGCTGACGGTGTCGGTGCCGGCGCCGCCGATGAAGCGGTCGGCGCCTGCGCCGCCCATCAAGGTATCGTTGCCGGCGCCGCCGGTGATGATGTTGTCGGAGGCGTTGCCGCGACCGGTGAAGTTGCCGGTGCCGGTGTAGGTCAGGCGCTCGACCTCGGCGCTCAGCGTCATGTTCGCCAGCGTCGTGCGCACTTCGTCGTTGCCGCCGCCGGCGGTCTCGACGATGGTCTGGAAGGCCGGGCCGTTGATGATGTACAGGTCGTCGCCCGCACCGCCCTCCAGGGTGAAGGCCCCGGCGCCGGTGGTGAACACATCGTTCTGGGCCGAACCGACGATCCGCTCGATGTTGGTGAAGGTGTCGCCCTGAGCGTCGCCGCCCTGCCCGCTGCCCGTGCCGACCGTGGCGAGGGTGATGTTGACGGCCTGTTCGGAGGTCGAGTAGTCGACGGTGTCCACGCCACCGACGACGCCGCCGTCGAAGATGTGCGCCTCCAGCCCGCTGACGAAGGTGTCGCCGAACTTGCTGCCGCGGATGATCTCGATGTCGGTGAAGGTGTCGCCGGCGGCGATGCCCCCATGGACGCCGGTCTTGAGGTTGACCGTCACGCCTGCTGCGGTGCTGTCTTCGTAGCTGACGACATCGGTGCCGGCGCCGCCGATGAAGCGGTCGCCGCCGGCGCCGCCCATGAGCAGGTCGTTGCCGGCGCCGCCGGTGATGATGTTGTCCGAGGCGTTGCCGCGGCCGGTGAAGTTGCCGGTGCCGGTGTAGGTCAGGCGCTCGACTTCGGCCGACAGCGTCAGGCTGGCCTGATTGGTGCGCACTTCGTCGTCGCCGCCGCCCACCGATTCGATCACCGCCGCCGAGCCGTTGCCGTTGATGACGTAGACGTCGTTGCCGGCGCCGCCGCTGAACGTCGTGGAGCCGGCCGTCACGGTGAACACGTCGTCGAAGGCCGAGCCGTAGAAGCCTTCGATGTTGCTGAACAGGTCGCCTTGGGCGTCCCCGCCCGAACCGCTGCCGGCGTTGCTCGCCACGGTCAGGCTGACGCCCTGGGCAGAACCGGCGTAGCTCACGGTGTCGGTGCCGGTGCCGCCGTCGAAAGTGGTGGCGCTTTCATCGGCGACGAAGTTATCGGCGTAACTGGAGCCGCGGAACACTTCGATGCCGCTGAACGTATCGCCCGTGGCGATGCCCGTGTGGACGCCGGTCTTGAGGTTGACCGTCACGCCGACGCCCGAAACGATGTCTTCGTAGCTGACGGTGTCGATGCCCGCGCCGCCGATCAAACGGTCCGCGCCGGCACCGCCGATCAGCAGGTCGTTGCCCGCGCCGCCGGTGATGATGTTGTCGCCGGCGTTGCCGCGGCCGGTGAAGTTGCCGCTGCCGGTGTAGGTCAGGCGCTCCACTTCGGCGCTCATGTTCATGCTGGAAAGGTTGGTGCGAATCTCGTCGTCGCCCCCGCCGGCCAATTCGAGGGCCCCCGCACCGCCGGCGCTGTTGATGATGTAGATGTCGTTGCCGGCGCCGCCGGTGAACGACGCGTTGCCGGACGTGATGGTGAAGACGTCATCGTAGGCCGTGCCGATGTACGACTCGATGTTGCTGAACATGTCGCCTTGGGCATCGCCGCCGGAGCCGGTGCCGGTGGTGCCCGTCACGGTCAGGTTCACCGCCTGGTCGGACAGGGCGTAGCTCACGCTGTCGTAGCCGACGGCACCGTCGAAGGTGTTGGCCGACGCATCGGCGAAGAATTTGTCGTGGTAGGTGGTGCCGCGGATGACCTCGATGCTGTCGAACGTGTCGCCCTTGGCCAGCCCGGTGTGCTCGCCGGTCTTGAGGTTGACCGTCACGCCGAGGCCGGAGTTGTCGTCTTCGTAGCTGGCGGTGTCGATGCCCGCGCCGCCGATCAGACGGTCCGCGCCGGCGCCGCCGATCAGCACGTCGTTGCCCGCGCCGCCGGTGATGATGTTGTCGCCGGCGTTGCCGCGGCCGGTGAAGTTGCCGCTGCCGGTGTAGGTCAGGCGCTCGACTTCGGCGCTCATGCCCATGCTGGACAAGCTTGTGCGGATCTCGTCGTCGCCGCCGCCCGCCAGTTCGCTGACACCGGAGAAGGTGGCGCTGTTGATGATGTAGACATCGTTGCCGGCGCCGCCGCTGAAGGATCCGCCGCCGGACGTCACGGTGAAGACATCGTCGTAGTCCGAGCCGATGACCACCTCGATGTTGCTGAACGTGTCGCCCTGGGCGTCGCCGCCGGTCCCGCTGCCGACACCGCCTGCCATCGTGATGTTCACGGCCTGCTCGGAGAGGGCGTAACTCAGGGAGTCATAGCCGTTGCCGCCATCGAACGCGTAGACGTTGCCGTCGGCGACGAATTTGTCGTGGTAGGTCGTGCCGCGGATGACCTCGATGCCTTCGAAGGTGTCGCCCAAGGCCAGCCCGGTGTGCACGCCGGTCTTGAGGTTGACCGTCACGCCCGCACCCGATACGTCATCTTCGTAGCTGGCCGTGTCGGTGCCGGCGCCGCCGATCAACCGGTCAGCCCCCGCCCCACCCATCAGCACGTCGTTGCCGGCGCCGCCATCGAGGATGTCGTCGCCCGCCATTCCGCGGATCTGGTCATCTCCTGCGGTGCCCACCAGATTGTCAGGGCCGTTGGAGCCATTAATTACCGCCATTGCATCTTCCTTGTGTGTGTTGTGGAAACTACGGTGAAACAGGGAATGAAGCTTCCTGATTTCCATATCGCCAAGCCGTGTCCTGGCTCAATGAAGCAGGTGAAAGGGTTTTTGACACGTACGTGCCGGATGCGGCGGGAGTGCAAAAATCAAACCAAGAATCCGACGAACGGCAGTCAGTTGTTCTATAGACGATTTCGGCAGGCATAAAAAAACCGGCGCCACTGGCGCCGGTTCTCTTGTTGCGATCAACCCGGATCAGGTCATCTGAATGATGGTCTGCATGATGGTGCTTTGGGTCGAGATGGTCTTGGCGTTCGCCTGATAGTTGCTCTGGCCCTTGATCAGATCCACCAGCTCGTTTGTCAGGTTGACGTTCGACTCTTCCAGCGAGTTGGATGCCACTTCGCCCAGGGTACCGGTCTTCGGTGCGTCGTAGCCCGGGATGCCCGAAGCGTAGGTCTCTCTCCAGGCGGTGCCGCCGACAGGCTGCAGGCCCTGTTCGTTGGTGAAGCTGGCCAGCGCGACCTGGCCGATGGCCTTGCTCTGGTTGTTGCTGAAGTTGGCGAACAGGGTGCCGGTGCCGTCGATGGTCAGGTTGGTGATCTGGCCGGTGGCGTAGCCGTCCTGGGTCGGGATCGAACGGGCGGTGTCGGCGTTGAACTGGGTGGTCTTGGCCATCGAGATGGTGATGCCCGCCGGGTTGGCCGACGCGCCGTTGGCTTTCCAGACGCCGTTGGTCACGGTGCCCGGCACCCAGCCAGTGAGTTTCAGGTCGCTGCTGATGATGGCAGGGCCACCCGCAGGATCCGGAGTGCTGACCTGAGTCAGTTTGCCGGCGGTGTCGAAGGACATGGTCGAAGCCACCGGTGGGGTGGTCTTCGGATCGCTGCCGGTGGCGTCCGGGTTGCGGCCGTCCACCAGGGTGTAGACCTTCCAGGTGTTGGCGCCGGTCTTGACCATGTACTGGTCCATGACGTGGGAGTTGCCCTGGCTGTCGTACACCGGCGTGCTGAACGACTTGGTGTAGGTCGCGGTGTTGCTCGGGTCGAACTTGCCTGCCGCCACGGTATCGTCGATCACCGGCGCGGTGGAGTTCAGGTTGATGGTCGAGGTCACGAGCGAGGTGGACTTCGGCGCCAGGTTCGAGGTGTCGATCTTCAGGTCGGTCAGCACGCCGTTGATGATCTTGCCGTTGGCGTCCACACCGTAGCCTTGCAGGCGCGAGGTGTAGTCGGTGTTGGTGATGAAGCCGTCCTTGTCGACCTTGAACGTGCCGGCACGGGTGTAGGTGATCGAACCGTTGTTGCTCAGGGTGAAGAAGCCGGAACCGTTGATGCCCATGTCCAGCACGTTGCCGGTGTTGCTGATGTCACCTTGGGTGAACTGCTGGGACACGTTGGCCAGGCGCACGCCGTTGCCGATGACCTTGCTGCCGCTGCCCAGGCGGGTCGACGAGTAGACGTCGGCGAATTCGGCGCGGGAGGACTTGAAACCGGCGGTCGCGACGTTGGCGATGTTGTTGCCGGTCACGTCCAGTTGTTTGTTGGCTGCATAGAGACCGCTGAGGCCGATGTTAAAAGACATATTTCACTCCTTTGTGCCGGTGGGTCGGCTCTATATACCAATGGTTTGTACTTTGGACAGGGCGACGGTGCCCTTGCCGGACAGGTTGAGCATCAGCTCGCCGCCGGTCTGGCTGATCGTCACGCTGGTGACGGTGGCCGGCAGGTAGGTCGCCAGGTCCGTCGCCGTGCCGTTGATCGGGGCATTGGCCTTGACGGTGTAGGTGCCGGCGGCGACCAGGTTGCCGTCCTTGTCCTTGCCGTCCCAGGTGAAGCTCGCATTGCCTGCGGCGCGGCTGCCCAGGTCGATGGTGCGCACGGTCTTGCCGGCGCTGTCGGTGATGGTGACGGTGCCGCCGGCGATCGACGAGGTGACGTTGACCGAACCGGTCATGCCTTTGCTCGGGTCGTCGAGCTGCACGGTGTTGGTCTGCACAATCACGTTGCGGCCCACCAGCGACGAGGCCTGCAGGGCCTGCGACGAGTTGTAGTTGCCGGCCAGCGAACTGACGGTGCTGTTGAGGGTGGTGATGCCTTCAAGGCTGCTGAACTGCGCCAGCTGGGCCACGAACGCGCTGTTGTCCTGCGGGTCCAGCGGGTTCTGGTTCTTCAGCTGGGTCACCAGCAGTTGCAGAAACGCGTCCTTGCCCAGGGCTTTGCCGCCGGTCGAACTGTTGGTGGCCGAAGCGATGCCATCGGCGGTCGAACTGGTCTTCTTCGACGAGTTCGCCAGGATGTCGTTCAGGCTCAGGCTGCTGGTGGTATCGGTAACGCTCATGGCAGTCGCCCCTTATCACTGACCGAGGGTCAGAACCTTCTGCATCATGGTCTTGGCGGTGTTCATCATTTCCGCGTTGGTCTGGAACGAACGGCTCGCGGAAATCATGTCGGCCATCTCTTCCACCACGTTGACGTTCGGGTAGTAGACGTAGCCCTTGGCGTCGGCCGCCGGGTGGTTAGGCTCGTAGCGCGCCTCCAGGTTGCTCTGGTCTTCGACCACGCCCAGCACCTGCACGCCCTGGCCTGCGGCGTCCTGGTTCTGGAACAGGGAGTTGCCGCCGGAGCTCTGCTCGCCCTGGAACATGGTGGCGAACACCGGGTGACGGGCGCGGTAGGTCTGGTCGATGCTCGACGAGACGGTCTCGGCGTTGGCGATGTTCGACGCCACGGTGTTCAGGCGGGTGTTCTGTGCGCTCATGCCGCTGCCGGCAATGTTGAAAACGCTGGACAGGGACATGGATTACTCTCCGCGCAGGGCCGATACCAGCCCTTTGAATTTGCTGTTGAGCAGGGTGAAGCTGGCCTGGAAGCCGACCGCGTTCTGCGCGTAGTTCGACTGCTCCAGTTGGGCGTCCACGGTGTTCTGGTCGATCGACGGCTGCATCGGCGTGCGGTACATCAGCGACTCGTCGCCGTTGCCCAGGCCTTCGGCCTCGATGTGACGGCTGTTGGTCATGTTCAGGGCGAAGGTGCCGTTGGCGTTCTTCTGGCTCTGGGCCTCCAGCACCTTGGAGAAGTCCAGGTCCCGGGCCTTGTAGTTCGGGGTGTCGGCGTTGGCGATGTTGTTGGCCAGCACCTCGGCGCGCTGGGCGCGGAAGCCCAGAGCCTTTTCGTGGATGCCGAGCGCTTTGTCGAAGCTGATGCTCATGTCGGGAACCTTCAGGTGACCGGAGTTTTTCGTAATCGGGTTATAGCAAGCGGCATGCCAATTTATAAAAGCCCCGGATTACGGGGCCTTGCCGACCAACGGCAAGGCGGCAATGCCAGAAAAGCGGCAACGGGTTTCCGCCGCCTGCCGCTTTTCTGCCGCTTGAGGCACAAAAAAACGGGAGCCCTCGCGGACTCCCGTTTCTTGTGTCGCCATGTGCCGGTCACTTCGCCTGGTAGATGATCCCCGGGCTGCACTGCACCATCTGGTAATGGTCGGGCAGCCCGTTCAGCGCTTCGGAAGCGCCGAGGAACAGGTAACCGCCCGGCTTCAGCGTGCTGTGGATGCGCATCAGGATGTCTTTCTTCACCTCGGCGGAGAAGTAGATCAGCACGTTGCGGCAGAACACGATGTCGAACTTGCCGAGGCTGGCGTAGCTGTCGAGCAGGTTGAACGAGCGGAACTCCACCCGGCTCCTGATCGGCGCCTTGACCGCCCAGCGGCCCGGCCCCTTCGGATCGAAGTAGCGCTGCAGGCGATCGGCGGACAGACCGCGGCCGATGGCCAGGCTGTCGTACTCGCCGGTCTTGCAGTTGGTCAGCATGCTGCCGGACAGATCGGTGGCGACGATCTGCACGCCCATCTTCAGCTGGCCGATGTTGGTCCGCTCGAACTCGTCGATCGACATCGACAGCGAATACGGCTCCTGGCCCGACGAGCAGGCCGCCGACCAGATCCGCAGACGCTGGTTGGGGCTGGCCTTGATCGCCTCGGGCAGCACCTTGTTCTTGAGGACCTCAAACGGATAGGTGTCGCGAAACCACAGGGTCTCGTTGGTCGTCATGGCATCGACCACCTGCTCGCGCAAACCGCTGCGCGGCTGGGTCTGGATGCGCTGCACCAGCTCACCCAGGGACTTGATGCCTTGCTGCTCCATCAGTTTGTTGAGACGGCTCGACACCAGATACTGTTTGTTTTCACCGAGCAAGATGCCACAGGCTTTCTCCAGGAACACCCGGAACTGTTCGAAATCCAAATTACCCGTAGACAAATTGATGCCGCCTCTTAAATCGTGTTGACCGCCAGGGGCGAACGCCCCTAGCTGATATCTGCTGCTTTGATCCGGTCGACTACCCGGGATGCCAGGTCATCAGGACGGAACTTGGCCAGGAAGTCATCGGCACCGACCTTCTTGACCATCGCCTGATTGAACACACCCGACAACGAAGTATGCAGGATGATGTGAAGCTTTTGCATGCGCGGGTCGCTGCGGATCTCGGCCGTGAGGGTGTACCCGTCCATCTCCGGCATCTCGATGTCGGAGATCATCATCAGGAACTCTTCTTCCGGCTTCTTCCCTTCGTCGACCAGCTTGCGCAGGTAATCCAGCGCCTGCCGGCCGTCGTTCAGCGCCACCACCTCGACGCCCACCGTCTGCAGGCAACGCGTGACCTGCTTGCGCGCCACCGACGAGTCGTCGACCGTCAGCACCCTGAGCGACAACGCCTTGCTCTGGGTCTCGACGTCCACCACGCCGTGCGAAATCGCCTCCGGCGTCGGCGCGACTTCCGCCAGCACCTTCTCGACGTCGATGATTTCGACTAACTGATTGTCCACCCGAGTCACAGCGGTCAGGTAGTGATCGCGACCGGTGCCCTTGGGCGGCGGATGGATCTCTTCCCAGTTCATGTTGACGATGCGCTCCACCGAGCGCACCAGGAAACCCTGGGTCTTGGTGTTGTACTCCGTGATGATCACGAACGGACTGTTCTTGTCTTTCAAAGCCCCGGAACCGGTCGCCATCGCCAGATCAAGGATCGGAATGGTCGCCCCCCGGATATTCGCCACCCCGCACACGACAGGACTGGACTTGGGCATCAGCGTCAGTTGGGGACATTGCAGCACTTCCCGAACCTTGAACACGTTGATCCCGTAGAGCTGCTGACCGTCGAGACGGAACAACAGCAGCTCCAGGCGATTCTGCCCCACCAGTTGCGTGCGCTGGTTCACCGAATCCATTACACCAGCCATGCACAGACTCCTACGCCAACGCCAAGTGTTGTTGCGACGCACATTCGTTGCCAAACGGCACGGCGCTTGCTTTTTAACCCGTATGAACACTCAAACGACATTTTTTCGACGCCCGGCATCCCCGATCCGCAGATGGCTTTGCGCGGCGTCGGCCGTTTGCTTCTTTTTCGCTGGCAGCCCTGCCGTTGCTGATGCGGTTACCTTGCCTGACATGCTTATCGGCGTCACTCAAGGCTTTCTTGAATTCACCGTAGAAGACTATCTGGCCACCAGTCAAACGGAAGGCCGCTACGAAATCGAAGTCAACCAGCTCGACCCGCGCATGCGCATGCCTATGTGCGACAAGGAATTGACAGCCTCCCTGGAGAGTCCCGCACGTCCGCTGGGACGGGTGACGGTCAAGGTGCGCTGCGAAGGCGCATCCCCCTGGACGGTGTTCGTGCCCGCTCAAGTCCGCCTGTTTCGCGAGATCGTGACCACCACCCGTCCCCTCAAGCGCGCCGGGATCATCGAACCCCAGGACGTGACCTTGCGCGAGCGCGACGTGAGTCAGATCAACCAAGGTTTCCTGACGTCGGTGGATCAGGCGATCGGGCAGAAATTGACCCGACCAACGGTCGCCGATCAGGTGATCACCCTGGTGCACCTGGAGCAGGCGGAAGTCGTGCGCAAAGGCGATCAGGTGGTCATCACCGCCCGCAGCGGCACGCTGGCCGTGCGCATGCCGGGCGAAGCCCTGTCCAACGGCGGGCTCAAGGAACAGATCCGGGTGAAGAACCTCAATTCCCAACGGGTCATCAAGGCGCAGGTCATCGCGCCCGGCCAAGTGGAAGTGGCGATGTAGAAAACTGGCGCAGACCGCAGCCGTTCCCTAAACTGTGCCGCATCGGCAGACGTGCCGGCGCTTGCAGGCTCATTGACGAAAGGGCCTAAAGTTTTCCAGGGGATGGCCGAGAACATGGCAAGCGTCCAAATTCCCAGAGGTTTTTTTGACATGGTCATCGATTTCAGCCGTTTGAACAGCTCCTCGTCACTTACGGGCGGCACACGCACCAGCGCTCCCAAGGAAACTGCCGAAACCGGCGCTTCCGCACCGCTGAACGCCCCGGCCGAACAGGCCACTGCCGCAAAAAGCGGGGAATCGGTACACCTCAGCAATGAGGCTCAACAGTTGCAGAAGATCACTGACAAGCTGCGCGACCAGCCCGTCGTCGACAAAGGCCGGGTGGCCGAGTTGAAGGCGGCGATCGCCGATGGCAGCTACAAGGTCGACAGCAACCGTGTAGCCAGCAAACTGCTCAACTTCGAAGCCCAGCGCTAGGCCCCGGTCTGCGCCAGGCTTTTGGACGCTTAAAACCCAAGGCCAGCCATGCACGACACAACTTTATTGCAACTGATCATCGACGACTTTGCTCCAGCTCAACAATTGCTGGAGTTGCTGCAAAGCGAGTACCTTGCCCTGCACGGTCGCGACATGCCGCTGCTGGAAGAAATTCTGGCGAGCAAGCAGGCGTTGATCATTCTGCTCGAACAGCATGGCCGCAAGCGCAGCGAGATCCTCGCCAGCCTCAACCTGCCCGCTGACCGCCAAGGCCTGGAGCAACTGGCCAGCCAATCGAGCGTCGGCGACCGGCTGCTGTCCCAGAGCGACGTGCTGACCGACCTGATCGCCCAGTGCCACGCCGCCAACCTCAAGAACGGCCAGTCGATCCGGATCCAGCAGGCCGCCACGGCCAACCAGCTGAAGATCCTCACCGGCGGCGAGCCTCCCGCGCTCTACGATGCCAGCGGCGCCTTCGCGAACCTGCAGAAACCACGCGCACTCAGCCAGGCGTGAGCCCTTCCATGCCGGCGCCCTATCAACACGTGAAACATGCTGGCAAAATGCTGGCTAGCCGTAGTCAAATTTTGTCTGGAGATTGATTCAACGTGTCCAATGCCCTCAGCGCGGATGATGCTCCGCAGCCACCCAAGGTGCTCACCACGCCCCTGGAGATCTCCAGCAACCTGCGCCAGCTGCAAGAAAGCCACGACCCTTTGATCATCACGTTCCTGGAGCGCAGCCAACGCTTTCAGAGCTACCTGATCAAGGTCGACCGTGACAGCGGCACCATCGCCCTGGACGAAATGATCCCGCGCGACGGCGAGCGTTTCCTCCAGGCCGGCGAGCCGTTCAAGGTCGAAGGCTTCCACGAGGGCGTACGCATCGCCTGGGAATGCAGCACCCCGCTGACCATCGAAGAATCCGCAGGCGACCGCTTCTACAGCGGCGCCATGCCGACCGAAGTGGTCTACCACCAGCGCCGCAACGCCTTTCGCGCGGCCCTGAAGCTGACCGACCTGGTCAATGTCGAACTGGGCGGCGAAAAGCTCAAGTCGCCCCTCTCCGGCAAACTGCTCGACATTTCCGCCACCGGCTGCAAGCTGCGCTTCGAAGGCGACATCACCGGGCGCCTGCAACTGGGCCAGGTCTACGACCGCCTGATCGCTCCCCCGCTGTTCGGCAACCAGTCGGCCTCGGTCGAACTGCGCTACCTGCATTTCGAAGAAAAGCTCAACATGACCTTCGCCGGCCTGCGCTTTCACAACATCAGCGGCCCGGCGGCGCGCAACGTCGAGCGTTTCGTCTACCAACTGCAGCGCGAGGCCCGTCGTTTCGACAAGGACGACTTCTGACCGTCAGGCCAGCGCCATGAAAAACGGGCAGTCACTCAGGGTGACTGCCCGTTTTTCGTTGCGGCAAAGGAAAGGGCCCGTCAGGGCTTGGCGGGCTCGGCGTCCGCCTTGGCAGGCACATCCCCCGCCGCTGCCGGATCGGCATCCGCCGCAGGCTCCGGGCTGACCGAACTGTGCATCTGCTCCTGCACCACCTGCTCGTCCACGCGCGGGTCAAGGGCCGCCACCAGCGGCGAGCTGGACATGCTGTCAGGCATCGCCACGTGATGCAGCGGCGCGTCGTCGACCTGATGCAGGTTGGTCACGGCCTTCGGCCGGATCCGCCACACCAGCACCAGCGCAAAGAACGTGAAGAACGCATACAGGCTCTGGCTGCCGAACAGCTTCATCAGCACCCCTGCCGCCAGCGGACCGATGCTCGCGCCCACGCCGTAGGTCACCAGCAGCATCGCCGTCAGCGACACCCGCCGCTCGCTCTCGACATGGTCGTTGGAAAACGCCACCGCCAACGGGTACAGGCAGAACTGCACCAGCGAACACAGGAAGCCGACGATGAACAACACCTCCAAAGGCACCTGCGGCAGGATCGCCAGGGGCAACGCGGCCACCGCCAGCACCAAGGCAAAACTGCGGATCAGCAACGCCCGGTCGTAACGATCCGACAGCCAGCCCAACGGCCACTGCACCAGCAGCCCGGCGAAGATGCAGCTACCCATGAACAGACCGACCTGCTCGGTGGACAGCCCCTGCTGCGAGGCGTACAGCGGCGCCAGGCCGTAGAACGAACCGATGATCAGCCCCGCCCCCAGCACCGTGCTCAGCGACTGTGGCACGCGCTTGATGAAGAAGCGCGGTTCCATCGGCGCCGGGTGCAGCGGCGCGGGGTGAATCCGCCGGGTCAGGGCCACCGGCACCAGGCACAGGGCAAAGCACAGCGCCACCAGCATCAACAGCTCCGGGCCCAAGCCCGGATGCATCACCAGGATCAGTTGGCCCAGCACCAGCCCCAGGTACGAGGCGATCATGTAGCCGCTGAACACCAGGCCGCGCTGGTTGGCGTCGGCCTGCTCGTTGAGCCAGCTCTCGATGACCATGTACTGGCACATCATGCCGAGGCCGACGATGGTCCTGAGCACCAGCCACGCCGGCAGCCAGTCCACCAGGCCATGGCCCAGCACCGCCGCACCGACGATCCCGGCGCACGCGGAATAGGCGCGGATATGCCCGACCCGGGCGATCAGCCGGTGGCCGATCTTGCCGCCCAGCACCAGGCCGAAATAGTTGGCCGCCATCAACGCACCGACCCACAGTCCGTCGACATGGTCGGCCGCCAGGCGCAAAGCCAGATAAGTGGAAAGGAGGCCCGAACCGATCAGCATCATCAGCGAGGCGAAATACAGCGCTCGAAAGGATTTCCAGATTTGGCGCATCGGCGTTCCGAGCGGCTCCTTGCGGTAAGTGTCGGGCTATCCGAACGATAGCCCGACGGCGGCGGTTCGTCAGGCCTGGGCAGCTAGAACGCGCCGTTCCCAGGGAGTGATTTCATCGAGGAAACTGGTCAACTCCATGCTCTTCGAAGCGATGTAGCCTTCGATGAACTCCTTGCCGAACAGTTCCCGGGCCAACTGGCTACGCTTCAGACGCTCCAGCGCCGCGTGCAAGGTACATGGCAGCGAAAGATTGTCCGGCACCTCGAACTCGCCCTGGATCGGCGCGGTCGGCTCAAGCTCATGCTCGATGCCGTGCAGGCCGGCGGCCAGGCTGGCGGCGATCGCCAGGTACGGGTTGGCGTCGGCGCCCGGCAAGCGGTTCTCGACCCGGCGGGCCACCGGCGAGCTGGCGGGAATGCGCAGGCCCGCCGCACGGTTGTCGTGGGACCAGCAGGCGTTGTTCGGCGAGGCATAGGGATGGCACAGGCGCTGGTACGAATTGACGTTCGGCGCGAACAGCGCGGTGAAGTCGGCCAGGCCCGCCTGCTGCCCGCCGATGAAGTGGCGGAACATCGCGGTCGGCTGCCCGGCCTCGTCGCTGAACACGTTCTTGCCGCTGCCGGTTTCGACGATGCTCTGGTGAATGTGCATCGAACTGCCCGGCGTGTGCGCCAGCGGCTTGGCCATGCACACCACGGTCAGGCCGTGCTTGAGCGCGACTTCCTTGAGCAGGTGCTTGAACAGGAACGTCTGGTCGGCCAGGAGCAGCGGATCGCCGTGCAGCAGGTTGATCTCGAACTGGCTGACGCCCATCTCGTGCATGAAGGTATCGCGCGGCAGGCCCAGGGCCGCCATGCATTTATAGACGTCGCTGAAGAACGGCCGCAGGCCGTTGTTGGAACTGACGCTGAACGCCGAATGGCCGTCCTCGCGGCGCCCGTCCAGGCCCAGCGGCGGCTGGAACGGCTGGGTCGGATCAGTGTTCGGCGCAAAGACAAAGAACTCAAGCTCGGTCGCCACCACCGGCGCCAGGCCGCGGGCCGCGTAACGGGCGATGACCGCCTTCAGCTGGCCGCGGGTGGAGAGGCTGGAGCTTTCGCCGGTCAGCTCGTCGGCGTCGCAGATCGCCAGCGCCCGGGGCTGTTCGCTCCACGGCAGGCGATGGATCTGCGCAGGGTCGGCCACCAGCGCCAGGTCGCCGTCGTCGCTGCCGTAGAACCGCGCCGGCGGATAGCCGCCCATGATGCACTGCAGCAGCACCCCCCGGGCCAACTGCAGACGCCGCCCTTCGAGGAAGCCCTCGGCGGTCATCACCTTGCCCCGTGGCACGCCGTTCAAATCCGGCGTGACACATTCAATCTCATCAATGCCCGTCAATCGCTGCGCGAGTGAACGCTGGCCATCGGTTGTCATGACGCAATCCTTGTTATTGTGCGAGCCGCGAACGGCGACCCGTACAAAATAGGCTTCGGCTGTTCGGAATATCAAGCAGTCGCCAACAAAAAGCCGAACAACCCGCAGAACACCTGAAAAGCCGGGGCTTCACGGCAAATAGAGACTGAACACCCCGCCGCCCAACGGGCCGCCGTTGCGGATCTCGGTACGCCCCTCGACACCGTTGCGCTGATGCAGCGCGGCGATGCGCCCGGCGAAGTACAGCCCCAGCCCGGTGCTGCCGCTGCTGTGGTTGATGCCCTGCACATAGTCGGCCTGGCGCTCAAGCATCTCGGCCGGGTAGCCTTCGCCGTCGTCGTTGACGCTCAGCACCAATTGCCCGGCTTCGTCGCTGACGGTGATCAGCAGCGACTCTCGGGCATAACGGATTGCGTTGTTGATGATGTTGCCCAGCACCGAGGCGACCAGTTCGCGGTCGAAGAAGCCCAGCGGGCTGAGGGGATCGACCTCGTACGTGACCACGATCCCGCGACTGGCGAACACCTCCTGGTGCGCGGCCAGTTGCGCTTCGATGAAGTCGTCCAGCTCGTGGTAGGCCGGCTGCAGGGGCATCTGGTTGACGCCCAGCTTGTACAGCGCCAGCAGCTGCACCAGCATGCCGTTGAGGTGCGCGAACTCGAAGTCGATCACCCCCTGCTCCGGCCCCTGGCGCTGCGCCTCGGGCAGCCGCGCCAGCCATTGGCTGTGGGCCTGGGTCAGCATCGCCAGAGAATTCTTCATGTCGTGCACGGTGGATGCGATCACCGTGGAGAAATCCAGTGCCTGCTCGTCTCGGTTCATTCGCCAAACGCCTTGCTTTTCAGCTTCTGGTAGCGCGGGTAACGCGCGTCGGTGTCGGGCATCAGGCCAACCGTTTTCAGGCAGGCCCGACATTCTTCCAGCTCCGCCGACGGCACTTTGGTGTCGGTGCCGTGCAGCAGCGACTGCGCCATGTTCAGCGCGATGCTGATGTTCTTCGGTTGCATCTTCAGCGCCCGGCGGAACACCTCGCGGGCTTCGGCCAGGTTGCCGGTCTTGTACACCCGCACGCCCTGACGGTTGAGTTCGGCGGCGGCGTTGCTGGAACTGAGGATAGCCGGGTCGTCGGTCAGCTTGGCGATGTCTTTCATCACCGTCGGATCGTCGCCGTAGATTTCCGCGCAGCTCTTGAGCACCGAGGTGCCCGCCTCGGTCTGGCCGAGCATCTGCAACTGCTTGGCCACCAGCAGCGCCGCTTCCGGGCTCATGAACTGCTCCATGCCGTCCAGGCGCAGCAACGCCTGCTCGGTGAGCTTCTCGGCGGTTTCGGCATCGTTGAGCAACAGGCTGGTGGCCTTCATCAGGCGCGCACGGATCTGCAGGCCCGGATCGGACGGGTTTTCCTTGGCCACCAGGCTGAGGGTGGTGTTGATCTCCAGCCGGGTGCGGGTGTCCAGCCCCTTCTCGCTGCCCTTGCTGATCAGCGCATGGGCCAGGCCGAGATTGCTTTCCGGATCCTTGAAGCGCGACTGCGCGCCCTGGTGCACGGCCTGGCGGTAGGCGCGGGAGGCGGTGTCGAAATCTTCGTTGGCCATCGCCAGCTTGCCCAGCAGCGCCTGCCGGCGCACCGCCAGCGGCGACAGGCGGATCGCTTCTTCGAGCACTTTCTGCGCGCCCTTGCTGTCGCCCTCGGCCACCAGCACCTCGGCCATGCCGTCGTACAGCGCCGGCATCATCGGGAACATTTTCAGGGCCTTTTCATAGACGCCCTTGGCCTGGGCGATCTGGCCGCGCTTGAACAGCAACTGGCCCAGCCCGGCGAACGCCCACGGCAACGGACGGTCGGCCAGGATGCTGTCGTACAGGCGTTCCAGCGCTTCGTTCTGGTTCATGTCGCGCAGGGCATCAGCGCGGTAGCGCAGGCACAGCGGCGAATAGCGGATGTCCTGCTTGCACAGGGCGATGCAGGCGTTGAGCACCTCGACCGGCTTGCCGCGGTCCAGGGCCTGCAGAATCGGCTTGAGCAGGGTCTTGCGCTGCTCCAGGCGCTCCAGGCGCTGGGCCAGGCCGATGCGGTTGAACGGCTTGGTCAGGTAGGCATCGGGCTCGTGTTCCAGGGCACTGAGCACCATCGCCTGACTGGTCTCGGCGGTGACCATCACGAACACCGCCTCGTGGCTGATCAGCTTTTCCATCATCAGGTCTTCCAGCACCTGCTGACCGTTCTTCTTGCCGTCCCCCAGGTGGAAGTCCTGGAGGATGAAATCGTAGGACTTCTGCGAACACATCTTCAGCGCCTGCTCGCCGCTGTCGGCGGTGTCCACGTCCTTGACCCCGAGCTCGCGCAGCATAGAACGCACGGAACTGCGGTAATCCGAAAAATCATCGACGATCAGAAAACTCTTTTGGTGATACGACGACATCGAGGATTTCCAGGCAATTGAAGAGGACGGATCGAGGCTTTGCGCAGGCGCGCAGATGATAACGGCAGGCCAAATGCTATCAAGCGATTTCGCGCGATTCCGCCGTCACCCCAAGGGTTATCGGCCGGATCAACGGTTCTCTTGAAGCCGGGCTTCAAGATTCCTTGCGGCGGGATTACCCTTCGCGGCTGTTCTTTTCATCCAACCGCAAGGGATTGATCGTGTTCATCAAAGGAAGCTGTGTTGTATCGGCGTGTGCGTTGTTGTTCGCCCAGGCCGCTTGGGCGAGCGGCATGGATTGCGAGAAGGCGCAAAGTGTCGTGGAACACGCCATTTGCGCGGACAAGCCGCTGTATGGACTGGATGCGGAGATGGGCTCGACCTACCGCAAACTGATCAAAGCCGCCCCGCAGGCGCAGGCCGAACTGAAGTCGAGCCAGCGCCAATGGCTGAAGACCCGTGACGGGTGCGCCGACAACATCGCTTGCCTGCACCAGCAGTACCAGGATCGCTTGCAGACATTGAACGCGCAGTGGTTCGAGGCTATCGCCTACAAGCCCGACGACATCGACCGGGAGGTCATGGAGGATCTGCGCCAACGCGCTCTCAAGAAGATCGAGGACAACTCGGAGTTTGCGCTGGAACGGGCACTGGGCACGCTCGCGAGCAAAAGAGGCGAAAGCTCGTTCTCCGGCGATCCGAGCGAGGACGGCGCCTACGATCAAACGACCTTCCCCAAGGCCCGGCCCGAAGGGGTCTCGCCGGATGAATGGAAAGCCCTGAACGCCTCCGGCCTTGATGCGGATGCGGAGCAAGGCCGGGCCACTTACACCTTGATCGACCTGGACGGCGATGGCCAACGGGATCTGTTCGTCTCCACCTATTCCGGCGGAACCGGCCTGGTCAACATCTATGAAACGTTCCATCGCGACGGAGCGCGGTTCACACGACGAAAGGCCCCTTACGATCCTGAAGCGATCAATGACCGCTACTCGTTATCGACCAGTGATCGCGGCGCCAACCAATCGGTTGGCTGGATCGAATCTCACGGAAGGATGTACCTCACCTACTTCAACGGCTCCTACGGCACCGACCGGCTCTATCTGCTCAACCCGCTGAAAATCAACAGCCAGATCCCCACCGTGACGGTCCGTTACGAGTACCGACTGACCGTACCCGCCACCCAGTACGCCGAAGACAACAACGCCAGCTACACGCTGGAGCCGGGCCTGCAAACGGCGCTCACCGAAGCCTTGACCGAATCGAACGCCGGCAACCCCCAACAGCTCAAGCAGGGCACGGCCCCCCTCTGCCCCATTCCGGCCTCCGGGCAAGGCGACGATGACTACTACAGCTACGGTGCGGGCTACTACGCCATCGAATCGGTCACGGACATGGCGGTGACCATCGGCAACGAGTGCTTCATCGCCAGGCTGAACAACTGGTTCGGCAGCTACAGCGAAAAGGATGGATTGCCCGCATTGCTCACACTGCGCAAACCCGGGGTTGAGGGTCAGGAGCGGAGTTATTCGGTCAACGGCCGGCGCCGAGCTACCGAGGTCAGCGCCACGATCGGCAAGGCTGAAGAAGGGATCGGGCTCTTTTGAGGGCCGGCGGAACACCATGAAAAAGCCCCGCCAGATCGCTCTGCACGGGGCTTTCGAAAGGATGGTGTCCCAGGGCAGGTTCGAACTGCCAACCTTCCCCTTAGGAGGGGGATGCTCTATCCAATTGAGCTACTGGGACACGCGGTTGCCGTTGTGACGGACGGCGTGCATGTTAACGGCCATGCCCCTGTTTGTCATGTCATCCGTAGGGCTTTTTGAGCGTAGGCAGGCACCCTGCAATGTCGCGGGAGCTTTCGTCGTGCATTTTGCATCCCATTAAAAGGCCACCCTTGCGAAATGCACGTCAACCCCTGCGAAAGACCCTTTCAAATGCTTGTTTTTAAAGGACTTCACAGCGGTTAGACTATTGGCACGCCGGCTGCTTCGCTTGTTCCCAAAGAACAAACGGAGATCAGCCCATGAACAGCGCTCTCTTGCTCGCCAATGCGATCGCCCTCGCGGTTCTGGTGGGGTTTCATTTTGCGCCACGGGAAGACGCCTCGGTGGCCCAACGCCTGCCGCACTACCTGATGGTGCAGAAAGCGCCGCAATGGGCGGTGCTGAGCGACCGCCAAGTCTTCGCGCCGCAGGAGGTCAACGAGCCAGGGCACGCATTGCCGGCGCAATCGACCGAGCGCCTGGCGTTCTAACTTTTTTCAGGAGGACTGCATGTCCAGATCGGCCTTGGGATTGTTGATCCTCGCCCTGCTCAGCGGCATCGCTCACCTTTCGCTCTTCGAAGAGACGGAGATTTCCCTGCCGTTGATCGGCTGCGGCGCATTCGCCGTCCTGTTCGTGCTGGCGCTGGTGGCCGGCCGCAAGATCAAGTTCGACCCGGTGCTGCGCTGAGCTTCACCCACGCCAGCAAGCGGGCGACGGTGTCCGCCAAAGCCCCCGAATTGTCGAGCCGATGGATCGGCGCCTCGCCGACCGCATCGCCCGCCACGAACAACGCATTGCGCGCCAGCCGCGCATCGATCTGCGCCAGGGTTTCCCGCCCCCGCCTGAGCAAGCGCTCGCGCAGCACGTCATCCCGCACCGTCAACAGCACCGGCAACAGCGTCGGATAGCGCTCGAACGCCTCGGCCAAGTGTCCGCGCGAGCCGTTGACCAGCACATGCCGCCCGGACTGCAGCCATTGATCGATCTGCACCGGAATGCCGTAGCTAAGGCCGTTGGCCTGCCATGACAGCGCGAAATCGCCGGCGCTGCGGCGTCGCTCGAACTCCTGCGGCGTCACGCCGACCGCCTCTTCGCCCACCGACTCCGCCGACCGGGTGATCACCCGCCGCACCACTTCGCAGCCGAGCGCCCTGAGCGGTTCGCGCGCAGCGTCGATCAGGCTGTCCTTGCCCGAACCGGACGGCCCCATCAGGTAAATCAGCCTGCCGTCCATCCTGAAAATGCCCTCCGGCAACGGTTGCGCCCTAGAAAATCGGCCATTTGCCACTATCCTTTAAAAGGTAGGGAAGAAGGATCGAAGCCACATAGCATGCACGTTCTGGCGCCGTCGGGCACCCGTTCTCGTGCATCGGGATGCGGTCGGCGATGCGCACTGGGCGATCTTTTCAAACCAGTCCGCATTTCTGATAATTGGTGCTGGCATTACGCCTTTACCCAGATCAATATTTGTCACAGAATTGACGCCAAGGATCTGGCAATTTTGAGGCATGATGCGGGCCTCTTAACAATTCAGGTTGAACCATTTGGCGAGGGTGCTTGTCCTACCACTCATCCTGCGGCCAATTCCGAGAACCGCTCCCCTGAACTAACCGGTTAACTATATGCGCCCATTGAAACAGGCAATTTATTCCAGCCGCACGGCTGACAAGTTCGTCGTACGCCTGCCAGACGGAATGCGTGAACGCATCGCCGAGGTGGCTCGCAATCATCACCGCAGCATGAACTCAGAGATCATTGCCCGTCTTGAGCAGAGCCTCATTCAGGAAGGCGCACTGGGCGAAGAGTTGAGCATGCGCCTGGACAGCCCCGAGCTGTCGCTGCACGAACGCGAACTGCTGCAACGCTTCCGTCAGCTCTCCCACCGCCAGCAGAACGCCCTGGTGTCGCTGATCGCCCACGACGCCGAAATGGCCGCCGACGCGTCCTGAGCCGCACAGAACATCTCAAGCCAGCCTGCATGCTGGCTTTTTTTTGCCCGGCATTCGGCCAAGCGCTTTTTTGCAGGCAACAAAAAGCCCGCCGATGGGCGGGCTTTTCAGGTGCGGTCAGAGCAGGAAGATCGTCGCCAACCCCAGGAAGATGAAGAAACCGCCGCTGTCGGTCATCGCGGTGATCATCACGCTGGAGCCCATGGCCGGGTCACGCCCCATCTTCGCCAGCGTCATCGGGATCAGCACCCCCATCAACGCCGCCAGCAGCAGGTTCAGGGTCATGGCCGCCGTCATCACCACTCCGAGCGACCAGCTGTGGTACAGCAGGTAAGCGACCACACCGATCACGCCGCCCCAGATCAAACCGTTGATCAGGGCGACCGCCAGCTCCTTGCGCATCAGGCGCGAGGTGTTGCC
Source organism: Pseudomonas sp. B7(2017) (assembly GCF_002112745.1). NCBI lineage: Bacteria > Pseudomonadati > Pseudomonadota > Gammaproteobacteria > Pseudomonadales > Pseudomonadaceae > Pseudomonas > Pseudomonas sp. B7(2017). Next base: position 435,595 of record NZ_NEIP01000002.1, on the reverse strand, counting down.
GGTGCTGACCTGATCGAGCGCCATGGCCCGGACGATCATGGTGATGGTCTGGTTGCCTGAGTTGCCGCCGATGCCCGCCACGATCGGCATCAGCGCCGCGAGCGCCACCAACTTCTCGATCGAGCCTTCGAACAGGCCGATCACCCGCGAGGCGACGAACGCCGTGATCAGGTTGATCGCCAGCCAAGCCCAGCGGTTGCGCAAGGACTTCCAGACCGAAGCGAAGATGTCTTCCTCTTCGCGCAGACCCGCCATGTTGAGGACTTCGCTTTCGCTTTCCTCACGGATCAGGTCCACCATTTCGTCGATGGTCAGACGGCCGATCAGCTTGTCGTTCTTGTCCACCACCGGGGCAGAGACCAGGTCGTACCGTTCGAACGCCTGTGCTGCGTCGTAGGCGTCCTCGTCCGGGTGGAAACTCACCGGATCGCTGGCCATGACTTCGGCAACCTGCTTCTCAGGATCGTTGACCAGCAGACGCTTGATAGGCAGCACGCCCTTGAGCACGCCGTCGTAGTCGACCACGAACAGCTTGTCGGTATGGCCCGGCAGCTCCTTGAGACGACGCAGGTAACGCAGCACCACTTCCAGGCTGACATCCTCACGGATGGTCACCATCTCGAAGTCCATCAGCGCACCGACCTGCTCCTCGTCATAGGACAGGGCCGAACGCACACGCTCGCGCTGCTGGTTGTCGAGGGACTCCATCAGCTCGTGGACGACGTCCCGCGGCAACTCAGAGGCCAGGTCGGCGAGCTCGTCGGCGTCCAGCTCCTTGGCGGCGGCCAGGAGCTCGTGATCGTCCATGTCGGCGATCAGCGACTCACGGACGGAATCGGACACTTCAAGAAGGATGTCGCCGTCGCGGTCAGCCTTGACCAGTTGCCAGAGCGTCAGACGGTCGTCCAGCGGCAAGGCTTCGAGGATGTAGGCGACGTCGGCGGAGTGCAGGTCATCGAGCTTGCGCTGCAGCTCGACCAGGTTTTGCCGGTGAACCAGGTTCTCGACCCGGTCGTGATGAGCGCCTTCCTGGCGATGGGTCAGGTCTTCGACGACCTTCTGGCGCTGCAGCAGCTCAACGACCTGAGCCAGGCGATCCTGCAGGCTTTCCTGTGTTTTCTTTACTTCAACTTCAGACATAGGCGAACTCCACTCCCAGCAGCGGGGCACGCCGGAAGGATCAATCAGTCAATTCTTGATTGGTGAAACGGGCTACTGAACAACTACTGGGTAAGTCCATGGAGGTTTTCCATAAGCCCCGGCGGGGCTGACGGGCGCAATGATACACCGCTTGACGGTTTAAAACGTTAAAAAATCATGGCTGAAACAAGCGCTTGCGAGACAAAGCTCAGCGCCGCCCTGATCCATGGAACTGCGACGACTCATCCTGAAAAGAAAACACACCGGCAACGGAAAAAGCAGCGGCTACCCTTGGACATTGCCCGTCACGGAGGACGCCCGATGCCCTTGAAACCAACCCCGATCGTTTTGACCACCCTGCTCTGCCTGCCGCCCGCCGCCGGGGCGACCACCGTCCATCGCTGCGAGGCCGAAGACGGGCGCATCACCTTCACCACCTTGAGCTGCACAAATGGCGAACGCCTTTCACGACACGAAGTAAGCCCCTACGCACCGGGGTCGGTCGTACCCCTGCTGCCGGAAGCCCGTCATGAAGAAACCGCCGGCCACCCAGGCAAAAGGCGCGAGCCGGCCATCATCGGCCGCGCACAAGACCCCTGCGGCAACCTGATCGACGCCAGGCAGAGGCGTGAAGCGATCATCAACCGTAGAGTCATCACCGGCATGAACCCGCTGGATGTCGAGAGCGCCCTGGGCAAACCGGACAAGATCACCCAGCGCAACTCATCCATGACCTATCGCTACGACCTCAAACGGGGCCGCAGTGCGCAGGTGGATTTTGACGAGAAAGGATGCGTGACGGGAAAAGCCAAATCCCGGACAGCAAAAAGCCCGCGTTAAACGCGGGCTTTTTGGTGTATGGTGCACTCGACAGGATTCGAACCTGTGACCGCTCGGTTCGTAGCCGAGTACTCTATCCAGCTGAGCTACGAGTGCATTTTGTGTTTTTAGACCAGACCACAACTGGTTGAAGCCGAGTCGCCTATATCGCTATAAACAACTCTTAAATGGTGCACTCGACAGGATTCGAACCTGTGACCGCCCGGTTCGTAGCCGGGTACTCTATCCAGCTGAGCTACGAGTGCATTTGTTGCCGCGCATTATAGACCGTTGAATCTTTTTGTAAAGCACTTTTTCTAGTAATTTCAACAACTTACCGAAAAAGCCAGATTACAACGAACTACGAAAATAATGGCGGAGAACGGGGGATTCGAACCCCCGACACCCTTGTGAGGTGTACTCCCTTAGCAGGGGAGCGCCTTCGGCCACTCGGCCAGCTCTCCGCAACACGGGGCGTATATTAACCAGCTTCTTCCCCGTTTGCAAACATAAAAATCGATAAAAATTAATGGGTTGGTTCTTCGTCCTTCTCTTTCTTGATACGCAGGTAAATTTCCTCACGGTGCACGGCCACCTCTTTGGGGGCGTTGACGCCGATGCGCACTTGATTTCCTTTGACGCCGAGCACGGTCACGGTGATTTCGCCATCACCGATAATCAGGCTTTCTGCGCACCGACGAGTCAGAATCAGCATACCTTTCTCCTCACGCATTTCAGTTCAGGGACAACAGTCTGCAAAAAAAAGGCACCCGACCTACAACCGGAGCGATCGTAGCCCTACATGCCTGAGTATTGACCAGCGCAAGCAAAAGAACAGTTTCCCGTCTGCGCCATTCAAAAAATAAAGGGCGCGGTCAGACCGCGCCCTTCAGGTGACGCGTCACTCGCCCTGGCGGGCTGGAGCGTCCAGTTCGAAAGCCGTGTGCAGGGCGCGCACGGCCAGTTCCAGGTACTTCTCTTCGATCACCACGGACACCTTGATTTCCGAGGTCGAGATCATCTGGATGTTGATGCTTTCCTTGGCCAGGGATTCGAACATGCGGCTGGCAACGCCTGCGTGGGAACGCATGCCGACGCCGACGATCGAGACCTTGGCGATCTTGGTGTCGCCGACGACCTCACGGGCACCGATCTCGCGGGCGGTGTTTTCCAGCACAGTCTGCGCGGACTGGTAGTCGTTGCGGTGCACGGTGAAGGTGAAGTCGGTGGTGTTATCGTGCGCGACGTTCTGCACGATCATGTCGACTTCGATGTTCGCGGCACTGATCGGGCCGAGAATCTTGAACGCCACGCCCGGGGTGTCTGGCACGCCACGGATGGTCAGCTTGGCTTCATCGCGGTTGAAGGCGATGCCGGAAATGATCGGCTGTTCCATGGTTTCCTCTTCATCAATGGTAATGAGGGTGCCCGGACCCTCCTTGAAGCTGTGCAGTACGCGCAGCGGGACGTTGTACTTGCCGGCGAACTCCACCGCACGGATCTGCAGCACCTTGGAGCCGAGGCTGGCCATTTCCAGCATCTCCTCGAAGGTGATCTTGTCCAGGCGCTGAGCCACGGACACCACACGCGGGTCAGTGGTGTAGACACCGTCGACGTCAGTGTAGATCTGGCATTCGTCAGCCTTGAGCGCGGCGGCCAGCGCCACGCCGGTGGTGTCGGAACCGCCACGGCCCAGGGTGGTGATGTTGCCGTGTTCGTCGACGCCCTGGAAACCGGCGACGACGACGACGCGGCCGGCCTTCAGGTCGCCGCGGATCTTCTGGTCGTCGATCTGCAGGATGCGCGCCTTGTTGTGCGCGCTGTCCGTCAGGATCCGCACCTGGTTGCCGGTGTACGACACCGCCGGCACACCGCGCTTGATCAGCGCCATGGCCAACAGGGCGATCGTGACCTGCTCACCGGTGGAGACGATCACGTCCAGTTCACGGGGAACCGGCTGGTCGTCGCCACTGATTTGCTTGGCCAGATCGATCAGACGGTTGGTTTCGCCGCTCATTGCAGACAGCACAACCACCAGGTCATCGCCGGCATCGCGGAATTTCTTAACCTTGTCGGCGACCTGCTCGATTCTCTCGACGCTGCCGACCGAGGTGCCTCCAAATTTCTGTACGATCAAAGCCATTTCAAAGCCGCCTCTGCCCATGAAGGGCGCCCAATAATCACTCGAACGGCCATCGGGCCCGCCACTAGACTGCGGGCCCGGCGGCGCGTCTTATAAACCCTGCTCGACGAACGGAACGGTCAGCGCCAATGCGCTGTCCAGTGCGCCGGCGTCTGTACCGCCGCCCTGCGCCATGTCCGGGCGACCGCCGCCCTTCCCGCCCACTGCCGCAGCAGCCTGTTTCATCAAATCACCGGCTTTGAGTTGGCCAGTCAGGTCCTTGGTCACGCCAGCGACCAGTACGACCTTTTCCTCATGGACACTGCCGAGCAGGATCACTGCGCGGCCGAGTTTGTTCTTCAGCTGATCGACCAGCGCCAGCAGCGCCTTGCCGTCCTGACCGTCCAGACGCGCAGCCAGCACCTTCACGCCCTTGACGTCCGCAGCCTGGGCCGACAGATCGTCGCCGGCGGCGCTGGCGGCCTTGGCCTGCAGCTGCTCGAGCTGCTTCTCCAGCAGGCGGTTGCGCTCCAGCACAGCCGACAGCTTGTCGATCAGGTTGTCGCGGCTGCCCTTGACCAGGCTGGCCGCTTCCTTGAGTTGCTCTTCGGCCGCGTTCAGGTAGGCCAGCGCCGCAGCGCCGGTCACCGCTTCGATGCGGCGCACGCCGGAGGCCACACCGCCTTCGCTGATGATCTTCAGCAGGCCGATGTCGCCGGTGCGGTTGGCATGGATGCCGCCGCACAGCTCAACGGAGAAGTCGCCGCCCATGCTCAGCACGCGCACGCTGTCGCCGTACTTCTCGCCGAACAGCGCCATTGCGCCTTTCTTCTTGGCGGTGTCGATGTCGGTCTCTTCGGTCTCGACCGCCGAGTTCTTGCGGATCTCGGCGTTGACGATGTCTTCCAGCGCCTTGAGCTGTTCAGGCTTGATCGCCTCGAAGTGGCTGAAGTCGAAACGCAGGCGCTGACTGTCCACCAGCGAGCCCTTCTGCTGGACGTGGTCGCCCAGCACCTTGCGCAATGCCGCGTGCAGCAGGTGGGTGGCCGAGTGGTTCAGCGAGGTGGCGTGGCGCACGTCGGCTTCGACGTGGGTCTCCACCGGTGCGCCGACGATCAGGCTGCCCGAGGCCAGCACGCCGTGGTGCAGGAACGCGCCGCCGGTCTTGGTGGTGTCGCGCACGTCGAAACGGCTGTTGCCGGCCTGAATGTAGCCGCAGTCGCCGACCTGGCCGCCGGACTCCGCATAGAACGGGGTCTGGTTCAGCACGATCACGCCTTCCTGCCCTTCACTCAAGACGTCCACGGACTGGCCGTCTTTATAGAGCGCGACGACTTTCGCCGAACCGCTGGTGGCGTGGTAGCCGGTGAATTCGGTGTCGACGTCGACCTTGACCAGGCTGTTGTAGTCCAGGCCGAACGAGCTGGCGGAACGGGCGCGCTCACGCTGGGCTTCCATTTCGCGCTCGAAGCCGGCTTCGTCGATGGTCAGGCTGCGCTCGCGGGCGATGTCCGCGGTCAGGTCCATCGGGAACCCGTAGGTGTCGTAGAGCTTGAACACCACGTCGCCCGGCACGACTTCGCCCTTGAGCTCGGACAGGTCCTGCTCGAGGATCTTCAGGCCCTGCTCCAGGGTCTTGGCGAACTGCTCTTCCTCGGCCTTGAGCACGCGCTCGATGTGCGCCTGCTGGGACTTGAGTTCAGGGAAGGCTTCGCCCATCTCGGCCACCAGCGCGGCGACGATCTGGTAGAAAAAGCTGCCCTTGGCGCCCAGCTTGTTGCCGTGGCGGCAGGCGCGACGGATGATCCGGCGCAGCACGTAGCCGCGGCCTTCGTTGGAAGGCAGCACGCCGTCGGCGACCAGGAAGCCGCAGGAACGGATGTGGTCGGCCACCACTTTCAGCGAAGCCTGGCCGTCGTTGGTGCAGCCGATGGCCTTGGCCGAAGCGGTCAGCAGGCTCTGGAACAGGTCGATCTCGTAGTTCGAGTGCACGTGCTGCAGCACGGCGCTGATCCGCTCAAGGCCCATGCCGGTGTCCACCGACGGTGCCGGCAGCGGATGCAGCACGCCGTCGGCGGTGCGGTTGAACTGCATGAACACGTTGTTCCAGATCTCGATGTAGCGGTCACCGTCCTCTTCCGGCGAGCCCGGCGGGCCGCCCCAGATGTCGGCGCCGTGGTCGTAGAAGATCTCGGTGCACGGACCGCACGGGCCGGTGTCGCCCATGGTCCAGAAGTTGTCGGAGGCGTACGGCGCGCCCTTGTTGTCGCCGATGCGCACCATGCGCTCGGCCGGCACGCCGACTTCCTTGGTCCAGATATCGTAGGCTTCGTCGTCGGTGGCGTAGACGGTCACCCACAGCTTTTCCTTCGGCAGGTTCAGCCACTTGTCGGACGTCAGGAACGTCCAGGCGAAGGTGATGGCGTCGCGCTTGAAGTAGTCGCCGAAGCTGAAGTTGCCCAGCATTTCGAAGAAGGTGTGGTGACGGGCGGTGTAACCGACGTTTTCCAGGTCGTTGTGCTTGCCGCCGGCGCGCACGCATTTCTGGCTGCTGACGGCGCGGGTGTACGCGCGCTTTTCCTGGCCCAGGAAGCAGTCCTTGAACTGGTTCATGCCTGCGTTGGTGAACAGCAGGGTTGGGTCATTGCCCGGAATCAAAGAGCTGGAGGCTACACGGGTGTGGCCTTGCTCTTCGAAGAAGCGAAGGAAGGCTTCACGGATTTCTGCGCTTTTCATTAGGTTCTTCCACGGAGGCTGCGGCCAAAGGCCTGTGCAAAACGTCGACAGACGAAGCAACGGCAAAGGGCCGCATTATATCGGCCCTGCGCGCGGGGTACAGCGTGTTTATACGATAGAAGCAGTCAATTGGGCCGCCAACGCTGTCACTTGCGCGAAAACGCGACGAATGCCTCGACCACCTGCCCGATTTGCGAGCGATTGACGTCCATGTGCGTGACCATCCGCAGCCGGGCGGCGGCGCTCAGCCGGATCCCGCGCTCCGCCGCAAACGCCTTCAGGGCGTGGGCACGGTCGCCCATCTGCACGTAGACCATGTTGGTCTGCACCGGCTCGACGCTGAACCCTGCATTGCGCAGCCCTTCGGCCAGCAACTCGGCGTTGGCGTGGTCGTCCGCCAGGCGCTCGACGTTATGCTCCAGCGCGTACAGCCCCGCCGCCGCCAGCAGACCGGCCTGGCGCATGCCGCCGCCGACCATCTTGCGCAACCGGCGGGCCTTGCCGATCAGCTCGGCCGAGCCGCACAGCACCGAGCCGACCGGAGCGCCGAGGCCCTTGGACAGGCACACCGAGACCGAATCGAAATGCCGGGTGATCTGCCGGGCATCGACGCCCAGCTTGACCGCCGCGTTGTACAGGCGCGCGCCGTCCAGGTGCAGGGCCAGGCCGTGCTCCTGGGTGAAGCTTCGGGCCCGGGCCAGGTATTCCAGCGGCAGCACCTTGCCTTGCATGGTGTTTTCCAGGGCCAGCAGACGCGTGCGGGCGAAATGGAAGTCATCGGGCTTGATCGCGGCGGCCACCTGGTCCAGATCCAGCGAACCGTCGGCCTGCACCTCCAGCGGCTGCGGCTGGATCGAGCCGAGCACCGCCGCACCGCCGCCTTCGTACTTGTAGGTGTGCGCCTGCTGGCCGACGATGTATTCGTCGCCCCGCCCGCAATGGGCCATCAAGCCCAGCAGGTTGCTCATGGTGCCGGTCGGCACGAACAGCGCGGCGGCAAACCCCAGCCGTTCTGCCAATTCGGCTTCCAGACGGTTGACCGTCGGATCCTCGCCATACACATCGTCACCGGTGGCCGCGCGGGCCATCGCTTCAAGCATTGCGGGAGACGGTTGGGTGACGGTGTCGCTGCGAAGATCGATAACGCTCATGAACCTGGCCTCAAGTCAGCAGGGGAAATCCCTTTTCGTTTTGGAATTACTGCGGGCATGGCGCGGATTAATCAACCCTTGGGCAAGGAAAAGTCGCCGCGTGAAGCGAAAAATTCGATGGCAATCATCACAAAGGCGCAATGCATCGCCAAAGGAACTGTGTTAAAAACGCTGCGCCGCCGGACAAAGGGCGGCACAACGTTCTCAGGGCGGGGTGCAATTCCCCACCGGCGGTAATTGCGCGCAACGCGCATAGCCCGCGAGCGCTTGGCGGCAGGCACGGTTCAGATCGTGTCCGACGGCAAGGTCAGCAGACCCGGTGTGATTCCGGGGCCGACGGTCACAGTCCGGATGAAGAGAGAACGGGATTGACGCCAAAGGGCCGTCTGCGTGCTTGCGCGCGCGTACCCTTGATCCCTTTCGATTCATATCGCCCTGTTTTTCACACAAACAGGAGTCAGAACATGCAACCCACCGCAATCGACAGCAAAGCCAAACACACCCAGGGCGAGCGCGTCGCGTTCATCCAGGCCTGCTGGCACAAGGAAATCGTCGACCAGAGCCGTAAAGGTTTCGTCGCCGAAATGATCGCCCAGGGCTACCAGGAATCGGACATCGATTTCTTCGAGGTCGGCGGCGCGTTCGAAATGCCTCTGCACGCCAAGCTGCTGGCCAAGACCGGTCGTTATGCCGGTATCGTCGCGGCCGCCCTGGTGGTGGACGGCGGGATCTACCGTCACGAGTTCGTCGCCCAGTCGGTCGTCAGCGGCCTGATGCAGGTGCAGCTGGAAACCGAAGTGCCGGTGTTCTCGGTGTCCCTGACCCCGCACCACTTCCATGCCGGCGAAGAGCACCAGAAGTTCTTCTTCGAGCATTTCGTGCACAAGGGTCAGGAAGCGGCGAGAACCTGCGCCGACACGCTGCTGAAGATCCGTGCGCTGCGCCGCAGCGAGCCGCGTGCCGTAGCGGTCTAAGCGCCGAAACCTGTGGGAGCCCGCCTGCTCGCGAGGGCGGCGGGTCAGTCACCATCGATGTCGGATGGGCCGGCCGATTCGCTGGCAAGCCCGCTCCCACAGGATCTGCGGTGCTTCCGGATTCAGTGAAGGAAGCCTGCAGGGTTCGTGCGGCGTGATCAGGCCAGTTGATCGTCCGTGGTCGGCACGATCAGGATGCCGGCGCGCAGGCCGTTCTTGACCTTGGGGTTGGGGAAGATGATCCGCGCGCCCTGCTCTTCGATGATCCAGCGGGTATTGGCCAGGTCTTCGGCCAGCACATACCCCATGTCCAATTCCGAAAAGTTCTCGATGTCCGCCGGCAGGTTCAGGCGGAAGGCGTCGCTGTGCTTGATGATTTCCCGGGCCACGCTGAACAGCTGCAGGCCGTCCAGGCCTTCTTGCGCCTGTTCGGGCTCGTTGCCTTCGATGATCTGCTTCAGGCGGTTTTCCAGCAGCGACACGTTGACCCCGGCGTTCTGCCCGAACGGCCGGGCCTTGCCCAGCTCGAGGGTGAAGGACTCGGCGCCGAGCTTGTCGTAGGTGTACGAGCTGAACACGATCGACGGCTTGTTCTGCAGCAGCACCGCTTCCATGCCCGCCGCCCGCAGACGGGCCAACTCGCGCCGGGAATGCTGGCGCCCTTCCTTCCACGGGTACAGGGCAAACTGCTCGATCTTCGAACCGCGGATCGCGGTGTGCAGGTCGTAGTGCAGGCGCTGACGGTCCGGCAGGTTGAAGAAACTCGCCGCAAGGCGCTCCAGCTCACAGGCACGCAAGGCTTCGCAGCCGCTGCTTTGTTCGTGACGGCCGTTGAACAGCCGGTTGACGTCCTGCTCGATGAAGCGCTCGCCCTTGCGGATCGCTTCCGGGTTGCCGAACAGGAACAGAATGCGTGCGCGCGGCTTCAGGTCGCCGCGGGCGATGTCATGCAACAGGCGGTCGAGCAATTCGATCGGCGCGGTCTCGTTGCCGTGGATCCCTGCAGACAGCAGCAGGTCCAGGCCATTGTCGCGCGCTTCGGGCGGCCGCACTTCCAGCGCGCCCTCGCTCAACCAGCGCATGCGCACGCCTTCGACAGTCAGTTGAGTCTTCTCCGCCGGTTCGCGGCCGGCGAGGGTCAGTTCAAGCAGTTTGCCGAGGGCGAGCATAGAGCGGTTTCCTTAGTGGTCGTGGTTGCAATCCGGGCCGTGCACATGTTCCTCGCCACCGAGGTCGGCCGGTTCCATTTCCAGTTGCAGACTTACCAGATTAGTCGCCAACGGGCGCAGCAGCAGGTTGGCGTACTCTTCGTCGTCTTCTTCGACGTCGACGCCGATCAGCAGTTGGCCGCGGCCGTCCTGCTGGATCCACAGCTCCTTGCCTTGCCACATGACCGCGACGCGGGTGCAGGAGGTTTGCAGTTGCGTGCCGTCGGTGTCTTCAAGGATCAGCTGCAGGGAATCACTCATGTTTACGCTCTCTTGGGAGATGAAGCCGTGCGCCGCGCGAAGGCGGCGCACCGGCCATCAATTGATCTGGAATGGATAAACCGCGCCCAGTTTAAGGATTTGCGTCAGTTCATCCAGTGCCGTCCGGCATTCAAGCAGCAATTGCGGATCCGCCAGATCGTTTTCGGTCAGGCGGTCGCGGTAGTGCTTTTCAACCCATGCGGTCAACGAACCGTACAACGGTGCCGTCATGATAACCCCTGGATTGACCGCCGCCAGTTCGGTTTCGTTGAGTGCGACACGCAGCCTCAGGCAAGCGGGGCCGCCGCCGTTCTGCATGCTTTGCTTCAGGTCGAAGACCTTGACCTCGCGAACCGGGCCGCCGGAGCCGGTCAGGCTTTGCAGGTAGTTCCAGACGCGCTCGTTGCCGCGGCACTCTTCCGGCACGATCAGCAGCATCGAGCCGTCAGGGCGCGACAGCAACTGGCTGTTGAACAGGTAGGAGCGCACCGCGTCATCCACGGTGACCGCCGAACGCGGCACGCAGATCGACTGGAACTTGCCGCCGACCTTGGCGAGCTTGGTTTGCAGCTCGGCCAGCATCTGTTCGGTCTCCAGGAACGCGTCCTCGTGATAGAACAGCACCTCGCCGTTGCCCACCGCGATCACGTCATTGTGGAACACGCCCTGATCGATCACCGCCGGGTTCTGCTGGGCGTAGACCACGCCGTCGTCACGCAGGCCGTGCAGGCGGGCGACCGCCTGGGACGCTTCGAGGGTCTGGCGCGCCGGGTACTTCTGCGGCGCCGGATAACGGGTGTCGAACGCGCTGCGGCCGAACACGAAGAACTCGACGCCGGCCTCGCCGTACTCACGGCAGAAACGGGTGTGGTTGGCCGCGCCTTCGTCGCCGAACTGCGCCACCGCCGGCAACGCGGCGTGATGGGCGAAGTGCTGCTGATCGGCGAACATCGCCCCCAGCACGCGGCTGGTGGTCGGGTGTTCGATGCTGCGGTGGTACTTGCAGTTGAGGTTGGCGGCGGTGAAATGCACGCGGCCGTCGGCGGTGTCGGCGCTCGGGCTGACCGTGGCGGCGTTGGCCACCCACATGCTCGACGCCGAGCAGCTGGCGACCAGCAGCGGCATCGCTTCCTTGGCGGCGCGCTCGATCACCTGGGCATCGGTGCCGCCGAAGCCCAGACGGCGCAAGGCAGCCACGTCCGGACGCTCCTGCGGCGCCAGCACGCCCTGGACAAAGCCCATGTCCATCAGCGCCTTCATTTTCGCCAGACCCTGCAGCGCGGCTTCCTTCGGATTGGAGGACTGCTGACTGTTGCTTTGGGAGGCGACGTTGCCGTAGGACAGGCCACCGTAGTTGTGGGTCGGCCCCACTAGACCGTCAAAATTGACTTCACAGGATTTCATCAGCGAGGCTCCACGAGAATCTGTTGTTATAGGCTTGCGTAACGGTTCTTTGAGACTGCGGCGCGGCTTTCGCGGGCAAGCCCGCTCCCACAGGTCGGCAGGTGTTTGCACCTATGTGCCCTGCATCGATCCCGTGGGAGCCAGCCGGCCTGCCGGCGATGGGCATCACGCCATCTTCACGCCCGGCGTCAGGGCCGCCGGCAGCACCAGGTCCGGGGTTTCGAGCGAGGCCACCGGGTAGGCGCAGTAGTCCGCCGCGTAGTAGGCGCTGGCGCGGTGGTTGCCCGACGCGCCGACGCCGCCGAACGGTGCGCTGCTGGCGGCGCCGGTCAGTTGCTTGTTCCAGTTGACGATGCCGGCACGGCTTTGCAGCCAGAACTGCTGGTAACGCGCCTCGGAATCCGACAGCAGGCCGGCAGCCAGACCGTAGGCGGTGTCGTTGGCTTCGGCGATGGCCGCGTCGAAATCGGCGTAGCGGATCACTTGCAGCAGCGGGCCGAACAGTTCTTCGTCCGGACGCCCGGCCACAGCGGTCACATCCAGGATGCCTGGCGTCAGCAAGGCCGACTGCGCCTGCGGTTGGGTCATTTCCAGCAGCGGCACCGCACCGTTGGCCAAAAGATGCGCCTGGGCATCCATCAGGGCCTTGGCCGCGCCCAGGGAAATCACCGAGCCCATGAACGGCGCCGGCTGGCGGTCGAACGCGCCGACCTCGATGGTCGACGTCACCGCCACCAGGCGCGCCAACAGGCTGTCGCCCCAGGCGCCTTGCGGCACCAGCAGACGGCGGGCGCAGGTGCAGCGCTGGCCGGCGGAAATGAACGCCGACTGAATGATCGTGTAGACCGCTGCGTCGAGATCGGCGACCTGATCCACCACCAACGGGTTGTTGCCGCCCATCTCCAGGGCGAGGATCTTGTCCGGGCGCCCGGCGAACTGCTGGTGCAGGTGATTGCCGGTGCGGCTGGAGCCGGTGAAGAACAGGCCGTCGATGCCTGGATTGGCCGCCAGGGCGATGCCGGTTTCGCGGGCGCCTTGCAGCAGGTTCAGCACACCGGCCGGCAGACCGGCCTCGATCCAGCACTTGACCGTGAGCTCGGCGACCTTCGGCGTCAGCTCGCTCGGCTTGAACAGCACGCTGTTGCCGGCCAGCAACGCCGGCACGATGTGCCCGTTCGGCAGGTGGCCAGGGAAGTTGTACGGACCGAACACCGCCACCACACCGTGGGGCTTGTGGCGCAGCACGGCGGTGGCGTCGCCCAGCGGGCCGCTCTTCTCACCGGTGCGTTCACGGTAGCTCTGCACCGAGATCGCGATCTTGTTGACCATGCTGGTGACTTCGGTCGCCGCTTCCCAGAGCGGCTTACCGGTTTCCTCGCCGATGGCGCGGGCCAGCTCGTCGCTGTGGCTCTTCAGAGTGGCGGCGAATGCTTCGAGCACGCCGATGCGCTCCTGCAGAGAACGCTTGGCCCAGGCCGGAAATGCCTGGCGCGCGGCGTGCACCGCCGAATCGACCTGGGCGGCGGTTGCGCCCTGGCCTGACCACAGCACTTGCTGGGTCACCGGGTTCAGCGACTCGAACGCATCCCCCTGGCCGGCCAGCCACTGACCTGCGATGTATAGCGAATTCATTGTTTCGACTCCCGGGCTGCGGACAACGGAACGGCGCGCACCTGATCGCCGGCATTGAGTTGAAGGCGTTTGGCGGTCAGCGGATCGACCACCAGGGTGCCGGCGGCCAGACGCGCCGGGGCTGCAGTGATCCGGCAGTCCTCGCGCTTGCGGTTATGGATGATGAACGGCGTGGCGTCGTCGCCCGGCGTGCCCACCGCCAACACCAGCGCCTGGCTGTCGCGCACCGCGCGGATCTTGCCGGTTTCGCACTCGATGGCGGGGCCGGCGTCGAAGATGTCGACGTAGCCCTGATAGCTGAAGCCTTCGCCCTTGAGCATCGCCAGCGCAGGCTCGGTGTCCGGGTGCACCTGGCCGATCACGGCACGTGCGTCTTCGGACAGGAAGCAGGTGTACAGCGGGAACTTGGGCATCAGCTCGGCGATGAACGCCTTGTTGCCGACGCCGGTCAGGTAATCGGCCTGGCTGAATTCCATCTTGAAGAAATGCCGGCCCAGGCTCTCCCAGAACGGCGAACGGCCCGCCTCGTCGGAGACGCCGCGCATCTCGGCGATGATCTTGTTGCCGAACAGCTGCGGAAACTCGGCGATGAACAGCATCCGCGCCTTGGACAGCATGCGGCCGTTGAGGCCGGTGCGGTAGTCGGCGTGCAGGAACAGCGAGCACAGCTCGGAGTTGCCGGTCAGGTCGTTGGCCAGGAACAGGGTCGGGATCTCGCGGTAGATGTTCAGCTCCTGGGAGGCGCTGACGGTCAGGCCGACCCGGAAGTTGTACCACGGCTCACGCAGGCCGACGGCGCCGGCGATGGCGGAGATCCCCACCACGCGGCCGTTGTCGTCTTCGAGCACGAACAGGTAGTCCGCATCGCCGCGGCCGGCTTCGCCGCGAAAGGTCTTCTCGGCCCAGCCGACCCGGTGGGTCAGGCGCTCTTCGTTGGCCGGCAAGGTGGTCAGGCCGGTGCCGGTGCTGCGGGCCAGGTCGATCAGAGCGGGTAAATCGCTGCTGCGTACGGGACGAACGATCATGCTATCTCCTCAAACGGGCCGCCAACGCCACCCGTGAAACTCGCTAAGGCGTTAAACCGCCACCAGGCGCACGCTGGCGCCCTCGCCGACGCCCAGGGCTTCGGCCGCTTCCAGGTCCAGGGTCACCGGTTTGCCGGGCGCGTAGTCCAGCTCCAGCAGAACGGCGCGGTAATCCTGCAACTGCGCGTTGGCCACCAGGTACTGGCGCCCTGCGCCCTTGACCGGCTCGCCGATCTTCACCGGCACGACGCGGCTCTGGGCGATCGAGCGGATCCCCGAGACGCGGGCGTGCAGGGTCGGGCCGCCGTCGAAAATGTCGATGTAATGATCGGTCTCGAAGCCTTCGCGCATCAGGATGTCGAAGGTGATCTGCGCACGCGGGTGCACCTGGCCCATCGCCTCCTGGGCGGAGTCCGGCAGCAGCGGCACGTAGATCGGGTAGTGCGGCATCAGCTCGGCCAGGAAGGTGCGGCTCTTGAGGCCGCACAGGCGCTCGGCCTCGGCGTAGTTGAGGTCGAAGAAGTTGCGGCCGATGGCGTCCCAGAACGGCGAGTCGCCGTTCTCGTCGCTGTAGCCGACGATCTCGGTCACCACCGAGTCGGCGAAACGCTCAGGATGGCTGGCGACGAACAGCAGGCGGCCACGGGAGTTGAGCTCGGCCCACGGCGAGCCCACCAGGTCGCGCTGCACGTAGAAACTGGTCAGCAGGCTGTTGCCGGTGAGATCGTGGCACTGCGAAAGCACGTGGATCTTGTTGTGGATCTTCAGCTCGCGGGAAGCGTGCACGAAGGTCTCGTTGCGAAAGCTGTAGAACGGTTCGGAGTAGCCGGCCGAGGCGACGATGGCCGAGCAGCCGACCAGCTTGCCGGCGACGGTGTCCTCAAGGACGAAGAAGTAGCTTTCCTCGCCGTTGAAGCTGACCTCGGCGGAGAACGACGCCTCGCTGGCGGCGATCTTGTCGCTCAGGCGCTCCACGTCGTCCGGCAACGAAGTGACACCGATCGGGCTGTCCGCAGCCAGACGCTGTACCTCGCCCAGGTCAGCCATTTGCGCAGGGCGCATCACCAGCATGGTGTCACTCCTTTCTCTCATGAAAATCACAGGTGAAAAATTCCGCACCGTCCCCGGGTCGACCCAGAGTCGATTGTGGGAGCCAGACTGCCGGCGATTGCGTCCTTTCAGGCAACAGTGATGTTGGCTGTCAGGCCCTCATCGCCAGCGGGCTGGCTCCCACAGTATGTGTCGGTGCGAAACGAAAATCGGGTCCGGCGCCTGAGCGGTCAGGCGCCGGAGGGTCAATCAGGCTTGCGTCAGCTTGGCCACGGCGCGCTCGAAGCGCTCCAGGCCCTGATCGATGTCGGCGTCGTCGATCACCAGGCTCGGCGCGAAACGGATCACGTCCGGGCCGGCCTGCAGGATCATCAGGCCTTCACGCTCGGCGGCGTTGAACACGTCCTTGGCCTTGCCTTTCCAGGCATCGCTCAGCACGCAGCCGATCAGCAGGCCCAGACCGCGCACCTGGGTGAACAGGCCGTACTTCTGGCCGATCTGCTCCAGGCGGGTCTTGAACTTGTCGTGCTTGGCGTTGACGCCGTTGAGCACTTCAGGGGTGTTGATCACGTCGACCACTGCCTCGGCCACCGCGCACGCCAGCGGGTTGCCGCCGTAGGTGGTGCCGTGGGTGCCGACGACCAGGTGCTTGGCCAGCGCTTCGGTGGTCAGCATCGCCGCGATCGGGAAACCGCCGCCCAGGCTCTTGGCGCTGGTGAGGATGTCCGGGGTCACGCCGAAATGCTGGTAGGCGAACAGTTTGCCGGTGCGGCCCATGCCGGTCTGCACTTCGTCGAACACCAGCAGCGCGTTGTGCGCATCGCACAGCTCGCGGGCGCCTTGCAGGTACGCCAGCTCGGCCGGCAGCACGCCGCCCTCGCCCTGGATCGGTTCCAGCACCACGGCGCAGGTCTTGTCGGAAACGGCAGCCTTCAGGGCCGCCAGGTCGTTGTACGGCACGTGGGTGATGCCGGTGATCTTCGGACCGAAACCGTCGGAGTACTTCGACTGGCCGCCGACGTTCACGGTGAACAGGGTGCGGCCGTGGAAGCTGTTCAGCGCGGCGATGATTTCGTACTTCTCGCTGCCGAAACGGTCGAACGCCACGCGGCGGGCCAGCTTGAACGCGGCCTCGTTGGCTTCGGCGCCGGAGTTGCAGAAGAACACACGCTCGGCGAAGGTGGCGTCGATCAGCTTGTGCGCCAGGCGCAGGGCCGGCTCGTTGGTGAACACGTTGGACACGTGCCACAGCTTGTTCGCCTGCTCGGTCAGGGCGCCGACCAGCGCCGGATGCGCATGGCCCAGCACGTTGACGGCAATCCCGCCGGCGAAGTCGATCAGCTCGCGGCCGGTCTGGTCCCAGACGCGGGAGCCTTCGCCACGCACCGGAATGAAAGCGGCAGGCGCATAGTTGGGAACCATTACCTGGTCGAAATCGGCGCGTTGTACCGCAGCGTGCTCAACGGACATCGGAGTCTCCTGATGAGGAACACCCGCCTGAAACTGGCGGGAGATGGGGGGATTGTAAGGACAGTTCTCAGCCCGGCCTTGTCGCCAAGCGACAACTTCTTATAGCGCAAACCCCGGTTTTTCCCGGGTTTACGGCAATGCGACAAATAGGGTCGCAAAGGCGCAGTTTAACTGGCGACCGGGGTTTGCGGCAGACCTGTCACTTTGTATCCGATGCCGTTTTTCCGTGTGCGGTACATATGTACCGCACATGGCGCTCACCGATGGAGTCTGCTGTCCGCCCATCAATCAGCACGGCTCGCCCTGCGATGAACCCCCACCCTGTTGCCATCATCCGACCGACAATGCCATCACCGAAATGCCCCCCCGGATATTCTGGAATTGCCCATGGAAATCGCCCAAATCATTGAGTTGCGCGGCAATCCGCTTGCGCAGGAGAGCATGCGGTGCTGTCGGCTTGTTTCCGAACGGCAGCGGTCGATTTCGGCGCGCAAGCCATCATCGAACAAACGGAGGGGAGATTACGGACAGCGGGGCCTGCGGAACCGAAGAGCAAGCGCCCTCAAGCGCGGATCAACCGCGCTCCGGCGGCACCGAGGACAGCTCGAACGGGCTGCTGCTGCGCCGCTGGTTGCGGTCTTCCCGCGGCGTGGCGCCGAAGAAGTTGCGGTAGGCGCTGGAGAAATGCGGCCCCGAGGAGAAACCGCAGGACAGGCCGATCTGGATGATCGACTTGCTGGTCTGCATCAGCATCTGCCGGGCCTTGTTCAGGCGCAGCTCCAGGTAGTACTGGCTCGGCACACGGTTGAGGTACTGCTTGAAGATCCGCTCCAGCTGCCGGCGGGACACGCACACGTGCTGGGCGATTTCGTCGGTGGTCAGCGGCTCTTCGATGTTGGCTTCCATCAGCAGCACCGCCTGGGTGAGCTTCGGATGGCTGGAGCCCAGGCGGTTCTGCAGCGGAATGCGCTGACGCTCGCCCCCTTCGCGGATGCGCTCGACCACCAGTTCCTCGGAGACCGCGCCGGCCAGTTCAGCGCCGTGGTCACGGGCCAGCACCGCCAGCAGCAGGTCGAGCACCGACATGCCGCCGCAGGCCGTGAGACGGTCGCGGTCCCAGTCGAACAGATGGCTGGTGGCGATGACCTTGGGGAAGCGCTCGGCGAAATCGTCCTGCCAGCGCCAGTGCACGGCGGCACGGTAGCCGTCGAGCAGCCCCAGTTGCGCCAACGGGTACACGCCGGCGGACAGCCCGCCGATCACGCAACCGGCGCGCACCAGTTGCTTGAGCGCGCTGGTGAGGTTCGGCGCCAGGGCGGCCGGCGGCTCGTCGGCGAGCAGGAACAGTTTCTGGAAGTTCTCCAGCTTGCCGGACCAGGGTTCGCCAGGCAGTTGCCAGCCGCTCTCGCTCGGCGGTTCGGCCTGCAAGAACGACAACTCGTAGACCACCTCCGGATGCACCCGCTGAGCGACACGCAAGGCTTCCTCCGCCAGCGCCAGCGTCAGAGCTTTAGTGCTGGGCCAAATCAGGAAACCAATTCGATGGGCAGTCATGGGCGGGCAATCCGAAACGAGGTAACAGTATTGAAGGCATGGGCCAATGCTAGCCCGTAATCCTGAACCCGACATAGATCCAGTGTGGGAGCGAACCCGCTCGCGAAAGGGTTGGGTCAGTCAACGATGAGAATGACTGACCTGCCGCTTTCGCGGGCAGGCTCGCTTCCGCAGGGGAAATGAGCCAGCATCCAGGCTGCGAAGCATGCACTAACGTGGTGCATAAAGGGAGCGTTTACTTGAGGCTGCCCGAGAGGAATTGCTGCAGACGTTCCGACTGCGGGTTGACCAGCACTTCGCGCGGGTTGCCGCTCTCTTCCACCAGGCCTTTGTGCAGGAACACCAGCTGGTTCGACACTTCACGGGCAAAGCCCATTTCGTGGGTCACCACCACCATGGTGCGGCCTTCCTGGGCCAGGGACTGCATGACCTTGAGCACATCGCCCACCAGTTCCGGGTCGAGGGCCGAGGTCGGCTCGTCGAACAGCATCACTTCCGGCTCCATCGCCAGCGCACGGGCGATCGCCACACGCTGCTGCTCGCCACCGGACATGTGCCCCGGGAAGGCGTCCTTGCGATGGGCCACGCCCACCTTGTTCAGGTAGTGCTCGGCCTTCTCGCGGGCCTCGGCCTTGGACACGCCCAGCACATGCACCGGCGCTTCCATGATGTTTTCCAGCGCGGTCATGTGCGACCACAGGTTGAAGTGCTGGAACACCATCGACAGGCGCGAGCGCATGCGCTGCAGCTGTTTCGGGTCGGCCGCCTTCAGCGCGCCGTCCTTGTTCGCCACCAGCTTGAGCTCTTCGTTGTTGAGCAGGATCTTGCCCGCGTGCGGCTGCTCGAGCAGGTTGATGCAGCGCAGGAAAGTGCTTTTGCCGGAGCCACTGGAGCCGATGATGCTGATCACATCGCCGGCTGCCGCCTTCAGGGACACGCCCTTGAGCACTTCGTGACTGCCGTAGCGTTTATGCAGGTCTTGGACTTCAAGTTTGTACATGCGGTCGGTTCTCACAAAAACAGTCAGTCAGTCGTTGAGCAAGCGCCCGTGACGCAGCGCTTCGCGCCCCGCCACCTTGGCCAGCCAGAAACCGGGTTGGGCATATCGCAGCCGTTCAATGGCAAACAGCACCCCGGACGTACCAGCACACACCGTGCTGACCCGATCGGACACAGGGTCGATCACTTCAAAAATCTCATCGCCGGCCTCGACCCATTCGCCGGGCCTGCGCAAAAAGCTCACCACACCGGGGTGCGGCGCGAACAGCAACTCAGTGCCCTCGAACGGCATGCCTTCGCAAGGCTCGTGCGCCGGCTTCGGCCACTCGCCGCCGATCAGGCCCTGCTCGGCGAGGAACGCCAAGATACCTTCGGCCCAGTCCTCGGCCTGCGCCCGGCCGGTGTCGGCCTGGCCGCCCAGCTCGACGGTGGTCGCCAGGCAGGCCAGGGGAATCGACGCCTCCGGGAACTGGCGCGACAGGCGCAGCCACGGCAGCGAGCAGGCTTCGTCGAAGGAGCTGCCGCCGGAGTCTTCCGCCAGCAATCCCACTTTAACGTTCAGGTGCGCGGCCAGCGAACGCCACTGCGGCCAGTGCTGCGGCAACGCGTACAGGTGCAGCGCGGCTTCGGCGTCGCAGTGCAGGTCCAGCACCACGTCAGCGGTGCAGGCGTGGCTGAGCAGCACGCGCTGCATGCCTTGCAGTTGGCTGCTCGCCTCGGGCAACGCCGCCAGGTGATCGGCCATCGCCTGACGGATCAGCCGGACGTTGGCGTGCGGATCATCGCCCAGGCGTTCGCCCAGCGCCGCTGCGACCGGTGCGCTCAACTCGACGAAGTCGCGGTTGAAGTTCTTGCCGCTGCCCGCCTCGAACCGGCCCTGGTGATTGCCTTGCAGCAATTGGCCAAGACCCAGCGGGTTGGCCACCGGCACCAGTTCGATGACGCCGTTGAGCAGGCCTTGGGCTTCGAGCTCGCCGAGGCGCTTCTTCAGTTCCCAGGCGGTACGCATGCCCGGCAGTTCGTCGGCGTGCAGGCTGGCCTGGATGTAGGCCTTGCGCTCCCCGCCTCCGAAGCGGAACACCGAAATCCGGCGCTCGCTGCCCAGGTGGCTCCACGGCAATACGTGGTCGATGCGTTCCATGTCAGTGCTTCCGCGGGGCCAGGTAGCTCAGCCAGCGGCGCTCGGCCAGCTTGAACAGGCGCACCAGGATGAAGGTCAGGCACAGGTAGAACACGCCGGCGGTGATGTACGCCTCGAACGGCAGATAGAACTGCGCGTTGACGGTGCGGGCCGCGCCGGTGATGTCGATCAGGGTCACGATGGACGCCAGGCTGGTGGTCTGCAGCATCATGATCACTTCGTTGCTGTACTGCGGCAGCGCCCGGCGCAGGGCCGACGGCAGCAGGATGCGCTTGTACATCTTGAAGCGCGACATGCCCACGGCCTTGGCCGCTTCGATCTCGCCGTGCGGCGTGGCCTTGAGGCTGCCGGCGATGATTTCGGCGGTGTAGGCGCTGGTGTTGATCGCGAAGGCCAGGCATGCGCAGAACGTCGCGCTGGACAGCCACGGCCACAGGAAGCTTTCGCGCACGGCCTCGAACTGGGCCAGGCCGTAGTAGATCAGGAACAGCTGCACCAGCATCGGCGTGCCGCGGATCACGTAGGTGTAGAGCCAGGCCGTCATGTTGACCACCGGGTTCTTCGAGACGCGCATCAGGCCCAGCGGCAGCGCCGCGAGCAGGCCGAACAGCAGCGACAGCGCGAGCAGTTTGAGGGTGGTCACCAGCCCGCCGAGGTACAGCGGCAGCGACTCCCAGATGACGTTGTAGTCGAAGATCATAGCTCAGCCGCCCTTACGCCTACCGAGTAGCGCTTCTCGAGGTGACGCAGCGCCAGCAACGAGACGCTGGTGATCACCAGGTACATCGCCGCCACTGCCAGGAAGAAGGTGAAAGGCTCGCGGGTGGCGTCGGCCGCCTGCTTGGCCTTGAACATCATGTCTTGCAGGCCGACCACGGAAATCAGCGCGGTGGCCTTGGTCAACACCAGCCAGTTGTTGGTGAAGCCCGGGATCGCCAGGCGGATCATCTGCGGCACCATCACCCGGAAGAACACCTGCACACCGCTCATGCCGTAGGCCATGCCCGCTTCGGCCTGCCCCTTGGGAATGGCCATGAACGCGCCACGGAAGGTTTCCGAGAGGTACGCACCGAAGATGAAGCCGAGGGTGCCGATGCCGGCGGCCAGCGGGTTCAGGTCGATGTATTCGTCGTAGCCGAGCATCGGCGCCACGCGGTTGAGCATGTCCTGGCCGCCGTAGAAAATCAGCAGGATCAGCACCAGGTCGGGCACTCCGCGGATCACCGTGGCGTACAGGTCGCCCAGCCACGCCAGCCAGCGCACCGGCGACAGCCGCAGCGCGACACCGATCAGACCGAGAACGATCGCCAGGGCCATGGACGACAAGGCGAGCTGAAGCGTCAGCCATGCGCCGTCGAGGATGACAGCCCCGTAGCCTTTCAACATGATTCAGGTCCTCGAAAGTTGGGATGAAAAAATGGCGCAAACCGCAGAGATTCTGTTGCTTGCGCCATTTCGGACGGATCGTGCGACGAACTTACTTGCCGTAAATGTCGAAGTCGAAGTACTTGTCCTGGATTTGCTTGTACTTGCCGTTCTCGCGGATGGCCGCGATGGCAGTGTTGATCTTGTCCTTGAGCGCGTCGCCCTTGCGCACGGCGATGCCGACGCCGTCGCCGAAATACTTCTCGTCGGTGAACTGCGGGCCGACGAACGCGAAGCCCTTGCCGGCGTCGGTCTTCAGGAAGCCGTCATTCAACAGGGTAGCGTCTGCCACGGTGCCGTCGAGGCGACCGGCGGCCACGTCGAGGTAGATTTCGTTCTGCGAGCCGTACGGCTTGATCTCGGCACCCAGCGGGGCCAGGATCTCACGGGCGAAGCGCTCGTGGATCGAGCCGCGCTGCACGCCGATGTTCTTGCCCTTGAGCTCGGTCAGGCCGTCGCTGACAGCGGTGCCTTCCTTCATGACCAGTCGGGCCGGGGTGTTGTAGTACTTGTTGGTGAAGTCCACGGATTTCTTGCGGTCTTCGGTGATCGACATGGACGACAGGATCGCGTCGATCTTGCGCACCTTCAGGGCCGGGATCAGGCCGTCGAACTCTTGCTCGACCCACTGGCACTTAACCTTCATCTCTTCGCACAGGGCGTTGCCGATGTCGTAGTCGAAACCGACGATGCTGCCGTCCGGGGCCTTGGAGGCGAATGGAGGGTAGGCCGCTTCGATACCGATCTTCAGAGGCTTTTCGTCAGCGAACGATGGCAGGGACAGCACGGACAGTGCCAGGGCGCCAAGCAGCACAAGTTTCTTCATCTTGGGACTCCATCGGTAAAGGGCAAAAACGGCAGAGTGAGCGACAGCCCAATATGCGAATGGGTGGATCGGAAAGCGGCGCTGCATCGGTCGGACGTTTCCCGGCGAAAACGCCTGGGGTTTAAACACGAGCCACGACGAGCGAGTGATCGGCATTCTAGCGACAGGCCCGAAGCCGATATTTCTTCAATGCGACAACTAATTACAGATGCACCGAGAAACCCGCCCGAGCAGATTGACAGCTCCGCAATTTCATGCAAGAGCAAAAGACAGTGAACCGATCTATGTTGCAAATTGCGGGCCTATTATTCGCAAACCCTTCTAATCCGGCAAGCGCAGCGTTCCGTCTAATTTTGCGCAGGGCATTTTGAGGCCCTGAAACCGGGCGCGGCGTTTCCCATTGCCCCGTTGCGGAGCGGGCGGTTACACATTCAGTAACTTGAAGACGGGCCGGTAACAGCGGGAAGCGTCTGACGGGGGAAACCGATAATTATTGGTTGGGGAGTTTTCGCAGATTCTTCACTTGCCTGACCGATTGCCATCGCTGGCAAGCCAGCTCCCACAAGGTTTCGTGGCGGGTTAGGGATATCGGTTTCCATGCAAATCCCTGTGGGAGCTGGCTTGCCAGCGATGACGCCAACCCTCCCGCCCGAGAATCCGCAGACAGAAAAAAGCCCCGCCCGGCATGCGCCGGACGGGGCTTTTCAGCACGTCAGACCCGCCGCTTACGCGACATTCATGGTCTTGTGGGTATCGATCAGGTGCTGCACCACGCTTGGGTCCGCCAGGGTCGAGATGTCACCCAGCCCTTCGTACTCCGCGGTGGCGATCTTGCGCAGGATCCGGCGCATGATCTTGCCCGAACGGGTCTTCGGCAGCCCCGGCGCCCACTGGATCACGTCCGGCGAAGCGATCGGGCCGATTTCCTTGCGCACCCAGTTCTTCAGTTCCAGGCGCAGTTGCTCGGTCGGCTCCTCGCCGTTCTTCAGGGTGACGTAGACATAGATGCCCTGCCCCTTGATGTCGTGCGGCACCCCGACCACCGCCGCTTCGGCGACTTTCGGGTGGGCGACCATCGCGCTTTCGATCTCGGCGGTGCCCATGCGGTGGCCGGACACGTTGAGCACGTCGTCCACCCGCCCGGTGATCCAGTAGTAGCCGTCGGCGTCGCGACGGGCGCCGTCACCGGTGAAATACATGCCGCGGAAGGTCTTGAAGTAGGTGTCGACGAAACGGTCGTGATCGCCGTACAGGGTGCGCGCCTGGCCCGGCCACGAATCGAGGATCACCAGGTTGCCCTCGGCCTCGCCCTCGATGATGTTGCCCAGGTTGTCCACCAGCGCCGGCACCACACCGAAGAACGGACGCGCCGCCGAACCCGGCTTGAGGGCGTGGGCGCCCGGCAGCGGGCTCATCATGTTGCCGCCGGTCTCGGTCTGCCACCAGGTGTCGACGATCGGGCAGCGGGACTGGCCGACGTTCTTGTAGTACCAGTCCCAGGCTTCCGGGTTGATCGGCTCGCCCACCGAACCGAGCAGGCGCAGGCTGCTGCCGTCCGCCCCTTCGACGGCCGCCGTGCCGGACGCCATCATGGCGCGGATCGCGGTCGGTGCGGTGTAGAGGATGTTGACCTTGTGCTTGTCGACGATCTTCGCCACCCGGGTGATGTCCGGGTAGTTCGGCACGCCTTCGAACAGCAGCGTGGTCGCGCCGTTGGCCAGCGGGCCGTAGACGATATAGGAGTGCCCGGTGACCCAGCCCACGTCGGCGGTGCACCAGTAGATTTCCCCCGGACGGTAGTCGAACACGCGCTCGTGGGTCATGGCCGCATACAGCAGGTAACCGCCGGTGGTGTGCTGCACGCCCTTCGGCTTGCCGGTGGAGCCGGAGGTGTAAAGGATGAACAGCGCCTCTTCGGCGCCCATCTCTTTGGGTGCGCACACGGTGCCGGCCACTTTCATCAGGTCTTCGTACCAGATGTCGCGGTGCTGGTTCCACTTGATGTCGCCGGCGGTGCGCTTGCACACGATGACTTTCTGGATGCTGCTGGTTTCCGGGTTGGTCAGCGCGTCGTCGACGTTGGCCTTGAGCGGGATCTTCTTGCCGGCGCGGATGCCTTCGTCGGCGGTGATCACCACTTTGGAGCGGCAGTCGATGATGCGCCCGGCCAGGGCTTCCGGCGAGAAGCCGCCGAACACCACCGAGTGGATCGCGCCGATCCGGGTGCAGGCCAGCATGGCGACCACGGCTTCAGGGATCATCGGCATGTAGATGGTGACCACGTCACCGCGGTGCACATCCTGGCCGCGCAGGGCGTTGGCGAACTTGCAGACTTGTTCGTGCAGTTCGCGGTAGGTGATGTTGCGGCTTTCGGAAGGGTCGTCGCCCTCCCAGATGATCGCGATCTGATCGCCGCGCTCGGCCAGATGACGGTCGAGGCAGTTGTAGGAAACGTTCAGGGTGCCGTCGGCGAACCACTTGATGTCGACGTGATGGTCGTCGAACGACGTCTGCTTCACCGCGGTGAAAGGTTTGATCCAGTCGAGGCGCTTGGCCTGTTCGCGCCAGAAGCCGTCCGGGTTGACGACCGACTGCTGATACATGGCTTTGTAGGTTGCCTCGTCGGTCAGCGTATTGGCCGCAACTTCAGGGCGAACGGGATACAGGGAAGCCGCACTCATCTTTCCTACCTCGGTGTAATAGTTGTTTTTGTATGACCCTGTTGTAGCCGGGGCGCCCGTATAGAACCATTCGACGATGGTAGTAACAAGCCCCTACAAAACATCCAGACAATCCCGAAGCACGCCATAACCGAGCCCGCCCAGTTAACCGCAGCCCTTGTGGGATCTGGCCTGCCGGCGATTCCGGCGACTGGGTATTCCAAGCGGTCCACCTCCGCGGTAAGCCTCCGCTTACACGATATCGGGCGATTGTTACGAAATCTGCCAAAGGTGTTTATCAAAACCCGCTCTGTTTACCCCCACCCCGCCTCCCTAGAATCTGCCTCGCCGACAAGGCAAAGCGATTAACAACGTTACAGCCCCCACGAAGGCCGTTAATCACGCTCCGCTTCAAGTAACCCAAGCAATGAAGTTCCACACGCAACCCCAAAAAGGTTGCGTGCCCCCACTCGACCTCAAGAAGGTAACTTTGAAATGAAAGCTTTATTGGTTCTGGCCCTCAGCAGTCTGTGCGCAACCGCCATGGCAGACGAGGTCCCGACTGATGTCGCGCAGCAACAACCGGTGATCGAGGAATACACTTACTCCACCCACCTGGACATCGCCAAAGTGGTGTCCATGAGCGAAGTGCCGAATGTGTGTGAAGTGGTGCCGATGAAAATGGAATACGACGACTCCAAGGGCCAGCGCCATATCCTGCGTTACAGCGTCATGGGCAACGGTTGCTCCAACGGCTGACCGGGACTGCACCGCACCGGCCCGTTCAGCGATGCGCTGAACGTCGATTCCAGCCCGGCTTCGGCCGGGCTCAGTTGTGTTTTCCGATGCCGAAAGGGCTTGCAAAACACAACATATAGTGAAAACACGGTTTTTTTGTTCGTTTTTTGAACAAACCCGCAAACGCGAGATTTTTGCGAAAAAAAATCTTCTGCCGCCAAAGCCCCATAAACTCTCGCTCCGACCGAAAAAGCCGCCCTCCTGACCGCCCCATGCGCGGATTCGCCCCACCACGGCGGGGAAAAATTCCCTATAATGCCGCCCTAAACGGGCCTGCAATATTCCCTTACAGGGATCCGCAGCCAGTCCGGAGCCTCGCAGCAGCGTCCGACGACGCCTGCGCCCGTCAGAGGCTCCCGGCACCCGTACAAATTCAAGTTTTATTGCCTGCCTTAGCTGCTGCAAAAAACGATTCCTTTAGATCCAACGCGGCCGGTACGGCCGTGTGAACAACCCACAACCGGTTTTCACACGGGCATCCGGCCCTCACGCAGGAGACGACACGTCATGCTGAGCTGGGACGATTTCGACAAAGAAGACAGTGAAGCAGCGGCCAAACCAGCCGCCGCCGGCAACAATGCCGAAGCCACCCTGGACCGCCTCGACAGCGCCGGCGGCGCCGCCGCCCTCGAGGCCCGCGCCGTGACCGCCAACGACTCGGCCGCCGTCGCCCGCGCCAAGGCCGCACTGGATTCGCTCGACGTCGCCGAAGGCCTCGCCGAACTCGAAGGCTCCGCCGCCCGTGTCGCCGTCGACGAAAAGCGCATGATCAACTGCCGCGCCGACCTCAACCAACTCGTACCGTTCAAGTACGACTGGGCCTGGCAGAAGTACCTGGACGGCTGCGCGAACCACTGGATGCCGCAAGAAGTCAACATGACCGCCGACATCGCCCTCTGGAAAAACCCGGAAGGCCTGACCGAAGACGAGCGCCGCATCGTCATGCGCAACCTGGGCTTCTTCTCCACCGCCGACTCCCTGGTCGCCAACAACCTGGCCCTGGCCGTGTACCGTCTGATCACCAACCCGGAATGCCGCCAGTACATCCTGCGCCAGGCCTTCGAAGAGGCGATCCACACCCACGCCTACCAGTACTGCATCGAATCGCTGGGCATGGATGAAGGCGAAATCTTCAACATGTACCACGAGATCCCGTCGGTCGCGAAGAAAGCCGCCTGGGGCCTGAAATACACCCGCGCCATCTCCGACCCGGAATTCAACACCGGCACCGTCGAAACCGACAAGGAACTGCTGCGCAACCTGATCGCCTACTACTGCGTCCTGGAAGGCATCTTCTTCTACTGCGGCTTCACCCAGATCCTCTCCATGGGCCGCCGCAACAAGATGACCGGCGTCGCCGAGCAGTTCCAGTACATCCTGCGCGACGAATCCATGCACCTGAACTTCGGCATCGACGTGATCAACCAGATCAAGATCGAAAACCCGCACCTGTGGGACGCCGAAATGAAGGAAGAAGCTTCGCAGATGATCCTGCAAGGCACCCAGCTGGAAATCGAATATGCCCGCGACACCATGCCTCGCGGCGTGCTGGGCATGAACGCGGCGATGATGGAGGACTACCTGAAGTTCATCGCCAACCGTCGCCTGTCGCAGATCGGCCTGAAGGAAGAATACCCGGGCACCACCAACCCATTCCCGTGGATGAGCGAGATCATGGACTTGAAGAAAGAGAAGAACTTCTTCGAGACTCGTGTGATCGAGTACCAAACCGGTGGTGCGTTGAGCTGGGATTGATCCCCGGTTCGCCACGGTTTGACGGTTGCGGCCTGAGTCGACCAGCCGAAAAAGCAAAAGCCCCGATCTGATCGGGGCTTTTTTTTGCCCGAATATCCGTCCTCTGTGGCGAGGTAGCCGCTCCCTCGCAACGGCGCCTTGACCTGGTCGCCGCAACGCTCCCATGCTTGTCCGCAGACGCAAGCCCCAAGAGGCGGATCGGTATGTGCGCAGACCGGATCACGGCAGAGCAGCGCTCCAGGCTCATGGCGCAGATCAAGGGCAAGGACACCAAGCCTGAACGGGTCGTCCGCTCCTTGTGCCATGCGATGGGGCTGCGGTTTCGTTTGCATCGGCGAGACCTGCCGGGGTCGCCTGACCTGGTCTTTCCCAAGCATCGGCTGTGCCTCTTCGTGCACGGTTGCTTTTGGCATCGGCATGGCTGCAAGTTCGCGTCCGTTCCTAAAACGCGCCCTGAGTATTGGTCGCAGAAGTTCGAGGCCAATGCCCAACGGGACGAGCGTTGCATTAACAAGCTGAAGCTGTTGGACTGGCGTGTCGATGTGATCTGGGAGTGCGAACTCAAGGATCTTGATCGCATCAAGGAACGCATTCAGACGCTCACCGCCCCGCTCCACTGAAGGAACCAGTACCCGCCATGAAGTTCGACCTCGCCTATTGCGTCAGCCTCGACGACAAACTTTCGATCTATGACGTCCGCGACCTCAACTTCGACGAGACAGTGGACTTCGATTCGGCCAAAGAACAATTCCAGTGCCCCAACGATGCCTGCCGCACGGCGTTCGAGGCGTCGAACGGACTGGTGACGTTCAATGCCAAGAACGTGAACTACGTACGCACACCGCACTTCAAGAACCTGCCGACGACGCAGCATGTGGCGGGATGTCCGTACGCGAGCCTGAAAGCGTCGGCGTCGGGAAGCGAAACAGAGGACGGCGACGAAGGGCGGGAAGAGCACTTTCCGTCTGAGTTGCTGCTGACCCGACGTGAATACGTGCGCAAGCCGCCGGCTGTGGAAGTGGGGGCGGATGTGCGGCGGGACGATCCGCTCCGTGCAGAGCCGACGAACGCCAAGCCGTCCGCAGGCCGCGACACGGCGCCGGACAAGACCACGGTCTTCGCCCACCCGGTGGAATGTTTCGTGTCGAACTTCGCCGACAAGGAACTGCTCAAGCGCATGCCGCTCAAGATCGGCGAACACACCGCGCCCTATGGTTCGTTCTTCAAGAAGGTCGAATACCTGCTGGACAACAAAGGGCTGATCTACTGGGGCAAGATCAAGGAGATCAAGGACTACACCCAAAGCCTGCGCATCGACTTCGAACAGAAGGTCTGGTTCAAGCAAGCGGACGAGGCGAAGAAGAAACCGTATTCGGTGAACGTGTACCTGAGCAAGAAACTCATCGACAACTACCGCAAGCGCAAGGCGTTCCTGGAAGAGATCAAGCACGCTATCGACAGCGACAAGGAACTGTTCTGTTTCTTCTATGGCGTGACGCCGGAGCTGAAGCAGGTGCCGAGCAAGAAAAACCCCGAACAGACGTTCGGGGTGTTCAGTGCAAACATTGAAAACCTGGATCACTTCATAGTGCGGGAAGCGCCGGGGTTGGCGTGACCCTCAGCCCTGGGGCAGTTGCAGTTTGACGACGCCGGGGTGTTGCTTGACCACCGAGTACGGCAACACGGACCACTCGGGGTTGTCACAGTTGCGTTGGATGCGCGCGAAGTAAGCGCCCATGTAAATGCCCTTCGCCGTGAAGTGCCAGTTGGAATATCCCCAGACACTTTCGTCGGTGTAGTCGCACTCGCCGTCGTCTTCGGCAGGCTTCTTCATTTCTTCGGGATAGAGCGTGGCGAACTGTTTGACCAGCCATGGCGCCATGACCTTGCCCTGATCGTATTCGGTCGCTTGACTGTCAGGCTTGCCGATCCACAGCACATCCTTGAGCTTCAACAGCTCGCCGGTGCGCACATCGAGGTTGATCGGCGAACTGCCGAAGTCCGGATGGGCACCGCCGCAGTTGTAGCCGGTGGAAATCTCCAGGCTGACCACTTCCGGCGACAGGAACGTGGGGGCAGCCCCTTGATCGAACTCGGCATATTCGCCGCCATCCATCATGCAGCGGTGATAGTCGCTGACTTCGCTCCAGAGCCGGCCGAGCAGATGTTCGTTGATGCGTTGCCGTTCTTCTTTTGCGTAGCCGGACTCGACCGTGAACAGTGAAATCTTCGACTCAGGCTCTGCCCACCATTGCAGGTCGTAGCCCATGAACGTCTCTTTTTTCACCGGCTTGAGCGTGAGCCCGCGCAGCCGCAGATACTCGTAGGGGTCGCTGCCCGGCAATGCAGCGACATAGGGCAATGCGCCTGGCGCCGGGGCAGGCAATGCGGCCTGAGTGAGACGCACCGGCAGCTTTTTGCCCTGCGGGCTCTGCCACTCGCCCTGCCAGCCGTTGCCGGCCCGTGTCAGCGTGAGAGTCGGCAAGGGTTTGTCTTCTGCGCTGTAACGGGAGTTGCCTTCGTTGAGCGTGAGCACGCCGTCCTGCAGCGTACCGCCGAGCTCCAGGTCACGGTGGTACTTCTCGTAGAAATAGCGACCGCTCACCTGTTCCGCATCGGCGGTGTTCACTTCCAGGACGATCGGCATCTTGCCCAGCGTACCGGTAAAGACCTGACGGGTATCGGCGGCGTGAGCAGCCGTCATAAGCGCGAACAGCGCAGTGGCCGCCAAGGCCGGACGCAACAATCCCTTGAACATGAATCGATCCCTGAATGAGTAGGAGGTCGCGCCGGGCTTGGAACCGGCGCAGTCAAACGCGGGGCGCATTATGGCGAGGTTGCGTGCGGGAATCGAGGCGCAGCCGCTTGCACCGTTCGTCCGGTCAACTGCCGTTGGTTCGCAAAAACGCGAAATTGCGTTTGATCCGGCCTGAAAACAACTGTACAAAAACACAGTACATTTTCAGCCAGCATTTCTGCGCCCGGAGCACACCACCATGGCCACTTCTGCGATGAACCTCATTCTCGAACGCATTGCCCTGTTCCAGTTCACCCCGACGCACTGCGCCCAGGCCCGGGCGATGCTGGGCTGGAGTGTGGAGGCGCTGGCGCGGGAGGCCGGCGTCTCCACGGATGACATCCAGCGCTTCGAAGCGCAGCAGGACGTGGCGGAGGCCTCGCGCCTCGCGTTGACCTACCGCTTCGAGGCGCAGGGGCTGGTGTTTTTCCCCGGCTTTGCGCCGGCGCGGGGCGGGAATGTGAAGGGCATGACGCACGACCTTGGCGGCCGCAGCGACTTCGCGATGGCGGAATAGTCCGGTTTGCCTCGCAGGCGCGAACCGGTTCGGTACCCTCAGGCCCCCTGCACCAGCACCTCTGCATCCCCTTCCACCGCCAGCCACCACGCACTCCCGCGATGTGGCTGCGCCAAGTTGAAGACCTCCCCCATCTGCGGAGTGGTGATGGCGACGCTGCGGTCCCAGGCGAGGGCCAGGATACGGTCGAAGGGTTCGTGCCAGGCGTGCATCGCCAGGTCGAACGTGCCGTTGTGGATCGGAAACAGCCAGCGGCCCTTGAGGTCGAGGTGGGCCTGCAGGGTCTCCTCCGGTTGCATGTGCACGTGGGGCCATTCGACGTTGTAGGCACCGGTTTCCATCAGGGTCAGGTCGAACGGGCCGAACTGTTCGCCGATGCGCCTGAAGCCATCGAAGTAGCCGCTGTCGCCGCTGAAGAAAATTCGCGTGTCACCGTCGATGATCACCCACGAAGCCCAGAGGGTGCTGTTGCCGTCGAACAGGCCACGACCGGAAAAGTGCTGCGACGGCGTGGCGATGAAGCGGATGCCGGCGACGTCGGTGCCTTGCCACCAGTCGAACTGGCGAACCTTGTCCGCGTCGATGCCCCACTTGGTCAGGGTGTCGCCCACGCCCAACGGGGTAAGGAACACCTTGACCTTGTCCGCCAGCGTAAGCACGGCCTGTTGGTCGAGATGGTCATAGTGGTTGTGGGACAGGATCACCGCCTCGATCGGCGGCAGTTCGTCGATGCTGATCGGCGGCTGGTGAAAGCGCTTGGGGCCGGCCCATTGCACCGGCGAGGCACGTTCGGCGAACACCGGGTCGGTGACCCAGAACTTGTCTTGCAGCTTGAGCAGCAGGGTCGAATGGCCAAGGCGGTAGACGCTGTGGTTCGGTGCCGCCAACAGGTCGGCGCGGGTCAGGGCCTGCACCGGAATGGCGGCGGCCGGACGGGTATTGCGCGGTTTGTGGAAGATCATGTTCCACATGATGCGCATCATCTTGCCAAAACCTTCACGCTGCACCGGCGCATGGTTGCGAAACAGCCCCTGGGCCTGGCGGGAGGCTTCGGGCGCGGTGGCGTTGCTCATCGAAGAAACGGATTCGGCCATGACGGAATGACTCCAGAGAACCGCGCCATGCACGGTCTTCCAAGGGTAGGACAGTAAATGGCCAAGGCACGCACGCATCAGCCGGACATCTGGTTTTAGGGTGCACCGATTAACGCAACATTACACTGACCGGTGTACTTTCTAGGTTGCATCAAACCGGACGGCAAGTAAACTGCCGAGTGTAATTTCACCCTCTGCCTGCCGAATCGAACTTATGACAGCCCCCCAACGCCTCACCGACCGCAAACGCGAAGCCATCATCCAGGCGGCGATCGCCGAATTCCGCGCCAACGGGTTCGACGTCACCAGCATGGACAAGATTGCGGCCACCGCCGGGGTGTCGAAACGCACGGTGTACAACCACTTCCCCAGCAAGGAGGAGCTGTTCACCGAAATCCTCAACCAACTGTGGGCGCGGATTTCCGCCGAGCAGACCACGCCCTACAGCGCCGACCAGCCCCTGCGCGAGCAATTGCGCGAGCGGGTAATGGCCAAGGTGCAACTGATGGCCGACGAAAACTTCCTCACCTTGGCCCGGGTGGTGATCGCCACCACCATTCATTCCCCGGAAAGGGCACAGAACATGGTGGCGCGTCTGGGCGAGCGGGAGGAAGGCCTGACCTCCTGGATACGGGCCGCCCAGGCCGACGGCCGGTTGAAGCCGGCGGATCCCGAATTCGCGTCCCAGCAGATACAGGGTCTGATCAAAGCGTTCGGTTTCTGGCCACAGATGTCCATGGGCCGGGCGGCTCTGAACCCAGACATGCAGCACACCGTCGTGGAGGCGGCGCTGGACATGTTCCTGGCCCGCTATCAGCTCTAGCCCGGGCTTCCGTTGCTTCTGCCCACGGTTAAATGGCTCGGAAGGACACTGATTATTCCCGCTGGAATAAATGACAATGTCCGACAATTTGCCGATGAACGGTAAGTCCGAGAAGAACACATCAAAGTGTTTCAGAATGAATCTGGCGCAGAACATCATGGAAAACCAACGCGGCAAAGGCTTGTCATTCGCCAGACGCATTTACTTGCCGCGGGCCATCGGCCTGGGTGTCGGCTTCTTCAGCGTCGGCGCCGCCCTCTATCCGCTGGGCATGCCGGCCTGGCTCTGGGCCTTGCTGGTGTTCAACGGGTTTATCTGGCCCCACCTCGCCTACCAATGCTCCAGCCGCTCGGCCTTCCCCTACCGCGCCGAACGCCGCAACCTGCTGTATGACTCGGTGTGCGGCGGTTTCTGGACCGCGTGCTTCCAGTTCAACCCGCTGACCACCGTGACCATCCTCTCGATGATGACCATGAACAACGTCGCCGCCGGCGGCCTGCGCCTGTTCGTGCCCGGCGCCCTCGCCCAGCTGGCCGGAGTGCTGCTGGGCTGGGCGCTGTTCGGCGTGCGGTTCACGCTCACGGCCACGCCGATTCAGGTCTGGGCCTGCCTGCCGATGCTCACCCTCTATCCGCTGGCGTTGGGCATGGTCTGCTACCGGTTGGCGATCAAGCTGGCCGAACACAAGCGCACCCTCAGCGCCTTGAGCCGCACCGACAGCCTGACCGGCCTGCTCAACCACGGCGCCTGGAAAGACCTGCTGCACCTGAAGTTCGACCAATGCCGGGCGCACGGCAGCCAGGCCATTCTGGCCTTGATCGACATCGACCACTTCAAGGCGATCAACGACAGCTACGGTCACATCGTCGGCGATACCGTGCTGCGACAACTGAGCCATGAAATCAAACGCCTGCTGCCGGACAGCGAACTGGCGGGCCGCTACGGCGGCGACGAGTTCTGCGCGATCCTGCCCAACCTGCCGCTGAACAAGGTCGAGGCCTTGATGGAGCAACTGCGCCAGGCCCTGGATCGCTACCGCCACCCGGACGTGCCCGCCTTGCGGGTCAGCCTGAGCATCGGCCTGGCCCGTTACCAAGGCCTCTACCCCGACGCACTGGACTGGCTGGATGACGCCGACAAGGCGCTCTACACCGCCAAGCACACCGGACGGAACACCGTCTGCGTGGCCTTGAGCCGATCCAGCGTCTGAGTCCGCCCAGGCGTCTTGCAGCGCCGAGGCTGCCGCCATCGCCAGCAGGCTGGCTCCCACAGTGTTTTACGTGACCACCAGCCCGGCCTCGGCCATCCGCCCCCCGCACAACGCTATAGTGACCCGTAACCCCAGAGCCCCACCGAGCCGACCATGACCCCGTCCAAACCCGATTCAGCCGCTGTCGACCACCTGCGTTTCCACCGCCCCCATGCCCACCTCGCCCCCACCTTCGGCACCGACGCCTTCGCCCTGCGCGCCGAGGCCTTTGCGCGGTTCTTCGGCACGCCCATGTTCTTGGGGGCGCAGACGCTGGTGGTGGTGCTGTGGGTCGCGCTCAACATGTCCGGCGTCACCCATTTCGACGTGTACCCGTTCATCCTCCTCAACCTCGCGTTCAGCCTGCAATCGGCCTACGCCGCGCCGCTGATCCTGCTGGCCCAGACCCGCCAGGCGGCCCGGGACAAGGCCCAGTCGGAGGCCGACGCGCAGCACCGCGAAGCGCTGGCCGTGGCCAACAGCGAACGCCAGGCCCAGGCCGCGAAGAACGCCGCGCAACTGCTCGAACTGCTGGAGCAGAACACCCGGCTCACGGAAATGACCAAGAACCTGACCGAGCGCATCGAAAGCCTGACCAGCGAGCTGCATCAGCACATGCGCGACAATCCGCAGCGCTGAGCCGCGTCACGGCAAGCGCAACGCCCGCCCGAGCTCGTCGAACAGCGTGACCACCGCACGCAACGCCCGGCAGTCCGGCCGGGTCAGCAGCCAAAGGGCCGTGTCGTGGCCGTGCAGCGGTTCGCTCAAGGCTTGCAGACCGTCGCCGATGAGAAAGTCCGGCAACGCCGCCACCCCCAATCCGCCCCGCACCAGTTCAGTGACAGACAGCATGCTGTTGCACCGATAGGCAGGCGTCACGCCGGGCCAGTGCTGACGGCGCCAGACCACGGTCGGGTGATCGGGCAGGAAGTCGTCCGGTGCGATCCAGGCCAGTGCGCCAAGATCCGTGGCATCGACGTTGCGCAGGTAACGTTCGCTGGCGCACACCCGGTAGGAAATCTTCGCCAGCTGCCGTCCGACCAGATGCTCCGGCGGCGTGCGGGTCAGGCGCAGGGCGATGTCGGCGTCGCGGCGGCTGAGGTTGGCGAAATCGTTGGAGGTGCAAAGCTCCAGGGTCAGCGCCGGATAGTTGGGCATGAACTGCGCCAACGCCGGCAACAACAGGCCCTGCAAGACCGAGTCGGTGCAGGTCAGGCGCACGGTGCCGCTGACCACTTCCCCGCCCTGCTCCACGCCGATCCGCGCCGCCTCCAGCGCCTGCTCGGCGCGCTCCGCCTGTTCGGCCAGCGTCCGCGCCAGCGTGGTGGGCAGGTAACCGGCGCGGCTCTTTTCGAACAGTTGCTGGCCGAGCGCGGATTCGAGGCGGCGCACCGCGCGGAACACGGTCGACACATCCACCTTCAGCAACTGCGAGGCCCGGGCCAGGGAGCCGCCGCGCACCAAAGCGAGGATCAGCGACAGATCCGGGTAGTCGAGACGATAGTGCGTGGCTGCATTGATCACTTGGGCAAACGCCAATATTGAGTGCGTGGACGCCAATCTATAGTGGGCCCGATCCCACAACAAGCACGGTGAACCCTCATGGAAT
Source organism: Pseudomonas sp. B7(2017) (assembly GCF_002112745.1). Lineage (NCBI taxonomy): Bacteria > Pseudomonadati > Pseudomonadota > Gammaproteobacteria > Pseudomonadales > Pseudomonadaceae > Pseudomonas > Pseudomonas sp. B7(2017). The sequence goes on along the minus strand of NZ_NEIP01000002.1, from coordinate 399,356 downwards.
CCAGAGCCCTGCGCATCGCCCTGATCGGCGACCGCGACCCGAACGTCACCGCTCACCAGGCAATCCCCGTCGCCCTCGGCATGGCTGCCGAACACACCGGCCTGACTGTGCAGTTCGAATGGCTGGCCACCGACCGGATCGACGCCGATACGCCCTTGGCGGCCTTCGACGGTGTCTGGTGCGTCCCGGCCAGCCCTTACAGAAGCGAAGACGGCGCGTTGCGGGCGATCCGTTTTGCCCGCGAACGGCAGCGCCCATTCCTCGGCACCTGCGGCGGCTTTCAGCATGCGGTGCTGGAGTTTTCCCGCCATGTGCTGGGCTGGGCCGATGCCGAACACGGCGAAGTGTCCCCGGATTCGAACCGCGCAGTGCTTTCGCCGCTGAGCTGTTCGTTGGTGGAGACGATGGACAGCATTCACCTGGAAGCCGGTTCGTTGATCGCCAAGGCGTATGAAACGTCGCAGATCCTTGAGGGCTATCGCTGCCGCTACGGTGTGAATCCGCAGTTCCAGCAAGACTTGCTGAACGGCCCTCTGCACGCGGTGGGCCACGACTCGTCCGGCGATCTGCGCGCCATCGAACTGACCGGTCACCCGTTCTTCGTCGCCACGCTGTTCCAGCCCGAACGGGCGGCGCTCAAAGGCCAGTTGCCGCCGTTGGTGCGTGCGTTTGTCCAGGCCTGCGCGGAGGTACGACCATGATCGCCCAGACCCCGAAGGCGCCCTACTACGCGGTGATTTTCACCTCGTCCCGCACCGAAGGGGATCAGGGCTATGCCGAGGCGGCCGCCCGCATGGTGGAGCTTGCGCAACGCCAGCCGGGTTTCCTGGGCACCGAGTCGGTCCGGGGTGACGACGGCGTGGGGATCACGGTGTCGTACTGGACGAGCGAGGCGGCGATCCTGGCGTGGAAAAACCATCCGGAACACCAGGCCATCCGCGAGCGCGGGCGTTCGACCTGGTATTCGGCGTTTCATACGCGGGTGTGCAAGGTGGAGCGGGATTACCGGTTCGGCTGAAGGCTGCAGTGTCATTGAGGCCCCATCGCCAGCAGGCTGTCACCAGATCCCCTGTGGGAGCCAGCCTGCTGGCGATGGCGATAGGCGGGTCACCCCGGACTCAGCCCTTGACCAGGCTGCGCACCGCCACGATCTCCGGCACCTCCCGCTTGCGCATGTACACCCGCAGCGGTTCGGTGATGTTGATCCGGTCATCGATGTGTTGGTCGAGCAGCAGCTGGATCAGTTCGCGCTTGAGGGTCATGGCCTGGTCCGGGGCCTGGGCCCAGACGAATTCGCTGGCCGGCACGATGCCGTCGTCGGCCACGTCCATGCCGAAGGAGTCTTCGCTGAAGCGCACGATGTAGCGGCCGGTCTTGCGGTTGAGGCCGACGAAGCCCTTGAGGTCGTCGGCCGCCTGGCAGATGAGTTGGGATGTGATGCGCATGGTAAACCTCACAAGAGTGATCGAAGGTTTACACGCAGGGCATTGAGGCACACCCTCTGCCGGGGTGGTTGCCGTGGCCAAGCGTACTGCAAACAAACGCACAAAAGTGCGGAAATTTTCGCTTTCAGTACGTTTATGTCGGTCTTGCGATAGCACGTTTTCGTTTGAGTTGCTAAAAGGGACATCTTCGAAAATACCTGCGAAAGGACCTCGACATGCCCGCCACTTTCACCAAAAGCGCCCTGATGCTGAGCCTGATGCTCGGTCTCGGCCAGGCCCACGCCGCCCAGCCGGCCCCTGCCGAACTGGCCGCTTCCCTGGGGATTCCGCGCCCGGCGGTGATCGCCCACCGCGGTGCCTCCTTCGACGCGCCGGAATCCACCGCCGCGTCCTACAAACTGGCCCGCGACCTGGGCGCCGATTACCTGGAGATGGATCTTCAGCGCAGCAAGGACGGCGTGCTGTTCGCCCTGCACGACAACAACCTGCAGCGCACCACTGACGTCGCCACCAAGTTCCCTGAGCGCAAGGACAGCCCGGCCAACGCCTTCACCATGGCCGAGCTGAAAACCCTGGACGCCGGCAGCTGGTACAACAAGGCTTATCCGGACCGCGCACGCGCCTCCTATGCGGGCCTGAAAATCCTGACCCTCGACGAAATCATCGACATCGCCCAGGCCAACCCCAAGCACAAGCCGGGCCTGTACATCGAGACCAAGGAGCCGCAGCTGTTCCCCGGCATCGAACATGACCTGAAGGAAAAGCTGCAGGACCGCGGCTGGCTCAGCCCGGCCGGTTCGAAACTGGCCAAGAGCGAACTGGGCGTCGGCCAGGGCAAAGGCAAGGTGATCCTGCAGACCTTCGAGAAGAACAGCCTTGAGCTGCTGGAGAAGGAAATGCCGCAGGTGCCGAAGATCCTGCTGCTGTGGGTCGGTGAAGGCAGCATCGAACCGAAATCCAAGGTGGCCTTCGCCGACTCCGGCGAGAAGGACAAGAACGCCTACTACGGCAAGCAGGAGCCGAAGTCCGAGGCCGAGTTCAAGCAGTGGATCGACTACGCCAAGGCCCAAGGCGCCATCGGCACCGGCCCGTCGGCGAAGCTGACCCACGGCGGCGACCAGAGCTACTCGGACCTGGTGCAACCATGGATGAACCAGTACACCCACGATCAGGGCCTGCTGGTGCACGTCTACACCGTCGACGAGCCGGTGGACTTCGAGAAGGTCATGGCCGCAGGCGTGGACGGCATCTTCACCAACCGCGCCAGCGAACTGCTCAAGTTCTACAAGCGCCCGGCCGCCGCCAGTGTGGATCAGGTGCTCAAGAACAACGGTTTCTGAGTGAAGCCGGACACCCCGTGGACAGGCCGCCTGTGGCTCGGGCACGACCATGGCCTGATCCACGGGATGTCGGGGCGCACCGCGCCCCATTCCCACTACGCCCACCAATTGATTCTGGCCCCCGACCGCCCGGTGACGGTGTTGCTGGATGATGCCCCCGTCACCGCCTCCCGCCTGCTGATCCCTTCACAGGTTCGCCATGCCATCGTCGAGGCGCCGGATCCGCTGTTCACGGTGTACGCCGAGCCCTTGGCGCTGGAGGCGCAGGTACTGCGCGATGCGCTGTTCGATGCGGATCTTTCCCTGACCGCGCTCGAACAGACGCTGCGCGACTGCCCCCGCCGCCGGCACGCCGATCCCCGGATCGAACGTGCGCTTGTGGCCATCGACGCCTCGCTGGCGGACAAGGTCGCCGCCCGTACCGTGGCCGACAGCGCCCATGTGTCCCTGAGCCAGTTGCAGCGGCTGTTCGTCAGCCAGGTCGGCCTGCCGGTGCGGCGCCTGGTGCTGTGGCGGCGCCTGCGGTTGGCGATGGCGCAGGTGCTGGCCGGCCGACCGGTGACGGAGGCCGCCCATGCCGCCGGGTTCGCCGATTCGGCGCACTTTTCCCGCAGCCTGAAGAAACTGTTCGGCGTCACCGCCCGCCAAGCCTTGCAGCACATGGAACTGCGGCTGCTGGACTGACTCAGCGGCGCAGCGCCTCGGGCACCGCCGGCTCCTTGGCCAGGTGCGCTCTCGCAAACGGGTCGAGCAACTGCGCCACGTAGTCCCGGGGGAAATCCGGCCGGCTGCCGATGCCCAGATCGCCTGCACCGATCCGGTAATCCTGCGTGTGGAAAGCGGTGCCCAGCAGCCGATCCCACACGGTGAAGAACAGCCCGAAATTGACGTCCCCCGCCCGCCCGTACTTCATGTGATGGAAGCGGTGCAGCGGTGCCCAGGCGAAGACATGGCGCAACGGCCCCAGGCGCATGTCGACGTTGGAGTGCTGCAGCAAGAGCTGGATCGCGATGGCGAACGCCAGCAGCACCGCGACCTCGGCGGGAATCCCCAGCACCAGCAGCGGCAGCAGCCCCGCCGTGGCTTCCAGCGTCTGATGCAGCGGATGCTTCATCAAGCCGTTGAAGCCGTACAAGCGCTCGACGCTGTGGTGCACCGCATGCAGCCGCCATAGCCAGCGCACCCGGTGGCTGGCGTAGTGCATCAGGCTCATGCCGACGTCGGCCACCAGCACCGCCAGGCCCAGTTGCAGCCACAACGGCCACGCCCGCGGCCACAGCCCGTCGACCGCCAGCAGCGCCGCCAGCCCCGGCAGCGCCAGCAGGCCGAGGGCGTTCAACGCCTCGTTGACCGACGCGTGCAGCAGGTCACGGCGGCGGTCGCCGATGGGCCGGTTCCAGTCGGGTTCGTAGGGCAAGGCCCGTTCCGCCGCGAACGACACCGCCAGCGCCAGCACAAACAACAGCAGCAGCCACCCGGCCGATCCGCCCGCCAGCCACACGGCGGCGCCGATGAATCCCACGAAGAACAGCGGCGCGTAACACCACGCAAGGATGAGTCTCATGTCCACCTCCATTGATTGAAGGCTGAGCATGAAAGGGAGGGACACCAGGCAATTGAACAAACGACGCAAACCGCCGCGGCGCTTTTTAAGGGTGAATTAAGTTGCGGCGGTTAACCTGAACTCACTTGAACGAATCACCTGAAAGGAATAACCCATGAAGACTTTGACTGCCCTGTTCACCGCCGCCGCCCTGACCCTCACCGCTGGCCTGGCCCAGGCCGACGTGCGCGTCGACCAGATCCCGCAACTGGTCAAGGACGGCAAGATCAAGCCGCTGGAGGACATGAACCAGGCCGCGCTGAAACTGCATCCCGGCGCCACCATCACCGACACCGACCTGGACAACCACTTCAACGGCTACGAATACGAAGTCGAACTGCGCACCGCCGACGGCAAGGAGTTCGACGTGGACTTCGACGCCACCACCGGCAAGGTGCTGAGCAACAAGCAGGACACCTGATTCGGCAGATGGTCCCTCCCAGCAGGGCAATTGACTTGATCCTGGCCGGCGGTGGCTGAACGGACGCCATCGCCAGCAGGCTGGCTCCCACAGTGTCTGGGTTCAAACCTGTATCTGTGAACGACCCGGAACCTGTAGGAGCTTGCCTGCAAGCGATGAGGCCGGCACTGCCAACATCCCTGTTGCCTGCCCCACCGCCATCGCTGGCAAGCCAGCTCCCACAGTGTCTGGGCTCAACCCTGCATCTGAGAACGACTCAAAACCTGTGGGAGCTTGCCTGCAAGCGATGAGGCCAACCCAGTCGATATCCCTGTTGCCTGACCCACCCCCATCGCTGACAAGCCAGCTCCCACAGTGTCTGGGTTCAACCCTGCATCTGTGAACGCCCCGGAACCTGTGGGAGCTTGCCTGCAAGCGATGAGGCCAACCCAGTCGATATCCCTGTTGCCTGACCCTCCCCCATCGCTGACAAGCCAGCTCCCACAGTGTCTGGGTTCAACCCTGCATCTCCCACAGTGTCTGGGTTCAACCCTGCATCTGTGAACGCCCCGGAACCTGTGGGAGCTGGCTTGCCAGCGATAGGGCCGGCACTGTTGACATCTCCAGTGCCTGCCCACCGCCAACAGTCTGCCCCCCACAGGTTCGCAGGCGTCAGGCGCTCAGGCGGGCGGTGACTTCGTTCAGTTGCCCCGACAGCCCGTGCAGGTTCTGGCTGGCGCTTTCGGTGCGCTGGACGTTGTCGAGGTTGGTGCTGGCGATCGAGGTGATTTCGGTCAGGTTGCGCGAGATGTCTTCGGCCACCGACGTCTGTTCCTCGGCCGCTGTGGCGATCTGACGGTTCATGTCGCGGATCGCTTCCACCGCGTGGGTGATGCGCTCAAGCATGGCGCCGGCCTGGGTCACCTGCTCGACGCTTTCGTCGCTGCGGGTCTGGCCGCTGTCGATGGCATGGGCGGCGTCCACCGCGCCCGTCTGCACGCTGTGGATGATCTGGTTGATCTCGATGATCGACTCCGCCGTGCGCTGCGCCAGGTTGCGCACTTCGTCGGCCACCACCGCGAAACCGCGTCCGGCCTCACCGGCCCTGGCCGCTTCGATGGCGGCGTTGAGCGCCAGCAGGTTGGTCTGCTCGGCGATGCCGCGGATCACTTCCAGCACCTTGCCGATGCGGCCGCTGTCGGCCTCCAGGCGACGGATCACCGTGGCGGTGTTGGCGATCTCGCCGCGCATCTGGGTAATGGCGTGAATGGTGTTCTGCATGACCTTCTCGCCCTGCTGGGCGGACTGGTCGGCATCGTCGGCGGCCCGCGCCGCGTCCGCCGCGTGACGGGCGACTTCCTGGGCGGTGGCGGACATTTCGTTCATCGCGGTGGCCACCTGGTCGGTGCGGCTGAACTGCTCGTTGGTGCCGCCGGCCATCAGGGTGGCGATGGCGTTCAGCTCGCCGCTGGCGCTGTCCAGATCCTTGGCGCTGCGTTGCAGGTGGCTGAAGGTCTCGGCGAGGAAGTCGCGCAGGGTGTTGGCCGCCGCGGCCAGGTTGCCCAGCTCGTCCTGGCGGTTGCTGGCCACCCGCTCGGCGAACTTGCCCTGGCTCAACAGGCTGACGTAGTCGATCAGTTTGCGGATCGGCTCCACCAGGTTGCGGTTGACCAGCCACAGGCTGAGCAGGCCGATCAGCAGTCCGGAGGCGAGCATCACCAACAGGCCCAGCCACACGGTGCGGTCGGCGCTGGCGCTGATCAGCGCCGATTGCTCGGTGCCTTGCTTGCGCAGTTCGACCACCAGCTCGCTCATCTGGTCGCTGGCGGCGCGGTCCACGCCCTTGACGGCGGCGTCGCCGGCCGCAGGATCGGCCCCGGCGGCCACGTAGGCGTCACGGCCCTTCTGGTAGGCGGCGCCCAGCAGACGGTGCTCTTCGCGCAGGCGTTCGATGCGGCTCTTGAGTGAAGGCTCGATGCCGGACTGGCTCGCCAGTTCGCCCAGGATGGTCTGGACGTCACGCTGACGCTCCTCGAACTGGCCCCAATACTTGGCCAGGTCCGCCGGCTGCTTGCCGCGCAGCAAGACATTCTTCCACTCCTGCACCTGCACCTTGAACTGCAGGTTGGCTTCGTCGATCAGTTGCGAGGTGTGCAGCGGGCCGGCGATCAGCTGGCTGTAGCTCTGCACGCCGTTGGACAGGAAATGGAAGCAGGACAGCGCGATCAACAGCATCGCCAGCAGGCTGCCGCTCAGCAGGGCGAGAATTTGCGCTCTCAGGGATTTTTGCAGCATCGCAAGGTACTCATGACAGGGATGAGGCACGCCCGGTAAGACGTGAATGGTGCCGGACATCCGTGTCGGCGGGCCTTGGCTCTTGGCCGAAGGCGCGCAACCTAACCCATGCGTGATCGGCGCGCCAGCGCGCTTCTTGAGAAAGATCCGACCGCCGGTAAGCCCTTGACCCGCCGTCACTTTACCGTCACGCAACGGTCACAAAGCCTCGCCATGATGGGGCACACGTGAGCCTGTCTCTCCCGCGACAGACGCCCTCCCCTGCGAGTCTCCATGAACCACAGCCTCGACCTCGGTCATCGCGACCCCGACCTGTTCGGTTTGCTCTACGGTTTTCGCTTCCGCCCCGGCGAACGCGGCCGCGAAGTCGATTCGGCCACCGCCCTGCGCTGCCTGCAGAACGACGGCGAAGGCGACGAGTTCCTCTGGCTGCACCTGAACCTGGCCCACGCCGCGTGCGAGCGCTGGATGAAGAGCCACCTGCAATTGCCGGAGGAGTTCTTCGAAGCGCTGCACGAAGGTTCACGCTCGACCCGCATCGAACACGTCGACTCGGCCTTGCTGGCGGTGGTCAACGACGTGGTGTTCAACCTCAGCAGCATGGTGTCCTCGGACGTCTCGACCTTGTGGGTCTGCGTGCGCGGCAAGCTGATCGTCAGCGCGCGCCTGCAACCGCTGCACTCGGTGGACAAGCTGCGCTCCTCGGTGAAGGCCGGCGAATGCTTCCGCTCGCCGCTGGAGCTGCTGGTACACCTGCTGCGCGACCAGGGCGAAGTGCTCACCCAGATCGTGCGCAAGACCAGCCTCAGCGTCGATCAGGTCGAGGACGAACTGCTGTCCTCGCGGCTGTCGACCAACCGCGCCGAGCTTGGCGCCAACCGCCGGGTGCTGGTGCGCCTGCAACGGCTGCTGGCGCTGGAGCCGGGCTCGCTGCTGCGCCTGCTCAACCGCCCGCCGGCGTGGCTGCAGAAGGAGGACGTCAAAGAGTTGCGCAAATCCACCGAAGAGTTCGCCTTGATCATCAACGACCTCACGGCCCTGGGCGAGCGGATCAAACTGTTGCAGGAAGAGATCGCCGCCAACGTCAACGAACAGAGCAACCGCACGCTGTTCACCCTGACCGTGGTCACGGTGCTGGCGCTGCCGATCAACATCATCGCCGGTTTCTTCGGCATGAACGTCGGCGGCGTGCCCCTGGCGCAGGATCCGGAGGGGTTCTGGATCCTGGTGGCGCTGGTGGCGACGTTCACCCTGATCGCCGGACGCTGGGCGTTTCGCAAACGGCGCGATTACTGAGTCGCCGCCATCGCCAGCAGGCTGGCGATGATCCGGACCAACGGCGCAGCCAATCCACCAAACACTGATCTGCCGCAGTCTCTCTGTAATATTCAGCAACGATCATGGGCGACACTCCTTCCCCCGCTCAGGATTGTCCTCCCATGGCGACGCCCTCCCTGACCGCCGGCCAACCGACTGCCTCCAGCGGCCGGCCGACACTCGACAAGAAAACCGGCCCCTTTACCTACGTGGTGTTTTTCGCGGTGCTGGCCCTGGGGCTGCTGTTCACCGCCTACAGCCTGGTGCACGACATGCACGAGCTGGGCACGGTGGTCACCACCTGGACACCGTTCCTGCTGTTGGGCGTGGCACTGCTGATCGCGCTGGGGTTCGAGTTCGTCAACGGCTTCCACGACACCGCCAACGCGGTGGCCACGGTGATCTACACCCACTCGCTGCCGCCGCACTTCGCGGTGATCTGGTCCGGGTTCTTCAACTTCCTCGGGGTGCTGCTCTCCAGTGGCGCGGTGGCGTTCGGCATCATCGCCCTGCTGCCGGTGGAGCTGATTCTGCAGGTGGGCTCCTCCGCCGGTTTCGCGATGATCTTCGCCCTGCTGATCGCCGCGATCCTGTGGAACCTCGGCACGTGGTGGCTGGGCCTGCCGGCTTCTTCGTCGCACACCCTGATCGGCTCGATCATCGGCGTCGGCGTGGCCAACGCCCTGATGCACGGGCGCGACGGCACCAGCGGCGTGGACTGGGCCCAGGCGACCAAGATCGGCTACGCGCTGCTGCTGTCGCCGCTGGTGGGCTTCGGCTGCGCGGCGCTGTTGCTGCTGGCCCTGCGCGCGTTCGTCAAGAACCGCTCGCTGTACAAGGCGCCGAAGGGCAACACCCCGCCGCCATGGTGGATCCGCGGCCTGCTGATCCTGACCTGCACCGGCGTGTCGTTCGCCCACGGCTCCAACGACGGCCAGAAAGGCATGGGCCTGATCATGCTGATCCTGGTCGGCACCCTGCCGATGGCCTACGCGCTGAACCGCACCATGCCCGCCGACCAGACCCTGCAGTTCGCGGCGGTGGCCGAAGTCACCCAACAGGCGCTGGTCAAGAGCGCGCCGCTGCCGGCCCCGGCCGACCCGCGCCCGGTGCTGTCGGACTACGTGCGCAGCAAGGAAACGACGCCGCAGTTGGTCCCGGCCCTCGCTGCGCTGACCGGCCACATCGGTGAAGAAGTGAAAGGCTACGGCTCGCTGTCCAAGGTGCCCGCCGAGGCCATGGGCAACGTGCGCAACGACATGTACCTGGCCAGCGAAACCATCCGCCTGATGGACAAGAACAAGGTCGGCGGCTTCGACGCCGACACCACCGGCAAGCTGCAACTGTTCAAGCAGCAGATCGACAACGCCACCCGCTTCATTCCGCTGTGGGTGAAGATCGCCGTGGCCATCGCCCTGGGCCTGGGCACCATGGTCGGCTGGAAGCGCATCGTGGTGACGGTCGGCGAGAAGATCGGCAAGACCCACCTGACCTACGCACAAGGCGCCTCGGCCGAGTCCGTGGCGATGCTGACCATCGGCGCCGCCGACATGTTCGGCCTGCCGGTGTCGACCACCCACGTGCTGTCCTCGGGCGTGGCCGGCACCATGGTCGCCAACGGCGGCGGCCTGCAGATGAAGACCATCCGCAACCTGCTGATGGCCTGGGTGCTGACGCTGCCGGCGGCGATCGTGCTGTCGGGCAGCCTGTATTGGCTGTTCACCCTGATTTTCTGAACCGCCCGTCACCGTAAAATCCCGGCCCGCTTCAGGGCCGGGATTCTTTCGTGCCCGCCTGCCGGGCGCCCGGCCGTCCGATAACCCTGCCATCGGACACCGACCGCTCAGATTGCGCTTCAGTTTGCCGGCATGATGCCGACTCATAAGTCATTCGATGCATTCAGGGAAAAGAACCGTGAACCTGTATATCAATCAGCTGCAGCAAAAGGCTGACTTCAAAGAAGCCATCTACGCCGGCGACATCTTCCTGAACACCCAACTGCGCGCCGCCCGCCAGTTGTGCGAATTCGCCCAGGAAAGCATCACCGCAGCGTTCGACGGCGAAACCCGCCACCAGGCGCTGCACACGCTGATGCCGGTGGAAGAGTTCGTGGTGCGGGTGACCCGCCTCAAGGGCCAGTTCACCAACAGCCTGCGCGCCAAGGAGCTGATCCTGAGCTTCATCGACGAGATCGGCGTCGACCCGCACGAATACATCTTCGACGTGCCGCGCATCCGTGTGGTGCCGAACTACGACTACCTGCACGCCGGCGTCAGCTACGCCTACAAGCCGCACCGCGACACCTGGTACGGCAGCGTCGATTGCCAGATCAACACCTGGATGCCGGTGCACACCATTTCCCCGGACCAGACCATGATGATCAACACCGGCTACTTCGATGTGCCGGTGAAGAACTCGTCCGCCCAGTGGAGCCTCAACGACTGGATCAACAACCAGCGCCACAAGGCCAAGGACAACCTCAAGGAAGAAGTCCGCGTGCACCCGGTGCCGCTGGAAGAGATCGACACCGCAGCCGAACTGCGCGTGGCCGGCAACACCGGCGACATGCTGATCTTCTCCGGCTCGCACCTGCACGGCACGGTCGCCAACCACACGCAGCACACCCGTTTCAGCGTCGACTTCCGCCTGATGCACCTCGATGACCTCAAGCACAACCGCGGCGCGATCAACGTCGACAGCGCGTGCCCGGACGTCGGCGCCGGCTTCAAAGACTACTTCCACGCCCACGACTTCTCGAATTTCCAAGGAATCCAGCAATGACCAAGCGTCGCATCACGCCTGCCGAAGCCCAATACAACGAAACCCGCGCCGGCGTCCTCAAGCGCGTGGACGCCGAATACGTGGCCGACGCCCCGTTCGTGTTCGCCAACCGCATCGGCGTCACCGCCGCGCTGTCGCGCATGGAACTGTTCAAGAAAGTCGCCGAGATCCCGGGCGCGATCATCGAGTGCGGCGTGTACAAGGGCAACTCGCTGATGCTCTACATGCACCTGTCGATGATCCTGGAGCCGTACGCGATCAACCGCTCCATCGTCGGCTTCGACACCTTCGAAGGCTTCCAGAGCATCAGCAAGACCGACGATCCGGCCGACGTCAACGAAACCATGTTCTCCGACACCGACCAGTCGCTGATCCAGGACATGATCGACGCCAACGACCTGCTGCGCCCGGTCAACCGCATCCCGCGCTGCGAACTGGTCAAGGGCGACATCGTCAAGACCGTGCCGGAATGGGTCAAGACCCGTCCTGACCTGGTCGTGGCCATGCTGATCCTGGACACCGACCTGTACGAGTCAACCAAGGTCGCGCTGGAGACTTTCCTGCCGTACATGCCCAAAGGCGCCATCGTGGTGCTGGACGAAGTGGCCTACCGCAACTTCCCGGGCGAAACCAAGGCCCTGCGCGAAGTGCTGGACCTGAACAAGATCGAACTCAAGCGCCTGCCGTTCGATTCGTGCGTGGGTTACTTCCACGTTTGATCGCGTAGCGGGGGCAGTTGCCTTGCGCTGCCCTCACTGACGTATCGCCAGCAGGCTGGCTCCCACAGGGGATCCGGGTGAACGCAACCTTTGTGTTCACCGCAGAACCTTGTGGGAGCCAGCCTGCTGGCGATGGCGCCGGGCCGGCCGGCGCCGTTCCCTTCAGCCCTCGCAGGCACTGCGCAGCACCAGCCGCTCGCGCACCACGTCATACGCCCAGTGGTACACATAGGTGTAGGGCAGGAAGAACAGCAGCACGCCGATGTCGAGCAGGAACGCCTGCCACAGGCTCACCGACAGCCACCAGGCGATCAGCGGCACGCCCAGCAGCACCAGTCCCCCCTCGAACAGCAGCGCGTGCACCACCCGCACCCAGGCGTTGTGGCGGATGCGCAAACGCTTGAGCACACGGTCGAACGCACCGTTGAACACCACGTTCCACACCAGCGCCAGCACGGCGACGACCACGGTGACCACGCCCATGTCGAGCAGCGGCTTGCCCATGATCCAGGCCAGCAGCGGCGTGCAGATGAGGATCGCCAGCACCTCGAAACCGATGGCCTGGCAAATGCGTTCAGTGATGGATTTAGGGGCCGTCATGACCTGACTCCTTGAGTGATGATGGTTGCCATCATCCAACCCCGCATCGATACTTCATAATCAATAACCATCGATCAAGGCGATAGTTCATGGCCTCTCAAGAAGTGCTGCAGGCGTTTGTCCAGGCCGCGACCCAAGGCTCGTTTTCGGCGGCGGCGCGCAAGCTGGGGCGCAGCCAGTCAACCGTCAGCGCCGCAGTGGCGAGCCTTGAGATCGACCTGGATCTTGTCCTGTTCGACCGCAGCAGCCGCAAGCCGACCTTGACCCCGGCGGGCCATGTGATGCTGCAGCGGGCCGAGGCGATCCTGGCGGCCGGCAGCCGCCTGGAAATGACCGCGCGGCAACTGGCCCAAGGGGTCGAGCCGAAGCTGACGGTGGCGATTTCCGACACCTACCAGTCCGACCGCTTCGAAGCGTCGCTCAGCGCGTTCGAACAGCGTTACCCGGATCTGGAGCTCGAATGCCTGATCGCCGAATGCGACGACCTGATCGCCTTGGTGCAACGGGGCCGGGCCCATCTGGCGTTCGTCGAGATGCGCGACCATTACCCGCCGGACCTGGAGACCGCCACGGTGAACGAGCGCACTGAGATCGCGTTGTTCGTCGGACGCGGGCATCCGCTGGCGGCGCTGGAATCCATCGATCCGCAGACGCTGGAGCAACACCGCGAACTGCGCCTGGCGACCATCGTCAATCCCTACGGCTCCCGGGCCAAGGGCCGCGTCTGGTCGGCGCCCAGCTACCTGATGCTGTTGGAGATGGCCCAGCGCGGGTTCGGCTGGGCGCCGCTGCCGCGCTGGCTGGTGGGGCGCTTCGGCAACGGCACGTTGACGGAGCTGAACGTGCGCGGCTGGCCGAAACCGGTGTTCGTCGATGCGCTGTGGTCGCGGCAGTTTCCGCCGGGACCGGCGGGCAGCTGGATGCTCAGCCAGATGCTGGAATAGCGGCGCGGCCGATCGCGAGCAGGCTCGCTCCTACAGAGGAATGAGCGCCCTTGCGGGAGCGAGCCTGCTCGCGATGGCGTCCCCGCAAACAACCGCTCAAGCCGCGTCGATCACCGCAGGCCCGTTCACCTGAAAGAACTCATGCAGGCCACGCATAGCCGGCAGCTCCAGCGCCTGCGCCGCATAGCACAGGCCCACCCGCCGGGTCGGTGCCGGCAGGTGCAGCGCCCGCACCGCCACCCGCTCGTGCCCCGCAGCCAAGGAGCGTGGCAGCATCGCAGCGCCGATGCCTGCCGCCACCATGTGCAGCGCCTGACGCAATGATCCGGCATGCCCGGCCACGGCCTGAGGCGAACGGCCGTACAGCGCCATCAGGCGCTGATGGGACGGGTGCTGCGGGCAGGTGATCCAGTCTTCGATGGGGGCCCACGCCGTCTCGGCAGCGGCCATCGGGTGATCGGCCGACAGTGCCAGCACGTAGGGTTCCTCCCACAGCGGCAGGAACAGTTCGTCCTCGCAGCACATCTCTTCGACCGCCAGCCGACCGTCGCCCAGGCACCCCTCCTCCAGCGTCAGCAGCAGGTGAGGCAAGGCTTGGCGGGCCATGCGCACGAAGGCTTCGATGTGGCTGGCGGCGATGTCGCCTTCGATGCCCAGGGTCAGTGGCACACGGTGCTCGCCGCTGCGGAACATCCGGCTCAGGGCCTGGGCCTCGGCCACCATGCGCCGGGCCTGCGGGTACAAAAGGCGCGCCTCGTCGCTGACCTCCACCCCGCGCGGCTGGCGCAGGAACAAGGTGGCGCCGAGCTCCTCCTCAAGCTGTTTGACCGTCACCGACAGCGTCGGCTGGCTGATGAACAGGCGCTGCGCCGCTGCGGTGATGTTGCGTTCCTCGAACACGGCGAGAAAGGCTTTGAGATGGCGGATATCCATAGAGCGTTCCGATGCCAGACAGAGAAATAAGGCATTTTTCAGCCTGAAACGGGCTAAATATACTGCGCCGCACATCCAGCCATTCGTTTTTTTTGCTTCAGGAGTGCAGTCATGAGCAAACCGTTGATCATCGTCACCGGAGCCAGTTCCGGCATCGGCGAAGCCGCCGCCCGCCGCCTGAGCGCCGCCGGCCACCCGCTGCTGTTGCTGGCCCGGCGCATCGAACGCCTGGAGGCCCTGGCGCTGCCGAACACCCTCAGCCGTCGGGTGGACATCACCGACCGCACCGCGCTGCTGGCCGCCGTCGCCGAGGCCGAAGCGCAGTTCGGTCCGGCCGATGCGCTGATCAACAACGCCGGGGTGATGCTGCTGGGCGAGATCAGCCAGCAGGATCCGGCCCAGTGGGAGCGCATGCTCGATGTGAACGTGAAGGGCCTGCTCAACGGCATCCACGCCGTGGTGGCCGGCATGATCGAACGCAAGCGCGGCACGATCATCAACGTCAGTTCCGTGGCCGGGCGCAAGACGTTCCCCAACCACGTGGCGTACGTCGGCACCAAGTTCGCCGTGCACGGGCTGTCGGAGAACCTGCGCGAGGAACTGGCGCCGCACAACGTGCGCGTCACCACCATTGCGCCGGGTGCGGTGGAGACCGAGCTGCTGAGCCACACCACGGACGAAGCGATCAAGACCGGCTACCAGGCGTGGAAACAGGAAATGGGCGGCACGGTGCTCAGCGCCGAGGACGTGGCCACGGCGATCGCCTATGCCTATGAACAGCCCCAGGGCGTGTGCATCCGCGAAATCGTCATGGCGGCGACCCGGCAGCAGGCCTGATTGCCGCGCTGCCGGCCTTGAGGGCCCCATCGCCAGCAGGCTGGCTCCCACAGGAGGACGATGTGCACCGCAACACTTTGTGAGGGCCAGCCTGCTGGCGATGGCTGCGTATCAAGCAGCATGGATGCCGTCAGTGCCGGCCTCATCGCTTGCAGGCAAGCTCCTACAGGATTTTGTGGTGGGCGGGGATCTTGCGGACACCGGCGATCATTGTGGGAGCTGGCTTGCCAGCGATGGGGCCGGCACTGCCCCCCCACAACGGCGATGCACACCGCAACATCTTGTGGGAGCCAGCCTGCTGGCGATGAGGCCGGCACCGGTACACAAGGCTCAACCCAACTCGCGCAACCGCCCCTCGATGAACCGCCGCTCCGGCGCCTGCCGGGTCAGTTCCAGTGCCCGGGCATACGCCGTCCGCGCCTCGTCGGTCCGCCCCAACTGCCGGCAGAATTCCGCCCGCGCCGAATGCGCCAGGTGGTAATCCTGCAGCTCGCCGCGCTCCAGGATCCCTTCGATCAGCGTCAGCCCGGCCAGCGCCCCGTCGCGCTTGGCCACCGCCACCGCCCGGTTCAGCTCGATCACCGGCGACGGCGTCACCCGCAGCAGCACGTCGTACAGGCCGACGATCTGCGCCCAGTCGGTCTCGTCCGCCGTCGGCGCCTCGGCATGCACCGCCGCAATCGCCGCTTGCAGGCAGTACGGCCCGAACCGCCGGGTGGTCAGCGCCCGCTCGACCAGCGCGCCGCCCTCGGCGATCAATTGCGCATCCCAGCGCGTACGATCCTGGTTCTCCAGCAAAATCAGCTCGCCTTCAGGCGACGTCCGCGCCGCCCGCCGCGACTCATGCAGCAGCATCAGCGCCAACAGGCCCATGACCTCCGGCTCCGGCAACAGCTCCATCAGCAGCCGGCCGAGGCGGATCGCTTCGCGCGTCAGGTCTTCGCGCACGACCTGCGCGCCGTCGGAGGCCGAATAGCCTTCGTTGAACACCAGGTAAATCACCCGCAGCACGCTGTCCAGCCGCTCGGGCAACTCACTCAGGCTCGGCACCTGATAGGGAATCTTCGCGTCACGGATCTTGGCCTTGGCGCGTACGATGCGCTGGGCGATCGTCGCCGGCGCGCAGAGGAACGCCCGGGCGATCTCTTCGGTGGTGAGGTCGCAGACTTCCCGCAGCGTCAGCGGCACCTGCGCATCCGCCGCCAGGGCCGGGTGGCAACAGGTGAACATCAGCCGCAGGCGGTCGTCTTCCACGTCATCGTCGCTCCACTGGGCCTGTTCCAGTTCTTCCACCTGGGCCAGCAGCCAGGGCCGCGACGCCTTGAACCGCGCACGGCGGCGCAACACGTCGATGGCCTTGAAGCGCCCGGCGGACACCAGCCAGGTGCGCGGATTGTCCGGCACGCCGTCGCGCTGCCAGCGCTCGACCGCGACGAAGAACGCCTCGTGCAAGGCTTCTTCGGCGAGGTCGAAATCCCCCAGCAGACGGATCAGCGTCGCCAGGATCCGCCGCGAGTCTTCGCGGTAGACCTGCTCGACCCGCGCCTTGACCTCTGCGTCCGCCATGGGTCAGACGTTCAGCTGACGAACCGGGCGCACCTCGACGCAACCGACCCGGGCCGCCGGAATGTGGCCGGCGACCTGAATGGCTTCGTTGAGATCCCGGGCGTCGATCAGGTAGAAGCCGGCCAACTGTTCCTTGGTTTCGGCGAACGGGCCGTCGGTGACCGACACCTTGCCGTTGCGCATGCGCACCGTGGTGGCGGTCTGCACCGACTCCAGCGCCTCGGCGGCGACCATCCGGCCGCTGCCCTGGATCGACTCGGCATACGCCCAGCATTCGGCGTCTTCGGGGCTGTCGGGCGACGAGTGCAGCAAGCGCTCGTCGCTGTACACCAGGCATAGGTATTTCATCGCTCACTCCTGAACCGGACGGATCAACTATGGCCGCAGATCGGCGCTTTGGCGAACCGTGCGCCGCTTACGGCTGCACGTCGAACAAGGTCGCGCCGCTCATCGGATCGAACGGGGCCGACCAGTGCTCGTGGACGATCTTCCATGCGCCGCCCTCCTGCCGGTAGCACGCGGTGACCCGCATCCAGCAGCTCTGGGTTTCGCCCTTGTCGTTGGTGCCGCCGCAATTGGCCACCCAATGGGCGAAGGCGATTGTGTCCGCCGTCTCGATGGCGACTTCGTGGAACTCGAAGATGTGCGGGCCGGGGCACATTTCCATGCAGGCGATCCAATGCGCCCGGTAGGCGGCCTTGCCCTTGAATTGCAGGGCCTTGATCGCGTCGAAGGAGACGATGTCGTCGGCGTAGAGGGCCATGACCTTGTCCACGTCCTTGGACATGACGGCTTGGCGGTAGGTGTCGATCAGGGTCTGGATCTGCGCTTGTGCGTTCATGGGTGTTCTCCGTGATTGTTGTTGGAAGACACCCTTAGTCGTACGGCGATCCGCCGGATCGACAAGGCACGAAAATTAAATGTTTCGCCCTCACCGTGCTCGGTAGAATCCGTTGCTCAACTTCGTAGGAAAAAGGAAATTCCCGTGTCAGCCAAACTCGTGCCGTACGACAGCCTGAATGCCGCCCAGCGTCAGCAGATCGAGACGATCGAAATCCACCCCGGGCAGATCAAGTTTTCCGGCGACATCCACACCGCCCTGCAGACCCTGCGCACGAATGCCGGCGTGAAGGGCTTTGCCCTGCTGGACGACGACGTGCCCGTCGCCTTCCTGCTGCTCAAGCGCCCGCCGGCGATGCCGGAATGGGCCGACGAGCACAGCGCCACCCTGCATGCGCTTCAGGTCGACCACCGCGCCCAGGGCCGTGGCTACGGCAAGGCCTGCCTGCGAGCGCTGCCCGAGGCCGCGCGCCAGGCCTGGCCGCAGATCAAGGGCCTGCAACTGGCGGTGGACGCCGACAACGATGCGGCCATCGCGCTGTATGCCCGGCACGGTTTCGTCGACAGCGGTCAGGCGATCCTGGGCCGGGTCGGCTACGAACGGCGCATGGGCCTGGTGTTCTGAAACCGTGGAGGGATGCACGATGATCGATTCGATTGAAGCCCTGGAAGCCCTTTACGGCCTGCCTCACGAACGTGCGGTGCGCAAGCAGATTGGCTTTCTCAACGAGGACTACCAGGCGATGGTGCGGCTCTCGCCGCTGGTGATCGTCAGCTCCGTGGGCGCCGACGGCCTCGACAGTTCACCGCGCGGCGACACCGCAGGCTTTGTGCGGATCCTCGACGAGCGCACCCTGGCCCTGCCGGACCGGCCGGGCAACAACCGCATCGATACGCTGCGCAACGTGCTGCACGACCCGCGGGTGTCGCTGCTGTTCATCATTCCCGGCATCGGCGAGACGTTGCGGGTCAACGGCACGGCCGCCATCAGCGCCGATCCCGACCTGCTGGCCAGCTTCGCGGTCAACGGCAAGCCGGCGCGCACGGTCCTGCTGGTGACGGTGGAGGCGGCGTTTTTCCATTGCGCCAAAGCGTTCGTGCGCTCGGATGCGTGGAACCCGGACACCCACCTGCCGCGCTCGGCGCTGCCCAGTGCGGGGGCTTTCCACAAGCGCCTGAACGATGGCCAGTTCGACGCCGAAGCCTACGACCGGGAAGCGCCGGCGCGGGTGCAGAGCACGCTGTACTGAGCGAAGTCATGCGGTGTCTTCAATGACGCCATCGCGGGCAAGCCCGCTCCCACAGGGGACTCGGCCGGATGCAGAGTCTGCGATCACCCCGATCCAATGTGGGAGCCAGCCTGCTGGCGATGGCATCAACGCATCGTCACTCCCACAAAGAAATCCTGTGGGAGCGGGCTTGCCCGCGATAGCGGCCTGTCAGCCAACACCGCTCTCAGAGCGTCAGGATCATCTCATGCCACGCCATCCCGCCGTGGTCGGACTCGGACGGTTTGATGTAGGCAAAACCGAACCCGGCGTACAGCGGGATGTGCCGCTCTTTGCACATCAGATGGATCGTCGCCTTGCCCAGGCCGCGCATGCGCTCGATGAAGGCGGTCATCAGCAGCTTGGCCAGGCCTTGCCCCTGATAGTCCGGGTGCACCACCACCGACATGATCACCACATTGGGGCCGGCCGGGTCGTGGCCGATCAGTTCCTTGAAGGCCTCGTCCGACATCTGCACCTCGAACGCCGCACCGGAGTTGACGAACCCGGCCACGACGCCGTCCACCTCGGCGACGATGAAACCGTCCGGCCAGGTGGCGATGCGCGTGGCGATCTTCTCGCGGGTGGCGGCCTCATCGCCTTCGTAGGCGAGGGTTTCGATGGCGTAGCAGCGATCCAGGTCGGCAGCAGTGACGTGGCGGATGACGGGGTTCATGGCGGCTCGGAATCAGTGAAGACAGGGCCGCCAAGAATAAAGGAATAAGGTGTTCATATCGATCCGCATGGGCGCAGTAAAGCCTGCGTAAAAGCGCTTTTCTTCGGATTCGGGACGGTCTATTCCTGACGCCTGTCTCTGATCACCCGAGGGGGGGAACCGTTTATGAGCAGCGTGGAAATCGGTTTGTTGATGGTGTTGGGCATCAGCTTCTTCGGCTTCGTCACCCTGGGCATCGACCTGTGGCGGGCACGACGGATCAAGGGCAAGTAAGGCTCGACCGGCAGCGCGAATCGGATTCGCGCTGCCGATGGCCGATCAGGTCTTCTTTTCGACCGGGACGCAGATTTCCAGCTTGCCGGTCTTGAGCTTCGGATTGAAATCGGCGCTGTAGCGTTCCAGCTCCGGGGCGTTGAGCCCTTTGTACTCGGACGCCGGCAGCCAGGTGTTGTAGATGTAGTCAATGGTCTGCGGCAACAGATCCAGCGAACCCTTGTGTTCGAACACCGCGTACTGGCGCGGAAGGATTTCGATCCAGGGATACTTTTCCTGCGGGAAGTCATCCAGCTTGCGGATTTCGACCCCGGCCATGTAATCGAAACCGCCGTTGCCGTCGAAATTGCTGCAGACGCCGTAGGTGACTTCGCCCTTCTGCCCCGGAATGTTTCCGATGTGCGGAATCAGTTTTTCCCATAGCGCGGGGATGTCTTGAACAGTCTCTTTGGTGAAGCGATCGCGAAAACCTGCAATCAGCAGGAAGTGTCCATGTTCGAAGCGAGGTTCAGCCACTTCGACGCGTTTCTGCTCATCCATGACTCGACTCCTTGAACGAAAAAAGTGGGTTCGGCTGGGAGTATAGAAGCCAAACCCGATTCGCACATTCAGAGCGAATGCAGGGCCTCGGCGGCGCCGGAACCGACGAATTCGTTATAGCCGGATACGATCACGTAGACCGCGAAATAGCAGAAGATCGCTGCAGATGCCAGGTAGGAGTAGCGCAACAGCTTGTCACCCAGCAGCTTGCCGCCATGGCTCGCGGCGAAGCACAGCCCCGCCGACCACAACAGCCCGGCGCACAGGAAACCGCCGAGGAACAGCGCCGAGCTCAAAGGGCCGCCGCCACCGGAGCGGGCGATCAACGTGCCGCCCACCGCCGCGAACCAGAGGATGGCGCTGGGCGACGACATGGCGAGAAAGATCCCGCGAAAGAATTCCTTGCGGTGGGAGTTCTGGCTCACCTGCGCCGTCTCGGCCAGCAGCGCTTCGTGATGGATCGCCGAATAAATCATCTTCGCCGCGAAGTAGACCAACAGCGCGGAGCCACCGATCCACAGCGTCCAGCGCACGGTTTCGTACTGCAGCAGCACGGTCATCCCCGCCAGCGCCAGCACCGCGTAGACCAAATCGCCGACGCAAGTGCCGAGGCCCAGCGCGAAGCCTTGAAAATAGCCGCGCTGCATCGCCAGGGTGATCATCGCGATGTTGGCCACGCCGATATCCAGGCACAGCGAAAGGCTCAGCAAGAAGCCGCTGGTGAATTCCATTGACCGTTTTCCTTGGGAAAAAATTGTTGTCGTGCACGCTGGACAGTCTGCCACCGCTGCCCTTATCTTCCGCCACAGGTCACCGCAGTGACCAGCGTCGCTCGGACGGTTCCGGGCGCTTACGTTATCCGAGGCAACAATGGCTGAACAAGGTTCGCCGCGCCGCTTTGCGCGCATCGATCGACTCCCCCCTTACGTCTTCAACATCACCGCCGAGCTGAAGATGGCCGCCCGCCGCCGTGGCGAAGACATCATCGACCTGAGCATGGGCAACCCCGACGGCGCCACGCCGCCGCACATCGTCGAGAAACTCGTCACCGTCGCCCAGCGCGAAGACACCCACGGCTACTCGACGTCCAAGGGCATTCCGCGCCTGCGCCGGGCGATCTCCAACTGGTACAAGGAACGCTACGAGGTCGACATCGATCCGGAAAGCGAAGCCATCGTCACCATCGGTTCCAAGGAAGGCCTGGCGCACCTGATGCTGGCGACCCTGGACCAGGGCGACACGGTGCTGGTGCCCAACCCGAGCTACCCGATCCACATCTACGGTGCCGTGATCGCCGGCGCCCAGGTGCGCTCGGTGCCGCTGGTGCCCGGCGTGGACTTCTTCGCCGAGCTTGAGCGGGCCATCCGCGGCTCGATCCCGAAACCGAAGATGATGATCCTCGGCTTCCCGTCCAACCCCACCGCCCAGTGCGTGGAACTGGACTTCTTCGAACGGGTGATCGCCCTCGCCAAGCAGTACGACGTGCTGGTGGTGCACGACCTGGCCTACGCCGACATCGTCTACGACGGCTGGAAGGCCCCGTCGATCATGCAGGTGCCCGGCGCCAAGGACATCGCGGTGGAGTTCTTCACCCTGTCCAAGAGCTACAACATGGCCGGCTGGCGCATCGGCTTCATGGTCGGCAACCCGGAACTGGTCAGCGCCCTGGCGCGGATCAAGAGCTACCACGACTACGGCACCTTCACCCCGCTGCAGGTGGCGGCCATCGCGGCGCTGGAAGGCGACCAGCAATGCGTGCGCGACATCGCCGAGCAGTACCGCCAGCGGCGCAACGTGCTGGTCAAGGGCCTGCACGAACTGGGCTGGATGGTCGAGAACCCGAAGGCTTCGATGTACGTCTGGGCGAAGATCCCCGAGGCCTACGCGCACCTGGGTTCGCTGGAGTTCGCCAAGAAACTGCTGGCCGAGGCCAAGGTCTGCGTGTCGCCGGGCGTCGGTTTCGGTGAGTACGGCGACGACCACGTACGCTTCGCCCTGATCGAGAACCAGGACCGGATCCGCCAGGCCGTGCGCGGGATCCGCGGGATGTTCCGGGCGGACGGGCTGGCCCCGAAGACCGGCGCCTGATCTGGCGGCACTCAATGTGGCGAGGGCGCTTGCTCCCCCGCCGCGAAAGATCCCTGTCCCATGGCTTCAGGCACAAAAAAACCGCATCGCTGCGGTTTTTTTGTGCCTGCCGGATCGTTTACACGAACAGCGACAGCAGCAGGATGAAGCCCAGGCCGACCACCGACAGGATGGTTTCCATCGCCGTCCAGGTCTTGAAGGTTTCCGCTACGGTCATGTTGAAGTACTGCTTGACCAGCCAGAAACCGGCGTCGTTGACGTGGGACAGGATCAGGGAACCGGCGCCGGTGGCCAGCACCAGCAGCTCACGGTTCACG
The DNA here is from genome assembly GCF_002112745.1 of Pseudomonas sp. B7(2017). Taxonomy (NCBI): domain Bacteria; kingdom Pseudomonadati; phylum Pseudomonadota; class Gammaproteobacteria; order Pseudomonadales; family Pseudomonadaceae; genus Pseudomonas; species Pseudomonas sp. B7(2017). The sequence continues at coordinate 376,574 of NZ_NEIP01000002.1, read as the reverse complement.
CCCGGGATCATCCCCACCACCGGCACCACGATGCCGGCGCCGGTGATGGTCGCCACGGTGGCCGAACCTGTCGCGATGCGGATCACCGCCGCCACCAGCCAAGCCAGCAGGATCGGCGAGATCTGCGCGCTGACCGCCATGTGGCCGATCACGTCGCCCACGCCGCTGGTCACCAGCATCTGCTTGAAGCCGCCGCCGGCGCCGATGATCAGGATGATCGCGGCGGTCGGCGCCAGGCTCGCGTCGAGCCACTTGAGCATCTGGTTCGAGCCGATGCCCTGCTTGTAGCCGAAGGTGTACAGCGACAGCAGCAGCGCCAGCAGCAAGGCCGAGATCGGGTGGCCGATCATGTCCATCCAGGTGCGGAAGAAATGGCCGTCCGGCAGCGCCACGTCGGCGAAGGTCTTGAGCAGCATCAGGAACACCGGCAGCAGCACGGTGAGCAAGGTGATGCCGAAACTCGGCAGGTCGGTCGAATCGGTCTCGCGGGCCAGTTGGTCCACCAGCTCCTGATTCGGGTGACCCGGAATGTGCTTGGCGATGAACGTACCGAAGATCGGGCCGGCGATGATGGCGGTCGGCAGCGCGACGATCAGGCCGTACAGGATGGTCTTGCCGATGTCGGCGCCGAACACGCCGATGGCCAGCAGCGGGCCCGGGTGCGGCGGCACCAGGCCGTGCACGGCGGACAGGCCGGCCAGCAGCGGGATGCCGATCTTGATGATCGACACGCCGGTGCGCCGGGCGACGATGAACACCAGCGGGATCAGCAGCACGAAGCCGATCTCGAAGAACAGCGGAATGCCCACCAGGAACGCGGCGAACATCATCGCCCACTGCACCCGCTCCTTGCCGAAGGCGCGGATCAGGGTCTGGGCGATCTGGTCCGCGCCGCCGGATTCGGCCATCATCTTGCCGAGCATGGTGCCCAGCGCCAGGATGATGCCGACGAAACCGAGCACGCCGCCGAAGCCGTCCTGGAACGCCTTGATGATGGTGCCGATGGGCATGCCGGAAGTCAGGCCGAGGAACGCGGCGGCGATGGTCAGGGCGATGAAGGGGTGGATCTTGAACTTGGTGATCAGGACGATAAGCCCGATCACCGTGACCACTGCATCGAGCAGCAGGTAGGCGTCGTGGGACATGCCAAACATAGGGGGTGTCTCCTGGTTTGTTGTTGTTATTAAAGCGGGTTGATCAGAAGTCGGGAGGACAGCGCTATCTCTTCGAACACAGTCATACCGCCTGTTTCAGACCGTTGGCCAGCCACCATTGGTGGGCCTGGGCGGCCAGCTCGTCGACGCTGTGCACCGAGGCGTCGAGCGCCAGGGTCAGCGGTTCGCCCTTGGGCGATTCGAGCGTGGCGAACTGGCTTTCGATCAGCGTGGCCGGCATGAAGTGGCCCGGCCGGTGGGACACGCGGTCGGCGGCCACTTCGGGGGTCAGTTCGAGGAACACGAAGCCCAGGCCCGGCAAGGCGCTGCGCAAGCGTTCGCGGTAGGCATGCTTGAGGGCCGAGCAGGTCAGCACCGGGCGCTCGCCCAATGCGTCGACGCGGCGCAGCTCTTCGCACAGGCTGTCGAGCCAGCCGGCGCGGTCTTCATCGTTCAGGGGGATCCCCGCGCTCATCTTGTCGATGTTCGCGGCCGGATGGAAAGTATCGCCTTCAATGGCAGTGGCGCCGCTCAACTGGCACAGGGCCTGACTGACGCACGTCTTGCCGCAACCGGCAACGCCCATGATGACCAGGGCGGTGATGGGATGATTCATGTAACACCTCAGCGCGCAGACAGCGCTACCTTTGCTAGCTATGACTCTAGTGCACAGGCAGACATTGCCGACGCCTTCTTGTCGTTTTTTTGGGTTGCAGCAGGTTGATGCCCCACGCCAAAGAGCGAGGATCAGGCAAGCCTCGCTCACGCATTTGCAGCTGCAAAAGGACAGCGCTACCTTAGTGCCTTGATTTTTGTTTGGCAAGCCGCCCGATGACCACCCCCAAGAACGATAAAAACACCCGCACCACCGGCCGTCCCACCCTCAATGAAGTCGCCCGCCTGGCCGGGGTCAGCCCGATCACCGCATCGCGCGCGTTGCGCGGGGTCAGCACCGTCGCCACCGAACTGGTGGAAAAGGTGCAGAAAGCCGCCCTCGACCTCAACTACGTGGTCAACCCCGCCGCCCGTGCCCTGGCCTCGGCCCAGAGCCATTCGGTGGTGGTGCTGGTGCCTTCCTTGTCCAACTTGCTGTTCATCGACACCCTGGAAGCCATTCATCGGGTGCTGACGCCCAAGGGCTTCGAAGTGCTGATCGGCAACTTCCACTACTCCCGCGACGAAGAAGAGAAACTGCTGCGCAACTACATGGCCTACCAGCCGCGCGGCCTGCTGCTGACCGGCTTCGACCGCACCGAAAGCTCGCGGCGGATGATCGAGGCCAGCAACATCCCCTGCGTCTACATGATGGAACTGGACAGCGCCGCCGGGGTGAACTGCGTCGGTTTCTCCCAGCTCAGCGCCGGCGAGACCGCCGCCGAGCACCTGTTGTCCCGCGGGCGCAAGCGCCTGGCTTACATCGGCGCGCAGCTCGACCAGCGCACCCTGCTGCGCGGCGAAGGCTTCCGCCGCGCCGTGCAGCAGGCCGGCCTGTACGACCCGGACCTGGAGGTACTGACCCCGCGCGCCTCGTCCGTGGGCCTGGGGGGCGAGCTGTTCCTGCAACTCTTGGCGACGCACCCGGACGTCGACGCGATCTTCTTCGGCAACGACGACCTGGCTCAGGGCGCCCTGCTCGAAGCCCTGCGGCACGGGATCAAGGTGCCCGAACAGGTGGCGATCCTGGGCTTCAACGACCTGCCCGCCTCGGAACACATGGTGCCGCGCCTGAGCAGCATCAGCACCCCGCGCGAGGCGATCGGCCGGCGCGCGGCAGAACAGATGCTGACCCTGATGGCCGGCAACAGCGTCGCCCGGCCGGTGGAAGACATGGGCTTCGAACTGAAGGTCCGCGAAAGCACCTGACCGCGAAAAGCCTGCTCGCGATAGCGGCGCGTCAGCGCGGCATCGGTCACTGACCGATCGCCATCGCGGGCAGGCTCGCTCCTACAGGGGCAATCCGCCGGGCTCAGGAGCCCAACAACTCGACCAACGCCAGCGCCCCCTTCTGCAAGGGCTGGCGCTTGAGCCACACCGCATGCACCGGCAGCACCAGGCCGTTTTCGATGTTGCGAAAGTTCAGCCGCTTGAGCCGCCCCGCATCGAGCCACGGCTGCACCACCGACAACGGGAAGTTGCCCCAGCCCAACCCCGCCTCGACCATCTCCAGGGCCGTGGCCAGGCTGTCGGTGCGCCAGTGGGACTCGGCCACCAGCGGGCGGGTGTCGCTGACCGGCAGGTCGCGGCTGGCGACGACGATCTGCCGCACGTGCACCAGATCCTCCAGAAACAGGTCCTGCCCTTGCCACAGCGGACTGTCCGCCGCCAGGGTGGCGATCATCCGTTCGCTGCCGACGAACTGAAACCGCTCGAGCACGTTCATGCTCAGCCCGGCGAACGCCAGGCACACACTGACCCGACCGCTGTGCAGCATCGCCAGCACATCATCCTGCGGGGCGGTCAGCACTTCGACGTCCAGCAGCGGATGGCGTCCGGCGAGCACCTTGATCGCCGCCATCAGCCGGCGCCGGTCGATGTCCGCCGCCACGCCGATCGACAGCCTGCTCTCCAGCCCCAACGACAACTGCACCGCGTGCACCTGCAACTGCTTGAGCTGTTCGGCGATCAGCCGTGCGTGGGGCACCAGCGACAGGGCCATCGCCGTGGGCTGCGGCTCGCGGTGACGGCGGTCGAACAGCGGATAGCCAAGTTCAGCCTCCAGGTTGCCGATGCCCATGCTCACCGCCGACGGCACCTTGCCCAAGGCCCGGGCGGCGGCGGAAAACGAGCCGCGCTCGATCACCGCCAGGAACAGTTCGATGCTGTCGCTGCTGAAATTCAAACCCATCACCTATCAATAAACCTGAAAGCTTCTGACTTTTTCTGTCACTAACATTGAAGCTATCTTTCGCCGACTTGGCCAGCCCCGCTGGCCGTCAGTCGCAAGAAAGAGGCAATCCCCATGCAAGGCGTCAAACGCAAACTGGTCTACGTGTCGCTCTACGAAGTGATCGGTATGACCTTCTCCGCCCTCGGCCTGGCGCTATTGTCCGGCACCTCCCCCGGCAGCACCGGGCCGTTGGCGGTAATCATCACCACCATCGCCGTGACCTGGAACTTCATCTACACCTCGCTCTTCGAGCGCTGGGAAAGCCTGCAGACGTCCCGCACGCGCACGGTCAAACGGCGCATCGCCCATGCCGTGGGTTTCCAGCTGACGCTGATCGTGTTCCTGATTCCGCTGATCGCCTGGTGGATGGACATCAGCCTGGTGCAGGCTTTCCTGCTGGATCTGGCGCTGATCGTGTTCATCCCCTGCTACACGTTTGCCTTCAACTGGCTGTTCGACCGGGTGTTCGGCCTGCCGGCCTCGGCGTTGCCGGATCCGGTGGCGTGAGGGGCAACGGTCAGCCACTGCCGCCGACCGGCAAAGGCTGACCGCCCAGAAGGCTGCAGCCGCACTCAACCCATTGAAAATATTGAATTTAAAAGAAGGCACGGTAATTGCTGAAGTTAACCCGACAGTCATTACCTACAGGTCAATCCATCATGTTGGTCAGTGCCAAACAACAGCAAATCATCCATCTGCCCAAGCATTTGAATGACGATGCCACCACCACTGCGGCCGCCGGTCTGCAAGGCGGCCTCGCCCCGATGCTGCAGACCCTGCAAGCCCAGGCTCAGGCGCAGAATGCCGAAACCACCGCCAAGGTGCAGGACTCGGCGACCCAGGTCGCCACCCAGCAAGTCAGCGAGGCCGCGCGCATCAGCGACAACGTCGACGAAGCCTTCGCCAAGACCCGCGTCGGCCTGCAGACCACCGACGCCTCCAACGCCAAGACCGGCGCCAAGACCGCCACCGAAGAGTTCAAGGACTACATGAGCAAGTCGCCGGAGCAGCGCCTGCGCGACAGCATCCTGCAGGAAATGGGCCTGACCGAGGACGACATCAAAAACATGCCGCCGGAGAAGCAACTGGCCGTGGCCAAGGAAATCGCCCAGCGCCTGCAGGACAAGATGAAACTGGCGCAATCGGACAAAGAGAACGTCAACGACATCAAGGACAGCGACAAGATGGCGGACAAGTTCCTCGCCTCGCTCTGAGCACCTTGAATCGGTCGTAAAGGAAAACCCGTGGGAGCCAACGCCAGCAGGCCGGCTCCCACAGGGATCGTGGGTGAACGCCGAATTCGCGGCCGCCGCAAGACAATGCGCGAGCCGGCCGGCGAAGGCGTCAGTTCAACTGCAACGTCTCATTGAACTGGCTGATCGCATCCACCACATGCCGCGACCCCTGCTGGATCTCGCGGATCGCATCCCCCGCCTCGTTCGCCAGCTCCACCCCCAGCCCCGTGCGGCTCAGGCTCGACTGCATGCTCGACACCGCGCTCAACGACAGGTCATGGTTCTTGCGCACCACTTCGACGATTTCCAGGGTCGCCTGACTGGTCCGCGCCGCCAGGCTGCGCACCTCGTCCGCCACCACCGCGAACCCGCGCCCGTGCTCCCCCGCCCGCGCCGCCTCGATGGCCGCGTTGAGCGCCAAGAGGTTGGTCTGGTCGGCGATGCCGCGGATGGTCTGGACGATGGTGCCGATGATGTCCGACTGCTTGCTCACCGCATCGATGCTCAGCGCCGCCTCGTTGAGGTCGCGGGAAATGTCCTGAATGATCTGCACGGTCTGCTGCACGACCTGCGAACCCTTTTGCGCGCAGGCGTCGTTTTGCACCGAAGTGCTGTGGGCCGACTCCGCAGCGGTCTGCAACGTGTTCATCTGGTGGGTGATGTCGCTGGCGAACTTCACCACTTTGTACAACCGTCCCTTGGCGTCGAACAGCGGGTTGTAGGAGGCTTCGAGGTACACCGTCTGCCCGGACTTGTTCTTGCGCTCGAAACGGTGCGAGTGATATTCGCCGCGGTTGAGCGACGCCCAGAACGCCTTGTACTGCGCCGACTCGGCCTCGGCCCGGTGACAGAACAGGCTGTGGTGGTGGCCGATGATCTCATTGAGCGAATACTGCATGGTCTTGAGGAAGTTCTCGTTGGCGGTGATGACATTGCCTTCGGGCGTGAACTCGATCACCGCCATGGATCGGCCGATCGCCGCGAGCATGTTTTCCTCTTCGTGCTCCTTGTTGACGCGGTCGGTAATGTCCGACGCCACTTTGATCACGCTGCGCACTTGTTTGTCCGGGCCGTACACCGGCATGTAACTGGCTTCGAGCCAGATTTCCCGACCGCTCTTGTGCAAGCGCAGGAACGTACCGCTGATCGGCTCCCCACGGGCCAGGTCGCGCCACAGCTTCGCGTACTCTTCGCTGCGGTAGAACGCTTCCTCGCAAAAGATCCGGTGATGCTTGCCGCGCACCTCGTCGGCACCGTAGCCCATGGTCCGGCAGAAGTTTTCGTTGGCATCCAGCACGATGCCTTCGGGGGTGAATTCGATCATGGCCATCGACCCGCTGATGGCCGCCAACTTGGCGTTGGCTTCGGTCAGGGCACAACTGAAACGTTCGATTTCCTGCAGGTCAGCCTTGTGATGTAGGTTGAACATGTTTCTGTCACCTTCCGCGCGGTCTTTTGATTTGATGAAAGTTCAGGTCTTTCAAGATCCACCACTACGTTCCACAGAACAGGCACACGCCTTCCTCCACGGGAGGAAGTTGTCAGGTGATAAATGATGTTTAATCCGAGCGTCCCTCTGGCGACGTTCTTATCAAGACATCCTTCTCTTGATAGCCCGCACGCGGGCCAACCCTAACATGCACGAGAACTTCCATTTAACAGATGCTCCTTGTCGGTACAGTGTCGGTGCCTTTAATTGCGCACTCTGGCAGCTATTGTTCAGCCACTAACTGTTTGCGGTCGAATCGCATTGAGTTGCGATCGACATAGTTAGTTACACGTGAGCATAGACAGGGCAATACCCGGCGCAAGGCCATTAGTCGGCCAGTACCGAGGGCGAAATGAACAAGAAACGGTTCAGCGCAAGGGACGCGGAGAAGGAAACCGGGTGAAGTGTGTCGCCCCTGCTCCAGACCTGCCGGAGCGACAACATAGATCAGGCCAAGGGGCGTTTTGACGGAAGCCATCGCCAGCAGGCCGGCGCCCACCCTATTTGCCCGTCAGTGAACTTCAAAGGCCCGCCGTCACGTTGCTGGCCACCTGCGCCGGCACCCACGGTGTCCATACCTGCGGCTGATCGCGCAGGAACGTTTCGGCGACCTGACGCGGCGGCTGGCGTTTCTCGCTCATGCCCGCCAAGGTGCGGTTCAGCTGATCGATGGGAAAGTCGACCTTCTCGAAAAACGCCACCAGGTCCGGGTACTGCGCCTTGAACGGCGCCGACACGCCGATGGCCAGGCTGGCCGGCATCGAACGGGTGCCCTTGGGGTTGGGGTTGCTCGCGTCGGCCAGGGTCTTCCAGGCTTTGGCGTCGAACGGCGGCTCGTCGAGCTTGACCAGTTTGTAGCGGCCCAGCAAAGGCGTCGGCGACCAGTAGTAGAACAGCACCGGCTTGCCGCGCTTGATCGACGACGCCACTTCCGCATCCAGCGCCGCGCCGGAACCGGTGCGGAAGTTGACGAAACTGTCGGTCAGCGCGTACGCCTTGAGCTTCTGGCTGTTGACGATCTCCGACGTCCAACCGGTCGGGCTGTTGAGGAAACGCCCGCGGTTCGGATCCTCTGGATCGCGGAACACGTCCTTGTAGAGCGGCAGGTCCGCCACCGACTTCAGCTCCGGCGCCAATGGCTTGATGCCGCGCTCCGGGTCGCCCTTGATCACGTATTCCGGCACCCACCAACCTTCGGTGGCGCCCTTGACCGTGTCGCCCAGGCCGAACACCTTGCCTTCGGCGGCCGCCTTGACCCACGCCGGACTGCGCCCGGCCCACTCTTCGCCGATCACCTGGATATCGTTCTTCGCCAGTGCCGCTTCCAGGCTGACGGTGCTGCCCGGCAACGTGTCGGTCGGGTAGCCGTAGCCCTTCTCGACGATCAGGCGCAGCACTTCGGTGATGAAGCTGCCGCTTTCCCAGGTGATGTCGCCGAAATGGATCGGCGCGGTTTTCTCGGTGGCCACGGCGTGGCCGACGGTCAGGCTCAGGGCGAGCAGCGAACCACCGAGCAGTGTTTTGGTCGATCTCATGCGGACCTCTTGTTCTGTAGGGGGCGGATCAGGGGTTGGTTGGCGCTGTGGCGGTCGCACAGGGCTTGGGAACGGGTCATGTAGTCGCTGACCGAGCGCTGGGAAATGCCCAGTTCGGCGGCGATCTGCGGGTAGGTGAGGCCATCGACGCGGGCCAGCAGGAAGGCCGAGCGCACCTTGCCCGGCAAGCGCTTGAGGCTGCGGTCCAGACAGCCGAGAGCCTGCGACAGCTGCGCCAGCTCTTCGGGAGACGCGCAGGCCTGCGGCTCGCACAGGTGCAGGGCATTGAGGTGACGCCGCTCTAGGTCGGCCCGCCGCCAACGCTGGTACAGCAGGCGCCGGGCGATGGTGGTGAGCATGGCCCGGGGCTCGCGGATCGCGTCGGGGCCGGAGGACTCGAGCAATTGGGCGAAGGTTTCGGCAGCGATGTCCTCGACGCCGGCATCGTCGCTCAGGTGCTGCCGCAGGCGAGCGCACAGCCAGCGGTAATGGGCCCGGAACAGGCCTTCGACGGGGTGACGACGGGACAGGACGGCGCCGGACATGTGGGCTCCTTGGGTTAGGGTCGCGGTATGTCCGGTTGTCCGGTGGCGCGATCCTAGCAAGGCGCCTTATGCGTTAAAAATACTCAAAAAGAATTTTTATATTCCAGATTTGAATTGATGAACCCGCTACTGCACATGGCCATAACCCAACGCCTGCGCCTCGTCCCGATAGCCGAGCAGGATCCGGTAATCGCTTTCGTTGGCCGGCAGCACTTCCGGCAGGCCGAGGGTCTGCGCCACGTCCGGCAACGCCCTCAGCGCCCGGTTCATTGCCTGACGCAGGTTCTCGGCCTGTTCGTCCGTGGCGCCGATCCGGGTGATGAAAGGCAAGGTGGGGCTCGGTTCGCTGCGCTCCACCACCCGCAGCCCCTCGACCTCGACGGCGGCATGTCGCGCCAGGTAGGCGTAGGTCACGCTGTCGATGGCCGCCAGATCCGCGCGCTCCTCGCGCAGCCAGCGCAGGCTCTCGCGGTGGCCGCCGCTGTGCCCCACCGATCCGAAGAACCTTCCCTCACGTTGCAGCGGCGCCAGGCGCTGGCGCAGCAGGTTCATGCCGCTGTTGGAATCGTCGCTGTTGATCACCCCGCGACTGCCGCGAAAGTCCGCCAGTGCGCTGCGCGGATCGGCGGCCCGGGCGAGGATCAGGCTGCAATGGTGGCCGGCGCCGCTGTCGGGCAGTTCGTAGCGGGGCCGTCCGACGAGGCGCACCCGGCCGTTCAACGCCGTCACCAACGGATAGCCGCAGGTCTGGGCCAACAGCAAATCGGGGGACAGCCAGAGCTCAGGCAGCGACAGGCCTTCGGCGCTGAGCCGGCTATGGCCCAGGTGGTCGAGGATCTGCGCCAACCAGCGTTCGTTGGCGGCGCGGATCGGTTCCGGGGCCGTGTACATCAAGAGTTCGGCGTGGCGTCGGGTCATGAACGGTCATCCATTCAGCGAGTTTCCTGTGTAGGCGCGAGCCGGCTCGCGATGGCGGTGGATCAGTGAAAGGGATGCTCAGGGCTGTCGATCGGCTTGAGCCCATGCCTGCGCCACAACTGCCCGTATCCCTGCACCACGAACCCGCCGCTGCGCGCCACCCACTGCGCCCGGCGCATCCGGTAAGCCTGGGGCAGGTCGTACCACGCCAGTTTCGGCAGGTCATGGTGCACCAAGTGAAAGTTGAGGTTCAGGAACAGCCAGCGCCATGGCCATCCCGCCTCGTTGAGCACGGTGCGCTGCTCCGGTCGCACGTGCGGGCGGTGTTCGTAGTAGGAGCGGATCATCGCCACCGACAGCGCCGGCACGCTGATCAGCAAGAGGTAATGCCATACCGGCAGTACGCTGCAACGGGCGATGAACACCAGCATCAGCACGGTCAGGGCGCCGTGGGTCAGCCACATGCGCCAGGCCTGCCGCTCGCCGCGCTTGAGGCGTTGCAGCTCTTCGCCGGCCAGCGCCAGCAACGCCAGCGGCGCGCCGAGGATGAAGCGGCCGAGCACGGTCTTGTTCAGCCAGTGCAGGCTGCGCCCGAGCAGCGAACTGCCGCGCCAATGTTCGGCGCTCAGGTAGCGGCTCTCGGGGTCGATGCCGGGGGTCGTCAGGTGTTCGTCGCGATGGTGCTGCAGGTGACTGTCGCGGTAGAGGGTGTACGGATACCAGACCGCGAACGGCGCATAGCCCAGCAGCTTGTTCAGCGCCACCCAACGGGTCGGGTGGCCGTGAAGCAGTTCGTGCTGCACCGACAGCCACAGCACCAGCAACGGGATCAGCAGCGCGGTGCTCCACCACAGACCGAGCCGACCGCTGCCCAGCACCACCGCGAACCAGGCACCGTAAACGCCGATCAGCAGCAGCCAGGTCGGCCATTCGGTGCGGGCGGTGAAGCGTCGGCGCAGGGCTTCGATCTGCTGGCGATGGTCATCGTCGAAATAGTGGGTCATGGCAAGGCTCGGCACAGGATTCACCTCCTTCTGTGCAACGGCCCTCGCCAATCTTGCAGATTATTTTTTCAGGGATGCGCGCCGTATAATCCGCCCCTTTCGCCAGCCCGGTGCCCCGCCATGCCCGACACCCTGTACGCCCGGCTCGACGCCCTGTCCTGGCCGCTGATGAACAAGTTCTACCGTACCCACGGCTCGTCGATGAAAGCCGTGCGCGAAGCGCAGCTGTGGGTGGCCCGGCGCGAAGAGATCGTCGCCGCGCTGTGCCTGCGGCCGGTGGCCGGCGGGCACTGGCTGACCGGCTTGTTCGTCGCTCCCGACTGCCGCGCGCAGGGCCTGGCGGCCCGGCTGATGGCCCAAGCGGTGAGCGGTGTGGATGAACCGGTGTGGCTGTTCTGCCATCCGGACTTGCGGGGTTTCTACGAGCGGCACGGGTTCAGCGTCGACACCGCCCTGCCCTACGCCCTGGCCGAACGCCTGAGCCGCTATGCGCGAAGCAAGCCGATGATTGCGATGGGGCTTGAGCCGCGTCGGAGCTGACCGGCGGGCTGATTGACTGATTGGCTGATTGGCTGATTGGCTGATTGGCTGATTGGCTGATTGGCTGATTGGCCAGGATTCTCCTGTGGGAGCCAGCCTGCTGGCGATAGCGCAATGTCAGCCACCTCTTCCTCGACGGACGCGCCGCCATCGCCGGCAGGCGGGCGCCTGCAGGTCCAGAATCAGTCGTCGGCGTTGGGATCGAGGTCGGGGAACATCACCTCGGTGAAACCGAACTTGCTGAAATCGGTGATGCGCGACGGGTACAGCCGGCCGATCAGGTGGTCGCACTCATGCTGCACCACCCGTGCATGGAAGCCCGACGCCGTGCGCACGATCGGCTGGCCCTTGGGGTCGACGCCTTCGTAGCGGATCTGTTGATAGCGGTCCACCGCGCCACGCAGGCCGGGCACCGACAGGCAGCCCTCGAAGCCCTCTTCCGTCAGCGGGCTCAACGGCGTGATCAGCGGGTTGATCAGGATCGTCTGCGGCACCGCTTCGGCGTCCGGATAACGCTCGCTGCGCTCGAAGCCGAAGATCACCAGCTGCAGGTCGACGCCGATCTGCGGCGCCGCCAGCCCGACGCCGCCGACGCTTTCCATGGTCTGGAACATGTCGTCGATCAATTGCCACAGTTCAGGGGTGTCGAACATCTCGGCCGGCACCGGCGGCGCGATGCGCAGCAGGCGCTCGTCGCCCATCTTCAGGATTTCACGGATCATGGTCAGGCTTCGTCTGCGTTCGGCTTGAGCGAATGGTCGCGCCCCAGGCCGGAAACGTGTTGTTTGGGATGTTCGGCGAGCTCGCCGGGGACTTTCTCGCCCGGATCCTTGCCCTCGCTGGACATGTGTTCGATCACCGCGTTCATCTCCGCGCCGAGCAGCAGCACCGCCGCGGAAATGTAGAAGTACAGCAACAGCACGATGATCGCGCCGATGCTGCCATACATCGCGTTGTAGTTGGCGAACGTCTTGACGTAGAACGCGAAGCCCAGGGAGGCGACGATCCAGACCACCACCGCCAGCACCGAGCCGGGGGTGATGAAGCGGAACTCCTGCTTGACGTCGGGCATCACGTAGTAGATCACCGCCACCGCGACCATCATCAGGATCACGATCACCGGCCAGCGGGCGATCGTCCACACCGTGACGACCGCTTCCTCCAGCCCCACCTGCGACGCGATCCAGCCCATCACCTGGGGCCCGAGCACCATCAGCGCGGCGGCCACCAGCAGCATCCCGGCGATGCCGACGGTGTAGATGACCGACAGCGGAAAGCGCTTCCAGATCGGCCGGCCCTCGACGACGTCGTAAGCGGCGTTCATCGCGCTCATCATTAGCCGCACGCCGGCGGACGCGGTGTACAGGGCGACCACGATACCCACCGACAGCAAGCCGCCCTTGGACTGCTGCAACTGGTCGATCACCGGGTTGACCTGCTCCAACGCCTGGGGCGGCAGCACCAGCTCCGATTGCAGGCGCAGCCAGGAAAAGAAGTCCGGCAGGTGCAGGAAACCGATCAGGGCGATCAGGAACAGGATGAACGGGAACAGCGAGAACAGCATCTGGTAGGCCAGCGCCGAGGCATAGGTCGACATCTCGTCGGCGATGAATTCAGTGACCGTGCGCACCATCACCCGGTGCAGGGGCAGACCTTTCATGTCCGGAAAAATCATTCGCGTCTCCTTTCGCCGCAAACAGGTTCAAGTCGTGGCGACTCAGGGGCCGTGCTCTTTCATCAAGGTAGCTTACTTGGCGCCGTTGAAACACCGTGTTCCGTGACCGCAGGTGAACGGCACAAAAAACGGCCATCCTTGGATGGCCGCCGGGGTGAATCGTTCAAGGCCGGGTCACGCCTTGTCGACACCTTTCTTGATCGCGTCCTTGGCTTTGCCGACCGCTTGCTGGGCTTCGCCTTTCTTTTCCTGCAGCTTGCCTTCAGCCTGCAGACGCTGGTTGTCGGTGGCCTTGCCGACGCCTTGCTTGACGTTGCCGACCGCTTCGTTGGCCATGCCTTTCACTTTATCGCTCGTGCTGCCCATGGTGATTCTCCTTGGAACATTGACGGGGAAATGTCATTACGCAACGGTGGACTGACCGCGTTCGCCCAAGGTTTCATTTATTTTCGGCGGCCTTCATTCGTCGCGCCGGGCATGCCGGGCTTTATGTTTGCCGGGTTTGCCCCGAGAATGGCCACCTGACGGGCGCCACGCGCCCAAGACCGACCCGCAGGATTCCCATGAAACTCGACAAACCGCAGGCCATCGCCCGAATCAACCAGCAACTGGGCGGAGCCGTGCTCGGCGTCAACAACTGCCACTTCACCGAACTGAACCGCAACCGCAACATCTGGTGGTTCGACATCCCGATGTCGCGCCTGGCGATCGGCCAATACCCGTGGATCCACCTGCTGATGCACACCCCGGCCACCGACGAGTTGCTGCACGTTAAGGTGCCGACCGCGTTCCTGCGCGAACAGCTCGACGGCCTGGTGGTGCGCAACCAGGGCAAGCGCAAGGCCGCCCTGAGCCTGGAACTGAGCGCCGACAAGGATTCGTTCCTGCAGGACATGCGCCCGGCGGGCACGAACGTGAACTTCGCCAGGTTCCGCCAGTAAGGCAGAACCCGCCCTCGCCACGGCCACCGGCAAAAAAAAGCCCCGCATCTGCGGGGCTTCTTGTCTACGCGGCGCTGGCGTTCTTGGCCTTGATCTTCTTGAGCTCTTCGTCGCGCAGTTCGCGGCGCAGGATCTTGCCGACGTTGGTGGTCGGCAGCGAATCGCGAAACTCCACCGAACGCGGCACCTTGTAGCCGGTGACGTTGGCGCGCATGTGCTCCATCACCTGTTCCTTGGTCAGGGTGACGCCCGGCCGCGCGACGATGAAGATCTTGATCGCCTCGCCCGACTTCTCGTCAGGGATGCCGATGGCCGCGCACTGCAGCACGCCCGGCAGGGTCACCAGCACGTCTTCCAGCTCGTTCGGGTACACGTTGAAGCCCGAGACCAGGATCATATCTTTCTTGCGGTCGACGATGCGCATGTAGCCGTCCGGCTGGATCAGCGCGATGTCGCCGGTCTTGAGCCAGCCTTCGCTGTCGAGGATCTCGTCGGTGGCCTCCTGGCGCTGCCAGTAGCCCTTCATCACTTGCGGGCCCTTGACGCACAGCTCGCCGATCTCGCCCATCGGCTGCTCGACGCCGGCATCGTCGACGACCTTGCACAGGGTCGACGGCACCGGAATGCCGATGGTGCCGATCTGGATGTTCTGGATCGGGTTGACCGTGGCCACCGGGCTGGTTTCGGTCATGCCGTAGCCTTCGCAGATCGGGCAGCCGGTGACCGCTTTCCAGCGCTCGGCCGCCGCCAGTTGCAGGGCCATGCCGCCGGACAGGGTGACCTTCAGCGCCGAGAAGTCCAGCTTGCGGAAGCCTTCGTTGTTGCACAGCGCCACGAACAGGGTGTTGAGGCCGACGAAGCCGCTGAACTTCCACTTCGACAGTTCCTTGACCATCGCCGGCAGGTCGCGCGGGTTGCTGATCAGGATGTTGTGGTTGCCGATCAGCATCATCGCCATGCAATGGAAGGTGAACGCGTAGATGTGGTACAGCGGCAGCGGCGTGATCAGGATCTCGCAGCCCTCGTTGAGGTTGGAGCCCATCAGCGCCTTGCACTGCAGCATGTTCGCCACCAGGTTGCGGTGGGTCAGCATCGCGCCCTTGGCCACGCCGGTGGTGCCGCCGGTGTACTGCAGCACGGCCACGTCGCCGCTGGCCGGGCTGGCCTCGGCCACCGGCTGGCCCTGGCCCTTGCTCAGCACGTCGTTGAACTTGACGGCCTTGGGCAGGTGATAGGCCGGCACCATCTTCTTCACGTACTTGATGACGCTGTTGATCAGCAGGCGCTTGAACGGCGACAGCAGGTCGGCGACCTCGGTGACGATGACGTGCTTGACGCCGGTCTTGGGCACCACGGCCTCGGCCAGGTGGGCCATGTTCGCCAGGCACACCAGGGCCTTGGCGCCGGAGTCGTTGAACTGGTGTTCCATCTCCCGCGCGGTGTACAGCGGGTTGGTGTTGACCACGATCAGCCCGGCGCGGATGGCACCGAAGACGGCCACCGGGTACTGCAGGACGTTGGGCAGCTGCACGGCGATTCGATCACCGGGCTGCAAATCGGTATGCTGTTGCAGGTACGCGGCAAAGGCACCGGACAATTCGTACAGTTCACCGTAGGTGATCGTCTTGCCCAGGTTGCTGAAAGCCGGTTTGTCGGCGAAGCGCTGGCAGGACTGCTTCAGCACTGCTTGAATATTCGGGTACTCGTCTGGATTGATGTCGGCAGCAATTCCAGCGGGGTACTTATCCTTCCAAAAGTCTTCGATCATGGAAGCCCACTCCTCAGCAACGCGAATTCAACACCGCATTCGATGCGATTGTTATTGGTGTGTGTTTATTGTGGTGAGTCTGGCTTTTCTTCAAGGCCGAGAAGTCACAAAGCGCGCCGAGAGTAGCAGCTTTGCCAAGGGGCGACTAGAGCCAAAAGTGGTCGCCACAGTCATTTAAATGACTCAAGACCTTTTAAAAGTCATTTTAGAGCAAAAAACCTATACACCCTTGAAAGCCCCGGTTTTCGGGGACATCCCCCTAAAAAATCGCGAGCAGGCCCGCGCCTACAGAAGTGTCCATGCCTCTGTAGGCGCGAGCCTGCTCGCGATGGCGTCAGACGCAGTTCGTCAGGCGATGTCCCGCAGCTCCCGCCGCAGGATCTTGCCGACCGGCGTCATCGGCAACGACTCGCGCAGCACGATGTGCTTGGGCACCTTGTAGGCGGTGAAATTCTCTTTGCAGTAGGCCTTGAGCTCTTCCAGGCTCACGCCGGTTTCCCGGGCCACCACAAACAGCTTCACCGCCTCGCCGGAGCGCTCGTCCGGCACGCCGATCACCGCGCAGTTGGCCACCTTCGGGTGGGCCATCACCACGTCTTCGATTTCGTTGGGGTACACGTTGAAGCCCGAGACGATGATCATGTCCTTCTTGCGGTCGACGATGCGCACGAAGCCGTCGGGATCGATCACGGCGATGTCGCCGGACTTGAACCAACCGTCGGCGTCGAGCACCTCGGCGGTGGCTTCGGGCTTCTGCCAGTAGCCCTTCATGATCTGCGGCCCCTTGATGCACAGCTCGCCGCGCTCCCCTGTCGCCTGCTCGACCCCTGCGTCGTCGATGACCTTCAAGGTGGTGCCCGGCACCGGCAGGCCCACCGTGCCCAGCCGCGACTGGTCGCCATAGGGGTTGGTGCAGGCCACCGGCGAGGTTTCGGTCAGGCCGTAGCCCTCGGTGATGCGGCAGCCGGTGAGCTGTTCCCAGCGCTCGGCGGTGGCCTTGACCAGCGCGGTGCCGCCGGAGTTGGTGAGCTTGAGGCTGGAGAAGTCCAGGGACTTGAAGTCCGGATGATCCATCAGCGCGACGAACAGGGTGTTGAGCCCCAGCAGCGCCGAGAAGCGCCAGTTCTTCAGCTCCTTGATGAAGCCGCCGATGTCCCGCGGATTGGTGATCAGCACGTTGTGGTTTCCGGAGACCATCATGCACATGCAGTTCGCCGTGAACGCATAGATGTGGTACAGCGGCAGCGGCGCGATCATCACCTCCTGCCCTTCGCGCAGCAGCGGCTGGCCGTCGCTGCCCAGCTGGGCGAGGCAGGCGCGCACCTGCTGCATGTTGGCCACCAGGTTGCCGTGGGTGAGCATCGCGCCCTTGGCCAGGCCGGTGGTGCCGCCGGTGTACTGGAGCACGGCGATGTCGTCCAGGCCGACCTTCAGCGGCTTGATGCCCAGGCCCCGGCCCAGGCGCAGCGCGCTCTTGAACGACAGCGCCTGGGGCAGCGAATAGGCCGGCACCATCTTCTTCACCTTGCTGACCACCGTGTTGACCAGCCAGCCCTTGGCGGTGGGCAACAGGTCGCCCATCTTCGCTTCGATCAGGTACTGGATGTCGGTGTCCGCCAGCACTTGCTGCACCTTCTGGCCGAACATGTTCAGGTACACCAGCGCCCGGGCGCCGGAGTCCTTGAACTGGTGACGCATCTCCCGCGCGGTGTACAGCGGGTTGGTGTTGACCACGATCAGCCCGGCCCGCAACGCGCCGAACACGGCGATCGGATAATGCAGGACATTGGGCATCTGCACCGCGATGCGGTCCCCCGGCACCAGATCGGTGTGCGCCTGCAGGTAGCCGGCGAACGCCGCGCTGTGACGTTCGAGCTCGGCGTAGGTCAGGGTCACGCCCATGTTGCTGAACGCCGGGCGGTCCGCGAATTTCTTGCAGGAACGCTCGAACACCTCGATCACCGACTTGAACTCACCCGCGTCGATGTCCAGGGGCACGCCCGCCGGGCGTTTGTCATTCCAGAAATCAGGTTGCATTGTTCTTGTCCTCTTTACCTGAGCCGTTCCGGGGCCGCCTCTCTGTCACTTTTGAATGCGCAGCGCGAAAAGCGGGGCTCCCCGGACACTAGCAGCTATGGTCAATCAGGCAAATACGGGCAGCGTCCCCATTGATCCCGTGAATCTTGCGGCCGTGGCGCGGGCGGATCGGACGCGCTATACAATGCAACGACCTCGAACCGGGCAGCTCTGCAAAGGAATCGCCATGATCCACGACACCTTCTGGCTGGACGCGAATGACCGCACCCGCCTCTTCGTCAACCAGTGGCTGCCCGCCGCGCCGCTGAAGGCGGTGATCCTGCTGGCCCACGGCATGGCCGAACACAGTGCCCGCTACGCCCGGCTGGCGGATCGGTTGTGCGCCGAAGGCTACGGCGTGTACGCGCCGGACCTGCGCGGACATGGCAAAACCGCCGATTCCGGCACCCTCGGGCATTTCGCCGACGACGACGGCTGGTGCAAGGTCGTCGGCGACCTGGCCAGCCTCAACCAGCACATCGGCCAGGCCCACCCCGACGTGCCGATCGTGCTGCTCGGCCACAGCATGGGCAGCTACCTGGCCCAGGCCTATCTGCTGCACCACAGCGCCAGCCTGCACGGGGCGATCCTCAGCGGCTCGAATTTCCAGCCCGTGGCGCTGTACCGCGCGGCACGGCAGATCGCCCGCTTCGAGAAACTGCGCCAGGGCGCCAAGGGCCGCAGCGCGCTGATCGAATGGCTGTCGTTCGGCTCGTTCAACAAGCGCTTCAAGCCGGCGCGCACCGCTTTCGACTGGTTGAGCCGCGATCCGGCCGAAGTCGACAAGTACGCCACCGATCCGCTGTGCGGTTTCCGCTGCACCAACCAGTTGTGGATCGACCTGCTCGGCGGGTTGCAGCAGATCAGCAAAGCGTCCAATCTCGCCCAGATCGATCCGGGCCTGCCGCTGCTGGTGATCGGCGGCGAATGTGATCCGGTGAGCGAAGGCAAGCGTCTGACTGATCTGGCCGATGCCTTGCGCGCGGCCGGCAGCCAGAACCTGCAACTGAAGATCTATCCGCAGGCGCGGCACGAATTGTTCAACGAGACCAACCGCGACGAAGTGACCGCCGATGTGCTGGCCTGGATCGACCAGGCCCTGAGCCACCGCCGGCCGCACCGGTCCGAGTAATCTTTCTGGATTCACCCCATCCGTCACAGGAACCGAAACCGATGACCCAGGTTACCAACATCCCTTACGAAGCCCTTGAAGTCGGCCAGACCGCCAGCTACAGCAAGACCGTCGAAGAGCGCGACATCCAGCTGTTCGCCGCGATGTCCGGCGACCACAACCCGGTGCACCTGGACGCCGAGTTCGCCGCCGCCAGCATGTTCAAGGAGCGCATCGCCCACGGCATGTTCAGCGGTGCGCTGATCAGCGCCGCCGTCGCCTGCGAGCTGCCTGGGCCCGGCACCATCTACATCGGCCAGCAGATGAGCTTCCAGAAGCCGGTGAAGATCGGCGACACCCTGACCGTACGCCTGGAGATCCTTGAGAAACTGCCGAAATTCCGCGTGCGCATCGCCACCCGCGTCTTCAACCAGCGCGACGAGCTGGTGGTGGACGGCGAAGCCGAGATCCTGGCGCCGCGCAAGCAGCAGACCGTGACGCTGCCGACCTTGCCGGCGATCAGCATCGGCTGACGCGAACCGGCATGGCCCAAAACAATGCGGGAGCGAGCCTGCCCGCGAAAGCCGTCTGACAGTCGATACCGATGCTGACTGTTCTGACGCCATCGCGGGCAGGCTCGCTCCCACAGTTCCGGCTTTAGCGGTGTTGGATCATGAGCGCGCGCGGGCCTGATTGCGCAGGGCCTTCACCTGATCGTGATTGCGCTGCACACCGTGGTACTGGCGTTCGACCAGGTCACGGATGCCCACCAGATTGTGCTTGTTGATCTTGTCGATGGCGTCGCGGTACGCCTTCAGGGCGTGGTCCTCGCCGCGCTCGGCCTCATTGAGCACCGCTTCTTCATCCTTGCCGGTGAACATCGCCTTGACGTCGACCCAGCGGCGGTGCAGATCGCCGCTGACGCTGGTGGAGGTTTCCGGATCGCCGCCCATCGAACGCACGGTCGCCTGCAGTTCGGCGGCCGCCGCGGCGCAGTCGCCGGAGCGTTTGACGAACAGCGCCTTGAGTTCCGGATGCTTGATGTCTTCGGCACAGGTCTTGAACCCTTCCTGACCGTCCTTGCTGGTTTCGATCAGGTCGTTGAGTACGGAGATGGCCTCTTTGTTCATGTCGGTCATTTTTCGATTCCTCACATTCGATGGAAGATGCAAGGAGGTGTTGCAGCGGCCGTGCCAGCGCCAGATTCTGAATTAACCCATTAAAAATCAATGAGTTATAAAGAAAGGCAAAATCTGTATCCCCTTTATTTGCATGATCTGTCATTTGGCCTGCATGCAGAATGCCTGTATTTTCCGAAGCGTAACGAATCCGGATCTACCCCCGATGAACCCTGAGAAACTCGAACTGCTGATCACCCGCGAAATGCCTTTCGGCAAGTACAAGGGACGCATCATCGCCGACCTGCCCGGCCCGTACCTGAACTGGTTCGCCCGTGAGGGCTTCCCGAACGGCGAGCTCGGTGGCCTGCTGGCGCTGATGCACGAAATCGATCACAACGGTCTGTCGGACCTGCTTGAACCGCTGCGCGCCAAACACGGCAAACCCGCCCCGCGCCACTGAGGCGCCCCCCCTGTTGCGAGCCGACCATGCCCGATAACACCCGCCGCGCCCGAGACGAAGCCTTCTGGCAAACCTTCGCCGACCGCTACGATGTCCAGCCCGGCCCGATCAACCTGGAAAACGGCTACTTCGGACGCATGTCGCGCACCGTGGTCGAGGAATACCAGCGCAACATCGAGCTGATCAACAACAGCAACTCGGTCTACGTGCGCCAGCGTTTCGAGCAGCACGACAGCCTTGAGATCCGCGCGCATCTGGCCGAGCTGATCGGCGTGCGGGCACAGAGCGTCGCCTTCACCTGCAACGCCACCGCCGCCCTGCAGTCGCTGATCCGCAACTACAACCGGCTGCGGCCGGGCGACCAGGTGCTGATCAGCGACCTGGAGTACGACACGGTCAAGAGCGCCATGCGCTGGCTCGCCGGCAGCCGCGGGGTCGAGGTGATCGAGATCGAGCATGCGCACCCGGCCAGCTTCGACGGCTTGCTGGCGACGTACCGCGAAGCGTTCGTCCGCTACCCGAACCTCAAGCTGATGGCGCTGACCCACGTCACCCACCGCACCGGCCTGGTGATGCCGGTGCAGGCCATCGCCGCGCAGGCGAAGGAGCACGGGGTGGACATCATCCTCGACGGCGCCCATGCCCTCGGCCAGATCGATTTCGACCTTGAGGCGCTGGACATCGCCTTCGCCGGCTTCAACCTGCACAAATGGATCGGTTCGCCGCTGACCCTCGGGTTCCTCTACATCGCGCCGCAGCGTCTGGCCGACATCGATCCGGACATGGCGGAAGCGCACTTCCCGGTCACCGACATCCGCTCGCGCACCCCCTACAGCACCCCGAACTTTCCGGCGCTGATGACCCTGCCCCTGGTGTTCGAGGAACACCGGGCACTGGGCGGCGCACCCGCCAAGGGCGCGCGGCTCAACCACCTGCGCGACCTGTGGGTGAAGGCCGTGCGCAACCTGCCGGGCATCGAAGTGATGACCCCGGACGACCCGCGCCTGTACTGCGGCATCACCTCGATGCGCTTCACCCGTCACCCCGACCAGCAGGTGCTGGTTGATCGCTTGCTCAACGAGTTCAACCTGTTCACCGTGGCGCGCAACGGCTCGGCGTGCGGCCCCTGCATCCGCATCACGCCGGGGCTGACCACCACCGCAGCCGACATGCAGCGCTTGGTCGTCGCCCTCAACGAACTGCGCTGACCTCCTGCACCGTGTACTTGTCGAAGTCCTCGGGCTTGATCTGCGTCGACACCGCAAAGGTGTCGATGCCGATCGTCAAATGGCCGAAGAACCCGTCTTCGTGGCTGTCGCGCCCCACCGGCCAGACGGTCAGCGTCGAGGCCTCGCCGCCCATGCCGCTGAAGTAGGCGTCCTGATCGTTGCCCAGGGGTGACGAGGCGCGTCCGCGATAGGCCTTGGCGTTGAGCACCGCCCGGGAGACGACCTCGGGAAAGTACAGCTGGCCGACCCAGGCGACATGACGTTCCTCCAGGTACGCGTGGCCGCTGGGGATGCGCACCGCCACATGGATGTGCAGCGTGCGCCCGGCGTAGTAGCCGGGATAGATGGTGGTGAAGCGTACCCGCCCCTTGGGGTCGCTGAACTGGCTGCCACGCAAGTAAGTGTCGTCGTCGGTGCGCGGCACCGAACCGACGGCCTCCGCGTCGACCTCCACATCCGGATCGACCCGGCTCCAGCCGGAATAGGCACCGCGGGCATTGCAGTGCCAGATGTCCACCAGCGCACCGTTGACCGGCTCGCCGGTCATGGCGTCCACGATGGTCAGGCGCAGCAGCAACGGCAGGCCCTCGGCGCCTTCGCTGATGTTGCGCCGCAGCAGTTTCGGATTGCGGAAGTACGGCCCGGCGACTTGCTCGGGGGCCAACTGGTAAACCGTGCAAGACGACGGCGCTGAAGACTGATCATCCATGACGCGTTCTCCTTTGCGTAAGAAGCACGCAGGTTAGCGCCGCTGGTGATCGGTCGTGCGGTAACTATGTATCGCGGCATGTATCGCGGCATGTATCGCGGCATGTATCGCGGGATGTATCGCGGGATGTGCTGCGGGATGTCCCCCGCCGCTTTTCGCCGGGCAAAAAAAAACGGTGCACCGACCAAGCGCACCGTAAAGCCGTAGAACACACAACGAAGTGTCGGGTGAAGCGGAATCAGTCCAGCAGCGCCAGGGCCTCGGCGGTGCATTCCTGAATGCGGGCCCAGTCGCCGTTCTTGACCCACTCCGGATCAAGCATCCAGCTGCCGCCCACGCACATGACGTTCTTCAGCGCCATGTAGCTCTTGATGTTGGCCGGGCCCACGCCGCCGGTCGGGCAGAATTTCACTTCGCCGAACGGGCCGCCGAGGGCCTTGATCGCTGCCACGCCGCCGCTGACTTCGGCCGGGAACAGCTTGAAGCGGCGGTAGCCCAGGCCATAGCCTTCCATGATGCCGGAGGCGTTGCTGATGCCCGGCAGCAGCGGCACCGGGCTGGCGACGCTGGCTTCGAGCAGGTCGCGGGTGATGCCCGGCGTGACGATGAACTGCGAGCCGGCGGCTTCGGCGGCGGCCAGCATGTGCCGGTCGAGCACGGTGCCGGCGCCGGTCACCAGTTCCGGACGCTGTTCGCGCAGGATCTGGATCGCCTTGAGGCCGAACTGCGAACGCAGGGTCACTTCCAGTGCCGTCAGGCCACCGGCGGCCAGGGCGTCGGCCAGCGGCAGCACGTCCTGTTCGCGGGCGATGGTGATCACCGGCAGGATCCGCGCCTTGGCGCAGAGGCTGTCGATCAGGGCAACTTTGTCCGCCATGGAAACGGTCGGGGATGGGTTTGTCATAGCGGCTGTTCCTTGGCTCATGGGCACCAGTAGATCTCTAACGTGGGTTGCAGAAACGCGCGAACCGGCATGGCGGCGACATCGTCGCCGGCCACTGCGGCGTTCAGGGTGGCCAGTTTGGACTGGCCGGAAATCGACAGAATCTTGTGCCGGGCCGAGGCCAGCAGCGCTCGGCTCATGGTCAGGCGCTGACGCGGCACGCTCGGCGCCAGCATCGGCCAGCAACGGCGGGTGCCGTCGGCCTGCAGGGCCTGGGCCAGGTTCGGGCTGTCGGGGAACAGCGAGGCGGTGTGCCCGTCGTCGCCCATGCCCAGCACCAGCACATCGATGGCCGGCAGCTCGCCCAGCAGGCGGTCGGCCTGTTCGGCGGCCTGTTCGACGCTGGCGGCAGCGCTGTACAGGCTCAGGAACTGCGCCTTGGCCGCCGGGCCCTTGAGCAGGTACTGCTTGAGCAGGCCGGCGTTGCTGTCGGCGTGTTCCACCGGCACCCAGCGCTCGTCGGCCAGGGTCACGGTAACGTTCGCCCAGTCCAGGTCCTGCTTGGCCAGGTGCTGGAAAAACGCCACCGGGCTGCGCCCGCCGGACACCACCAGCACCGCGTGGCCACGGGCGGCGATGGCATCGCCCAGTTGCTTGGCCACGCTCAGCGCCAGGCCTTCGGCCAGCAGCACCGGGCTCTTGAAGGCATGGGCGCTGACGCCCGCCGGCAGTTTCACATCAGATATCGCCATACCACGACCTCCCGTCCCGCGTGATCAGTGCGATGGAGCTCATCGGCCCCCACGACCCGGCCGCATACGGCTTGGGCGCATCGCCGGACTTCTTCCACCCGGCGATCAGTTGGTCGCACCACTTCCACGCGGCTTCGATTTCATCTTTACGGACAAACAGGTTCTGGTTGCCGTTCATCACTTCCAGCAACAACCGCTCGTAGGCGTCGGGGATCCGCGCGCTGCGCCAGGTGTCGGAGAAATTCAGCTGCAGCGGCCCGCTGCGCAGTTGCATGCCTTTGTCCAGGCCTTGGTCCTTGGTCATCACACGCAGGGAAATGCCTTCGTCCGGCTGCAGGCGGATGATCAGTTTGTTGCTGATCTGCAGGCGCTGCTCCGGCGCGAAGATGTAGTGCGACGGTTCCTTGAAGTGGATGACGATCTGCGACAGCTTCTGCGGCATGCGCTTGCCGGTGCGCAGGTAGAACGGCACGCCGGCCCAGCGCCAGTTGCGGATGTCGGCACGCAGGGCGACGAAGGTTTCGGTGTCGCTCTGGGTGTTGGAATTGGGTTCTTCGAGGTAGCCCGGCACGGACTTGCCTTCGCTGTGGCCGGCGATGTACTGGCCGCGCACCACCTGGGTGGTCAGGCCTTCCGGACTGATCGGCGCCAGGGCCTTGAGCACCTTGACCTTCTCGTCGCGGATGCTGTCGGCGGATAGGTCGGCCGGCGGGTCCATGGCGATCAGGCAGAGCAGCTGCAGCAGGTGGTTCTGGATCATGTCCCGCAGTTGGCCGGCCTTGTCGAAGTAGCCCCAGCGGCCCTCGATGCCGACCTTCTCGGCCACGGTGATTTCCACGTGGGAGATGTAGTTCTGGTTCCACTGGGTCTCGAACAGGCTGTTGGCGAAACGCAGGGCGATCAGGTTCTGGACGGTCTCTTTGCCCAGGTAGTGGTCGATTCGGTAGGTGCGGTTCTCCGGGAAGAACTGGGCCACGGCGTCGTTGACCTTGCGCGAGGATTCCAGGTCCGAGCCGATCGGCTTCTCCAGCACCACGCGGGTGTTCTGGGCCAGGCCGACCTTGGCCAGGTTCTCGCAGATCGCGCCGTACACCGCCGCCGGGGTGGCGAAGTAGGCGATCATGCGCTGGGCGGTGCCGGCCGCCTCGGCCAGCGCCTCATAGTCTTCGGCCTTGAGGAAGTCGACGTGCAGGTAGCTCAGGCGCGCCAGGAAGCGCTCGGCCACCGCCTCGTCCAGCTCCTTGCCCACGTAGCGGCGCAGCTCGGCGGCGATGAACGCCAGGTGCTGCTCCACGGTGCCGGCTTCACGGGCCAGCGCGATGATGCGCGTGTCCTCGTGCAGCAGGCCGGCGCCGTCCAGGTGGTAAAGGGCAGGAAACAGCTTGCGCAGGGCCAGGTCGCCGAGGGCGCCGAACAAGGCAAAGGTGCACGGTTCTACCGTAATCGAAGGCATGATGTTTGTTCTTTTATCAAGTTAAGCTACAAATACCTTTTTTCAAGGCATCACTCAAGGGAAAATGTAGTAATAACCACAACATTTTCGCAAAATGCAGATTCCGAGTGGTGGTCGATCGGAGCCGACAGTAGGATAGGCCACCGTCACGGGCCGCATCAAAGGCCCAATTTGCATAGCCGCGCGCCTACCCGCGCCGGTGAATTAGGAACCCCATATGGACCGCGTGCGAAATTTACTGGAACAGATCCAGAGTCGCCTTGAAGAGCTGAACAAGGCCGAACGCAAAGTCGCCGAAGTGATCCTGCTCAACCCACAGCAGGCCACCCGCTTCAGCATCGCCGCCCTCGCCCAGGCGGCCTCGGTCAGTGAGCCGACCGTCAACCGCTTCTGCCGTTCGTTCGGCGTCAGCGGCTACCCCGAACTCAAGCTGCAACTGGCCCAGAGCCTGGCCAGCGGCGCCGCTTACGTCAGCCGCGCAGTGGAGGCCGACGACAACCCCGAGGCCTACACGCAAAAGATTTTCGGCAGCGCCATCGCCTCGCTGGACAGCGCCTGCCAGGCCCTGGACCCGAACCTCATCAGCCGCGCCGTCGACATGCTGATCCAGGCCCGGCAGATCCACTTCTTCGGCCTCGGCGCCTCGGCCCCCGTGGCCCTGGATGCGCAGCACAAGTTCTTCCGCTTCAACCTTGCGGTCTCCGCCCATGCCGACGTGCTGATGCAGCGCATGATCGCGTCGGTGGCGCACACCGGCGAGCTGTTCGTGATCATTTCCTACACCGGGCGCACCCGCGAACTGGTGGAAGTGGCGCGCATCGCCCGGGAGAACGGCGCCTCGGTGCTCGGCTTGACCGCCGAGAACTCGCCGCTGGCCAAGGCCAGCACCCTGAGCCTGAACATTCCGCTGCCGGAAGACACCGACATCTACATGCCGATGACCTCGCGGATCATTCAGCTCACCGTGCTGGATGTGCTGGCGACCGGCATGACGCTGCGCCGCGGGGTGGATTTCCAGCCGCACCTGCGCAAGATCAAGGAGAGCCTGAACGCGAGCCGCTATCCGGTGGGCGACGAGTTCGACTGATCCGCAACTTCCGTGACCGTCCCGCTCCCACAGGGAGCCGTGTCGCCAATCAAACTGTGGGAACCAGCCTGCTGGCGATGGCGGAGTGTCAGCACCCTAGATGTCGGCAGCTGCGGCGTCATCGCTTGCAGGCAAGCTCCTACAGGATTCGGTGAGATACCGCAGGCACCCACGATCCCCTGTGGGAGCCAGCCTGCTGGCGATGGCGCCAGCAAAGGCAGCGCAAAACCCGGCTCAGGCCGCCGCCCAGGCCTGCAGGCTCAGGTGCGCCTTCTCCCCCGGCGCCAGGTGCAGGCTGTCGGTGCCCCCCGCCGCCGCTTCCACGCAGACGAATTCCGTCACCTCGTCCCAGCTCACCCCCAGCAACGGCCGTGAACCGGGGTGCCACACCACGGTGTCGGCGCTCTCGCCGGTGTCGATGCACAGCTCGCGCTGCCAGGCGCGGTCCTTGAGCTGCAGTTCGCCGTCGTGCTGGAACACCCGCTGGCAGCCACCATCGACCCGCAGCTCGCCTTCCTGCTGGCAAGCCTCACGGCTCAACTGGTCGTAGCCCTGCGCCCCTTCCAGTCCAGACAGCGCTATCTCACTGACGTCGCCAATGCGCCAGTAAGCGTGCAACGCCTGGCTCAACTGGCACGGCATGTCGTCCTGATGCTCGGTGCTCAGGCGCAGGTCCATGCGCTCGCCCAGGTGCGCATGCAGGTCCACCTGCCAGTCGCACAGCTGCAGTCGCCAATGCAGGCGCACGCCGTCCTCGGCGCTGGCGCTGTCGAGCAGCTTCCAGTCCAGCAGCCGCGCCCAACCGTGGGACGGCCAGGCGTTCTCGCTCGGATGGCGGCCGTACCACGGCCAGCACACCGGCACCCCGCCGCGGATCGCACCGACGTGCGGCCACTTCGCCGCGCACCACAGCCACGGTTTCTGCCCGCGCGGCTGAAAGTGCAGCAACTGCGCGCCCTGACGACTGAACACCGCCTGGCACAGCGGATGGTCGATCACCAGCACGTCGCGCATCTGATAGCGCTCCCAGGCGAACACCGGCCGTTCGCGCAGGGATCTGAAGAAGCGTTGCAGCGGATGCTCATGCATGGGCCACGATCCTGAAAATCACGTGTCACAGGGCGGCGCCGGCCCCAAAAAAAAGCGGACAGCCAGGGCCGTCCGCAAATATGCGCACATGGAGAGGAGCTTATCGCAGACGCGTCAGAACACCGACTGAATTTTCAGGCCGGCGACCAAAGCGTTGTCGACTTCATCCACACCGCCCGGATGGGTGATGTATTGCAGGTTAGGGCGCACGGTCAGCCAGTTGGTGACATGGAAGCCGTAGTTGATCTCGTAGTTGTATTCGGTTTCGCGCAGCGGCGAGAACACTGGGTTGTCGTAGTCCGAAACGCCGTTGGCGACGTTGAGCAGCTCGGCGTTCTTCTTCACGTCGTCGTTGACGTGGATGCGCGCGAAGCCGATGCCCACGTCATCCTTGGGACGCGCGTCGAACGGGCCCTTGTAGACAAACATCAACGACTGGTAGTTGTCGATGAAGTTGGTGTCCTTGTCGTGGAAGGTGGCGTTGGCCGCGATGTTCAGGCCACGGGACGCGTCGCCGTTGTGGCTGGTGAGCTGCTGCTGGGCCACGAACCAGTAGCCGTGCTTGCTGCTGTGCACGCGGTAGGCGTCGCCGGTGGTCGCGGCGTCCAGGCCGTTGCCGTCCTCACGCACGTCGTTGGCGTCGGCGGTGCTCTTGTAGTAACCCACGCGGTATTCGCCCGGCAGGCCGTTGACCTTCGGCGACCAGACCAGCTCGACCGGCAGCACGGTGCCGGCGGTGCCGCTGCCGCTGAGCTTGAAGCCGTTGCCGTGCTCCAGCTGCGACGGGTTCTGGTTGTACGCGCCGATCTGCGCATACAGCTCGTCGTTGATGTTGTACTTCACGCGGATCGCCGCCTGGCTGACCGGCCAGTTGTACCAGATGTTGGTCGCCCAGTTGCCCACCTGGGAGCCGCAGAACGCCAGGTTCTGGAAGTCGCACGGGAAGGTGTTGAAGTCTTCGCCTTCGCCGAAGTAACCGGCCTTGACGTCGAGCTTGTTGTCGAAGAACTGATGCTGGATCCACAACTGGGTCAGACGCACCATGTGGCCGCGGCCGTAGACTTCCTGCGAGGAGCTCAGGGTGCCGGCGCGCGGGTCGCCGATGCGGTCGTTGGAGATGTTTTCGCCGTTGCGGTTGGTCAGCTGGATCTTGGCCTGGGTGTTGTCCCAGCCCCACAGTTTCTGCAGGTCCAGGGCCACGCCCAGACCGAACTGGTCGCTGTAGCGGCCGGTCTTGTCGTCGTTGTAGCCGCCGTGCAGGTTGGCGCCCATCTCGCCGACGTAGTCCATCTTGATGTCGATGCCTTGCTCGATGAGCTTGGTGCGCTCGCCGCCCCAGTCGCCGGTCATCCACTTGGAATCGGAGCTGAACGCATCGGCGGCCATCGCGTTGCCGGCCAGCACCAGTGCGGCGGCGGCCGACATCCGGCAGATCAAACGGGCATTGACGTGTTTCATTTTCATCCCTACATCCTCGTCTTTATTGTTATTAACTGTTTTTTTCCAACGCGGTTTACACCCCTGTGGGAGCGGGTTTGCCCGCGCCCACATTTGTTCTTCAGCGCCCCTTGAACTGGGCGACATTGGCCGAATGCGCTTCGGCCTTCGCAACACCCGCAGTGCCCAAGCGCTCCCCGGTCTGGGCATCGAACAGCAGCACCTTGGCCGGATCGAACTGCAGGGTCAGGGTCTCGCCCACCTGCGGCGCCACGTCCGGCGCCAGGCGGCAGCAGACCTTGGTGTCGTTGAGGTTGACGAACACCAGGGTGTCCGGACCGGTGGGCTCGGTGACCTGCACTTCGGCACGGATGGTCGGCGTACCGTTGGCGTCGCCGTAGGCCAGGGCGATCTGCTCCGGGCGCAGGCCGAGGATCACTTCGCGATCCTCAAGCCCCGCGTCCTGCACGCCCAGCG
This sequence comes from Pseudomonas sp. B7(2017), assembly GCF_002112745.1. Lineage (NCBI taxonomy): Bacteria > Pseudomonadati > Pseudomonadota > Gammaproteobacteria > Pseudomonadales > Pseudomonadaceae > Pseudomonas > Pseudomonas sp. B7(2017). Next base: position 346,999 of record NZ_NEIP01000002.1, on the reverse strand, counting down.
GCAGTTCGCAGCGGGCCTGGCCGCTGTCGAGCAGCGCCACCAGACGGCCGTCCTTGCGTTGCAGGCGCAGGGGGATGAAGTTCATCGGCGGCGAACCGATGAAGCTGGCCACGAACTGGTTGGCCGGGTCGTTGTAGATTTCCTTCGGCGTTCCGAACTGCTGGATGATCCCGTCCTTCATCACCGCCACCTTGTCGCCCAGGGTCATGGCCTCGATCTGATCGTGGGTCACGTAGACCGTGGTGGTCTTGAGGCGCTGGTGCATCAGTTTCATTTCGGTGCGCATCTCGACCCGCAGCTTGGCGTCGAGGTTGGACAGCGGCTCGTCGAACAGGTAGATCTTCGGCCGCCGCGCCAGCGCCCGGCCCATCGCCACGCGCTGCTGCTGGCCGCCGGAGAGCTGGCCCGGCTTGCGGTTGAGCAGGTGCTCGATCTGCAGCAGCTTGGCGACCCGGGCGACTTCCTCGTCGATGGCCGGCTGGCTCATCTTGCGGATCTTCAGGCCGAACTCGATGTTCTCGCGCACGTTCATGGTCGGGTACAGCGCATAGGACTGGAACACCATGGCGATGTCGCGGTCCTTGGGGCTCATGCCGCTGACGTCCTGGTCGCCGATCATGATCGCGCCGCCGGTGATGGTCTCAAGGCCGGCGATGCAGTTCATCAAAGTCGACTTGCCGCAGCCCGAAGGCCCGACGAGGATCAGGAACTCGCCGTCCTTGATCGACAGTTCGATGTTCTTCAGGGTGTCCGGCAGGCCGGCGCCATAGGTCTTGTTTACATTGCGAAGTTCGAGCGTAGCCATGATTACCCCTTGACCGCGCCGGCCGTCAGCCCGCGCACGAAATACTTGCCTGCCACCACATAGACCAGCAGGGTCGGCAGCCCGGCGATCATCGCCGCTGCCATGTCAACGTTGTATTCCTTGACCCCGGTGCTGGTGTTGACCAGGTTGTTCAGCGCCACCGTGATGGGCTGCGAGTCGCCGCTGGAGAACACCACGCCGAACAGGAAGTCGTTCCAGATCTGGGTGAACTGCCAGATCAGGCAGACCATGATGATCGGGGTGGACATCGGCAGGATGATCCGCCGGAAGATCGTGAAGAACCCGGCGCCGTCCAGCCGCGCCGCCTTCACCAGCGCATCGGGGATGGTCACGTAGTAGTTGCGGAAGAACAGCGTGGTGAACGCCAGGCCGTAGACCACGTGGATGAACACCAGGCCCGTGGTGGTGCTGGCCAGGCCCATCTTGCCGAGGGTGAACGAGGCCGGCAGCAGGACGGTCTGGAACGGCAGGAAGCAGCCGAACAGCAGCAGGCCGAAGAACAGTTGCGAGCCGCGAAAGCGCCACATCGACAGCACATAGCCGTTGAGCGCACCGATGGCGGTGGAGATCAGCACCGCCGGAACGGTGATCTTGATCGAGTTCCAGAAGTAGCCGTCCACCGTGCCCCAGGCCTTGACCCAGCCGATGCCGCTGACCACGGCCGGCCAGCTCAGGAGGTTGCCGGTGCTGATGTCTTCCGGGGTCTTGAAGCTGGTCAGCAGCATGACCACCAGCGGCACCAGGTACAGCACCACGGCGAGCAGAAGCACGGCGTGGATGGCGATGCGGCTCAGGCTGACGGAAGGTTTGTCGGCGAGGTTAGTCATGGCGCTTGGTCCTCAGCTCGGAATACAGGTACGGCACGATGATCGCGAGGATCGCGCCGAGCATCAGGATGGCGCTGGCCGAGCCCATACCCATCTGGCCGCGGCTGAAGGTGAACGAATACATGAACATCGCCGGAAGGTCCGAGGAGTAGCCCGGGCCGCCGGCGGTCATCGCCGCCACCAGGTCGAAACTCTTGATCGCGATGTGGGCCAGGATCATCACCGCGCTGAAGAACACCGGACGCAGGCTCGGCAGCACAACTTTCCAATAGATGGTCGGCATGCTCGCGCCGTCGATCTGGGCGGCGCGGATGATCGACTGGTCGACGCCGCGCAGGCCCGCCAGGAACATCGCCATGATAAAGCCCGAGGCTTGCCACACCGCCGCGATCACCAGGCAATACACCACCCGGTCAGGGTCGATCAGCCAGTCCAGACGGAAGCCTTCCCAGCCCCAGTCGCGCAGCAGCTTGTCCAGGCCCATGCCGGGGTTGAGCAGCCATTTCCACGCCGTGCCGGTGACGATCATCGAGAGCGCCATCGGGTACAGATAAATGGTGCGGATGAACCCTTCGCGGCGGATGCGCTGATCCAGGAACACCGCCAGCAGCACGCCGATCACCAGGGTGATGCCGATGAACAGGCCGCCGAACACCGCCAGGTTCTTGCTCGCCACCCACCAGCGGTCGTTGTCGAACAGGCGCGCGTACTGCGCCAGCCCCGCCCACTTGTAGGTCGGCAGGAACGTCGAGGTGGTGAACGACAGGACGAACGTCCACAGGATGTAGCCATAGAAGCCCACCAGCACGATGAACATGCTCGGCGCCAGCACCAGCTTGGGGAGCCAGCGCTGCAACGCATCGAACGGCGAGGCCTTGCTGAACACAGCGACAGAACTCATGGGGAAATCCAGTACAGGGATTGAGGATCGCAAGCTGCGGGAGCCAGCCTGCCGGCGGTCGCGGTTCGTCAGCCGACACATCGGCCGGCTGCTCCACCGCTTTCGCGAGCAGGGCTCGCCCCTGCAGGGGCGAGCGTTACTTGGCCGACTTGACGGCGGTGCCCAGCTTCTTGGCCGCGTCGGCCGGGTCGGCTTTCGGGTCGTTGATGTAGTTGGTCACCACATCGAAGAACGCGCCCTGCACCGCCAGCGTGGTGGCCATGTTGTGCGCCATGCTCGGCTGCAGGCCGCCGGTCTTGGCGTCCGCCAGGAAGTCCTTGGCGGCGGTCTGGGCGCAGGAGTCGAAACCGAACTTGCCCATGTCGGCCAGCATGTCGTTGCGCACCGGGATCGAGCCCTTGTTGATGCTGAAGACCTTCTGGAAGTTCTCGCCCAGCACCACCTTGGCGATGTCCTGCTGACCGGCCGCGGTGCCCGCGTCCTTCTGCTTGAACACGGCCAGGGAGTCGATGTTGTAGGTGAAGGCCTTGTCGGTGCCCGGGAAGGCCACGCACTCGTAGTCCTTGCCGGCGACTTTCTTGGCCGCGGTCCATTCGGACTTGGCCCAGTCGCCCATGATCTGCATGCCGGCCTTGCCGTTGATGACCTTGGCGGCTTCCAGGTTCCAGTCCTGGCCTTTGCCGTCGGCGTCCATGTAGGTCGCGACTTTCTTCAGCTCGGTCAGGGCCTTGACCATCTGCGGGCCGGTCAGGGCCGCGTCGTCGAGGTCCACCAGGGCTTTCTTGTAGCCGTCCACGCCCATGACCGAGAGCACCACCGCTTCGAACACGGTGCTGTCCTGCCATGGCTGGCCGCCGTGGGCCAGCGGGATGAAGCCGGCGGCCTTGAGCTTGTCGCCGGCGGCGTAGAATTCTTCGAGGGTGGTCGGGGCCTTTTCGATGCCGGCCTTCTTGAAGACTTCCGGGTTGATCCACAGCCAGTTGACGCGGTGGATGTTCACCGGCACGGCCACGTAGTCGCCTTCGAACTTCACGGTGTCGGAGACTTTCTTGTCGAGCAGGCTGTCCCACTTCTCGGCCTTGGCGACGTCCTTGAGCACGTCGGTGTCGAGCAGGCCAGTGGAGGCCCAGTCCTGGATGTCCGGGCCCTTGATCTGGGCCACGCCCGGCGGGTTGCCGGCCACTGCGCGGCTTTTCAGCACGGTCATGGCGGTCGCGCCGCCACCGCCGGCCACGGCGCCGTCCTTCCAGGTAAAGCCGTCTTTTTCGACCTGGGCCTTGAGCACATCGACCGCTGCCTTCTCGCCGCCGGACGTCCACCAATGCACGACTTCCACCGATCCTTTGGATTCGGCGGCGGAAACACTCAGAGGGAGCGCAGCGAGCGGGAACAGGGAGGCAACAGAAATGACAGTGGCGAGGCGAGAAATCGCATTCATCTGAGAGGTACCTTTCTTGTTGTTATGCATGCAAGTCTGGAGCTTGCGCTGCACACGAGTTTAAACAGCGCGCATCCCTGCGCAGGTAACGAAGGGACGCGCGAATGTCACGACATGGTTACACAGGAACGCTCTGGGACCACTGCGCCAGGGCCGTGGCCATGCTCGGCGCCAGGGGCAGGCGGGGAATCAGCACGGCCTGCCAGGCATGGTAGAGATCCGGCTTGCCCGGCCAGATGTCGGCGCTGGGGCGGTTCAGCGGATCGAGTTCGTGGTGCCAGCTGCCGTCGCAGCGGTCGATGAACTTCGATTCGCAGAATTCCCAGAACAGCCGGTACCAGGCTTCGTAGCGCTCTTCGCCGGTGCGTTTGAGCAAGGCGCTGGCGGCGGCGCTGGCTTCGGCGTGCGTCCAGTGCAGGCGATGGCGCACGACGGCCTTGTTGTCCCAATCGAGGGTGTAGACGATGCCCGGCGCACCGTCCGCCGCCCAACCGTGACGGCAGTTTTCCTCGAACAGTTTCTGCGCATCGGTGGCCAGCCAGCCGGGGGTGAGCATGCCGGCCCGTACCCGCGCCGCCTCCAGGTGCAGCATCAGCCGTGCCCATTCGAAGCCGTGGCCCGGCGTGGTGCCGTAGGGGCGGAAACCGTCGGCGGGATTGTCGCGGTTGTATTCGCGCAGCGGCTGCCAGTCGCGGTCGAAGTGCTCGATCACCAGGTAGCCGTTGGCGGCGGCGTGGCCGTGGATCACCCGTTCGACGATGCGCTGGGCGCGCACCAGCCAGCGCGGGTCTTCGGTGACGTCGGCCAGGGCGAGAAAGGCCTCGGTGGCGTGCATGTTGCTGTTGGCGCCGCGGTAGGCTTCCTCTTCGCGCCAGTCGCGGCTGAAGGATTCGCGCATCGCGCCCTCTTCGTCGCTCCAGAAGCAGGTGTCGATGATGTCGATGGCGTCGTCGAGCAGCGCTTCGGCGCCGGGGCGTCGGGCGACCACCGCCGAACTGGCGGCCAGGGCGACGAACGCGTGCAGGTAGGCGTTCTTGCCGGTGTTGCCGTCGCGGTGCTCGGCGGTGGCGAACCAGCCGCCGTGCACGGCGTCGCGCAGCGGGCCGCGCAGCGAGCGGACACCGTGATCGACCAGCTCGGCGAAGCCTGGCAGGCCCTGGATGTGGGCCATGGCGAAACTGTGGGTCATGCGGGCGGTGTTCATGGTTTCGGCGTGCGCACCGGCCGGCAGGCGACCGCGCCCGTCGAGGTTGCCGAAGCCCTCCGGCAGCCACGAGGCCTTGGCGAAGTCCAGCAGGCGCAAGCCTTCGTCGGCGAGCCAGCGCTGGTGGGCAGGGGCGTTCAGCCAACTGCTGAAGCCTGGATTGAAGTGATCCATGGGTGGCCTTTTTTGTTGTTATGACTGCGGGGAGTCTAAACAACGGGCCGGGGCGGGCTTGTAACGAAGGGGACGGGGTTTGTCACCGACCGGTGACATTTGTGTCGTTTCGCAGGACGCCTTCGCGGGCAAGCCCGCGAAAAAAGCTGACGCGGCCCGGCTAATCGGCGCTGCGCGGCAACTGCAACGTCACCCGCAGGCCGCCCTCGCGCAGGTTCTGCAGCGTGACCTCGCCGCCGTGGCTGTGGGCGATGTTGCGCGCAATGCCCAACCCGAGCCCATAACCTTGCTGCTGCCCGGCCAGGCGGAAATGCGGCTCGAACACCTGCTCCAGCCGCTGCTGCGGCACCCCCGGCCCTTCGTCGTCGACGTGCAGCACGAAGGCGCTCTCATCGTCGTCGATGTGCAGGTGCGCGTTCTGCCCGTACTTGAGGGCGTTGTCGATCAGGTTGCCGATGCAGCGCTTGAGCGCCAGCGGCTTGCCCGGGTATGTCGCCAGCGCCCGCCCGTGCTGGGTCACGCGGCCATTGCCGTTGGGCGCCAGGTACGGCTCCACCAGGCATTCCAGCACATGGTTGAGATCCACCGGCTCGATGTTTTCGTGGATGTCGGTGTCCTTGACGCATTGCAGCGCGCCCTTGACCAGCATCTCCAGCTCATCCAGGTCGCGGCCGAACTTGGCCTGCAGCGCTTCGTCCTCCAGCAGTTCGACCCGCAGGCGCAGTCGGGTGATGGGCGTGCGCAGGTCATGGGAGATCGCGCTGAACAACTGGCTGCGCTCGGTCAGGTAACGGCTGATGCGCTCGCGCATGGTGTTGAACGCCCGGCCCACCTCGACCACTTCGCTGCCGCCGCCTTCGGCCACCGGTTCCACGTCGGCCCCCAGCGACAGTTCCCGCGCCGCCCTTGCCAGGCGCTTGAGCGGGCGGCTCTGCCAATGCACCAGCAAGCCGATGAACAGCAGCAAAAAGCCGCTGGTGAAGACGATGAACCACACCTGCTGCGTCGGCAGGCCCTGCTCTTCGAGGCTGGTGTACGGCTCGGGCAACAGCGAGGCGATGTACAGCCATTCGCCCGGCGCCAATTGGATCTGGGTGACCAGCACCGGCGGGTTCACCGGCTCCAGGGTCAGCGCGTAGTGGGCCCAGGACCGCGGCAGTTCATCGAGCTTGAGTCCGGCGTTGAAGATCCGCAGGTCTTCGGGGCTGACGAAGGTCACGAGGATGTCGGTGTCGTGCCCCAACGATTGGTGCAGCACTTCGTCCACCGCCGTGATCACGGCAGCCTTGCGCGGCGTGACCGGCAGCACGTCCATGTCCAGCGGCTTGTCGTTGAGGGTCACCACGAAACGGGTGCCGCCCATGCTGCGCAACTGATCGAGCACCAGCGGCCGGTACGCCACCGGCAACGAGCGGAAGTAACTGACGCTGGCGGTCATCGAATGGGCGAGGCTGCGGGCGCTGGTGACCAGGCCTTCGAGCTGGGTCGCCCGCAGCTGCGAGACCCAGATCACGCTGGACAGGGTCTGGGCGAACAGCACCGCCAACAGCGTCAGCAGCAGCATCCGCCCGAGCAACGAACGCGGCATCGGCACCTTGCCGGCCAGGTTGCGCAAAAACTCAGTGGCCATTGCCGGCAACCACATTGGCCGCCAGTTGATAACCGCTGCCGCGCACGGTGCGGATCAGCCTCGGCGGCTTTTCCGTGTCGCGCAGGCGCTGGCGCAGACGGCTGACGGCCATGTCGACGATGCGGTCGAGGGGCATCAGCTCGCGGCCACGGGTGGCGTTGCCGATGGTGTCGCGGTCGAGGATTTCCTGGGGGTGGTCGAGGAACAGCTTGAGCAGCGCGAAGTCGGCGCCGGACAGGATCACTTCTTCGCCGTCGGTGTGGAACAGCCGGTGGCTGACCATGTCCAGCCGCCACTCGTCGAAGCTCAGCACCTCGCTGGCGCTGCGCTCCTGGGCGAACTGGGCCCGACGCAGCAACGCCTTGATCCGCGCCTGCAGCTCACGGGGGCTGAACGGTTTGCCGAGGTAGTCGTCGGCGCCCAGCTCCAGGCCGATCACCCGGTCGGCCTCGTCGGAACTGGCGGTGAGCATGATGATCGGCACCTGGGCCTGGCGCGGATGCTGGCGCACCCAGCGGCACAGGCTGAAGCCGTCCTCGTCGGGCAGCATCACATCCAGGATCACCAGATCGCTCGGCGCCTCGTTGAGCGCCTGGCGGAAACCGGCGCCGTCAGCCGTGGCCCGTACCTGAAACCCTGCGCGGGTCAGGTAGGTCTGCAGCAACTCGCGTATCTCCTGGTCGTCATCGACCAACAAAATCGACTTGTTGACTGAGCTCACTTCGAAGGCATCCTGATTATTGGAATTGGGACGGATTATGCCTGATGAACCTTGGAAATTTGTCACCGACTCTGATCCCATCGCTGTCCAGCCAGCGCCCACAGGGGTCTGCGTTGATCACAACACCTGTGGAAGCTGGCTCGCCAGCGATGAAGCCGACTCGGCCCTAAGCCTGTTCGAGCGCCACACCGGCGCCCGTCAGGCCCGAATACGGCGCCGTCACCAGCCACACCGGGATGCCCTTGAAGTAGTCGCTCATGCAGCCCTTGTCGGCGAAGCTCTTGGCGAAACCGCTGGCCAGGAAGAAATCGGCGAAGCGTGGCACCACACCGCCGACGATGAAGACCCCGCCCCGGGCACCGGTGGTGAGCACGTTGTTGCCGGCCACGCGGCCGAGCCAGCGGCAGAACTGCTCCAGCACCTCCAGCGCCACCGGATCCCCCGCCAGGCCGGCAGCGGTGATCGCCTCCGGCGTGTCGAGCGTGGGCTCATGCCCGTCCACCGCGCAGATCGCCCGGTAGACCCGCGGCAGGCCGCCGCCGCTCAAGGCGGTCTCGGCGCTGACATGGCCGATCTCGCTGTGGATGTGCTGCCACAGTTGGGTCTCGCGCGGGCTGCTCAGCGGCAGGTCGACGTGCCCGCCCTCCCCCGGCAGCGCGGCGAACCGGCCCTCGCCCAGGTCCAGCAACGTGCCGACCCCAAGCCCCGTGCCCGGGCCGATCACCACCGCCGGGCGCAGCGGCTCCGGCGTGCCTTCGCAGACCACGCGGAATTCGCCGGGCTGCAGGCGGGTCATGCCCAGGGCCATGGCCGAGAAGTCGTTGACCAGCAGCAGCCGCTCGACCTGCAAGGCTTCGCAGAACGCCTTGCGGCTGAGGCGCCAATGGTTGTTTGTGAACTTGAACTCGTCGCCGCTGACGGGACCGGCCACCGACAGGCACACCGACCCGATGGCGCCCGGCGCCAGGCCCAGCCGGCTCAGGTAGAGGCCGATGGCCTCTTCCGGGCTGGCATGGTCGGCCGTGGCCAGCACCTGCACCGATTCGAGCTGCTGATCTTTCCACAACGCAAACCGTGCGTTGGTGCCTCCGATGTCACCGACCAAAGCCAGTTTCAATTAAGCGTCTCCAGGGCAGAAGTGAAGGCGCTGGCGCCCTGCTCCGCCGAGCTGAAGGCCATGCGCATGAAGCCGAACAGCTCACGGCCGCTGCCGATGTTGTTGCCCAACAGGCCTTTGGCGGGTTCGCGCACTGCGAATTCGGCGGCGTCCACCTTGAGTTCCAGGGTGCCTTTGACGCCGTCGACGCGGATGATATCGCCCTCTTGCACCCGCGCCAAAGCGCCGCCCACATAAGCTTCGGGGCTGACGTGGATCGCCGCCGGGATTTTCCCCGAGGCGCCGGACATGCGCCCGTCGGTCACCAGCGCCACCTTGAAGCCGCGGTCCTGCAGCACACCGAGGAACGGCGTCATCTTGTGCAGCTCCGGCATGCCGTTGGAGCGCGGGCCCTGGAAGCGCATCACGGCGACGAAATCCTTCTCCAGCAGGCCGGCCTTGAACGCGTCGGCCAGGTCCTGCTGATCCTGGAACACCATGGCCGGCGCTTCGACGATCTGATTCTCCAGCGCCACGGCGGAGACCTTCATCACGCCGCGACCGAGGTTGCCTTCCATCACCCGCAGACCGCCCTCCGGCGAGAACGCGCGGGCCACCGGGCGCAGGATGTTTTCGTCGAGGCTCTCGGTCGGGCCGTCGCGCCACACCAGCTCGCCGTTGTCGAGGAACGGCTCCTGGGTGTAGCGGCGCAGGCCGTGGCCGAGCACGGTGTTGACGTCTTCATGCAGCAGGCCGGCGTCGAGCAGTTCACGGATCAGGAACGCCATGCCGCCGGCGGCCTGGAAGTGGTTGATGTCGGCCTTGCCGTTCGGATAGACGTGGCTCAGGGTCGGCACGACTTCGGAGAGATCGGCCATGTCCTGCCAGGTCAGCTGGATGCCCGCCGCCATGGCAATGGCCGGCATGTGCAGGGTGTGGTTGGTGGAGCCGCCGGTGGCGTGCAACGCGACGATGGAGTTGACCAGCGCCTTCTCGTCGACGATCTCGCCGATCGGCAGGAAGTGGCCGTTCTGCTTGGTCAGGCGGGTGACCTGGTGCGCGGCTTCGCGGGTCAGCGCGTCGCGCAGCGGCGTGTTCGGGTTGACGAACGACGCGCCCGGCAGGTGCAGGCCCATGACTTCCATCAGCAACTGGTTGGTGTTGGCGGTGCCGTAGAAGGTGCAGGTGCCGGGGCTGTGGTAGGACTTCATCTCCGATTCCAGCAGCTCTTCGCGGGTGGCCTTGCCTTCGGCGTACTTCTGCCGCACGTCGGCTTTCTCCTTGTTGGAGATGCCCGAGACCATCGGCCCGCCCGGCACGAAGATCGTCGGCAGATGGCCGAAGCGCAGGGAGCCCATCATCAGGCCCGGCACGATCTTGTCGCAGATGCCGAGCATCAGCGCGCCGTCGAACATGTTGTGCGACAGCGCCACCGCCGTGGACATCGCGATCACTTCGCGGCTCGGCAGGCTCAGCTCCATGCCCGGCTCGCCCTGGGTGACGCCGTCGCACATGGCCGGGGTGCCGCCGGCGAACTGGCCCACCGAGCCGATCTCGCGCAGGGCGCTCTTGATCAATTCCGGGTAGACCTCGTACGGCTGGTGCGCCGAGAGCATGTCGTTGTAAGACGAAACAATGGCGATGTTCGCCGAGTTCATCATCCGCAGGCTGTGCTTGTCCTGGCTGCCGCAGCCGGCCACGCCGTGGGCGAAGTTGGCGCATTGCAGCTTGCCGCGCATCGGCCCGTCGGAGGCTGCGCCGCGAATCAATGCAAGGTAAGCCTGGCGCGTGGCGCGGCTGCGGGCGATAAGCCGTTCGGTGACCTCAAGAACGCGGGGATGCATGTGTAGAACTCCAGGCTAACGGATGTGGCGACCTGATTGTCTATGCTGATCAAAGGCCCGCGCGCTCGGGATGACGGACGGTTTTCTTGATCATTCGGACCAGTTGATTCAGGTCACTCGTTGTAGATAAAACAAAATACTGCCACCAAAAAGGCTTGTTTTCTATTTTTTTGCGAATAATCTTGTAATTCCAACAACAAAACGACGGCGGCGCTGTTCAATGACTCTTCGAATCGCAATCAATGGTTTTGGCCGCATCGGCCGTAACGTCCTGCGCGCACTGTATACCCAAGGCTATCGGCAGGACTTGCAGATCGTCGCCATCAACGACCTGGGTGACAGCGCGATCAACGCCCATCTGCTCAAGTACGACACCGTTCACGGCACGTTCGATGCCGAAGTCGCCCATGACAACGAGAGCCTGACCGTCAACGGCGACCGCATTTCCGTCAGCGCCATCCGCAATCCGGCCGACCTGCCCTGGGCCGCGGAAAAGATCGACGTGGTGTTCGAATGCACCGGCCTGTTCACCGACCGCGCCAAGGCCGCCGCGCACATCAGCGCCGGCGCCCGCAAAGTGATCATCTCGGCGCCGGCCAAAGGCGCCGACGCCACCGTCGTCTACGGCGTGAACCACGACATCCTGCGCGCCTCGCACCAGATCATCTCCAACGCCTCGTGCACCACCAACTGCCTGGCCCCGGTGGCTCAGGTGCTGCACCGCGAACTGGGGATCGAAAGCGGCCTGATGACCACCATCCATGCCTACACCAACGACCAGAACCTGACCGACGTCTATCACAGCGACCCGTACCGCGCCCGTTCGGCCACCCAGAACATGATCCCGAGCAAGACCGGCGCCGCCGAAGCGGTGGGCCTGGTGCTGCCGGAACTGGCCGGCAAGCTGACCGGCATGGCCGTGCGCGTGCCGGTGATCAACGTGTCGCTGGTGGACCTGACGGTGCAGCTCAAGCGCGAGGCGTCCGCCGACGAGGTCAACGCGCTGCTCAAGGCCGCCAGCCAGCACTCGAAGATCCTCGGCTACAACGCCCTGCCGCTGGTTTCCAGCGACTTCAACCACAATCCGCTGTCGTCGATCTTCGACGCCAACCACACCAAGGTCAGCGGCAAGCTGCTCAAGGTGCTGGCCTGGTACGACAACGAGTGGGGCTTCTCCAACCGCATGCTGGACAACTGCCTGGCGCTGTGCAACGCCGAGTGACCCCGGATCGTTCTGTGGGAGCGACTGCTTTCGGCAGGCTGGCTCCCACAGGGACAGGGGGATGCCACCGCTCCCGCATGAAGTGCCTGATTTCAATCTGAAATCAGAGCTTGACCATTCTACTGGATGATAAGCATTATCATTTGATCGAAACGGATCAGGTTCTCCCGTGAGTCAGGCACAGTTCAACCACGTCTTCCTTGCCCAGCGCAGTTCGCTGCTGCGCACGCTGCAACGGATGGTCAACAACCCCAGCACCGCCGAAGACCTGCTGCAGGAGACCTACCTGCGCGTGACCCGGGCCTTGGGCGAGCGGGCCATCGATCACCTCGAACCCTTCGTCTTCCAGACCGCCCGCAACCTGGCGCTGGATCATCTGCGCGCCCGCAAGATCCACGCGCGCACCATGGTCGACGACGTCCCGCAGGAGGTGGTGCACAGCGTCGCCGCCCCCGCCAGCAGCGCCGAAGACGCCGCCCATGCCGAACAACTGCTGGAGCGCCTGAACGTGAGCCTCAGTGAACTCAGCCCCCGCCAGCAGCAGATCTTCATCCTCAGCCGCCTGCACGGCCACAGCTACCAGCAGATCGCCGACGAGCTGGACGTGTCCCTCAGCACCGTGCAGAAAGAACTCAAGCTGATCATGACCATCTGCATCGGCGTCGCCGAACGCTTGAACGGCGACTGAAGCCGTAGGAAAGGTCTGTAAGTCCGAGCAGCGACTGCACGGATCATCGGGCTTTGTTACCCTTGCCCGACTTTTACGCTTCACTAAAAAAACAGCCGTGCAACGACACTGCCGAGGAAACACCGTGACGGACACCCACCGCCCGCCTTCGCCCGATACGGCGCAGGACGCCGCCAACGCAATGGACCAGGCCCTGGACTGGCTCATCGCGCTCGGCAGTCCGGACGAAGAGCAGACCCGGCAGTTCCACGCCTGGCTGGCGGCCGATCCGCGCAACGCCGAAGCCTTCGCAAAGGCCCAGGCCATTTGGGACGGCCCGCAAGTAGCGCAGTGCGCCCAGGCGCTGGCCGCCAAACCGCAGAAAGTCACCGTCCTCACCCGCCTGCGCCCGCACTGGAAACCGCTGGCCACCGCCGCCGTGCTGGTGCTCGGCCTGTTCAGCTTCAGCAACCTGCCGATGCGCCTGCAGGCCGATCACCTGACCGTGGTCGGCGAGCGCCAGCGCCTGCAACTGGAGGACGGTTCCAAAGTCCTGCTCAACACCAACTCGGCATTTTCCAGCACCATCAACGACCGCCAGCGGGTGGCGCGGCTGTACCAGGGCGAAGCGTTCTTCGAGATCGCCGCCAACCGCAGCCAGCCGCTGGAGATCGACGCCGGCCCCGTGAAGGCCAGCGTGCACGACACCGCGTTCGCCGTGCGCTACCTGGACGGCGTGGCCCAGGTGCGCGTGCAGCGCGGCGACGTCGACCTGCGCGCCACCGGGGACGACGCCCGGGTGCGCCTGTCGGCCGGGGAAAGCATCCGCATCGGCCCCAACGGCTTCGACCGCCCGGCCAAACAGGACGCCGCCACCGACCTTGCGTGGGTGCAGGGCCGGCTGATCTTCGAGAACTGCCCGCTCAGCCAGGTCCTGGCGGAGCTGCGCCGCTACTATCCAGGCTGGATCATCAACACCAACGAGCAGTTGGCCGACGTCGCCGTCACCGGCAACTACCGCCTCGACCAGCCGCTGGACGTGGTGCGTTCCCTGGCCCACATCACCTCCGCGCGCCTGAAGGAATTCCCGGCGCTGGTGATCCTGAACTAAATGAGAATTATTTTTACTCGATAGCCGAAGCTCGTACGTCTCGTTATAGCCAATGCAATTGATTCGCATCTCCGGACGCGGATCAGCACCTATAAAGATTCGTGCGACACGGAGCGCTATCGATGTCATCACGCCTTACCCGCCAGACCGCTTCCCCTTCCCGCGTACTGTCGCTGCTGACGGCCGCCATCCTGATGGCCGGCACCGCACCGCTGATGGCGGCCACCGAACAGCCAGCGCGCAACATGGGCGACTACTCGTTCGCCATCGCCCAGCAGCCGCTGGTGTCGGCGCTCAATGCGTTCACCGCCGTCACCGGTTGGCAGGTGGGCCTGCCGGCGCAACTGGGGGAAGGCGTGTCGTCGCCGGGCGTGCGCGGTTCGCTGCCGCCGGAAAAAGCCCTGGAGCGCCTGTTGGCGGGAACCGGCCTGAGCTTTCGCAAGATCGGCAACAACAACGTCGTGCTGGAGAAACGCAGCACCGCCGGCGCGCTCAACCTGGATCAGGTGACCATCAGCGCCACCCGCCAGGAACAGTCGGTGAACAGCGTGCCCGCCACCGTCACCGTGCACACCCGTGAAGAGCTCGACCGCAGCAACGTCAACACCATCAAGGACCTGGTGCGCTACGAGCCCGGCGTCTCCGTGGGCGGCGCCGGCCAGCGCGGCGGGATCAGCGGCTACAACATCCGCGGCATCGACGGCGACCGCATCCTGACCCAGGTCGACGGCGTCGAAGTGCCGGACGGCTTCTTCAACGGCCCCTACGCCAAGACCCAACGCAACTACGTCGACCCGGAAATCGTCAAGCGCGTGGAGATCCTCCGCGGCCCGGCCTCGGTGCTGTACGGCAGCAACGCCATCGGCGGCGCCGTGAGCTACTACACCCTCGACGCGGACGACATCATCAAGCCCGGCAAGGACGTCGGCGCCCGCCTCAAGACCGGCTACAGCTCCGCCGACGAAAGCTGGCTGAAGTCCGCCACCGTCGCCGGCCGCGCCGACCGGTTCGACGGCCTGCTGCACTACAGCCAGCGCGACGGCCATGAAACCGACTCCTACGGCAGCAACAACGGCACCGGCCTCGACCGCACCGCCGCCAACCCGGAAGACGTCAAGGCGAGCAACGTGCTGGCCAAGCTCGGCTGGAACTACGCCGAGGGCTCGCGCCTGGGCCTGACCTACGAGAAATACAAGGACGACCGCGACACCGACCAGAAAAGCGCCTACGGCGGCCCCTACTTCAACGGCGCGCCGACCCTCCCCAACAGCGTGCTGCCCGGCGGCATGTACCAGTGGCGCACCGGCAACGACACCATCACCCGCGAGCGCTTCGGCCTGGAGCACAGCTTCGAGCTCAACAGCCTGCTGGCGGACAACGTGAAGTGGAGCCTCAACCACCAGACCGCCAAGACCGACCAGAGCACCGAGGAGTTCTACTACCCGATGACCCGCAAGGTGCTGCGCACCCGCGACACGGTCTACGAAGAAAAGCAGTGGGTGTTCGACGCGCAGTTGGACAAGGCTTTCAGCCTCGGCGCCACCGACCATGTCCTGACCTACGGCACCACGATCAAGCGGCAGGAAGTCACCGGCTCGCGCAGCGGCGACGGCAAGTGCCTGGCGGTCGGCCGCGGCTGCACCGCCATCGGCGCCACCAGCGCGGCCGACGTGCTGAAGAAGTCCAGCGACTTCCCGGACCCGACCATCAATACCTACAGCCTGTTCGCCCAGGACCAGATCAGCTGGAACGACTGGACCTTCCTGCCGGGCCTGCGCTACGACTACACCCAGCTCAAGCCGCACATCACCCAGGAGTTCCTCAACACCGTGGCCGCCGACGGCAAAGGCACAGTCAGCGATTCGAACAAGACCTGGCACAAAGTCTCGCCCAAGTTCGGCCTGACCTACGCCCTGACCGAGAACTACACCTGGTACGGCCAGTACGCCGAAGGCTTCCGCACCCCGACCGCCAAGGCGCTGTACGGCCGCTTCGAGAACAGCACCACCGGCTACAACGTGGCGCCGAACCCGGATCTGGAGCCGGAGAAAAGCAAGAGCTACGAGACCGGCCTGCGCGGCAACTTCGAATCCGGCTCGTTCGATGTGGCGGTCTTCTACAACAAGTACCGCGACTTCATCAACGAAGACGCGGTCACGCCCGGCTACAGCGAGCTGACCTTCCAGACCAACAACATCAAGCACGCCACCATCAAGGGCGCCGAGGTCAAGGGCCGCCTGAACCTGGACGCGTTCGGCGCGCCGCAGGGCCTGTACACCCAGGGTTCGGTCGCCTACGCCTACGGTCGCAACAACGACACCGGCGAGCCGCTCAACAGCGTCAACCCGCTGACCGGCGTGTTCGGCCTGGGCTACGACCAGGACAACTACGGCGGCCTGCTGAGCTGGACCGTGGTGAAGAAAAAGGATCGCGTCGACGACAGCCAGTTCAAGTCGCCGGACGGCGTCAGCAGCCAGTTCAAGTCGCCGGGCTTCGGCATTCTCGACCTGACCGGGTTCTACAAGGTCACCGACGACGTCACCGTCAGCGGCGGCATCTACAACCTGACCGACAAAAAGTACTGGCTGTGGGACGACGTGCGCGGCTATGACAGCGTCGGCGAAGCCGCGGTGCTGAGCCCGGCCAACCTCGACCGCCTGACCCAGCCGGGCCGCAACTTCGCGGTCAACCTGGTCTGGGACATCTGACCCGGCCCGCCTCACTGCGCGCGTGCATCGCCGCGCAGTGAGGTTTTTTTACGCTCATGCGTCTTCTTGTACGTCTCGTTATCAAGTGCCACTGCTTTTCAAGGACATCCCATGATCGCCCCGGAAAAATCCCTGCGTTCGCAACGCCTGAACCAGATCACCCACGAGCCGCACAGCAAGCTCGATGCGCTGGTCAAGGCTCACGCGCCCTTCGAGACCCGCGAAAGCTTCGCCCGCTTCGTGGTCGCCCAATACCTGTTCCAGTCGGAACTGGTGGCGCTGTACAACGATGCCGAACTGACCGCCATCGTCCCTGACCTGCCGGCCCGTTGCCGCGCCGAAGCGGCCAAGGCCGACCTCGCCGACCTCGGCACCGACGTCCCGGCCCCGGTGGCCGGTGCGGTGCACAACCCGAGCAAGGCCCGTGCCCTGGGCTGGATCTTCGTCTCCGAAGGTTCGAAGCTCGGTGCGGCCTTCCTGATCAAGCGCGCCGTCGCACTGGACCTGAGCGAAACCTTCGGTGCCCGTCACCTGGGCGAACCGGAAGGCGGCCGCGCCGAAGGCTGGAAGCGCTTCGTCAAGACCCTCGATTCGCTGCCGTTCACTGCCGAAGAGGAAGCCGAAGCCGAGCAAGGCGCCCTCGACGCCTTCAACCGCTTCACCGTGCTGCTGGAACAGGCCTACTCGACCGAAGCCGAACCGGCCTGACCGGCCGCCGTCTCCCTGTGAACGGCAACTGCCTTGATCTGCCTTTAAGGGCTCCCACAGTGTTGACATCACCTGTGGGAGCCAGCCTGCTGGCGATGACGTCCGTGCAGGCGCCGCAAGGCAGTTGCCTCAACCCCAGACCGCACAAGCCTGTAAGATCCCCTTCCGCCTCACGTGCCCCACCGACTCCATGCCCCGACCCGCCTCCTCGAAACTCGCCCGCCTGCTGTTCGGCCTGCTGGCCTACGTCAGCCTCGGCATCGGCCTGATCGCCATCGTGGTGCCCGGCCTGCCGACCACCGAGTTCATCCTGCTCGCGGCCTGGGCCGCCACCCGCAGTTCCCCGCGCCTGAGCGCCTGGCTGGAGAACCATCGGCTGTTCGGCCCGATCCTGCGCAACTGGCGCAACGGCAAGCTCATCGCCCGCCGGGCCAAGCTCAGCGCCACGGCCAGCATGCTGCTGTGCGCCACGCTTATGCTGGTGATGCTCGATCACGGCTGGCCGGTCTACCTCGCCATCGCTGGCATGACCCTGGGCAACCTGTGGATCTGGTCGCGGCCGGAACCGTTGCCGAAGATCTCCTGAATTTTCTGCCCTTTTCAGGGCATTTTCCTGCGCAAACGTTTAGCCATGACCGTTCGTCGGTCGGCGCCTCATGCGGCTGTGCCCCAAGCCGATGAGCAAGGCATGGCGCTGAATGGATTTGGCGAAACGGGTGAGTCCGCCCCGTGGCCAACCTTTCATTCATTCGCGAGATCGCCCCATGTTCGACTCTCTTTCCATTCGCCTGAAAATCGTCCTGCTCTCCGGCCTGTGCCTGCTCGGCGTGGTGGCGCTGATCGTCGGCATCAACACCCACCAGACCAACCGCAACGACGAACTGGTCAGCGACTCCAGCAGCAAGATGCTCATCGCCAGCGTGCAGGACCTGCTGCAGGCCAAGGCCGCCGAACAGGCGGTGCGGGTGCAGAAGACCTTCGGCGAAAGCCTGCTGGCGGTCACCGCCCTGGCCGACCAGATCAAGGACATGCGGGTGATGGCCGCCAAACGCTCGATGGATGCCGGCGCCCTGCGCGAAGAGTTGAACCAGAGCCTCAAGACCGCCTTCGAGCGCAACGCCAAGGTGCTCGGCATCTGGCTGGCGTTCGAACCCGACGGCCTGGACGGCAAGGACAGCGAATTCAAGAACGACGCCGCCCGCCAATCCAACGAGGCCGGCCGCTTCGCCAGCTACTGGAGCCGCGCCGCCGGCACCGCGCTGAACACGATCATGGTCGAAGAGGACATGACCAAGACCACCCTCAGCCTCAGCGGCACGCCGTACAACAGCTGGTACACCTGCCCCCGCGACAACAAGCGCACCTGCCTGCTCGACCCGTACGCCGACACCGTGGGCGGCAAGGAAATGCTCATGACCACCATCTCCGTGCCGCTGCTGGTGGACGGCAAGGCCATCGGCGTGGTCGGCGTCGACATCGCCCTCGACGCCCTGCAAGCGGCGGCGGTGGATTCCCAGCGCGAACTGTTCAACAGCGCCGGGCACATGCTGATCGTCTCCGGCAGCGGCGTGCTGGCCGCCTACAGCGCCGACGCCAGCAAAGTCGGCAAAGGCATCGCCGACACCCTGGGCGCCGAAGGCAAGGACATCCTGCAACTGCTCGGCGGCGGCAGCCCGAAGATCCTCGAACAGGGCGACCTGATCCGCGCCGTGTACCCGGTCAACCCGATCGGCGACGCCCGCGCCTGGGGCGTGGTCATCGACCTGCCCAAGCAAGTGCTGCTGGCCGACTCGGTCAAACTGCAGGCGGTGCTCGACGACGCCCAGGAGGCCGGCACGATCACCGCCTTGTCGGTCGCCGTGGTGGCCGGCCTGCTCGGGCTGCTGCTGATCTGGCTCACCGCCTCGGGCGTGACCCGGCCGATCAACAGCGTCGCCGACATGCTCAAGAACATCGCCAGCGGCGAAGGCGACCTGACCCAACGCCTGAACTACGGGAAAAAAGACGAACTGGGCGAACTGGTGAACTGGTTCAACCGCTTCCTCGACAAGCTGCAGCCGACCATCGCCCAGATCAAGCAGAGCATCACCGACGCCCGCGGCACCGCCGACCAGTCGTCGGCCATCGCCCGCCAGACCAGCGAAGGCATGCAGGTGCAGTTCCGCGAGATCGACCAGGTGGCGACCGCCTCCAACGAAATGAGCGCCACCGCCCACGACGTCGCCAACAGCGCCTCGAACGCGGCCAACGCCGCCAAGGGCGCGGACCAGTCGGCCCGGGACGGCATGTCGATCATCGAGCGCAGCACCCGCGACATCAGCCAACTGGCCGATGAAGTCAGCAAGGCGGTGGCCGAAGTCGAGGAACTGGCGCTCAACAGCGAACAGATCGGCTCGGTGCTGGAAGTGATCCGCAGCATCGCCGAACAGACCAACCTGCTGGCGCTCAACGCCGCCATCGAGGCCGCCCGCGCCGGCGAGAGCGGCCGCGGCTTCGCGGTGGTGGCCGACGAAGTGCGCAACCTGGCCAAGCGCACCCAGGACTCGGTGGAGGAGATCCGCGTGGTCATCGAACGCATCCAGTCCGGCACCCGCGGCGTGGTCGCGACCATGCACTCCAGCCAGAGCCAGGCCCAGAGCAACGCCGGGCAGATCCGCCAGGCCGTGGACGCGCTGGGCAAGATCAGCGAAGCGGTCACCGTGATCAGCGACATGAACCTGCAGATCGCCAGCGCCGCCGAACAGCAGAGCGCCGTGGCCGAAGAGGTCAACCGCAACGTCTCGGCGATCCGCACCGTCACCGAAACCCTGACCGAACAGGCCAGCGAATCGGCGGCCATCAGCAGCCAGCTCAACGCCCTGGCCAGCCAGCAGATGAAGCTGATGGATCAGTTCCGCGTCTGACCCCTGCCATGCGGTGCCCCTGCTGGCGTCATCGCCAGCAGGCTGGCTCCCACAGGGTTCCCGGGTGCTCCTTTTGCACTATGCTGCGCTCTCCTTCCGGAGGGCCTTCGATGACCGATCTGCTCGCATCCATCCAAGCCGCGCTCGGCCTGCCCCGCACGCCGATCCCCTTCACCGCCGTCGGCGCCCTGCCCTCGGCCTTCGCCGTCACCGACCTGGCCTGCGCCAGCATCGCCGCCGCAGGCCAAGCGGTCAGCGAACTGTTGCTCCGGCAGACCGGCCACCGGCCCGCCGTCGAAGTCGACCGCCGCCTCGCCTCGTTCTGGTTCGCCGCCTCGCTGCGCCCGGACGGCTGGAACGTGCCGCCGTTGTGGGATCCGGTGGCCGGCGACTACGCGACGCAGGACGGCTGGATCCGCCTGCACACCAACGCCCCGCACCACCGCGCCGCCGCCGAACGCGTGCTCGGAGCCTGCGCCGACCGCGCCGCCATGACTGCGAAGGTCGCGCAGTGGACCGCCGCGGAGCTGGAGCACGCGGTGGTCGAGGCCAACGGCTGCGCGGCGCAGATGCGCAGTTGGGCCCAGTGGCAGCAGCACCCGCAGGGACTGGCGGTGAATGCCGAACCGCTGGTGCATTTCTTTGACGGTCAGCCGCAAAGCCCCAGGCCGTGGACCGGCTCGGCGGCGCAACCGCTGGCCGGGCTCAAGGTGCTGGACCTGACCCGGGTGCTGGCCGGGCCGACCGCCACCCGTTTTCTCGCCGGCCTGGGCGCCCAGGTGCTGCGCATCGATCCGCCGACCTGGAACGAGCCCGGCGTGGTGCCTGACCTCACCCTCGGCAAACGCTGCGCGCGGCTGGATCTTCACGCTCCGGCGGATCGTGCGGTGTTTGCGGCGCTGCTCAAGGACGCCGACATCCTGGTGCACGGCTACCGGGCCGATGCCCTGGAAAACCTCGGTTTCGGCGCCGAATCCCGGCGCAAGTGGGCGCCGGGGCTGATCGACGTCAGCCTCAACGCCTACGGCTGGAGCGGCCCGTGGCGCAACCGTCGGGGCTTCGACAGCCTGGTGCAGATGAGCAGCGGCATCGCCGAGGCCGGGCAGCGCTGGCGGCGCAGCGACACGCCGACGCCGCTGCCGGTGCAGGCGCTGGATCACGCCACCGGGTATCTGATGGCGGCCAGCGTGATCCGCCTGCTGACCGAGCGCCTGCACAGCGGCAAGGCCGGCTCGGCACGGTTGTCTTTGGCGCGCACGGCGAAGCTGTTGATCGAGCAGGGGCCGGGGACGGATGAACCGTTGCGGGCCGAGGACGGCCAGGATCAGGACGCGCGGGTGGAGCAGACGCCGTGGGGGCCGGCCCATCGGCTGAAGGCGTCGCTGAACATCAGCGGGACGCCGTTGCGCTGGGCGTTGCCGGCCACCGAACTGGGTTCGCATTCCCCGCATTGGCTGTGACTTCGCCGGCTCGCTGCCCGGGCGCCTTCACCGGCGCCATCGCCAGCAGGCTGGCTCCCACAGGGACTGACGGTGCCTACAGATTTTGTGCTCACCGCAAAAACTGTGGGAGCCTGCCTGCTGGCGATGAGGCCGGTGCAGCCGACACAAAACCCGCGATCAATCCCCCCGCCCCAACGACGTCCACAGCACCTGCGCCGCATACCCCCGGTACGGTCGCCAGGCCTCGGCCCGCGCCGTCAGTTCCCGCGCCGTCGGCCGCCGGCCCTCCAGCACCTCCAGCGCCCGCAGCAACCCCACATCCCCGGTCGGAAACCCGTCCATGTCGCGCAATTGGCGCAAGGCGATGTACTGCGCCGTCCAGTCGCCGATGCCGTGCAAGGCCAGCAGCCGCGTCACCCCGGATTCGAACAGCGACGGATCGTCCAGCAGCGCCTGCGCCACGCCGGACAACGTCCGCCCCCGGCTTTTGGGCATGCCCAACGCCGCCAGATCGGCGACCGCCAACACGTCAGCCTCGGGAAAGGCATGGGTCAACCCCGGCACCGGCGAATGGATCGGTTCGCCGTAACGCGCCACCAGTTTCCCCGCCAGACGGATCGCCGCCGTCACCGTGATCTGCTGCCCCAGCACCGCACGGAACGCCAGCTCCAGCCCGTCCCACGCCCCCGGCACCCGCAGTCCCGGCCGTTCGGCGATCAACCGCGCCAACAGCGGGTCCGCCGCCAGGTGCCGCTGCATCCGCACCACATCTGCATCCAGGCCGAACAATCGACGCAAACGCGCGACGATCTCCGGCACCGCCGCCGGCTCGGGAAAATCCAGTTCCACGTCCAGGCCATCCCCGTCACCGGGCCGGACCGACACGCTGCCGCTGACCCTGTTCAAACCGATGATCCGCGAATACACGCCGGCCTCGACCGTCTCCATGCCGGCCACCGCCCGTGCCCCAAGGAATCCGAGCATCGCCGGCCAGTCGTAGGGCGCCTGAACGTCCAGCCGCAGCCTCACAGCGACAGCAGGCCGCTGTACAACCCATACGCCGCCAGCCCGGCCCCGCCGATCACGCAGGTGAAAATCCCCTTCTCCAGCGTGGTGAACAGCGGCTCACCCTGCTCATGCTTGGCCTTGGCGAACAGGATGACGCCGGGCGCGTACAGCAGCGCCGACAGCAGCAGGTACTTCACCCCGCCGGCATACAGCAGCCACACCGCGTAACACAGGGCGATGCCGCCGATGAGCAGGTCCTTGGTGCGCTCGGCCGAGGCGTGCTCGTAGGTTTCGCCCCGGCCGCTGAGCAGCACCGCATAGGCCGCCGACCACAGGTACGGCACCAGAATCATCGACGAGGCGAGATAGATCAGGCTGGTGTAGGTGCCGGCGGAAAACAAGGTGATCAGCAGGAAGATCTGGATCATCACGTTGGTCAGCCACAGCGCGTTGACCGGCACGTGGTTGGCGTTCTCCTTCTTGAGGAACGCCGGCATGGTCTTGTCCCGGGCCGTGGCGAAGAGGATCTCGGCGCACAGCAGCGCCCACGAGAGCAACGCGCCGAGCAGCGACACCGCCAGGCCGATGCTGATCAGCAGCGCGCCCCACGGCCCGACGATGTGCTCCAGCACCGCCGCCAGCGACGGGTTCTGCAGGGTCGCCAGTTCCGGCTGGCTCATGATCCCCAGCGACAGCACGTTCACCAGCACCAGCAGCGCCAGCACGCCGATGAAGCCGATCACCGTGGCCCGGCCGACGTCGCTGCGTTTCTCCGCCCGGGCCGAATACACGCTGGCCCCTTCGATGCCGATGAACACGAACACCGTCACCAGCATCATGTTGCGCACCTGGTCCATCACCCCGCCGAAGCTGGGGTTGCTGCGGCCCCAGATGTCGCGGGTGAAGACGTCGGCCTTGAACGCCACCGCCGCGATGACGATGAACATCACCAGCGGGACGATCTTGGCCACGGTGGTCAGTTGGTTGATGAACGCCGCCTCCTTGATCCCGCGCATCACCAGAAAGTGCACCGCCCACAGCAGCAGCGACGCGCAGCCGATGGCCACCGGCGTGTTGCCCTGGCCGAACACCGGAAAGAAATAGCCCAGGGTGCTGAACAGCAGCACGAAGTAACCGACGTTGCCCAGCCACGCGCTGATCCAGTAGCCCCAGGCCGACGAGAACCCCATGTAGTCGCCGAAGCCGGCCTTGGCGTAGGCGTACACCCCGGAATCGAGTTCCGGCTTGCGGTTGGCCAGGGTCTGGAACACGAACGCCAGGGTCAGCATGCCGACCGCCGTGATCGCCCAGCCGATCAGGATCGCGCCGGCGTCGGCCCGGGCCGCCATGTTCTGCGGCAGGGAGAAGATGCCCCCGCCGATCATCGAGCCCACCACCAGGGCGATCAGTGCGCCAAGGCGCAGTTTTTGCGTCGGTTGCGACATTCCAGCGTCTCCAGGTTCCCGTGGGTCGAAGGCCGTAAACAGCGTCATGTAACCGTCGTTAATCAAACGGATTCAAGCGTAATAACGTTTATTGGATATCGCCAATAAACCCCTTTTATATATAGCCATTGACTCTAACGGCGAGTGCCGAAAATCAATTTTGTGCGCCATTCGTAATAAATCATTTCTGTACTGAAAACAGATGCGGAAAATTTGCCAAACCGGCAAAACGGACTAGCTTCAACATCCCAAGGGAATACGAGTTATTCCCGTTTTCTCTTGCAGACCCTTCTGCCACGGGCCTTCCAGGCGAGCGACCTTATGCCCTAGGCGAATTCATAAGTCATTCATTTAGCAATGGAATGTGCCCATGAACTGATCTAAGTCAGCTGTTTGACCGACCAACAGACTTAACCTGACGTCTCTCTTCTCCTGCAATGGAGTCATGCAATGTCTGAGTCCTCCGCAAAACTTAAACTCGGTGCGCTGACTGCACTGGTCGTCGGTTCCATGATCGGTGGCGGGATCTTTTCATTGCCGCAGAACATGGCCGTCAGCGCCGATGTCGGCGCCGTGCTGATCGGTTGGGCCATCACCGCCGTCGGCATGCTGACCCTCGCGTTCGTGTTTCAGACCCTGGCCAACCGCAAACCCGACCTGGACGGCGGGGTGTACGCCTACGCCAAGGCCGGCTTCGGCGACTACATGGGCTTCTCCTCGGCCTGGGGCTACTGGATCAGTGCCTGGTTGGGCAACGTCGGTTACTTCGTGCTGCTGTTCAGCACCCTGGGCTACTTCTTCCCGATCTTCGGCGAAGGCAACACAGTCGCCGCGATCATCGGCGCCTCCGTGCTGCTGTGGGCGGTGCACTTTCTGGTGCTGCGCGGCATCAAGGAAGCGGCGTTCATCAACCTGGTGACCACCGTCGCCAAGGTCGTGCCGCTGCTGCTGTTCGTGCTGATCGCGCTGTTCGCCTTCAAGCTGGACATCTTCACCGCCGACATCTGGGGCGCGAAGAACCCGAGCCTCGGCAACGTGATGAACCAGGTGCGCAACATGATGCTGGTCACCGTGTGGGTGTTCATCGGCATCGAGGGCGCGAGCATCTTCTCGGCCCGGGCGGAAAAGCGCACCGACGTCGGTAAGGCCACCGTGATCGGCTTCATCACCGTGCTGCTGTTCCTGGTGCTGGTGAACGTACTGTCGCTGGGGATCATGACCCAGCCGGAACTGGCCAAGCTGCAGAACCCGTCGATGGCCGCCGTGCTCGAGCACGTGGTCGGCCACTGGGGCGCGGTGCTGATCAGCGTCGGCCTGATCATCTCGCTGCTGGGGGCGCTGCTGTCGTGGGTGCTGCTGTGCGCGGAGATCATGTTCGCAGCCGCCAAGGACCACACCATGCCGGAGTTCCTGCGCCGCGAGAACGCCAACCATGTGCCGGCCAACGCCCTGTGGCTGACCAACGCCATGGTGCAGCTGTTCCTGGTGATCACCCTGTTCTCGGCCAGCACCTACCTGTCGCTGATCTACCTCGCCACCTCGATGATCCTGGTGCCCTACCTGTGGTCGGCGGCCTACGCCGTGCTGCTGGCGGTGCGCGGCGAAAGCTACGAGGGCGCGGCGGGCGAGCGGCAGAAAGACCTGATCATCGGCGCCATCGCCCTGCTCTACGCGGTGTGGCTGCTCTATGCCGGCGGCGTGAAGTACCTGCTGCTGTCGGCCCTGCTCTACGCCCCCGGCGCGATCCTGTTCGCCAAGGCCAAGCTTGAAGTCAAGAAACCGGTTTTCACCCCTGTCGAGAAGCTGATTTTCGCCGCAGTGGTCGCGGGCGCCCTGGTGGCTGCCTACGGTCTCTACGACGGCTTCCTGACCCTGTAACCGCGAGATAACCATCTCTGGAGGATCACAGTAATGACCACGGAAAAAGTTAAGTACGGCGTCCATTCCGAAGCCGGCAAACTGCGCAAAGTCATGGTTTGCTCCCCCGGCCTGGCCCACCAGCGGCTGACCCCGAACAACTGCGACGAACTGCTGTTCGACGATGTGATCTGGGTCAACCAGGCCAAGCGCGACCACTTCGACTTCGTCACCAAGATGCGCGAGCGCGGCATCGAAGTCCTGGAAATGCACAACCTGCTGACCGAGACCGTCCAGAACCCCGAAGCGCTGAAATGGATCCTGGACCGCAAGATCACCCCTGACACCGTCGGCGTCGGCCTGACCAACGAAGTGCGCAGCTGGCTCGAAGGCCTGGAGCCGCGCAAGCTGGCCGAGTTCCTGATCGGCGGCGTGGCCGGCGAGGACCTGCCGGACAGCGAAGGCGCCAGCGTGATCAAGATGTACCGCGACTACCTGGGCCACTCCAGCTTCCTGCTGCCGCCGCTGCCCAACACCCAGTTCACCCGCGACACCACCTGCTGGATCTACGGCGGCGTGACCCTCAACCCGATGTACTGGCCGGCCCGCCGCCAGGAAACCCTGCTGGCCACCGCCATCTACAAGTTCCACCCCGAATTCGCCAACGCCGACTTCGAAGTCTGGTACGGCGACCCGGACAAGGACCACGGCCAAGCCACCCTTGAGGGCGGCGACGTCATGCCGATCGGCAACGGCGTGGTGCTGATCGGCATGGGCGAGCGCACCTCGCGCCAGGCCATCGGCCAACTGGCGCAGTCGCTGTTCGCCAAGGGCGCGGTGGAGAAGGTCGTGGTGGCCGGCCTGCCCAAATCCCGCGCGGCGATGCACCTGGACACCGTGTTCAGCTTCTGCGACCGCGACCTGGTGACGGTCTTCCCGGAAGTGGTCAAGGAAATCGTGCCGTTCATCATCCGCCCCGACAGCAGCAAGCCTTACGGCATGGACGTGCGCCGCGAGAACAAATCGTTCATCGAAGTGGTGGCCGACGCCCTCAACCTCAAGCAGCTGCGCGTGGTCGAGACCGGCGGCAACAGCTTCGCCGCCGAGCGCGAACAGTGGGACGACGGCAACAACGTGGTGGCGCTGGAACCGGGCGTGGTCATCGGCTACGACCGCAATACCTACACCAACACCCTGCTGCGCAAGGCCGGCATCGAGGTCATCACCATCAGCGCCGGCGAACTGGGCCGCGGACGCGGCGGCGGCCACTGCATGACCTGCCCGATCGTGCGCGACCCCATCGACTACTAAACGACCATTTTCCCGGCCGCCCCCACCCGGCGCGGCCGGGCCGATCACCGAATCCAAGGAGAATCATCATGGCGTTCAACATCCACAACCGTAACCTGCTCAGCCTGGAACACCACACCGCCCGCGAGCTGCGCTACCTGCTCGACCTCTCCCGCGACCTCAAGCGCGCCAAGTACACCGGCACCGAACAGCAGCACCTCAAGGGCAACAACATCGCCCTGATCTTCGAAAAGACCTCGACCCGCACCCGCTGCGCCTTCGAAGTCGCCGCCTATGACCAAGGCGCCAACGTCACCTACATCGACCCCAACTCCTCGCAGATCGGCCACAAGGAAAGCATGAAGGACACGGCCCGCGTGCTGGGCCGCATGTACGACGCCATCGAGTACCGCGGCTTCAAGCAGGAGATCGTCGAAGAACTGGCCAAGTTCGCCGGGGTGCCGGTGTTCAACGGCCTGACCGACGAATACCACCCGACCCAGATGATCGCCGACGTGCTGACCATGCGTGAGCACGCCGACAAGCCGATCCACGAAATCAGCTACGCCTACCTGGGCGACGCCCGCAACAACATGGGCAACTCGCTGCTGCTGATCGGCGCCAAGCTGGGCATGGACGTGCGCATCAGCGCGCCCAAAGCCCTGTGGCCCCATGACGACCTCGTGGCCCGCTGCAAGAAATACGCGGAAGAAAGCGGTGCGCGCATCACCCTGACCGAAGACCCGAAAGCGGCGGTCAAGGGCGTGGACTTCATCCACACCGACGTCTGGGTGTCGATGGGCGAGCCGGTCGAAGCCTGGGGCGAACGCATCCAGCAACTGCTGCCGTACCAGGTCAACGCCGAACTGATGAAGGCCTCGGGCAACCCACGCACCAAGTTCATGCACTGCCTGCCGGCGTTCCACAACAGCGACACCAAGGTCGGCAAACAGATCGCCGAGCAGTACCCGCACCTGGCCAACGGCATCGAGGTGACCGACGACGTGTTCGAATCGCCGGCCTGCATCGCCTTCGAGCAAGCGGAAAACCGCATGCACACCATCAAGGCGATCCTGGTCTCGACCCTGGCCGACCTGTAAACCGGCGAAGCTCCCACTGACGCGACACGGTCACTGTGGGAGCTGGCTTGCCAGCGATAGCGGTGTGTCAGCCAAAGACAATGCTGACTGCCCCGTCGCCATCGCGGGCAAGCCCGGCTCCTACAGTGACCGCACTTGTTCCGTCTGACCTTATTGCTATTCAGAAGGACTCGCACCATGCGTATCGTCGTTGCTCTGGGCGGTAACGCCCTGCTCCGCCGGGGTGAACCCATGACCGCGGACAACCAGCGCGCCAACATCCGGATCGCCACCGAGCAGATCGCCAAGATCCATCCCGGCAACCAACTGGTCATCGCCCACGGCAATGGCCCGCAAGTGGGCCTGCTGTCGCTGCAGGCGGCGGCCTACACCTCGGTCACCCCTTACCCGCTGGACGTGCTCGGCGCCGAGACCGAAGGCATGATCGGCTACATCATCGAACAGGAACTGGGCAACCTGCTGGACTTCGAAGTGCCGTTCGCCACCCTGCTCACCCAGGTCGAGGTGGACGCCAAGGATCCGGCCTTCCAGAATCCCACCAAACCCATCGGCCCGGTCTACGGCAAGGCGGAGGCCGAGAAGCTGGCCGCCGAAAAAGGCTGGGCGATCGCCCCGGACGGCGACAAGTTCCGCCGCGTGGTGGCCAGCCCGCGGCCCAAGCGCATCTTCGAGATCCGCCCGATCAAGTGGCTGCTGGACAAGGGCAGCATCGTGATCTGCGCCGGCGGCGGCGGCATCCCGACCATGTACGACGAAAACCGCAACCTCAAGGGCATCGAGGCGGTGATCGACAAGGACCTGTGCTCGTCGCTGCTGGCCGAACAGCTGGACGCCGACCTGTTGGTGATCGCCACCGACGTCAACGCGGCCTACATCGACTTCAACAAGCCGACCCAGAAGGCCATCGCCCAGGCCCACCCGGACGAACTGGAACGCCTGGGCTTCGCCGCAGGCTCCATGGGGCCGAAGGTGCAGGCAGCCTGTGAATTCGCGCGCCATACTGGCAAGGTCGCGGTGATCGGTTCGCTCGCGGACATCGAAGCCATCGTCCAGGGCACCGCCGGTACGCGGGTCAGCACGGCAGCGCCGGGCATCACCTACCGATAAAAAGAAACGGCGGGGCAGATCGAAGGTCTGCCCTTCTCCAATGCCTTGAAAGGAGAGAACACCATGGCCCAGTTCGAACCTGGTCATTTGCACATCGAGCGGCACGCGTTGACCAAAGATGACGTCGACTACAACATCCGCCTCGAATACGAGGTGTCGCAGGATCCACAAAAAGGAAAAGGGATACAATTCCGGCTGCTTGGAAGCATCCAGGGCAAAGACGTCAACGAACCGTTCTTTCTGCCCAAGGAAGAGGCCTACAACTTCGCTCGCAACGTGACGCAGATTGCCGAAAAGTATGGCATCCCCAAAAGTCACAGCCAGATCGGCTCGGTGCACAAGCATTACGACTTGATGTTTGAAGACATTCGTACGCAGCTGAATATGAAATCCGGGGATCCGGTCAATCCCGAGCATTTCGAGTAACCCGAACTCACCCCCATTCCCCCTCCGGGAGCGAGCTTGCTCGCGAAAGCGCTCTGTCAGTACAGATCTTCATTGCTGATACACCGCATTCGCGAGCAAGCTCGCTCCCACAAGGGCATGTATCCAGCGGAAGAACGCGTCCGGTTTCACCATTTCCCCGCCCCAAGGCATACTTGCCACCCTCCGCACCGCAGAACACTGAACCGCCCCATGCGTATTCACGTCAGCTTCATCGACCGCGTCGGCATCACCCAGGAAGTCCTGGCCCTGCTCGGCGGGCGCAACCTCAACCTGGATGCGGTGGAGATGGTGCCGCCCAACGTCTACATCGACGCGCCGACCCTCAGCCCGCAAGTGCTCGAAGAGCTCAAGGACGCGCTGTTCCGCGTGCGCGGCGTGGAGGCGGTGACGGTGGTCGACATCCTGCCCGGCCAGCGCCGGCACCTGCAGCTCGACGCCTTGCTCGCCGCGATGACCGACCCGGTGCTGGCCCTGGACAGCGCCGGCAAGGTGCTGCTGGCCAACCCGGCGCTGATCGCGCTGTACGGCCGGGAGCCGGCGGGCGAGAGCGTCGCCGAACTGTTCAACGACCCGGGCCTGCTGGACGCCCTGCTCGAACACGGTTTCCGCCTGCCGCTGCGGGAAATCACCGTCAACGGCCAGACCCTGCTGCTGGACGCCACGCCGATCACCGACGCCGGCGCCCTGCTGACCCTGTACCAACCCAACCGCATCGGCGAACAGCTCTCGGCCCTGCACCACGACCACGCCGAAGGCTTCGACGCGCTGCTGGGCGATTCCCCCGCCATCCGCACCCTCAAGGCCCGGGCGCAGCGGGTGGCGGCCCTCGATGCGCCGCTGCTGATCCAGGGCGAGACCGGCACCGGCAAGGAACTGGTGGCCCGCGCCTGCCACGCCATCAGCGCCCGGCACAGCGCGCCGTTCCTGGCCCTCAACTGCGCGGCGCTGCCGGAGAACCTCGCCGAGAGCGAACTGTTCGGCTACGCCCCCGGCGCCTTCACCGGTGCCCAGCGCGGCGGCAAGCCGGGGCTGATGGAACTGGCCAACCAGGGCACGGTGTTCCTCGACGAGATCGGCGAGATGTCGCCGTACCTGCAGGCCAAGCTGCTGCGCTTTCTCAACGACGGCAGTTTCCGCCGGGTCGGCGGCGACCGCGAGGTGAAGGTCGATGTGCGGATCCTCAGCGCCACCCACCGCGACCTGGAGAAAATGGTCAGCGAAGGCCTGTTCCGCGAAGACCTGTTCTACCGCCTCAACGTGCTCAACGTCGAAGTGCCGCCGCTGCGCGAGCGCGGCCAGGACATCCTGCTGCTGGCCCGCCATTTCATGCAGCAGGCCTGCGCGCAGATCCAGCGCCCGGTCTGCCGCCTGGCGCCCGGCACCTATCCGGCCCTGCTCGGCAACCGCTGGCCGGGCAACGTGCGGCAACTGCAGAACGTGATCTTCCGCGCCGCCGCGATCTGCGAAAGCAGCCTGGTGGACATCGGCGACCTCGACATCGCCGGCACCTCGGTGGCGCGCCAGGCCGACACCGACGTCGACAGCCTCGAACAGGCCGTCGAAGCCTTCGAGAAATCCCTGCTCGAAACCCTCTACGTCAGCTACCCCTCGACCCGCCAACTGGCCAGCCGCCTGCAGACCTCCCACACGGCCATCGCCCATCGCCTGCGCAAGTACGGCATTCCCAACAAGCCCTGAGCGGGTGCCGCGTTCTTGCGCACGCCGTCGCCAGCAGGCTGGCTCCCACAGGAATCCAGGCTGTGCGCAACAGCTTGGACACAGCAAACATTTTGGGAGCCAGCCTGCTGGCGATGGCGCCACCAAAGGCCTCCGCAGCCCAAAAGCGACCTCCAACTGTACTGAAAGCGCTACAGCGGAACGATATCGATACACCCGCCTGCAGCCACCGCCGCGCAAGGCTTTGATCCGGTTCAGCTTTTCTCCCCGCCCCCATCTGTAGCGATTTCGCTACAGCGAGTCGATCCCAGACACTCTCTAAACTACTTAAGTCATTGATTTAAAAAGATAAATAAACATTGGCCGCGTTCTTGCTAAGTACCCATCCATAAACAAGGGCTTTATTGCCCCAGCCTTCCACCGCGTCCACCGGACGAGTCCGGCCCCTAGGAGTTTCCATGAGCGAGTTGCGTTTCACTGAAGATCACGAATGGCTGCGCGCCGAAGCTGACGGCACCGTCACGGTCGGCATCACCGCTTTCGCGCAGAACGCCCTGGGCGACGTGGTCTACGTTCAGTTGCCGGAGCTTCAGGCCTACGAAAAGGGCGCCGAAGCCGCCACGGTGGAATCGGTGAAGGCGGCCAGCGGCGTGTACATGCCGCTGGACGGTGACGTCGTCGCCGTCAACGAACTGCTCAACGACAGCCCGGAACAAGTCAACGAAGACCCGCTGGGCGACGGCTGGTTCTTCCGCTTCAAGCCGAGCGACGCCAGCGCCGTCGGCAAACTGCTGGACCAGGACGCCTACGACCGTCTGCTCAAAGCCAACGCCGACGCCTGAGGAGACCGGACATGACTCAAGTGAACCTGACCACCACCAACGAATTCATCGCCCGTCACATCGGCCCGCGCGCCGGCGACGAGCAGGCCATGCTCAACAGCCTCGGCTTCGACTCCCTCGAAGCCCTGAGCGCCAGCGTCATCCCGGAAAGCATCAAGGGCACCAGCGTGCTGGGCCTGGACGACGGCCTGAGCGAAGCCCAGGCCCTGGCCGCGATCAAGGCCATCGCCGGCCAGAACCAACTGTTCAAGACCTACATCGGCCAGGGCTACTACAACTGCCACACCCCGTCGCCGATCCTGCGCAACCTGCTGGAGAACCCGGCCTGGTACACCGCCTACACCCCGTACCAGCCGGAGATCTCCCAGGGCCGCCTCGAAGCGCTGCTGAACTTCCAGACCCTGATCAGCGACCTCACCGGCCTGCCGATCGCCAACGCCTCCCTGCTCGACGAAGCCACCGCCGCCGCCGAAGCCATGACCTTCTGCAAGCGCCTGAGCAAGAACAAGGGCAGCCACCAGTTCTTCGCCTCGGTCCACAGCCATCCGCAGACCCTCGACGTGCTGCGCACCCGTGCCGAGCCGCTGGGCATCGACGTGGTCGTGGGCGACGAGCGTGAACTGACCGACGTGACCCCGTTCTTCGGCGCCCTGCTGCAATACCCGGCGAGCAACGGCGACGTGTTCGACTACCGTGAGCTGACCGAGCGCTTCCACGCCGCCAACGCCCTGGTGGCCGTGGCCGCCGACCTGCTGGCCCTGACCCTGCTGACCCCGCCGGGCGAGTTCGGCGCCGACGTGGCCATCGGCAGCGCCCAGCGCTTCGGCGTGCCGCTGGGCTTCGGCGGCCCGCACGCGGCGTACTTCTCCACCAAGGACGCGTTCAAGCGCGACATGCCGGGCCGCCTGGTCGGCGTGTCGGTCGACCGCTTCGGCAAGCCGGCCCTGCGCCTGGCCATGCAGACCCGCGAGCAGCACATCCGCCGCGAGAAGGCCACCTCGAACATCTGCACCGCGCAAGTGCTGCTGGCCAACATCGCCAGCATGTACGCCGTTTACCACGGCCCCAAAGGCCTGACCCAGATCGCCAACCGCGTGCACCACCTGACCGCTATCCTCGCCCAAGGCCTGAGCGCCCTGGGCCTGAACGTCGAGCAGGCGCACTTCTTCGACACCCTGACTTTGGCCACCGGCGCGCAGACCGCCGCGCTGCACGACAAGGCCCGTGCCCAGCGCATCAACCTGCGCGTGGTCGATGCCCAGCGCCTGGGCCTGTCGGTGGACGAAACCACCACCCAGGCCGACATCGAGAGCCTGTGGGCGCTGTTCGCCGACGGCAAGGCCCTGCCGGACTTCGCCGCCCTCGCCGCCTCGGCGCAAGGCACCCTGCCGGCGGCGCTGGTGCGCCAATCGCCGATCCTCAGCCACCCGGTGTTCAACCGCTACCACTCCGAAACCGAGCTGATGCGCTACCTGCGCAAGCTGGCGGACAAGGATCTGGCGCTCGACCGCACCATGATCCCGCTGGGCTCGTGCACCATGAAGCTCAACGCCGCCAGCGAAATGATCCCGGTGACCTGGGCCGAATTCGGCGCCCTGCACCCGTTTGCCCCGGCCGAGCAGAGCGCCGGCTACCAGCAACTGACCTCTGAGCTGGAAGCGATGCTTTGCGCCGCCACCGGCTACGACGCGGTGTCCCTGCAGCCGAACGCCGGCTCCCAGGGTGAATACGCCGGCCTGCTGGCGATCCGCGCCTACCACCAGAGCCGTGGCGACGAGCGCCGCGACATCTGCCTGATCCCGTCGTCGGCCCACGGCACCAACCCGGCCACCGCCCACATGGCCGGCATGCGCGTGGTGGTGACCGCGTGCGACGCCCGCGGCAACGTCGACATCGAAGACCTGCGCGCCAAGGCCATCGAGCACCGCGAGCACCTCGCCGCGCTGATGATCACCTACCCGTCCACCCACGGCGTGTTCGAGGAAGGCATCCGCGAAATCTGCGCGATCATCCACGACAACGGCGGCCAGGTGTACATCGACGGCGCCAACATGAACGCCATGGTCGGCCTCTGTGCACCGGGCAAGTTCGGCGGCGACGTGTCCCACCTGAACCTGCACAAGACCTTCTGCATCCCCCACGGCGGCGGCGGCCCGGGCGTCGGCCCGATCGGCGTCAAGTCGCACCTGGCCCCGTTCCTGCCCGGCCACGCCGAGATGGCGCGCAAGGAAGGCGCGGTCTGCGCGGCGCCGTTCGGCAGCGCCAGCATCCTGCCGATCACCTGGATGTACATCCGCATGATGGGCGGCGCCGGCCTCAAGCGCGCCTCGCAGCTGGCGATCCTCAACGCCAACTACATCTCGCGCCGCCTCGAAGAGCACTACCCGGTGCTCTACACCGGCAGCAACGGCCTGGTGGCCCACGAGTGCATCCTGGACCTGCGTCCGCTCAAGGACAGCAGCGGCATCAGCGTCGATGACGTCGCCAAGCGCCTGATCGACTTCGGCTTCCACGCCCCGACCATGTCGTTCCCGGTGGCTGGCACGCTGATGATCGAGCCGACCGAAAGCGAATCCAAGGAAGAGCTGGATCGCTTCTGCGACGCCATGATCCGCATCCGCGAAGAGATCCGCGCGGTGGAGAACGGCACCCTGGACAAGGACGACAACCCGCTCAAGAACGCCCCGCACACCGCGGCGGAGCTGGTCGGCGAGTGGACTCACCCGTACAGCCGCGAGCAGGCGGTGTACCCGGTGGCGTCGCTGGTCGAGGCCAAGTACTGGCCGCCGGTCGGCCGCGTCGACAACGTGTTCGGCGACCGCAACCTGGTCTGCGCCTGCCCGTCGATCGAAAGCTACGCTTGAGACAGGGCGGGACCGGTTCGCCGGTTCCGCCTGCACCGCAGCCCCCTGTGGGAGCGAGCCTGCTCGCGATAGCGGTATGTCAGTCAAACAATGCATCGACTGAAGCACCGCTATCGCGAGCAGGCTCGCTCCTATAAGGGAATGCGGCAACCAAGATTCCGCTGATACCCCATAACAAGAAACCGGAGAACAACCATGTCGTTAAGCGTGTTCGACCTGTTCAAGATCGGCATCGGCCCCTCCAGCTCCCACACCGTCGGCCCGATGCGCGCCGCCGCGCGCTTCGTCGAGGGCCTGCGCCGGGACAACCTGCTGGCCGCCACCGCCTGCGTGAAGGTCGAGCTCTACGGATCCCTCGGCGCCACCGGCAAGGGGCACGGCAGCGACAAGGCCGTGCTGCTGGGCCTTGAAGGCGAACACCCGGACACCGTCGACACCGACACCGTCAGCGCCCGCTTGGCCGACATCCGCGCCAGCGGCCGTCTCAACCTGCTCGGCGAACACAGCCTCGCGTTCAACGAGAAAGAACACCTGGCGATGATCCGCAAGCCCCTGCCCTACCACCCCAACGGCATGATCTTCCGCGCGTTCGACGCCGCCGGCCTGCAGATCCGCGGCCGCGAGTACTACTCGGTGGGCGGCGGTTTCGTGGTCGACGAGGACGCCGCCGGAGCCGACCGCATCGTCGAGGACGCCACCCCGTTGACCTTCCCGTTCAAGACCGCCAAGGAACTGCTCGGCCACTGCGCCACCTACGGGCTGTCGATCAGCCAGGTGATGCTGACCAACGAAAGCGCCTGGCGCCCTGAAGCGGAAACCCGCGCCGGCCTGCTGAAGATCTGGCAAGTGATGCAGGACTGCGTGGCCGCCGGCTGCCGCAATGAAGGCATCCTGCCGGGGGGCCTGAAGGTCAAGCGCCGGGCGGCGGCGCTGCACCGGCAACTGTGCAAGAACCCGGAATCGTCGCTGCGCGATCCGCTGTCGGTGCTGGACTGGGTCAACCTCTACGCCCTGGCCGTCAATGAGGAAAACGCCTACGGCGGACGGGTCGTCACCGCACCGACCAACGGCGCAGCCGGGATCATCCCGGCGGTGCTGCATTACTACATGCGCTTCATCCCCGGCGCCAACGACGACGGCGTGGTGCGCTTCCTGCTGACGGCGGCGGCCATCGGCATCCTGTACAAGGAAAACGCCTCGATCTCCGGCGCCGAAGTCGGCTGCCAGGGCGAAGTCGGCGTGGCCTGCTCGATGGCCGCCGGCGCCCTGTGCGAAGTCCTCGGCGGCAGCGTGCAGCAAGTGGAGAACGCCGCGGAGATCGGCATGGAGCACAACCTCGGCCTGACCTGCGACCCCATCGGCGGCCTGGTGCAGGTGCCCTGCATCGAACGCAACGCCATGGGCTCGGTGAAGGCGATCAACGCCGTGCGGATGGCCATGCGCGGAGACGGCCAGCACTTCGTCTCCCTCGACAAGGTCATCCGCACCATGCGCCAGACCGGCGCCGACATGAAAAGCAAATACAAAGAGACCGCCCGCGGCGGTCTGGCAGTCAACATTATCGAATGCTGATGCCTGCGCGCATCGGCAGCAGCCCACCTTCCAAGGAGTTGAAGATGTCCACCGAACAATTGTCGAAAACCCCGCTCCACGCCCTGCACCTGGAACTCGGCGCCCGCATGGTGCCGTTCGCCGGCTACGACATGCCGGTGCAGTACCCGCTGGGCGTGATGAAGGAACACCAGCACACCCGTGAACAGGCCGGCCTGTTCGATGTCTCGCACATGGGCCAGATCCGCCTGACCGGCGCCGGCGCCGCCAAGGCCCTGGAGAGCCTGGTGCCGGTGGACATCATCGACCTGCCGGTGGGCATGCAGCGCTATGCGATGTTCACCAACGAAACCGGCGGCATCCTGGACGACCTGATGGTGGCCAACCTGGGCAACGACGAACTGTTCCTGGTGGTCAACGCCGCCTGCAAGGATCAGGACCTGGCCCACCTGCAAAAACACATCGGCGGCCAATGCACCATTGAGGCGCTGTTCGAGGAGCGTGCGCTCCTCGCCTTGCAAGGCCCGGCGGCGGTGACCGTGCTGGCGCGCCTGGCGCCGGAGGTGGCGAAAATGACCTTCATGCAGTTCACCCGCGTGAACCTGCTGGGCGTGGACTGCTTCGTCAGCCGTTCGGGCTACACCGGTGAGGACGGCTATGAAATCTCGGTGCCGGCCGCCGACGCGGAAAAGCTCGCCCGCGCCTTGCTGGCCGAACCGGAAGTCCAGGCCATCGGCCTCGGCGCCCGCGATTCGCTGCGCCTGGAAGCCGGTCTGTGCCTGTACGGCCACGACATGAACACCGACACTACCCCCATCGAAGCCAGCCTGCTGTGGGCCATCTCCAAGCCCCGCCGTGCCGACGGCGCACGGGCCGGCGGCTTCCCGGGCGCGGACAACGTGTTCACCCAGCAGCAGAACGGCGTGGCACGCAAACGCGTCGGCCTGCTGCCCCAGGAGCGCACGCCGGTGCGCGAAGGCGCGGAAATCGTCAATGAAGCGGGCGAAATCATCGGCAGCGTGTGCAGCGGCGGTTTCGGCCCGACCCTGGGCGGGCCGGTGGCGATGGGTTACCTCGACAGCGCCTATGTCACCCTCGACACGCCGGTCTGGGCCATCGTGCGTGGGAAAAAGGTGCCAATGCTTGTAAGCAAAATGCCATTTGTTCCACAACGCTACTATCGCGGCTGATTGACTGTTTCTATAAGTAACGCGATTGCGTTATGCGTGCACTAATGTGTAACGCAATCGCCATAAAACAGTGCATTGATTTAACAGCCGATTCGAATATGAACTTGGCTTATAACGATCGAAAACAATTGAACAACGCAATCGTCTAAGCCTGCGCCCGCGTACCGGTAAGTGGCGGCAAGCTCAGGAAAACCGGGGGCTTCACAGGGCTTGTTTTTCCTCCCGTAGTTGGCGTAGAGTTTGCCCACTGTGTTTGCATGGGTCAGCTTGGAATCGTGACCTGGGCAGTAGCCTACAAGTTAGCTACATCCCGTTCGACGTCTTCTTACTCTCCTGCAACCAGCCCCAGTACTCTTTCATGAGAAAGAGACTGTCATCAATTTTTGCGTCAAAGGAAATAAGAAATGTCCACACGTCAGAGCGGCACCGTCAAGTGGTTTAACGACGAGAAAGGTTTTGGTTTTATCACTCCAGAAAGCGGTCCGGATCTGTTCGTGCATTTCCGCGCCATCCAGGGCAGCGGCTTCAAGAGCCTGAAAGAAGGCCAGAAAGTGACCTTCGTTGCCGTGCAAGGCCAGAAAGGCATGCAGGCTGATGAAGTCATCGCAGAAGGCTGATCTTCTGTAACGAAAAAGCCCCTGATATTGATATCAGGGGCTTTTTTGTGCGCGCGAATCCGTAAAATGGCGCTTCATTTTCCGTCCAGAGGCTGCCATGTCGAAACACCTGCTCTCCCCCCAGGGCGACTTTCCCGCCGTCGGCCTGGGCCGTCGCCTGGCAGCGATGTTCTATGACTTCCTGCTCTGCACCGCCCTGCTGATCGTCACCGGCGGCATCTACAAGATGATCCAGGCCGCCCTCATCGGCGAGGAACGCCTGCGGGTGATGACCGATGCCGGCCAGCTGGACGGCGATCCCCTCTATTCCACCGTGCTGTTGCTGGTGCTGTTCGGCTTCTTCGCCAAGTTCTGGACCCACGCCGGCCAGACCCTAGGCATGCAGGTGTGGGGCATCCGCGTGCAGAACGCCGACGGCACCGCCATCAGCCTGTGGCAGGCGCTGCTGCGCTTCATGGTGTCGATGGCGTCGTGGCTGTGCCTGGGGCTGGGGTTCTTCTGGTCGCTGTTCGACAAGCAAAAGCGCACCTGGCACGACATCTATTCCGATACCCGCGTGGTGCGGATCCCGAAAAAGGCCAAGTGATCCTTGGCGCAGAAACGACTGCAGGAGCGAGCCTGCTCGCGATGGCGGTGCGTCAGTCGATGGATTATTTGACTGACATACCGTAATCGCGAGCAGGCTCGCTCCTACATCGTGGGCCGGAACTCAGGTTTCAGGCGTTGCCGGCCAGCTTCATGCGCGCCGCCTGGGTGAAGTCCAGCATGCGCTTGAGCGGGCGGATCGCCTGCGGAATCAGCGCCGGGTCGACAAAGATCTCGCCGGTGCCCTCTTTAAGGCACTTGAGCGTGCGCTCAAGCGTGTTCATGGCCATCCACGGGCAATGCGCGCAGCTGCGGCAGGCGGCGCCGTTGCCGGCGGTAGGCGCCTCGATGAAGACCTTGTCCGGGCACACCTGCTGCATCTTGTAGAAGATGCCGCGGTCGGTGGCGACGATCAGGGTCTTGTGCGGCAGCGTCTTGGCCGCGGCGATCAACTGGCTGGTGGAACCGACGGCGTCCGCCAGCTCGATGACCGACGTCGGCGATTCCGGGTGCACCAGAATGGCCGCGTCCGGGTACAGCGCCTTCATGTCTTCGAGCTGCTTGGCCTTGAACTCTTCGTGAACGATGCAGGCACCGTCCCACAGCAGCATGTCGGCGCCGGTCTGGCGCTGGATGTAGGTGCCCAGGTGCTTGTCCGGGCCCCAGATGATGGTCTCGCCGTTGTCCATCAGGCTCTCGACGATCTCCAGCGCGCAGCTGGACGTCACCACCCAGTCGGCCCGCGCCTTCACCGCCGCCGACGTGTTGGCGTACACCACCACCGTGCGCTCCGGGTGCTGGTCGCAGAACGCCGAGAACTCATCCACCGGGCACCCCAGATCCAGGGAGCAGGTGGCGTCCAGCGTCGGCATCAGCACGCGCTTTTCCGGGTTAAGGATCTTGGCGGTCTCGCCCATGAACTTCACGCCGGCCACCACCACGGTCTTGGCCGGGTGGGCATTGCCGAAGCGGGCCATCTCCAGGGAATCGGACACGCAGCCGCCGGTCTCTTCGGCCAGGGCCTGGATGACCGGATCGCAATAGAAGTGGGCAACCAGCACGGCGTCCTGAGCCTTGAGCTCGGCGGCGATGGCGGAACGGTAGTGAGCCTCTTCCTCGACCGTCAGCGGCTTGGGCTGCTTGGCATCGAGGTGGGCTTGAACCAGAAGGCGTTCGGAAATCTGCGTCATGTTCGCAAGACCTGCAGGCGCATTCGCGCGAAAGTCGAGTATACACCCGGCTCCGGACCACTTGAGGGCACCGCCGGGAGAGTGAGTGTCATCAGGCACGGACAGCATTGAAGCTGCGCAAGGCTACAGAATATCCCGTTGATGCAAAAGATGATTCTGACCTGCGTCACGGCAGGTCGGCACCGGGTCGGGCATGCCCGAATCGCAGGCAAAAAAAAATCCGGAAATCCTCACTTGCGTGGGCCTTCCAGACTTTTTGAAATTTCGAAAATGGTGGGTCGTGTAGGATTCGAACCTACGACCAATTGGTTAAAAGCCAACTGCTCTACCAACTGAGCTAACGACCCGCTTCGTTGTGGCGCGTATAATACTGATTTTTAAGGACTATTCAACACCTAATTTGAAAAAAATCAAAAATAAGGGGTTGGATCGCTGATTCCGGCCGCTGCGAAGCCGTCTGCGCGCAGGCGGCAGCTGTCGCACTTGCCGCACGCACGGCCCTCATCGTCAGCCTGATAGCAGGAAACGGTCAGCCCGTAATTCACGCCCAGCTTCACACCGGCCTGAACGATCTGTGCCTTGCTCAGGTTCTGCAGCGGTGCCTGGATGCGGAAACCGTTGCCTTCCACGCCAGCCTTGGTCGCGAGATTGGCCATGCGCTCGAACGATTCGATGAACTCGGGACGGCAGTCCGGGTAACCGGAATAGTCCACCGCGTTGACGCCGATGAAGATATCGCGAGCCCCGAGCACTTCCGCCCAACCCAATGCCAACGACAGGAACACGGTGTTGCGCGCCGGCACGTAAGTCACCGGAATGCCCTCGCCCAGCTCCTCCGGAATGTCGATGCTGCTGTCGGTCAGCGCCGAACCGCCCATGCCGTTCAGGTTCAGGCCGATCACCTTATGCTCGATCACGCCCAGGTCACGAGCCACCCGAGCGGCAGCATGCAATTCGGCGTGGGAGCGCTGACCGTAGTCGAAGCTCATGGTGTAGCAGCTGTAGCCCTCTGCACGGGCCATCGCCACGACGGTCGCGGAGTCCAGGCCACCGGACAGCAGAATGACCGCGCGTTTTTCAGTGGTGTTCAGTTGTTCAGTCATCTCAGCGCCCCGGCTCGTCGTTCCAAAGATATTTGTGCAACTGCAACTGCAGGCGTACCGGCAGGTTGTCCGCCACGATCCAGTCCGCCAGGTCCCGTGCGTTCAGGTCATGGTGGCTGGGGGAAAACAGCACTTCGCCGGCACGGCGGTCGAGGCCGTACTGGATCAGCTTGGAGACCGCCCAGTCGTAGTCCTCCCGCGAACAGATGACGAATTTCACCTGGTCGTTGGACGTCAGCAGTTCGATGTTTTCGTAGCGGTTGCGGTGGGCCTCTTTCGAGCCCGGCGTCTTCAGGTCCAGCACACGGCTGACCCGCGGATCGACGGCCGAAATGTCGAGGGCGCCGCTGGTTTCCAGCGAGACCTCGTAACCGGCGTCACACAATCGCTTGAGCAAAGGAATGGCATTGGGCTGCGCCAGGGGCTCGCCGCCCGTCACGCAGACATAGCGTGGACGGAAGCCGGCCACCTGCTCGGCGATGTCGTCGAGGGTGCGCAGGGTGCCGCCGCTGAAGGCGTAGGCGCTGTCGCAGTACTGGCAACGCAGAGGGCATCCGGTCAGGCGCACGAAAACCGTGGGCAGCCCGGCAGTCCGCGTTTCCCCCTGCAACGAGTAGAAAACTTCGGTGATTCTCAATGTGTCTTGCATAGTCGCCACGGGCGTAACAGCTAAACAGGCTGTCCGCCTCCGTCAGGCACTTCAGGCCACCCCGCCAACGCGCAGATCGCCAAAAGCGTGTTTCATGAAAAAAGGGCGTGAATTCTAACGAAAAAACCCGCGACAGGCGCGGGTTTCTTCTGAACGGGTAACGCTTTCCCAGGCAGCAGCCTTACATGCGCTGCAGATCGCGTTGGGCCAGCTGAGCAGCGGACGTGCCCGGGTATTGGGCAACCACCTGCTGCAGAATGCCTTTGACCTTGTCGGTGTGACCCAGTCGGCGCTCCACGTCAGCCAGCTTGTACAGCGAGTCCGGCACCTTGGCGTGCTTGGGGTACAGCTGCGAAACCTTGGCGAACGCCTGACCTGCGCCTTGCAGGTCGCCCTTCGCCAGGTTCACTTCACCCAGCCAGTACTGGGCGTTGCCCGCGTATTGGCTGTTCGGGTACTTGCGCAGGAACGCGGCGAAGGCCTGGCTGGCCTTGTCGAAGTCCTTGGCCTTGATCAGGTCGAAAGCGGCATCGTAATACAGCTTTTCCTTGGCCGGATCACCGGGTTCGCTGCTGGCCGCAGGCGCCTGGGCAGCAGCCCCGGCACCCGCAGCAGCACCGGCGGCAGCACTTGCATCGCCGCCGGCGGAAGAATTCTCAGGAGTCGCGGCAGGTGCAACGCCGGATCCTATGCGCCGATCAAGATCCTGGTATCGCTCCAGGGATTCCTGCTTCATGCGCGCAACCTGATTCTGCAGTTCTTCGATCACGCCTTGCTGGCGCGAAATCTGATCCTGCATCTGTTGCAGTTGGTTGAACAGCATGCCTTGTGCCGAGGCAGGGGCCGTAGCCGCTCCCCCGGCATAGGCGCCGTTCGTACCGTAACCCGCAGGCGGATAACTGCTCCCGCTACTGTTGTAACCGGAGTTGTCATCGACCACAGGAACCGCAGCCCACGCCGCAAGCGGCGCGAGGCTGAGAGCCAGGACAGTTACAGCACGACGGCACGTTCGCATATCGAATTACTTACGCAGTTCGACGCGACGGTTTTGAGCCCAGGACTGCTCGTCGTTGCCGGTGGCAACTGGACGCTCTTCGCCGTAGGAAACCAGTTCCAGCTGAGCTGGGGAAACACCTTGCAGTACCAGGTAGCGCTGAACGGCTTTCGCACGACGCTCGCCCAGTGCCATGTTGTACTCACGAGTACCACGTTCGTCGGTGTTGCCTTCCAGAACAACGCGAGCGCCGTTTGCTTTCAGGTCTTTGGCGTGAACGTCCAGAGCGCGCATGGCTTCTGGCTTCAGGTCCGAGCTGTCGTATTCGAAGTAGAAGGTGGTGATTGCGCGCAGAGCAGCTTCTTCGCTCAGGGAACCGTCAACGGCGCCGGTGTTTGCACCGTAGCCAGCGTTTGGATCGACAGCGCCTTCACCGGCGTTGTCGCCGCCCTTGGACGAGCAACCTACAGCTACGGCCATGGCCAGAGCCAGCGCAGCAAATTTACCAAACTTCAGCATTTCCATCGTGAAACTCCTAATGAACCCCAGTGTGTTAAGTAAAACGTAAAGCGCCGCGTCAGTTCAGGTAAGGGGACCAGGACGGTTCTCTGACTTCGCCTTGAGCGGTAGGAAGCGGGAGCCTCACGCGTCCGTTAATGGACACGAGCATCAAGACTCCCCGGCCCTGCTGGCGGGTGGCGTAGATTACCATG
The DNA here is from genome assembly GCF_002112745.1 of Pseudomonas sp. B7(2017). Classification (NCBI taxonomy): domain Bacteria; kingdom Pseudomonadati; phylum Pseudomonadota; class Gammaproteobacteria; order Pseudomonadales; family Pseudomonadaceae; genus Pseudomonas; species Pseudomonas sp. B7(2017). The sequence goes on along the minus strand of NZ_NEIP01000002.1, from coordinate 303,348 downwards.
GTGCCGTTGGGCGCAACAGTAGGCGACTCGTCCAGAGTGCTATCAGTGAGGATTTTTACGCTTCCGCGCTGAAGATCCTGGGCCGCCACTTTGAAATTGGTGAAACCGTCCTGACGATGGATCATCACCAGGGTCTTTTCGTCGGCCGACAGTTTCGGGTTGGCGTTGTAGTTGCCCACGAACGTCACGCGCTCGGCACCGCCGCCACCGGCGCTGGTCTTGTAGATCTGCGGCTTGCCGCCACGGTCGGAGGTGAAGTAGATGGTCGAGCCATCCTTGCCCCAGTACGGCTCGGTGTTGATGCCGGGACCTGCGGTGACGCGGGTGATCTGGCGCGAACCGAGGTTCATCACGTAGATGTCCGGGTTGCCGTCCTTGGACAGCACGAACGCCAGGCGATTGCCGTCAGGCGACCAGGCCGGCGCGCCGTTCAGGCCTTCGAAGTTGGTGATCTGCTCGCGGCGGCCGGTGTCGATGTTCTGCACGAAGATCCGCGGACGCTTCTGCTCGAACGACACGTAGGCGATGCGCTTGCCGTCCGGAGCGAAACGCGGCGACAGGATCGGCTCACGCGATTGCAGAAGGGTCACGGCACGGGCACCGTCGTAGTCCGAACGCTGCAGGGTGTAGCGGGTGTTCTTCTCGGAGAAGCGTTCGGCCGTCACGTACAGCAGACGGGTCGAGAACGCGCCCTTGATGCCGGTGAGCTTCTCGAACGACTGGTCGGAGATGTAGTGCGCCATGTCGCGCAGCTGCTCGGTGGTGCCGGAAACGCTGCCGTCGGCCACTTTCTGCTCGGTGGCGACGTTGAACAGCGCCCATTGCACCTGCAGGCGACCGCCCGCCGGAACGATGCTGCCGACCATCATGTACTGGGCGCCCACCGCCTTCCAGTCACGGAAGATGATTTCGCTCGGCTGGCTTGGCTGGCTGATCATGTTTTGCTTCGGAATCGGCGAGTAGTAGCCCGAGTTGCGCAAATCGTTACCAATGATTTCAGCCATGTCGTCCGGCAGGACGGCACCGCCCTGGAAACCGAACGGCACGACGGCGATCGGGGTCGCCCGATCGCTGCCGCTGGTGACCAGAATGTTCTTTTCATCCGCCATCGCGATCCCTGCCATGCAGCAGACCGCGATCAGCAATCCTCGAAGAAGGTTTCTCACAAGGCTAGATCCTCAGGTGTGAATGTCATCTTGAAGGAACGATACGGAGCGAAATCGCTCGCCTTCATTCCCTGCATTTCCGTCAATCGTCCAATGTTCTTGACCGCCGCCACCGCCGAAGCGTCGAACGGACCGTCGCCGCTGGACTTGGCCACGCTGACCGTGGTCACGGTGCCGTCCGGCAACATGCCGATCTGCAGCACAACCGTCATGCCTTTGCGTGCCGAAGGCGGACGGGCCCAGCCTTCCGCTGCCCGCGCACGAATCAGGTCATCGAAACTGCCCGCGACTTCGTCGCCCTGCTCATCGGCCAAGGCCTGCTGGCGCTGCGGCGTGTCGGAAAGCAGATCTGCCAAGGCCTGGGCCTTCTTGTCTTCGGCAGACTTGCGCGCGGCGTCCTGCGCTTTCTTCTTCGCAGCGTCGGCGGCAGCTTTCTTCTTCGCTTCTTCGGCGACTTTCTTCTTCGCCTCTTCAGCTTCAGCTTTCTTCTTGGCGTCTTCGGCGGCTTTCTTCTTCGCGTCTTCGACGATCTTCTTCTTGGCTTCTTCAGCGGCCGCTTTCTTGGCCTCTTCTTCAGCAGCCTTCTTGGCTTCTTCTTCAGCTTTCTTCTTGGCTATATCAGCCAATTGTTTCTCTTCTGCCTTCTTGGCTTCGGCGGCTTTCTTCGCGTCGTCGGCCTTCTTGGCTTCGTCAGCCTTCTTCGCCTCTTCCGCTTTCTTCGCCTCGTCGGCCTTCTTGGCTTCCTCGGCCTTTTGAGCCGCTTCTTCTTTCTTTTGTTCCGCGGCCTTCACCGCTTCCTGCTCGACCTTTTTCTGCTCCATCTGCTCGACTTCGGTCTGGCGTGCGGCGGATTTCTTCGCCTCACCCGCAATCTTCTGATTGGTCTGGGTGGTCGCCTGACTTTTCGATTTCAGCTGGTACAAGGTCGCCTGGACGATCGGCTTGGCCGGCGGCAGCTCAGGCGTCAGGGCAAAACTGACGAACAGCATGCCGAACACCAGCACGTGCAAGCCGATTGCCCAGACGCTGGGCCAGAAGTAGCTTTCCGAGGCTGACGGCTCTCGCTGTGCCTGCATCAGGGGGCCTCGGTGATCAAGCCAACGTTACCGACCCCGGCTTTCTGCAGCCCGCCCATGGCGCCCATGACGGCGCCGTAGTCCACGGACTTGTCGCCGCGGATGAAGACCTGGGTGTGCTTGCCGCCTTCGTTGCCGGCACGGATGATCTTGGTCACCGCATCCGTCATCTGCGGCAGGGTCATGGCGCGGTCCTGCTGCTTCTCGGTGTCCACTTCGCTGCCCAGGTTCCAGTAGTAGGTCTTGTCGGCCTTGATGGAAATGGTCAGCACCTGGGTGTTGTTGTCCTGCGGCAAGGCATCGCTGGATACCTTCGGCAGATCCACCTTCACGCCCTGATTGAGCATCGGCGCAGTCACCATGAAGATGACCAGCAGCACCAGCATCACGTCGATGTAAGGCACCACGTTCATCTCGGCGACCGGCTTGCGCTTGTGTCGGGCTCGAGTGATTAAAGCCATTGGGATTTACCTGCTCAGTCTTCGCTGGTGTGCACTTTGCGGTGCAGGATCGCCTGGAACTCATCGGCGAAGGTGTAGTAGCGGCCCAGCAAGGTTTCGCTGCGGGCGGAGAAGCGGTTGTAGGCGATGACCGCCGGGATCGCGGCGAACAGGCCGATCGCGGTGGCGACCAGGGCCTCGGCGATGCCGGGGGCCACGGTGGCGAGGGTCGCCTGCTGGGCGCTGGCCAGGCCGCGGAAGGAGTTCATGATCCCCCAGACGGTGCCGAACAGGCCGATGTACGGGCTGACGGAACCGACGGTGGCGAGGAACGGCAGGCTCTGCTCCAGTTTCTCTTCTTCGCGGGAGATCGCCACACGCATGGCACGGGCCACGCCTTCCATCACCGCCTCAGGGTCGACGCCGGGCTGCTGGCGCAGGCGGGAGAATTCCTTGAAGCCGGCACGGAAGATCTGCTCCACGCCCGAGTCCGGATCCGGGTTGCTGCCGGCCTGGCGGTACAGCTTGGACAGGTCGATGCCCGACCAGAAGCGCTCCTCGAAGGTCTCCAGGGCGCGTCGACCGGCGCGCAGCAGGTTGCTGCGCTGAAAGATCATGATCCATGAGGTCACCGATGCGGCCACCAGGGTCAACATTACCAACTGCACCACGATGCTGGCATTGCTGACCAGGCTCCACATGGAGGAATGGTCGACGACGTTAGCTTCCACGCTTTATCTCCTGCTTTGAGTGTGTACCCGTGCCGACCGCGTCGGCGAAGGCCGCACGCAGGTCATCGGGAAGGGCCCGGGGTTTCAAACTGTTAGTGCGCACACAGGCCACCAGAAACTGCCCCTCGCAGAGCAGCGCATTATCCGTCGCCCGCCTGACTTGCTGTCTGAAGCGCAGGCTGGCGCGGTTCAATTCGATTACATCAGCGCTTACCAGAAGCTCGTCGTCCAGTCGCGCCGGCGCGTGGTAGCGCGCTTCGCTGGAATGCACGACGAACAACAGGTCCTCCCCGGCCAGCGCCGACTGGGCGAAGCCCAGCGTCCGGAGCCGCTCGGTTCGAGCCCGTTCCATAAACTTGAGGTAATTAACGTAATACACGATGCCGCCGGCATCGGTGTCCTCGTAATAAACGCGACAACGATGTGCGAACGGCTCAAGCCCGTTTTGCGCGCGCATACTCTAGTGCTTACTCCTCGGGTTGCCAATCGGGGCAGGCAACTGTTTTTCGTTGAACGGTGGCTTCACCGCAAAAGTACCGTCCTCGGACAGCGCAAATGCGGAATAAATCGCCACACGATGTGTATCAATCGTCCAGGGCATCGAGAAACTCGTCTGCCACGGGGGTTTCGCCCATCCGCGACGGAATATTCAGGCCGAAGTGCAGGTACGCATGCCGGGTCACCACCCTGCCCCGCGGCGTGCGCATGATGTAGCCCTGCTGGATCAGGTAAGGCTCCAGCACGTCCTCGATGGTGTGACGTTCCTCGCTGATGGCCGCCGCCAGGCTGTCGATCCCCACCGGTCCGCCGTCGAACTTCTCGATCATGGTCAGCAGCAGCCGCCGATCCTGGTGGTCGAAGCCATGCTCGTCGACATCCAGCAGGTTCAGCGCCAGATCGGCGACGGCCTTGGTGATGTGCCCCTTGGCCCGCACTTCGGCGAAGTCCCGCACCCGGCGCAGCAGCCGGTTGGCGATCCGCGGCGTGCCGCGGGCGCGGCGGGCCACTTCGAACGCCCCGTCCGAATCCAGCGGCAAGCCCAGGATGCCGGCCGAACGGCTGACGATGGTCGCCAGGTCCGCCGTGCTGTAGAACTCCAGGCGCTGGACGATCCCGAAACGGTCGCGCAACGGGTTGGTCAGCATGCCCGCCCGCGTGGTTGCGCCCACCAGGGTGAACGGCGGCAGGTCGAGCTTGATCGAACGCGCCGCCGGCCCTTCGCCGATCATGATGTCGAGCTGGAAGTCTTCCATGGCTGGATACAGCACTTCCTCGACGATCGGCGACAGACGATGGATTTCGTCGATGAACAGCACATCGTGCGGCTCAAGGTTGGTCAACAGGGCCGCCAGGTCCCCCGGCCGTTCGAGCACAGGCCCGGAGGTGCTCTTGATCGACACGCCCATTTCCTGGGCGATGATGTTGGCCAGGGTGGTCTTGCCCAATCCCGGCGGGCCGAAGATCAACGTGTGGTCCAGGGACTCGCTGCGCCCGCGCGCGGCCTGGATGAACAGCTCCATTTGCTCGCGCACGGTCGGCTGGCCGATGTAGTCGGCCAGACTGACGGGGCGAATCGCCCGATCCTGGACTTCTTCGCGCTCACGCGGACTGTGCGTGGCGGCGATCAGACGATCAGCTTCAATCACTTAAATCATTCCCTTCAGGGCGCGTCGGATCATGTCTTCACTGCTCAAGCCTTTCTCCTTGATCGCGGAAATCGCCTTGCTCGCCTCCTGCGGCTTGTAGCCCAGGGAAATCAGCGCGCTGACCGCGTCGTTCTCGGCGTGGTTGACCGGCGCCGGGCCGTCCGGCTGGTTCGGCACCAGCGCAAACATCGCCGGCACGGTCTCCCAGGCCTTGAAGCGGTCCTTGAGCTCGACCAGCAGACGCTCGGCGGTCTTCTTGCCCACGCCCGGCACCTTGGTCAGGGCCGAGGTGTCCTGGGACTGCACGCAGCGGATCAGCTCGTCCACCTCCAGGCTCGACATCAGGGCCAGGGCCAGTTTCGGGCCGACACCATTGAGACGGATCAGCTCGCGGAAAAAGTCTCGCTCACGCTTGCCGGCAAAGCCATAGAGTAACTGCGCGTCCTCGCGAACGACCAAATGGGTGTGCAAGGTCAGCGGTTCACCGACCGACGGCAGGCGATAGAGGGTGGTCATGGGCACTTCCAGCTCATACCCGAGGCCGTTTACATCCAGAATCAGGTGCGGCGGCTGCTTTTCAGCCAGGGTGCCGCGCAAGCGTCCAATCACGTTTCAGATCCTTGAGCGTTGGCCAGCCCATGGCTGGCGGGGGCCGGAACCGGGGAGGCGGGCCGACGGCCCGGGCGCTCGGCCCCCATTCCGGAAAATTGACTGCTGATGCTATCAGAGACGCAGGCGCCCGCCACGACTGCGTGCCGCCCCCAACCCGTGGGGCAGCAGGCTGGCACGGGTGTGCGCATGGCAAATGGCGATGGCCAGGGCGTCCGAGGCGTCGATCTGCGGTTTGCTGGTGAGCTTGAGCATGTGCATGACCATCATCTGCACCTGCTCCTTGTTCGCCGCACCGGTGCCGACCACCGCCTGCTTGACCTGGGTCGCCGTGTACTCGGCGATCTCCAGGCTTTCCTCGGCGCCGGCCACGATCGCCGCGCCCCGGGCCTGGCCCAGCTTCAGCGCCGAGTCGGCGTTGCGCGCCATGAACACCTTTTCGATGCCCATGGTCACGGGGCCGTAGGTCTGGATGATCTCCCGCACACCGCGGTAAACGATCTGCAGCCGTTCGTGCAGCTCGCCGCCGCCGGTGCGGATGCAGCCGGAGGCCACGTACACGCAGCCGCGTCCGGTGTCGCGGACCACGCCGTAACCGGTGATGCGCGAGCCGGGGTCGATTCCAAGGATTAAAGTCATAACGCCTGCGGGTTCGAAAAATCCACGAAATTCAAGATAACGCATTACGAATGCGGGAGCCGGCTTGCCGGCGATGACGTTGTGTCAGGCGACATCAATGCTTGATGCGCCGACGCCATCGCTGGCAAGCCAGCTCCCACAGGGCTCAATGCAGGACTTCAGTTGAGTTGGGCGGCCACATCTTCCGGGATGTCGGCGTTGGAGTAGACGTTCTGCACGTCGTCCAGGTCCTCGAGCATGTCGATCAGCTTGAGCACCTTCTCCGCGCCTTCCAGGTCCAGCTCGGCGCTGGTGGTCGGCTGCATGACGATTTCCGCGTCGTCGCCCTTGAAGCCGGCGGCCTCCAGCGCGTTCTTCACGGCATAGAACCCGGAGAACGAGGTGAACACCTCGATGGAACCGTCCTCATGGGCGACGACGTCATCGGCGTCGGCTTCCAGCGCCGCTTCCGTCAGGGCATCTTCGTCGACGCCCGGCGCGAAGCTGATCTGGCCCTTGCGCTCGAACAGGTACGCCACCGAACCGTCGGTGCCGAGGTTGCCGCCGCACTTGCTGAACGCATGGCGCACGGCCGCTGCGGTGCGGTTGCGGTTGTCGGTCATGCACTCGACCATCACCGCCACGCCGCCCGGGCCGTAGCCTTCGTAGGTCAGCTCTTCGACATTGTCGGCCTCGGTGGCGCCTGCGCCGCGGGCGACAGCGCGATCGATGATGTCGCGACTCATGTTCGCGCCCAGGGCCTTGTCCAGGGCCAGGCGCAGACGCGGGTTGGAGCCCGGGTCGCCGCCGCCCTGCTTGGCCGCCACGGTCAGCTCACGGATCCACTTGGTGAAGATCTTGCCTCGTTTGGCATCCTGGCGTTCTTTGCGGTGCTTGATGTTCGCCCACTTGGAATGACCTGCCATATCTCGCTCCGAATTCTCTTTGACACATTGCCCGCCCCGCGAAGCCGCGCCGGCCGGCAAACAAAAATTTCGACCTGTTTTCCAGTCCTTGCAGAATGAAAAAAGGCGCATCCGAAGATGCGCCTTCAGGCCCGTCTTACTCAGCCTTTGGCGTTTCGCGCAAACGGATGTGCAGTTCGCGCAGCGCCTTGGCGTCCACCAGACCCGGCGCCTGCGTCATGACGCACGCCGCGCTCTGGGTTTTCGGGAAGGCGATCACTTCGCGGATCGACTGGGCGCCGGTCATCAGCATCACCAGACGGTCCAGGCCGAAGGCCAGGCCACCGTGCGGCGGCGCACCGTACTTCAGCGCGTCGAGCAGGAAGCCGAACTTCTCTTCCTGTTCCGCTTCGTTGATGCCCAGCAGGCGGAACACCGCCTGTTGCATTTCCTTGCGGTGGATACGGATCGAACCGCCGCCCAGCTCGGTGCCGTTCAGGACCATGTCGTAGGCGCGGGACAGCGCGGTGGCCGGGTTGGCCTCCAGCTCCTCCGGCGTGCACTTCGGCGCGGTGAACGGGTGGTGCAGCGCGGTGAAGCTGCCGTCGTCGTTCTCTTCGAACATCGGGAAGTCGACGACCCACATCGGCGCCCACTCGCAGGTCAGCAGGTTCAGGTCGTGGCCCAGCTTGATGCGCAGCGCGCCCAGGGCTTCGCTGACGATCTTGGCCTTGTCGGCACCGAAGAACACGATGTCGCCGTCGACCGCGCCGACGCGATCGAGGATCACGTTCAGGTTGGCTTCAGGGATGTTCTTGACGATCGGCGACTGCAGGCCATCGACACCGGCGGCGCGCTCGTTGACCTTGATGTACGCCAGGCCCTTGGCGCCGTAGATGCCGACGAACTTGGTGTAGTCGTCGATCTGCTTGCGCGGCATGCTCGCCCCGCCAGGGACGCGCAGCGCGGCGATACGGCATTTCGGATCGTTGGCCGGGCCGCTGAACACCTTGAATTCCACGTCCTTGAGCTGATCGGCAACGTCCACCAGTTCCAGCGGAATACGCAGGTCAGGCTTGTCGGAACCGTAGCGGCGCATGGCCTCTTCGAAGGTCATGTGCGGGAACTCGCCGAACTCCAGACCCAGCACTTCCTTGAACAGGGCGCGGATCATGCCTTCGGTCAGGCCCATGATGTCCTTTTCATCGAGGAAGCTGGTCTCGATGTCGATCTGGGTGAATTCCGGCTGACGGTCGGCGCGCAGGTCTTCGTCGCGGAAGCACTTGGCGATCTGGTAGTAGCGGTCGAAGCCGGCCACCATCAGCAGTTGCTTGAACAGCTGAGGCGATTGCGGCAGCGCGAAGAACGAACCGGCGTGGGTACGGCTCGGCACCAGGTAGTCACGGGCGCCTTCCGGCGTCGCGCGGGTCAGGATCGGCGTCTCGACGTCCAGGAAGCCGTTCTCGTCCAGGTAGCGGCGGATGCTGGTGGTCATGCGCGAACGCAGACGCAGCTTCTCGGCCATTTCCGGGCGGCGCAGGTCGATGAAGCGGTAACGCAGGCGGGTCTCTTCGCCGACGTCGGAGTATTCGTTGAGCGGGAACGGCGGGGTTTCCGCCTCATTCAGCACTTCCAGCTCGTAGCCCAGCACTTCGATCATGCCCGAAGCCATGTTCGCGTTGCCGGCGCCGGCCGGACGCAGGCGCACCTTGCCGGTGATCTTGACCACGTATTCGCTGCGCACGCGGTCGGCGGCGGCGAAGGTCTCGGCGCGGTCCGGGTCGAAGACCACCTGGGCCAGGCCCTCACGATCACGGATATCGAGGAAGATCACCCCGCCGTGGTCGCGGCGACGGTGAACCCATCCGCAAAGGGTAACTTCCTGGCCTTCCAGGCTTTCGTTCAGTTGGCCGCAATAATGGCTGCGCATCATGGTAGTGGTTTCGCTTCTCGTAATTCGAAATTCGGTGGAGATCCTGCCGCACCCAAGCGGTGTGCCGACGCCGGAAACTCGCGCGTGTCGTTCGACCCAGGCCCTAAACCCTAGTCAGATTTGTCGCCACCGGCCAGATTCTTCTTCGCGCCGGTCTTGAAATCGGTTTCGTACCAACCGCTGCCACTCAGGCGGAAACCGGGCATGGACAGCAGCTTCTTGAGTGCCGGCGCCTGACAGGCCGGGCAATCGACCAGCGGTGCGTCACTGATCTTCTGAATGGCTTCCAACTGATGACCACAGGAAGCACATTGGTAATCGTACATCGGCATGGCGGGGTGTCTCGGCGAACAGGTTGCCGCCGCATGCAGGGCCGTGCGGCGAAAGGGCGGGATTATAGCCATTAAATTCGCCCTGTGCAGCCGTAGACTGCACAGGGCGGATCAGCCTCTCAACACGGGGGCGATGCTGCGCCCGTCGGGGCCTTGAGCCCGCGCATCACGCACACCACCCGCACCAGCGCGCTGAAGTTCTTCACGCCGCCGTGCCGCAGATGCACTTCCCGGTCCACATGGGAGAGCAGCGCATTGACCGAACATGCGTTGTCCTGCGCCATGCCGCCGAGAATGTTCCAGTAGACCTGCTCCAGCCTCAGGCACGTCGCGAATCCGTTCAGACGCACGGACCGGGACAACGGCCTGATCAATGCCATGTCGAGGCCGTCGTCAAACGGGTCGACCTTCAGCTTCCCCTGCGCGGCGACCGTCCTGTCGCTTCGCCTGTCTCCATCTGCCATATCGTTGACACTCCTTTGCCATCTCTACGTTTTGCCAGGGACAATCTCTGCCCCCTCATAGAAACGCAGCCGCAAAGTTATATCCAGATGACTATTTGACCGTCGCCGTAGGATAAGCCAACGGAAAAAGTCAGAAACAGCAGACCGGCGCGAACGCCCGGCGCAAGCGTCCGCGCCGCCCGGTCAGGCCTCGAGCAGTGCGCGGAGCATCCACGCGGTCTTCTCATGCACCTGCATGCGCTGAGTCAGCAGGTCCGCGGTAGGCTCGTCGCTGACCTTGTCCAGCAGCGGGAAAATGCCGCGGGCGGTGCGGGTCACGGCCTCTTGCCCGGCAACCAGTTGCCGGATCATGTCTTCGGCGCTCGGCACGCCTTCCTCTTCCTTGATCGAGGACAGCCTGGCGTAGGTCGAATAGGCCCCCGGCGCCGGGAAGCCCAGGGCGCGGATGCGCTCGGCGATCAGATCGACGGCCAGGGCCAGTTCGTTGTACTGCTCCTCGAACATCAGGTGCAGCGTGCGGAACATGGGGCCGGTGACGTTCCAATGGAAGTTGTGGGTCTTCAGATACAGCACGTAGGTGTCCGACAGCAGCCGGGACAACCCGTCGACGATGGATTTGCGGTCTGCTTCACTGATACCGATATCGATGGCCATGCTTACCCCCTAACGGCGATTGAGTTCATCCAGCAGGTGCAGACCCACTCTAGCAAGCCCGGCGATGCCCCGCAGCCCTGCATCCCGGCGCAGGCTGCGGCAAAACGTCCGGCCGCCCGCCATTGGCCGGGCCGGTTTGAGAACCCGCAATCTTTGCTGTTAAATAGGCAGTGTGTCGCTACGCCCCGTTTTCCGGGCGTTGCGCATAGGCTGATGCCGTGCGCGTGTCCAACGCCTCTTCATCGTTTCGAAGCGAACCGTGCGCCTTCAGCTCTTCCTTGTGAGCCGTCATAACGTGAGTCAATAAAAATGTTGAAAATCGTCCACCTGCTAATGGGCGCAGCAGCCTTGCTGCTGTCCTTCATACCCAGCCTGAGGTCCGAAGCCGTACCTTACCTGCAACAGCCCGATGCCCTGTACCTGGCCCTTTTCGGCCTGCTGAACCTGGTGCTGGCGCCTGTGATCCCGCAATGGAACAAGGGCCCTCGCCAACACCTGCAAAACCTGGCCAGCGCGTTGCTGCTGCTGACCGTGGTCCTGCAGACCCTGACGCTGATCGCGCCGATGCCGGTCATCGCCGGCCAGCCGGCCGTGCTGTTCAGCCTGGCCATCGCCCTGGTCGCCGTGGCGCTGCACTTGGCCGTCGGCTTCCACAAGTCCTCGCCGGCCGCCGCAGCGCCGAGCTACGACATGAGCAACCGCGATACCGGCACGGTGAAGTGGTTCAACACCTCCAAGGGCTTCGGCTTCATCTCCCGGGATTCCGGCGACGATATCTTCGTCCACTTCCGGGCCATCCGCGGTGAAGGCCACCGTGTCCTGGTCGAAGGCCAGCGCGTGGAGTTCTCGGTGATGAACCGCGACAAAGGCCTGCAAGCCGAGGACGTGATCGCAGCCCTGCCCCGCCGCTGATCCGAAGCCTGAAAAAAAAACCGCGGACAGCCAAGGCTGCCCGCGGTTTTTTATTGCCCGCCGAAAAGTCGGCGACGCTCAATAGTGGGGCGGCGGCGCATCCTCTTCGAAGGAGCCGATCTGGCCGACCAGCTCTTCCTGACGCTTGAGCAGCGCGGCCATCTGCAATTGCAGGCGCTCGACCACCCGCTGCTGCTCCACCAGCACATCGTTCAGCGCCTGGATGGTGTCGTCCTGAAACGCCAGACGGCTTTCCAGATCGGTAACCCGTTGTTCAAGGCTCATGGCTCAGGCCTCCAGAAACGTGAATTCATCGCCCAGCACCAGGCGCAGCCGCTCGCGGATGGCCGTCACCTGCGCCGCCTCGTAAGGCTTGGCCGGGTGCTTGCCCCAGACCGGCGCCGGCCAGGCGGCGTCGTCACGCTTGCGCACGATCACGTGCATGTGCAGTTGGCTGACGACATTGCCCAGCGTCGCGACATTGAGCTTGTCGGCATCGAACGAATCCTTGAGCACCTCGGCCAGGGCGGTGGTTTCCTGCCACAGCCGTTGCTGGTCGGCGACATCCAACTGAAACAACTCGCTGATATCTTCGCGGCGTGGCACCAGGATGAACCACGGATAGTTGGAGTCGTTGGACAGCAGCAAGCGGCAGAGCGGGAAGTCGCCGATCGTCAGGGTGTCCTGTTGAAGTCGTGAATCTAAAGCAAACACTGCGCGCACTCCCGGCTGATCACATTATTCAGCTTAGCGGCCCGTCCCGGGGGCGGCGCGCCAAGCGACCGGACGGCAGCATACCTGCGAATGCCCGATCCTTCACGGCGAACGACGCGGCATCGGGGGACGGCTGCGCTGCCCCGAGATGCGGCATTTGCGCTTTCCTTGCACCAGCAAGCGACGCGCAAGGCAACCGGACGGCGGGAGAATGCAGCCGCGTTCAGGGCTGAACGGCATGAATCCGGTACGGCCCCAAAATTTTTTGCACCAAAACCGCACAGTGGGTCTACGCTCATTGCTTCGGGCATCCGCCGAATACTCACTGGCGGGGTGAACCGGTAACGTTTTTGGTTGTCGCGGGCCGAAACGGCCGTGGCAACACCATAGGAGGAATGGCGTCAAGCCCGCTGAAACACGCGCTTGAACGCCCGTATTTACAAGGTTTTCACAGCGGCAGGCGGGCGTTTTGAAAAATATCCGCATCAGAAATGCGGTTTGTGCACGCTTGTTGCATTCGTACTCATATGGTCTATGGGCACGCCACGGGAAGTGGTTACCCCAAGGCCAAAAAAAACAGTGGCAGGGTTGCCCGATGGAGATTCAAGCGTTTTGCCAAGGGACTCTTTTTTACCGATGCTCAAGCCCTGTAAAACAGTGCTGAAGTTGCCAGTCCCATTGCATTCGGACTGTAAATTTGCGACATCTACGAAGCCGATTGCGACAGGGTCGTAAAGAAGCTGAAAGGTTGGATGCGCAAGTATCGCCAACATGGTCGGCGTGATATAAGTTTGCGCCGACACAAAAAGAAAGAGCCGCCCAGATAATAAAACCGGTGGGACGGCAGTACTCTTCTAAAACCAAAGGAGCAAATCACGATGCGCGTGATGAAGTGGAGCATGATCGCACTGGCAGTTGCTGCAGCTGCCGGTTCTCAGTTGGCTACGGCCGCACCGTTTGTTAGTGACCAGGCAGAAGCCAAAGGCTTCGTTGAAGGCGCGAAAGCTGATTTGCTGATTCGCAACTATTACTTCAACCGTGACAACAAAGACGGTGGACGTGACCAGAAAGACTGGACTCAAGGTCTCTGGGGCAACTTCAGTTCCGGTTACACTCAAGGCACCGTAGGCGTCGGCATCGATGCATTCGGCTACCTGGCCATCAAACTCGATGGCGGCGACGGCACCAGCGGTTCCGGCAACATGAGCCGTGACAACCTTCCTGACGCCAACGGCATCCGCCACGCCAACGACAGCCAGGGCAAAGCCGGCGCTGCCGTCAAGTTCCGCATTTCCAAAACCGAGCTGAAAGTCGGCGACATGCAGCCTAGCACCGCTCCGGTCTTCGCTGTCGGCGGCTCCCGCATCCTGCCTCAAACCGCCAGCGGCCTTCAGCTGCAGAGCAGCGAAATCAAAGACCTTGATCTCGAAGCCGGTCACTTCTACTCGGCTACCAGCCAGGACAAGAACGCCCGTGATGGCGAACTGTGGGCAACCTATGCCGGCGTACAAGCTGACTCCATCGACTACTTCGGCGGCAAGTACGGCATTACCGACAACCTCAGCGCTTCGCTGTATGGCGCCAAGCTGGAAGACATCTGGAACCAGTACTACGCCAACCTGAACTACACCATCCCAATGGGTGGTGATCAGTCGCTGAACCTGGACGGTAACATCTACCGCACCACCGACACCGGCAAGGCCAAAGCAGGCGACATCAGCAACACTGCTTTCTCCCTCGCCGCCGCTTACTCGTTCCTGAAAGCACACACCGTGACCCTCGCATTCCAGAAGGTCAATGGCGATACTCCGTTCGACTACATCGGCGTAGGCGGTCACGGTCCATCCAACCGTGGCGGCGACTCGATCTTCCTCGCCAACTCCATCCAGTACTCCGACTTCAACGCCCCTGGCGAGAAATCCGCACAGATCCGTTACGACCTGAAAATGGCCGAGTACGGCGTACCTGGCCTGAGCTTCATGACCCGTTACGTGAAAGGCTGGGACATCGACGGCACCCACACTCCGGCAGGCAGCGCCTACACCGGTCTGTACGGCGAAGACGGCAAGCACAACGAAACCAACTTCGAAGCCAAGTACGTTGTTCAATCCGGTCCAGCCAAAGACCTGTCCTTCCGTATTCGTCAAGCTTGGCACTTCGCCAACGCCGACGAAGGCGAAGGCGACGTGAAAGAGTTCCGTCTGATCGTCGACTACCCGCTGTCGCTCCTGTAATCGCATCCTGTTAGTTTGCGATAACAAACAAAAAGGCCCATCTCTCGATGGGCCTTTTTTATTGCTTGGGCATTGACTCCAAATGAACAACCCGACACCCGACAACTGACCAAAGAGTCAATTGCCGAACTGTCAGTTCATTCACTGCACTGCCGATTCCTGAACCACACGAATCACCCGTTGCGGAAACGGAATATCAATGCCGGCGGTCTTTAAACGGTCGCGGGACAGTTCATTGAACATGAACATCACATCCCAATAGTCTGCGGTCTTGACCCAGACGCGCAGGGAAACAGTGATCGAACTGTCGCCCAGGGTCGAAATAACCGCTTGCGGCGCAGGATCCTGCAACACGCGCTCATCTTTGGCCAACTCCAACAGCACCTGACGGGCCTTTTGCAGATCGGCTTCGTAGTCGACGCCGACATCGAACACGACCTTGCGGGTCGGCTGACGGTTGGTGTTGGTGATGATGCCGTTCGACAGATTACCGTTGGGCACGATGATGGTCTTGTTGTCGCCGGTGCGCAGCACGGTGTGGAAAATCTGGATGCTGTCGACGGTGCCGGCCACGCCTTGGGCCTCGATCCAGTCACCGATGCGGAACGGACGGAACAGCAGGATCAGCACGCCGCCGGCGAAGTTCGCCAGGCTGCCCTGCAACGCCAGGCCGATGGCCAGGCCGGCCGCACCGATGGCCGCGACGAACGATGTGGTTTCGACGCCGATCATCGACGCCACGCTGACGATCAGCAGCACCTTGAGAATGATGTTCGCCAGGCTGCTGATGAAACCTTGCAGCGCCAGGTCGGCATTGCGCAGGGCCAGCAGGCCGCCGAGCTTCTGGGTCACCTTGTTGATCAGCCACCAACCGATGGCCAGGGTCACGACCGCCAGCAAGACGCGGCTGCCGTACTCCATGATCATCGGGATCCACGCCTGAGACACCTTGACGAGGTTGTCCACCTCAGCATTCAAATCCATGTTCTATCTCCTGAATTTTCCGGCTACCCGGGCTATAAAAACCAGCGGCAGAAAGACCGGGCCGAAGGGGCCGGATCGTTTCTGCCGCTGCTTGGGCCTCGGACGCCTTAAACGCCGAGAGGTTCCACAATGATGGCTCAGTCGCGGAAGTTGTTGAACTGCAGCGGCATGCCGAATTCCTTGGCGCGCAGCGCCGCGATGGCTTCCTGCAGGTCATCGCGCTTCTTGCCGGTGACGCGCACCTGCTCGCCCTGGATGGCGGCCTGCACCTTGAGCTTGGCGTCCTTGATGTGCGCGACGATCTTCTTCGCCAGCTCTTTGTCGATGCCTTCCTTGAGCACGGCTTCCTGTTTCATCACCTTGCCCGATGCGAAAGCGTCCTTGACCTCAAGGCACTGCACATCGATCTTGCGCTTGACCAGGGCCAGCTTGAGGATCTCGATCATCGCTTCCAGCTGGAACTCGGCTTCAGCGGTCAGGTTGACGGTCAGGTCCTTGTCCTTGAACTCGAAGCTGCCCTTGCCTTTGAGGTCATAGCGACGATCGAGCTCCTTCACGGCGTTCTCGACCGCGTTGGTGACTTCGTGTTTGTCCAGCTCGGATACCACGTCGAACGACGGCATGTAATCTCTCCAATGAAAAGGCGCGCCCGTACAGGACGCGGCGCGCTTGGCTTGCGGTTAAAATCGGGCTCATTATAACGGGTCTTTTCCCCACCACACGGCGAGCCTTGCATGCCTTTACCCCAGCGAGCGAAAAACTGATGTCCACCCCTTGGCATGTGCTCGGCGCCGGCAGCCTCGGCACCTTGTGGGCCACGCGGCTGGCCCGGGCGGGACGGCCGGTGCGGCTGATCCTGCGTGACGCGGCGCGCCTGCGCGACTACGAAGCGACCGGCGGGCTGACCCTGGTGGAACACGGCGAGCCGGGCACCTGGGCCGTGCCGGCGCAGACGCCGGATCACCCTGAGCCCATCCGGCGGCTGCTGGTGGCGTGCAAAGCCTATGACGCCGAAAGCGCCGTCGCCCGCCTCGCCCCGCGCCTGGCGCCGGATGCCGAGCTGATCCTGCTGCAGAACGGCCTCGGCAGCCAGGAAGCGGTCGCCGCCCGGGTGCCGCACGCACGGTGCATTTTCGCTTCCAGCACAGAAGGCGCCTTCCGCGACGGCGACTGGCGCGTGGTGTTCGCCGGCCATGGCTACACCTGGCTCGGCGACGCCGCGCATCCGGTGGCGCCCATTTGGCTGGACGACCTGAGCGCCGCGAAGATCCCCCACGAGTGGAGCACCGACATCCTCACCCGCCTGTGGCGCAAATTGGCGCTCAATTGCGCGATCAATCCCCTGACGGTGCTGCACGACTGCCGCAACGGCGGCTTGCAGCAGCATGCCTGCGAAGTCGCCACCCTGTGCGCCGAGCTGACCGACCTGCTGGAGCGCTGCGGCCAACCGGCGGCGGCCGACAACCTGCAACAAGAGGTCGAACGGGTGATCCAGGCCACGGCCGCCAACTTTTCCTCGATGCACCAGGACGTGGCGAACCGGCGCCGCACCGAGATCAGCTACCTGCTGGGCCACGCCTGCAAAGCCGCCGAGCGGCACCGGGTGAACCTGCCTCACCTGCATCAGTTGCAGCAGCGCCTGATCACCCATCTGCAACGCCTCGGATTGCCCGGCGATTGAGCAGCGGCTACGCTGGCCACTTGTTCCTTTGCTGCGATAAACCCGATGCCATTGCGCCAGCGCCTCGAAAACCTGCCGGTCGGCCAGAAACTGCTGGCCGCCCTGCTGGTGCTGTTGACCACCGTCCTGCTGGTCGCCAACCTGACCTTCATCAGCGCCGCCTACTACATTTCCCAGGAAAGCATGGCGCCCCAGGCGTTGCAGACCATCGGCCGGCTGGTGTCGAACCCCGCCCTGGTGGCCGAGGCCCTGCAATCGCCGCAAAGCGCTGAGCGGCTGCTCAAGGAGCTCGACAGCTATTCGCCGCTGCGCGCCGCCGCCCTGTATGACGGCAAGGGCGAACGCATCGCCCAGGTGCAGCGCGGCGACAAGCTCAGCCTGCCCGAGCGCTACCGGCACATCGAAGCTTGGCAGTTGACCGAATTCCGCAGCAACCAACTGATCACCCTGCCCCGCCCCGGCGCGGCCCCCGGCCACCTGTTGCTGGTGGCCAGCAGCGAACTGCCGGTGGCGTTCTACACCGGCACCCTCACCGCCAGCCTGGGCATCCTGATCTTCAGCGTACTGCTGTGGCTGGTCATCGCACGGCAAATCAAACGCCTGATCACCCGGCCGATCCACCAGCTCGAAGAGCTGTCGCGCCAGGTGACCCGCGAAGAGAACTACGCCCTGCGCGCCTCCCGGGGCAACCACGACGAGATCGGCAGCCTGGCCGAGGCGTTCAATACCATGTTGTCGCGCATCGAGGCCCGCGAGCAGCAGCTCAAGCGTGCCCGCGACGACTCCCAGGCCGCCTACGACCAGGCCCAGGGCCTGGCCGAGGAAACCCGCCACACCAACCGCAAGCTGGAACTGGAAGTCCAGGTGCGCAGCAAGATCGAAAAGAAGCTCACGGGTTTTCAGAACTACCTCAACAGCATCATCGACTCCATGCCCTCGGCCCTGATCGCCCTCGACGAACAGCTCTACGTCACCCAGTGGAACCAGGAGGCCAGCGCCCTTTCCGGCACGCGGCTGGACGAAGCGCTGAACCAGCCGATCTTCCTCGCGTTCGAACCGCTCAAGCCATTCCTGCCGCAGCTCAAGCAGACCGTCGAGCAGCACACCGTGGCGAAGATCGAGCGGGTGACCTGGCTCAAGGACGACGAGCCCAAGCACTACGCCCTCACCTTCTACCCGCTGATGGGCGGCGCCGGGCGCGGCGTGGTGATTCGGATCGACGACATCACCCAACGCCTGTCGCTTGAGGAAATGATGGTGCAGTCGGAGAAGATGCTCTCGGTCGGCGGCCTCGCCGCCGGCATGGCCCACGAAATCAACAACCCGCTGGGGGCGATCCTGCACAACGTGCAGAACATCCGCCGGCGGCTGTCGGCGGACCTGCCGAAGAACCTGGAGCAGGCCGAACTGCTGGGCCTGGAACTGGAGGCGGTCAACCGCTACCTGCAGAACCGCGAAGTGCCGCAACTGCTCGACGGCATCCAGCAGGCTGGCGCCCGGGCCGCGAAGATCGTCACCCACATGCTCAGCTTCAGCCGCCGCAGCACCCGGCAAATGGCCCCGTGCGACCTGCCGGCGCTGATCGACCAGGCCGTGGAGATCGCCGGCAACGATTTCGACCTGGCCATCGGCTTCGACTTCAAGGGCCAGGCGATCGTCCGCCAGTTCGACCCGGCGCTCGGCCCGGTGCCGGGCACCGCCAACGAACTGGAGCAAGTGCTGCTCAACCTGTTGAAGAACGCCGCCCAGGCCATCCACCAGCGCGAAGACGACCGCGAGCCGGGACGGATCACCCTGCGCACCCGGCTGAACCCGCCGTGGGCGGAGATCCAGGTCGAAGACAACGGCATCGGCATGAGCGAGAACGTGCGCAAACGCACCTTCGAACCGTTCTTCACCACCAAGGAAATCGGTCAGGGCACAGGGCTTGGGCTGTCGGTGTCGTACTTCATCATCACCAACAACCACAAGGGCCAGATGGAGGTGCAGTCCACGCTCGGCCAAGGCACCTGCTTCACCCTGCGCCTGCCGCTCGTGCAACCGACCGCCAATGCACCCGAACTGAATCAGATAGCGAGGTAAACCATGGGCTTTCGCCTGTCGAAGATCTACACCCGCACCGGCGACAAGGGCGAGACGGGCCTGGGCGACGGCCGTCGCGTGCCCAAGGATCACCCACGGATCGAGGCCATCGGCGAAGTCGATTCGCTGAACAGCCAAATGGGCGTGCTGCTGGCGGGGCTGATCGCCGAGCGCGGGCAATGCCCGGGGCTCAATGAACTGATCGAGGTGCTTGCGCCCTGCCAGCACCGGCTGTTCGACCTCGGCGGCGAACTGGCGATGCCGGCGTATCAGGCGTTGGACACGGCCGAGGTGGAGCGCCTGGAGGCCGCCATCGATGTCTGGAACGAAGAGCTGGGGCCGCTGGAGAACTTCATTCTGCCCGGCGGCTCGATGCTGATCGCCCAGGCCCACGCCTGCCGCAGCCTGGCCCGCAGCGCCGAGCGACGGTGCCAGCACTTGAATGCCGTGGAACCGCTGGCCGGCGTCGGGCTGGCGTACATCAACCGGCTGTCGGACCTGCTGTTTGTGGCGGCGCGGCTGATTGCCCGTCGCCAAGGGATCGCCGAGATCCTTTGGCAGCCGGCGGCCAAGCCTTCAGGGCAGTAAAAGCCATCGCCAGCAGGCTGGCTCCCACAGTTATCTCGGTTGAATGCAGCCTCTGTGTTCACCGCAGAACCCTGGGGGAGCCAGCCTGCTGGCGATGAGGCCGGCAAGCTCACCGCAAGCTCAAGCCTGCGGCCAGAACGCCCGAATCCCCGCCACGCCCTGGGCCCCGACACCCCAGGCCTTCTCCCGCTCCGCAGGGCCGACGCCGCCCAACAGGAACACCGGCTTGCTGAAGCCCTCGATCAACGCCCGGGCCTGTTCCCAGCCCAGCGGCTGCGCGTCCGGATGGGTCAGGGTCGGCTGCACCGGCGACAGGGTCACGAAGTCCACGCCCATCTGCTCGGCCAGCGCCAGCTCTTCGGCGTTGTGGCAGGACGCCGCCAGCCAGCGGTTGGCCGGCAACGGACGCCCCGCTGCCGCGTGCTTGCGCAACTGCGCCGCAGTGATGTGCCAACCGGCGGAGGGGAAATCCCCCAGCCATTCGAACGGCCCCTTGAGCATCAGCTGAGCCTTGCCGGCGCAAAGCCCCACCGCATCCACCGCCAGATCGCGGTATTTGGGGTCGTAGCCGTTTGGCGCGCGCAGCTGGATCAGTTTGATCCCGCCGGCGATGGCCTTCTGGATGCCCCGCAACAAGGCCGGCGTCTCCAGGCCGTCCGGGGTGATCAGGTATTCGCCGGGCAACCGTGCCGCCGCGACGATCGGCTGGTTGGCCGCCGGGAACTCGTAGTTCGCCAGCTCCCGGGCCGTCACCCAGGCCAACGGCTGGCCTTCGGCGCCGTGGGGCTCGCCGGTGAAGGCTGCGACCTCCCAGACATCCAGCAGCACCTGCTTGTCCGGATAGTCGTGGCGCACCTTGATCAGCGGGCGCGCCTGGCCGACCACGATCCCCAGCTCTTCGCGCAGCTCACGGGCCAGCGCGGCCTCGACCGATTCGCCGTCCTCGACCTTGCCGCCGGGGAATTCCCACAACCCGCCCTGATGCTGGCTGTCCGCCCGTTTGGCGATCAGGATCTTGCCGCTGCCGTCACGGATGACGGCCGCAGCGACGTGTACACGTTTCACGACTGCAACTCCTCAAGGCCCGCCTTCTGCCAGGCCTGGAAGGCCGGCCATCGGTAGACCGTTTCAACATAGGCTTCGTCCGCCGCCGGCAGGCTCACCTGATAGGTGCGCAGGCGCACGGCGATCGGGGCGAAGAACGCGTCGGCCAGGCTGGCGCGACCGAACAGGTAGGGACCGGTTTCCGTAGCCACGGCGCGGCACTCGGCCCACAGCGCGAGCATGCGCTCGATGTCGGCCTTCACTTCCGGCGGCACCGGGTTCAGCGGCGCTTCGTGGCTCAGGTCGAACGGCATGTGGTTGCGCATGGCGAAGAAACCGCTGTGCATCTGGGCGCAGGCCGAGCGGGCCTGGGCGCGGGCAGCGACGTCGGCGGGCCAGAGCTGCGCAGCCGGGAACTGCTCGGCCACGTATTCGGCGATGGCCAGCGAGTCGGCGATGGTGCCGTGGGGGGTCTTGAGCAGCGGCACCTTGGCGGTCGGCGAGTGCTTGAGCAGACGCTCGCGGGTGTCGGGCTTGCCGAGCTTGACCCGTTCTTCGGTGTAGGCCGCACCGGCCAGCTCAAGGGCCAGGGCACCGCGCAGGGACCAGGAGGAAAGCAGTTTGTCGCCGATGATCAGGTGCAGGGACATGGTTTGGCGCCTTTTCGTCAGTGGAAAACGTCGGGACTTTCAGTGCCGGGCCGCCGTCATCGCCAGCAGGCTGGCTCCCACAGAACCTGCATGCGCAGAATGTCCGTTGCGGGAGCCAGCCTGCTGGCGATGGCCGCGACCCGGTTCCGAATCAGGTGCGGTATTCGGCGTTGATCTTCACGTACTCGTGGGACAGGTCGGTGGTCCAGATCGTTTCGCTGCAATCGCCGCGGCCCAGCTCGATGCGGATGGTGATCTCTTCACGCTGCATCACCGCCGCGCCTTGGGCTTCGGTGTAGGTCGCGGCACGGGCGCCGCGGCTGGCGATGCACACTTCGCCGAGGAACACGTCGATCTTGCTCACGTCCAGGTCCGGCACGCCGGCACGGCCCACGGCCGCCAGGATGCGGCCCCAGTTCGGGTCGGAGGCGAACAGCGCGGTCTTGATCAGCGGCGAGTGGGCGACGGTGTAGCCGACGTCCAGGCATTCCTGGTGGTTGCCGCCGCCGTTGACTTCGACGGTCACGAACTTGGTCGCGCCTTCGCCGTCGCGCACGATGGCCTGGGCCACGTCCATGCACACCTCGAACACCGCCTGCTTGAGCTTGGCGAACAGCTCGCCCTCGGCCCGGGTGATTTCCGGCAGCGCGGCCTTGCCGGTGGCGATCAGCATGCAGCAGTCGTTGGTCGAGGTGTCGCCGTCGATGGTGATGCGGTTGAACGACTTGTTGGCGCCGTCCAGCATCAGGTTCTGCAGCACGTCGCGGGAGACCTTGGCGTCGGTGGCGATGTAGCCGAGCATGGTCGCCATGTTCGGCCGGATCATGCCGGCGCCCTTGCTGATGCCGGTCACGGTGACGGTCACGCCGTCATGCCGGAACTGGCGGCTGGCGCCCTTGGGCAGGGTGTCGGTGGTCATGATGCCGGTGGCGGCGGCTTCCCAGTTGTTTTCCGACAGGTCGTCCAGGGCGGCCTGCAGCGCGCCTTCGATCTTCTCGACCGGCAGCGGCTCGCCGATCACGCCGGTGGAGTACGGCAGCACCAGGCTGGCGTCCACGCCGGTCAGTTCGGCCAGCTTGGCGCAGGTGCGCTCGGCGGCGGCCAGGCCCGGCTCGCCGGTGCCGGCGTTGGCGTTGCCGGTGTTGGTCAGCAGGTAACGCACCGGATTCTTCACGCGCTGCTTGGCCAGGATCACCGGCGCTGCGCAGAAAGCGTTCAACGTGAACACGCCGGCCACGGTGGAGCCTTCGGCACAGCGCATCACGACGACATCCTTGCGCCCCGGGCGCTTGATGCCGGCCGAGGCGATACCGAGTTCAAAACCGGCAACCGGGTGCAACGTTGGCAAAGGACCAAGACCAACAGCCATGAATGCGCTCCTCAATCAGTAATGTCAGCACCGCCACACGGAAAAGCGGCGGGATAAATGGCAAAACGCCGCGACGGCTGATGCCGGTCGCGGCGCGGGTATTTCAGCGATTGAAACGGGTTTTACTGGATCTGCCCGTGGCAATGCTTGAATTTCTTGCCCGAACCGCAATAGCACAGCTCGTTGCGGCCCAGTTTCTGCTCGTTGCGAACCGGCGCGGCGGCGAGGGCCACGTCGACCTCTTCACCCACTTCTTCCGGCTGCGCTTCCAGGCCGGGGGCCTCGGCGTGCTGGAACTGCATGCGGGCGGCCAGCGCTTCGGCTTCCTGGCGCAGACGGGCCTCTTCCTCGGCCGGGTCTTCGCGGCGCACCTGAACGTGCGACAGCACACGGATCGAGTCGCGCTTGATCGAATCCAGCAGTTCGGAGAACAGCGTGAAGGACTCGCGCTTGTACTCCTGCTTCGGGTTCTTCTGGGCATAGCCGCGCAGGTGGATGCCGTGGCGCAGGTGATCCATGGTCGACAGGTGGTCTTTCCACAGGTCGTCCAGCACCCGCAGCACGATCTGCTTCTCGAAGGAACGCAGGGCGTCGGCGCCGGCCTGGTCTTCCTTCTCGTTGTAGGCGGCGACCAGCTCGTTCAGCAGCTTCTCGCGCAGGGTCTCTTCGTACAGGTGATCGTCTTCGTCGAGCCATTTCTGGATCGGCAGCGATACGCCGAAGTCGCTCTGCAGCGCGGCTTCCAGGCCGGCCACGTCCCACTGCTCCGGCAGCGACTGCGGCGGGATGTGGGCGCTGACGGTGGCGTTGAGCACGTCCTGGCGGAAGTCGGCGATGGTCTCACCGACGTTGTCGGCGGCCAGCAACGTGTTGCGCATGTGATAGATCACTTTACGCTGTTCGTTGTTGACGTCGTCGAACTCCAGCAGTTGCTTGCGGATGTCGAAGTTGCGGCCTTCGACCTTGCGCTGCGCCTTTTCGATGGCGTTGGTCACCATGCGGTGCTCGATCGCCTCGCCCGGCTGCATGCCCAGGGCCTTCATGAAGTTCTTCACCCGGTCGGAGGCGAAGATGCGCATCAGGCTGTCTTCCAGCGACAGGTAGAAGCGGCTGGAGCCGGCGTCGCCCTGACGGCCGGCACGGCCACGCAGCTGGTTGTCGATACGGCGGGATTCGTGACGTTCGGAGGCGATCACCTGCAGACCGCCCGCCTCCAGCACTTGCTGGTGACGCTTCTGCCAGTCGGCCTTGATCTGGGCGATCTGCTCAGGGGTCGGGTTTTCCAGCGAAGCGACTTCCACTTCCCAGTTGCCGCCCAACAGGATGTCGGTACCGCGACCGGCCATGTTGGTGGCGATGGTCAACGCGCCCGGACGACCGGCCTGGGCGATGATTTCCGCTTCCTTCTCGTGGAACTTGGCGTTCAGCACCTTGTGCTCGATGCCTTCTTTCACCAGCAGGTTGGACATGTGCTCGGACGTTTCGATGGTGGCCGTACCGACCAGCACCGGACGGCCGGCCGCCATGCTTTCCTTGATGTCGTTGACGATCGCCGCGTATTTCTCTTCGGCGGTCAGGAACACCAGGTCGTTGTAGTCCTTACGGGCCAACGGCTTGTTGGTCGGGATCACGATCACCGGCAGGTTGTAGATCTGGTGGAACTCGAACGCTTCGGTGTCGGCCGTACCGGTCATGCCGGACAGTTTGGTGTACAGACGGAAGTAGTTCTGGAACGTGGTCGAGGCCAGGGTCTGGCTTTCGGCCTGGATGTTCAGGTTTTCCTTGGCTTCGATGGCCTGGTGCAGGCCCTCGGACAGACGGCGGCCCGGCATGGTGCGGCCGGTGTGCTCGTCGACCAGCACGACCTGGCCGTCCTGCACGATGTACTCGACGTTGCGGTGGAACAGCTTGTGCGCACGCAGGCCGGCGTAGACGTGGGTCAGCAGGCTCAGGTTGTGCGCCGAGTACAGGCTCTCGCCTTCGGCCAGCAGGCCGATGCTGGTCAGCTGGTCTTCGATGAACTGGTGGCCGGCCTCGTTGAGTTCGACCTGGCGGGTCTTCTCGTCAACGGTGTAGTGGCCTTCCTGGGTGACTTCGCCTTCGACCTCTTCGACGTGCAGCTTGAGTTTCGGGATCAGTTTGTTGATCTCGATGTACAGCTTGGAACTGTCCTCGGCCTGGCCGGAGATGATCAGCGGGGTACGGGCTTCGTCGATGAGGATGGAGTCGACTTCGTCGATCACGGCAAAGTTGAGTTCGCGCTGGAATTTCTCTTCCATGCTGAACGCCATGTTGTCGCGCAGGTAGTCGAACCCGAATTCGTTGTTGGTGCCGTAGGTGATGTCGGCGGCGTAGGCCAGACGCTTTTCCTCAGGCGGCTGGAACGGCGTGACGATACCGACGGTCAGGCCGAGGAACTCGTACAGCGGACGCATCCAGTTGGCGTCGCGGCGGGCCAGGTAGTCGTTCACCGTCACCACATGCACGCCCTTGCCGGACAGCGCGTTGAGGTAGACGCCCAGGGTGCCCACGAGGGTCTTGCCCTCACCGGTGCGCATTTCGGCGATCCGGCCTTCGTGCAGGGTCATGCCGCCGATCAGCTGAACGTCGAAGTGACGCATGCCCATGACGCGCTTGCCGGCTTCGCGGGCGACCGCGAACGCTTCGGGCAGCAGCTTGTCGAGGGTTTCCCCTTTGGCGATGCGGTCCTTGAACTCGGCAGTCTTGGCGCGCAGTTGATCGTCCGAAAGGGCGACCATCTTCTCTTCGAAGGCATTGACGAGTTGCACCGTCTTGAGCATGCGTTTGACTTCACGCTCGTTCTTGCTTCCAAAAAGTTTCTTTAACAAAGGCGCAAACATATCGGCAGGATCTTCCACACTAAAGGGATGGAGGGCGGCCCCGTGAGTCGCCCGTGCAGCCCTCATGGCCGCATGCGAACGAGCATTCTACCCGGAAACGGTGGTGAGGAAAGTGGCGATGTTCCACGATGCTGGCACTGCGCTTTGACGGGGCTCACTTAAAATAGGGGCGTTTTGCTCGACTTCAAGCCGTACGGCGCTCAAGTCAGTCGGTGATTTAAGGGGCAAAGCAGGGGCAAAAGCAATGGGGCAAGTGCGTGAGCCGCTTCCTGTTAACATAGTGCCCCCGTCAATTTCGGTGTTCGATCATGGCATTTCGCCCGCACACAGCCAAGGCACCCGCTGTCCTGCTTCGCGAAGCCAGGCCGCTGAAGGCCATCCTCAACCACGCCCAACGCCTGGGGCACCTGCAGCGCCTGCTCGAAACCCAGTTGCAGCCGGCCGCCCGCGAGCACTGCCATGTGGCCAAGTGGCGTGAAGGGGATTTGTTGCTGATTGTCACCGACGGCCACTGGGCCACCCGCCTGCGCTATCAGCAAAAACGCCTGCAACGGCAATTGCAGATGTTCGACGAGTTCGCCGGGCTGACGCGGATTCTGTTCAAGGTGCAGCCACCGACCGTCCAGCGCGGGCCGAGCGAACACAACATCGACCTGTCGACGGATGCGGCGGCGACCCTTCAGTCCACCGCCGAGGGGATCAGCGACCCGAACCTGCGGGCGGCGCTGGAGCGGCTGGCGGCACACGCCAAGAACAAAGGCTGACCGCCAGCCTGCTGGCGATGGCGGCGCCGGTCAGAGCCGCTTGCTGCCGCCCAGCAAAGAGCCCATCAAGCCGCGCACCAATTGCTTGCCCAACTGGTTCGCCGCCTGTCGCATCGCCGATTTCAGCGCCTGCCCCGCCGCCGTGCCGAGGAACTCCCCGGCGCGATCGGCCAGGCTCGGTTCCTCTGCCGCCGGTTTGCCCGGCGCCGCTTCGGCCTCCGGCGCCAGCCCCTTGCGGCCCATCAGGATCTCGTAGGCCGACTCGCGGTCGATGGGTTTGTCGTAACGCCCCTTGAACGGCGATCCGCCGATCAGCACGGTGCGTTCGGTCTCGGTCAACGGCCCGATCCGCGATTGCGGCGGCGCCACCAGCACGCGCTGCACCGTCTCCGGGGTGCCTTTTTCCTGCAAGGTGCCGACCAGCGCTTCGCCGATGCCAAGCTCGGTCAGCACCGTCAGGGTGTCGAACGCAGGATTGGGCCGGAAGCCGTCCGCCACCGCCCGCAGGGACTTCTGTTCCTTGGCGGTGAAGGCCCGCAGGCCGTGCTGGATGCGCAGGCCCAACTGCGCCAGCACATCGTCCGGCAGGTCGCCCGGCGACTGGGTGACGAAATACACCCCCACGCCCTTGGAGCGGATCAGCCGCACCACCTGCTCCAGCCGATCCTGCAAGGCCTTGGGCGTATCGGTGAACAGCAAATGGGCCTCGTCGAAGAACAGCGCCAGCAGCGGCTTGTCGGCGTCGCCGCGCTCGGGCAACTGCTCGAACAGCTCAGCCAGCAGCCACAGCAGGAAGGTCGCGTACACCTTCGGCGCCTCGTGCACCAGGCGGCTGGCGTCGAGCAGATGAATGCGCCCGCGCCCGTCGGCCGCCGGCTGCAGGATGTCTTCGAGCTGCAGCGCCGGCTCGCCGAACAGCGCTTCGGCGCCCTGCTGCTCCAGCGTCGCCAGACGCCGCAGCAGCGCTTGACTCGAGCCGGTGGTGAACAGTGCCGCATCCTCGCCCAACAGTTGCGGGTTGTCCTTGAGGTGGTTGAGCAGCGCCTTCAGGTCTTTCAGGTCCAGCAACAGCAGCCCTTCGCGATCCGCCACCTTGAACGCCGCGTACAACGCCGACTGCTGGCTGTCGGTGAGTTCCAGCAGGCTGCCGATCAGCAGCGGGCCCATTTCGCTCAAGGTGGTGCGCAACGGATGACCGGACTGACCGTGGATGTCCCACAGCGTCACCGGATAGGCCTGAGGGGTTTGGTTCAGCCACGGCATGCCGGCGATGCGCTCGGCGACCTTGCCCTGAGGATTGCCGGCGGCCCCGAGGCCGCACAGGTCACCCTTGACGTCGGCGGCGAACACCGCGACCCCGGCGTCGCTGAACGCTTCGGCCAGGCGCTGCAAGGTGACGGTCTTGCCGGTGCCGGTGGCGCCGGCCACCAGGCCGTGGCGGTTGGCCAGGCGCATGGCCTGGGCGATCGGTTGCCCGGCGAGATCGGCGCCGATTACGAGTTGCAGAGAGTCAGGCATTTTGTCACCTAATGGTTAATCTTTGATTCTGCATGGCCGATACATAAAGGCGAGAGACCCAGCCACAAGCTTGGTCTGACATTTCCCTAAGGAGAGACGGAAATATCAGCTTACTTTCACCCTTGCCCATTCTGCGCGCTTCCATAAAAGCACGTCCTGGACATTAAGACCTTAGCGGAACCCCAAGCCATGAACAAAAACCTGCGCTTCAGCCATAAAATCCTGCTTGCCGCCGCCCTCATCGTCATCGCCGCCTTCGCCTCGTTCACGCTGTACAACGACTGGCTGCAACGCAACGCGATCCGCGAGGACCTGAACAACTACCTCAACGAGATGGGCGAGGTCACCGCCGGCAACATCCAGACCTGGCTCAACGGCCGCATCCTGCTGATCGAGAACGCCGCCCAGAACATCGCCATCAACCCGGAACCGTCGACGGTCGCCGGTCTGCTGGAACAGAAAGCCCTGACGTCGACGTTCATGGCTTCCTACCTGGGCGATGCCACCGGCCACTTCACCATCCGCCCGGACGCCAAGATGCCGGACGGCTTCGACCCCCGCGTCCGCCCCTGGTACAAGGGCGCCGAGGGCAGCAGCACCTCGACCCTGACCGAACCCTACATCGACGCGGCCACCGGCCAGTTGATCATTTCCATCGCCACGGCCTCGAAAAAGGCCGGTCAGAGCGTGGGCGTGGTCGGCGGCGACCTGAGCCTGCAAACCCTGATCGACACCCTCGCCGCCCGTGACTTCGACGGCATGGGCTATGTGTTCCTGGTCAGCGCCGACGGCAAGATCCTGGTGCACCCGGACAAGGCCCTGGTGATGAAATCGCTCAAGGAAGCCTACCCGCAGGACACCCCGCGCATCAGCAGCGACTTCAGCGAAGTCACCGTCGACGGCAAGACCCGCATCGTCACCTTCACCCCGATCAAGGGCCTGCCGTCGGTGAACTGGTACATCGGCCTGTCGGTGGACAAGGACAAGGCGTTCTCGATGCTCAGCCAGTTCCGCACCTCGGCCGTGATCGCGACCGTGATCGCGGTGGCAATCATCATCGCCCTGCTCGGCATGCTGATCCGCATCCTGATCCAGCCGCTGCACGTCATGACCCGCGCCATGGAAGACATCGCCGACGGCGAAGGCGACCTGACCAAGCGCCTGACCATCCAGAACCAGGACGAGTTCGGCGTGCTCGGCACCGCGTTCAACCGTTTCGTGGAGCGCATCCACGGTTCGATCCGCGAAGTGTCCTCGGCCACCGGCCAAGTCAACGAAGTCGCCCTGCGGGTGGTCGCAGCGTCCAACTCGTCGATGTACAACTCCGACCAGCAGGCCTCGCGCACCAACAGCGTGGCCGCCGCGATCAACCAGCTCGGCGCCGCCGCCCAGGAAATCGCCCGCAACGCCGCGCAAGCCTCGACCCAGGCCAGCGACGCGCGCAACCTGGCCGAAGACGGTCAGCAGGTGGTGGACCGCAGCATCAAGGCGATGAACCAATTGTCGAGCATGCTCAGCGCGTCGAGCACCAATATCGAATCGCTCAACAGCAAGACCGTGAACATCGGCCAGATCCTGGAAGTGATCACCAGCATTTCCCAGCAGACCAACCTGCTGGCGCTCAACGCCGCCATCGAAGCGGCCCGTGCCGGCGAGGCGGGCCGCGGCTTCGCCGTGGTGGCCGACGAAGTGCGCAACCTGGCGCACCGCACCCAGGAGTCGGCGCAACAGGTGCAGACCATGATCGAGGAACTGCAGGTCGGCGCCCGGGAATCCGTCAGCACCATGAGCGACAGCCAGCGCCACAGTCAGGACAGCGTGGAGATCGCCAACCAGGCCGGCGAACGCCTGAGCAGCGTGACCCAGCGCATCGGCGAGATCGACGGCATGAACCAGTCGGTGGCCACCGCGACCGAAGAGCAGACCGCCGTGGTGGAGTCGATCAACGTCGACATCACCGAGATCAACACGTTGAACCAGGAAGGCGTGGAAAACCTGCAGGCCACTCTGCGCGCCTGCTCGGACCTGGAGCAGCAGGCGGCGCGGCTCAAGCATCTGGTGGGCACCTTCCG
The DNA here is from genome assembly GCF_002112745.1 of Pseudomonas sp. B7(2017). NCBI lineage: Bacteria > Pseudomonadati > Pseudomonadota > Gammaproteobacteria > Pseudomonadales > Pseudomonadaceae > Pseudomonas > Pseudomonas sp. B7(2017). Next base: position 273,301 of record NZ_NEIP01000002.1, on the reverse strand, counting down.
GATCTGAGGCGCCCTCACCGGCCTGCTCGCGATCGCGGCGGGATTGCCGGCCCCGATGGGGGCTGGTTTGCCGTCATCGCCAGCAGGCTGGCTCCCACCGGTTTTTGCGGCGGACACAGAATCCGCAAACGCCGCAAAAACCTGTGGGAGCTGGCTTGCCAGCGATGAGGCCGCAACAACCGACATCTTTGGCGACTGATCCAACGCTCCCACTAAAGCGGTGGGAGCCAGCCTGCTGGCGATGGCGTCAGCCCAAACACCGCCAGTCAGGTGAGGGTGCAACGCAAACCACTGCGGCGCTAACGCTCCACCGACTCCCCCTCAGGCTCGTCGTTCTCCTCCTGATCCTTGAGCCGCTCCCACAGCTCAGCCGCGCCGGGAAACTCCGTCCCGTCCTCCGGGCCCATGTCATCCGGGTCGTAGCGGGCCAGACACCCCTCCCCCAACGTCGCAGGCGCTTTTGAAGTGGCTTTGTCCAGTGGATCGCTCATGGCATCTCCTCGGGGTTCGAACGGATTCTGCGGATAAAAAAAAGGGCCTGGACGATTGAACGCCCAAGCCCTTGCTTTTTCAACCGATGCCTTTGGGGCCGGTCAGAACACCACGGTCTTGTTGCCGTGCACCAGCACGCGGTCTTCCAGGTGATAGCGCAGGCCGCGGGCCAGCACCATCTTCTCGACGTCACGGCCGAAACGCACCATGTCCTCGATGCTGTCGCTGTGGCTGACGCGCACCACGTCCTGCTCGATGATCGGGCCGGCGTCCAGCTCTTCGGTCACGTAGTGGCAGGTTGCGCCGATCAGCTTCACGCCACGCAGCGAAGCCTGGTGGTATGGCTTGGCGCCGACGAACGACGGCAGGAAGCTGTGGTGGATGTTGATGACCTTCTGCGCGTACTCGCTGCACAGTTCCGGCGGCAGGATCTGCATGTAGCGCGCCAGCACCACGACGTCGGCTTCGTGCTGGCGAACCAGGCGCGAGACTTCGGCGAAGGCCGGCTGTTTGTCCTGCGGGTTCACCGGCACGTGGTAGTAAGGGATGCCGTGCCACTCGACCATGCTGCGCAGGTCGTCGTGGTTGGAGATCACGCAGGCGATCTCGCAGTCCAGCTCATCGCTGTGCCAGCGGTGCAGCAGGTCGGCCAGGCAGTGGGACTCGCGGCTGGCCATCAGCACTACGCGCTTTTTCTGCTCGGTGTCGGTGATGCGCCAGTCCATCGAGAACTCTTCGGCGATCGGCGCGAACTTCTCGCGCAGGGTTTCGATGCCGAACGGCAGGGAGTCGGCACGGATTTCGTGACGCATGAAGAACCAGCCGACCTGATTGTCCGAGTGGTGGCTCGCTTCGGTGATCCAGCCGTTGTGGGACGCCAGAAAGTTACTGACTTTGGCAACGATGCCAACGCGGTCCGGGCAGGAAATCACCAACCGAAAGGTGCGCATGAGGGGGAAACTCCAGAACTTCGCAAAGGCGGCCATTCTAGCGACTGTGCGCAAAAACTGCAGTATTGATGACCGCCCGGTCCGTTTCCGGGGCGGACGGGACGCTCGCCACCGCCTGCCGTCAGGGGCGCAGGCGCAAAAGCCATGGGCGAACGGACGACCGTGAATATCGCTGAAGACTGCATCACATTATTTAACCGAATATTCAATTCAGGCCTTTTCATCGAAACTAATTCAAATAAATGACCCGGTTAAATGTTTACTTGATGAAACAGCCTGACTATTATTGCGGCACTGTCCCTGCCACCCAGCACTCCTACATAAGGTAGTAACCATGTCCTTGATCAACGAATACCGCGCCACCGAAGAAGCCATCAAAGAGCTGCAAGCCCGTCTGCAGAACCTGTCGCAAGACGACAAACTGCAAAAAGAACTGGAATTCGAAGGCAAACTGCGCGCCCTGATGGGCGAGTACTCCAAGTCCCTGCGCGACATCATCGCGCTGCTGGATCCAGAGTCCAAAACCAAGGCCCCACGCGGCGGCGCAGTCAAAACTACCGGCACCAAGCGTGCACGCAAAGTTAAACAATACAAGAATCCGCACAACGGTGAAGTCATCGAAACCAAAGGCGGCAACCACAAGACTCTGAAAGAGTGGAAAGCCAAGTGGGGCGGTGACGTGGTCGAGAGCTGGTCCACCCTGCTGGGCTAAGCTGCAACCCCCGTCGCAGACACGTCCGCGACACACGAAGAAACGCCAGCATCCGCTGGCGTTTTTTTATGCCTTCAATTTTATGGGGACTTGTCCGGATTCACAGGTTCAAACGTTTGCGCAACACCTGGACATAATCCTGCCATTGCGCGAGCACCGCACTTTGCTCAGGCGTCGCACTAAGCGCCCATTGCCCCATGGCTTCGGCAAATGATGTCAGGGTATTGGGAGCCCCCCACTCGCTGTCCGACAACCGCTGCCGGCAGAAATCCGTCCAGCGTTGTTGTTCTTCGGAATTCAACGTCTGCGCAAAGTTGCGCGCTCGATATCGAAACAACAACTCCGGCAGACGTTCATCATCGAAAGGCCATTGTTCCTGCGCCAATTGCGCAGGATCCGCCGCCCTCACTTGTTCACACAGACGCCGATCCCGGTCGCCGATAAATCCGTCGTACAACTGTTGTTCCGGATCTTCGCTCGGGGTGAATTCCTCACTGGCGTAAATGGCCGGGATCTTATCTTTCCAAACTTGCTGTGCGTCACTTAGCCGCAAGGCACGGGCCTGATACAACGCCATGTCCAGGCCAAGCCGTTGTTGATCCTGGGCACGCAATACCGACATCGGCGCCACCACCGGACAGCGGTTGATGTGGATCTGCTTGAGCGGCACCGGCAGTTCGCCTTCGGCCAGGTCTTCGCGCCGGGTGTACAGGCGCCGGCGCAGGGTGTCGGCATCCAGATCCAGCAACCCCTGCGGATCGAGGTGCAGGTCGCAGACGATCAGCGCGTTGCGGTTGCGCGGATGCCAGGCCAACGGCAACACCACGCCCACATAATGCCGCGCCGCCGAAAAGCGGCCGGAAATGTGCACCATCGGCTGCATCAGGCGGATCTGATCCATGACCTTCTGTTTGCTGCGCAGTTGAAACAGCCAGTCATACAGTTTCGGCTGCTTCTCGCGGATCAGCCGCGCCAGGGCGATGGTGGCGCGCACGTCCGACAGCGCTTCGTGGGCATGACCGTGATCGATGCCATTGGCGGCGGTCAGGCGTTCGAGCTTGAGCGTCACCCGCCCTTCGTCGTCGGTGGGCCATTCCAGGCCGTCAGGACGCAAGGCATAGGCGGCGCGCACCACGTCGATCAGGTCCCAGCGGCTGTTGCCGCCCTGCCATTCCCGGGCATAGGGATCGAAGAAGTTGCGGTACAGGCTGTAACGGGTCATTTCATCGTCGAAGCGCAAAGTGTTGTAGCCCGCGCCGCAGGTGCCGGGCGCCGCCAGTTGCGCATGCACCCGGGTCATGAAGTCGGCTTCGCTCAGGCCGTCGCTGGCCAGGCGGCCGGGCGTGATGCCGGTGATCGCGCACGCCGCCGGATGCGGCAGGATGTCGTCGCTGGGCCGGCAATAGAGATTGACCGGCTCGCCGATCTCGTTGAGCGCGTGGTCGGTGCGGATGCCGGCCACCTGCAGCGGGCGGTCGCTGCGCGGGTTGATGCCGGTGGTCTCGTAGTCGTACCAGAAGATGGAAGTCACGGGGTGTTCCTGAACTGAAGATCGGCGAAGTCTAGGCGCTCGACCGCCGTCACGACCAGCGCGGCATCATTCAGGCACATTTCGCGGCGCGGTGTGCAATACATAGTTATGTCGTTTTCCCCCAAGAGGCTGCTAGCATCGGACGCACTCGTATCCCCATCCGGCGACATCTCAGGTAGCCCATGTTCGAGCCTTCAGCACCGCCAAGGAAAGCACCGCTGGTTACGCCGCAGGACACCCGGCATCAGGTCGAGACGCCGGAAGGCATCGACCTGCCTTTGCGCCCGGCAGGGCTGCCGGTGCGCGCGGTGGCATTCGCCATCGACCTGGCCCTGCGGGGAGCGGCGCTCGGCGTCCTGTTCATGGCGCTGGCGGCATTGGGCAGGCTCGGCATGGGCCTGGGCTCGCTCCTGCTGTTCGGGGTGAGCTGGTGGTACATGGTGCTGTTCGAGGTGCTGCGCCAGGGCCGGTCGCCGGGCAAGCAGTGGATGGGCCTGCGGGTGGTGCACGACGACGGCACGCCGGTCGGCTGGTCGGCCTCGCTGCTGCGCAACCTGCTGCGCGTCGTCGACCTGATGCCGTTCGGCTACTTCCTGGGCGCCCTCAGTTGCCTGCAGCACCCGACCTTCAAACGCCTGGGCGACATCGCCGCCGGCACGCTGGTGGTCTACGGCGAAACCCCGCCCCGACCTCCGTCATTGCCTGAGGCTGTTCCCCGCCGTTGTCCGGTGTCCCTCACCTTGAGCGAGCAACGTGCCGTGCTCGGTTTCGCCGAACGCCAAGGCGAACTGTCGCCGGCAAGGGTCAACGAACTCGCCGCCCTGCTCGCCCAGCCGCTGCACATCAGCGCACCGAAGGCGGTCGGCGAGCTCAACGGCATCGCCCGCGGCCTGCTGGGCCCGACATGAAGCAGAACCTCTTCGAAAACCGCCACAAGGCCGAATGGGAGCGTTTCGCGCTGGCGCTCGAACGCCTTGAGCGTGGCAAGGACACCTCGCAGGTGGCCGGTTTCCCCAAGGCCTACCGCCGGCTCTGCCAGCACCTGGCCCTGGCGCAGGAGCGGGGCTACAGCAGTTTCCTGATCGACTCGCTGCAGCAGCAGGCGCTGCGCGGTCATCAGCAGTTGTACCGCCAGCGCAGCCGGGCCGGCGCCGGTCTGGCGGGGTTCGTCCTTGCCGGGTTTCCCCGCACGGTGCGCGATGAATGGCGGTTCGTGCTGACCGCCGCCCTGCTGTTCTTCGCCAGCCTGATCGGCTTCGGCGTGCTGGTGCGGCTGTTCCCGGACCTGGTGTACACCCTGATTCCCGCCGACCAGGTGCGCGAGGTGCAAAGCATGTACGACCCGGCCGCCGGTCATCTCGGGCGGCCGACCGAACGGGCGGCCAGCGAAGACTGGGTGATGTTCGGCTATTACGTCATGCACAACATCGGCATCGCCTTCCAGACCTTCGCCAGCGGGCTGCTGCTCGGGCTGGGCAGCGTTTTCTACCTGGTCTACAACGGCCTGTTCATCGGTGCGGTGGCCGGGCACCTGAGCGCCATCGGTTTCGGCCAGCCGTTCTGGTCGTTCGTGATCGGCCACGGCGCCTTCGAGCTCACGGCCATCGCGCTGTCCGGGGCGGCGGGGCTGAAACTGGGCTGGGCCTTGGTCGCCCCCGGGCGCCTGCCCCGCGGCGAAGCGCTCAGGCACGCGGCGCGCCAAAGCGTGTCGCTGGTGTGCGGGGTCATGCTGTTCCTGCTGATCGCGGCCTTCATCGAGGCCTACTGGTCCTCGCGCGCCACCGTGGCGCCGCTGACCAAGTACGGGGTCGGCGCAGGGCTTTGGGTCTTGGTGGCCGCCTATCTGCTGTTTGCCGGAAAGGCCCGCCATGCGCCTGAGTGACGCCACCGTGGCGATCCGTCCGCGCTCGACCTGGGAAGCCATGGATCTGGGCGTGCTGATGAGCCAGCGGCACCGGCGCCTGCTGATGACCAGTTGGGCCCTCGTCACCTTGCCTTTGTTCGCCCTGCTGAGCCTGTCGCTGTGGCGTTCGCCGTCGCTGGCCCTGTTCATCTTCTGGTGGCTGAAGCCGGCCTACGAACGCTTGCCGCTGTATATCCTCTCCAGGGCCCTGTTCGGTGAAACGCCGACCCTGAGACAGACGCTGCGGGAATGGCCGCGCCTGCTCAAGCCGCAGTTGCTCGCCAGCCTGACCTGGCGCCGCCTGAGCCTGAGCCGCAGCTTCCTGCTGCCGGTGGTGCAGCTCGAAGGCCTGTCCGGCAGCGCGCGCCAGCAGCGTCTGCGGGTGCTGCTGCAACGCAATGCCGGGGCGGCGCAGTGGCTGACGATCATCGGCGTCCATCTCGAAACGGCGCTGTGGATCGGTCTGATGGTGCTGTTCTACCTGCTGCTGCCGCAACAAATAGAAACCGATTGGGACTGGCAGAGCCTGATCCTGGCCGCCGATCAGGACTGGCTTTGGCTGGAACACCTGACCAACGCCTTCTACGCCTTGGTGCTGGTGGTATGGGAGCCGGTCTACGTGGCCTGCGGCTTCAGCCTTTACCTGAACCGGCGCACCGTGCTGGAGGCCTGGGACATCGAACTGGTGTTCCGCCGCCTGCGCCAGCGCCTGAGCGGCGTCGCGCCGGTCCTGCTGCTGGCGTTCGCCTTGCTGTGGTCCGCCCCGCCGACCGCCTGGGCGGCGGAACCGGCCGACGCCCCGCAGGCGCCGCGCCTGCTGCACCAACCCCTCACCAGCCAGGCCTCCCGCGACGACATCAAGGCATTGCTGGAGCAACCGCCGTTCAAGAACCCGGAAACCGTCACCCGCTACCGCTTCGGCGACGATCCCGAACAGTCAGAGAAAACCCACGAAGGCGGCGTGCCGCAATGGCTGGAAACGCTGTTCGACTGGCTCGACAGCCGGCATTTCGACGGCCTTGCGCAATTGATCGAAGTGCTGTTGTGGGGCGCCTTGTCGGCCGCGCTCGGCTGGCTGATCTGGCGCTACCGCGATTGGCTGCAGGCATTCGCCGGCCGTCGTCCGAAGAGGCCGTCACGCCCGCACCGCCCCGCGCCGCAGCAGGCCTTCGGCCTCGACCTGAACCGGGAAACGCTGCCCGACGACATCGCCGCCAGCGCCGAACAGCTCTGGGCCAGCCAACCCCGGGCGGCGTTGGGCCTGCTCTACCGGGCGCTGCTCAGCCATCTGCTGCACGACTTCGGCCTGACGCTCAAACCCGCCGACACCGAACACCAGGTGCTGGCGCAGATCGAGCGGTTGCAGCGCCCGGAACTGCTTGCGTTCAGCCGCAGCCTGACCGGGCACTGGCAGAACATGGCCTACGGGCACCGGTTGCCCGCCGCGCACCTGCAACAGGAACTGTGCGACGGCTGGCGCACCCTGTTCGGCCCGGGAGCGGCGCATTGAACCGGCCCGCGGTCAGGCTGGCCGCTGCCTTGGCCGTCGCCCTGCTGGGCGCGCTGTGCCTCTTGCTGTACCTCAAGGCCGAACCCTACCAGAGCGTGATCGACCACGGCCCCTCTCCCGCCGCGCAGGCCAATCCTTACCTGGCGGCGGAGCTGTTCCTGCGCGGGCGCGGCCTGTCCGTCACCCATGCCGAAAGCCTGGATGCGTTGCCCGGCATCGACCCGCGCCGGCACACACTGCTGCTGTTCGGCGACCGTTCGAACATGACGCCGCGGCAGGTCGAGCAAACGCTCAACTGGGCCCGTGCCGGCGGACGGCTGGTGTTCGTCGCCGAATCGCTGTGGGACGAACGCAGCGGCCAAAGCAACGACCTGTTGCTCGACCGTGTGCAGCTTCACCAGTCGCTGAGCAAGGATCTCAAGGAGCCTGCGCCGGACGCGGCGGACGATCCCTACCCCAATTTGACCAAGCTGTACCTGGAAGACGAAGACGCCCCGGCCTACGTCGGCTTCGACACCGACTTTCACCTTGAAGACCCGAAGAACCTGGCCCAGGCCTGGGCCAACAGCGGCAGGGCCACCCACATGATGCAACTGCCCTACGGCGTCGGCACGATCACCGTGGTCACCGATGCCGAACTCTGGAAGACCCCGGACATCGCCCGGCACGACAACGCCTGGCTGCTCTGGTACCTGAGCGCCGACACCTCGGTGACCCTGCTGTTCAACACGGCCCGCGACGGCCTGCCGACCCTGCTCTGGCGCCACTTTCCGCAAGCCATCGTGGCCCTGACGGCCCTGATCCTCTTGTGGCTGTGGCACGCCGGCGTCCGTCACGGGCCGGTCGTTGCGCCCGCCCCCGGCGGACGCCGGCAATTGCAGGAGCATCTGCGCGCCAGCGCCGGTTTCATCCTGCGCCACAACGGGCAGCGGACATTGCTGCAAGCCCTGCAGCAGGATGTGCTGCGCCGGGCCCGACGGCGCCATCCGGGCTTCGATCAATTGAACGTGGCCGAGCAATGGCTGGCGCTGTCGCGCCTGACCCGGCAGCCGACCCGCGCCATCAGCCAGGCCCTGAGCCCGGTGCGCAAGCAGCGCCTGTCCGGCGCCGAATTCAGCCGGCAGGTCGCCCACCTGCAATCCTTGAGGAACGCCCTATGAACGAACAGACCGAGCCCGGCGCCGCCAGCCATGCCGCCCAGCAACGCCAGCGGGCCACCCAGTTGGCCCAGGCGGTGCGCAACGAACTGCAGAAGGCCCTGATCGGCCAGGACAGCGTGATCGACGACGTGCTTACCGCCCTGATCGCCGGCGGCCACGTCTTGCTCGAAGGCGTGCCGGGGCTCGGCAAGACCCTGCTGGTCCGGGCCCTGGCCAAGACGTTCGGCGGCGAGTTCGCGCGCATCCAGTTCACCCCGGACCTGATGCCCAGCGACGTCACCGGTCACGCGGTGTACGACCTGCAGACCGAACAGTTCAAGCTGCGTAAGGGGCCGCTGTTCACTCACCTGCTGCTGGCCGACGAGATCAACCGTGCGCCGGCCAAGACCCAGGCCGCCCTGCTGGAGGCCATGCAGGAGCGCCAGGTCACCCTCGAAGGGCGGGCCCTGCCCATCGCGCAACCGTTCATGGTGCTGGCCACCCAGAACCCGATCGAGCAGGAAGGCACCTACCCGCTGCCCGAAGCCGAACTCGACCGGTTCATGCTCAAGGTGCGCATGGACTACCCGGACGCCGACCAGGAACTGGACATGGTGCGACAGGTCACCCGCTCCAGCCGTGCCGACATGCTCGACGTGCAGCCGCTGCGCACGGTGCTGCAGGCCAAGGACGTCCAGGCCCTGCAACGCATCGCCAGCGACCTGCCGCTGGACGACCAGGTGCTCGACTATGCCGTGCGCCTGGCCCGCAGTACCCGCAGCTGGCCGGGTCTGAGCCTCGGCGCCGGCCCCCGGGCCTCCATTGCGCTGGTGCGCTGCGCCCGGGCCCGTGCCGTCCTGCGCGGCGCCGAGTTCGTGATCCCGGATGACATCAAGGGCTGTGCGCTGGCGGTGCTGCGCCATCGGGTGCGCATCACCCCGGAGCTGGACATCGAAGGCCTGCAAGTGGATCAGGTGCTCCAGCAACTGCTCGACCAAGTGCCGGCGCCGCGCCAATGACGCCGCCCCTCACCACAAGGGGGACGCAACCGTGAAACCGTCGAAACGGCTGCTGGTCTGGCTGTCGGCCCTGCTGGCCCTGGGTGTCCTGCTGGGCAGCCTGAGTGCGTTGGACATCGACACGCCACCCAGCCTGCAAGCGGTCAACTGGGGCATGCTCCTGGCATTGCTGGCCTTGGCGGTCCTGGATGCCCTCCGTCTCCAGCGCCTGCCCTTGCCCCGGGTGCAGCGGCAAGTACCGGGCAGCCTGGCGCTCGGCCGCTGGGGCGAGGTGAGCCTTACGGTCGGTCACGACTTTGCCGAACCGTTGCGCATCCGACTGTTCGACCATGTGCCGGACGGCCTTGACTTCGAGCACCTGCCGCTGACGGTCGAACTGCAGCCGGGCCAAGCCAGCCAGGTCGGTTATCGCGTGCGGCCGCTCAAGCGCGGCCACTTCCGCTTCGAGCATTGCGAGGTCAACCTGCCGAGCCCCTTGGGCCTGTGGTCAGGCAAACGCCTGTTGTCCGTGATGGACAACACCCGGGTCTACCCCGACTTCGCCCGGCTCTACGGCGGGCAACTGCTGGCGGTGGACAACTGGCTCAGCCAGCTCGGCGTGCGTCAGCGGCAACGGCGCGGGCAAGGCCTGGAATTCCACCAGTTGCGCGAATTCCGCGAAGGCGACAGCCTGCGCCAGATCGACTGGAAAGCCACCGCCCGCCAGCGCACGCCGATCGCCCGCGAGTACCAGGATGAGCGCGATCAGCAGATCATGTTCCTGCTCGATTGCGGGCGGCGCATGCGCAGCCAGGACGATGAGCTGTCACATTTCGACCATGCGTTGAATGCGTGCCTGCTGCTCAGCTATGTGGCGTTGCGCCAGGGGGATGCGGTGGGGTTGTGCACGTTTGCAGGCGAGCAGGAACGCTACCTCGCGCCGATCAAGGGGCCCGGACAACTCAATGTGTTGCTCAACGCCGCCTATGACCTTGAAAGCGGTCAGCGCTCGGCGGATTACCAGAGCGCTGCCCGGAAACTGCTGACACGGCAGAAGCGTCGGGCCCTGGTGGTGCTGGTGACCAACCTGCGCGATGAGGATGACGATGATCTGCTCGTGGCGGTCAAACATTTGAGCCAACAACATCAGGTGCTGGTGGCCAGCCTGCGCGAGGCAACGCTTGATCGGATACGCAGCTCGCCGGTGCAGACCCTCGATGAAGCGTTGGCCTACTGCGGCACGGTGGACTTTCTCAATGCACGGGCAGAATGTCATGAGCGGTTGGGGGCTCATGGGGTGGCGATGCTGAACCTACGGCCTGAGGAGCTGGGAACCGATCTGGTGACCCGCTACTTGAAGTACAAGCGCGCCGGGTCGTTTTGACCCGGCTCAACGACAGGGCTGAGTAACGTTACAACGGAAGGGCGAGATCGGAGCCTCCCCGAACACGTGCGACTAACGTTCCCCGGTTATGCAGAACGAACTTCACCTCAGCACGTCCTGATGAATCGGCAATCGTGGAAACCACTCTGGCCTTCGGAAAACTCCAGAAGACTTCCTCTCCCTCTATGGGCAGACCTGCGGGATTTCGGACGAGGACATAGCAATGCGCTTGCGCACCGATCAGGCTCTGTCCGTGCAGTTTTCCGATGGTGTAGATCTGAGGCAACGTAGCCGATTCGACAATGTTGAAATCCAGCGAATGAGGCTTGGTCACGTCAATCGTTGCCTGCAAAGAATACTTGCCGAGCGCTGGAGGGACGAACTCGATCAGTGATCGTCCGTCCGGGTTCGTGAAGGTGGACGGCAGCGTCACTCCCGGGAAGCTCCATTCCACGTTGACGCCGCCGATGGGTAGCCCGTCCAGGGCGGAAGCCACCGTCACTTGCGCCAGCGCCTTCCTGCCCAACCCGACATCCTGATCCGGACTGGTCAACGACGTGATCGTCGGCACCTTTCTGTCGAACAGAATATGCGTGTAGTCCCAGCCTCCCAGTCCACCCTTCACGGTAGCGCCCAATACACCTTGTTCGGGATACGTAAAGGCCAGTTGCGCAATGCCTTCAGCATCGGTCAGCGACGTTGAAACAAAGTGCCCCGAGAAGTCCCACCAAACCTCGACCCCAGCCAGCGGCAACCCCGTAAACGCCGAAAGCACCACGGCTCGGGCAAGGACTCCGGATCTGTCGGGTAGCGGTTGCGGGCCGTCCGGCTCATACAGCTCACTGATTTCACGGGGCTCATTGAGCGTAAACGCCAACTCGACCGACACCGAGCCCACCGTTGCCACCAACACGGATGTGCCAGTCGTATGCGGCCTGAAACGAACCTTGGCCACTCCGTAGAAATCAGTCTGACTGGTCACGCCCTCCAGGTCCGGATGTTCCCAGGCAACCGTCGCCCCGACCATCGGCTTGCCCGTGGTAGACGCAATCACCCTCACCTGCTCGACCAGTTCCTCTCCCCAGTCGAGCACCTGACGGGTACGGCCCGTCCCCTCGATCTCCATGACCTGCGCACCCTCCCCCAACGACATCGCATTGGCCGGCGACAGGCTCGCCAAGCGCTCGGCCCCAAGGCGCAAGGCGAAGCCACCGTCCTTGAGATCGCCGCACCTGAGCAGGTAATGCAGGCCGATGCCGGAGAACAGGCGCGGCGCCCCGAGCCCCGGTGCCTGGAACTGCAGGCCCAGTTCGGCGGAACCGGTGCCCGTCAGGCCCAGGGTCAGGCTGCGCTCCAGCAACGGGCTGCCCGCCTCGGCCAGCACTTCGATCCGGTGCTCGCCCTTGCGCCGCGGGAAGAACGTCTGCTCGCCCCAACGGCTGGCAGGCTGGCCATCGAAGCGAACCTGCACGCTGCGCCAAGGATCGTCCGCCAATGCCGTCACCGGGAACGGACGCCGCTCCTGAAAACCGTCGAAACGGCTCAGCACCTGCGCCTCGACCGTGTGCTCGCCGGCCAGGACCGGCGCGAACCCGAACCCGCTCCAGCCGGTCTCGTCGCAGGTCCGGCTGGCCACCTCACCCTGAGCGCTCCAGTCCACGGGGGCCTGCGCCACAGGCTGGCCGGTGAACACCGATTCGACCTGCACCCAGAGCCAGGCCCGGTCCTGACCGACCACCGGATCGACGGCCGTATCACGACGGTTTGCGATACGCAGCCGGTTGTGCCCCAGATGCATCGCGTCCGCCTGCAATGCCACGCCCAACGCCGGCAGCGCCAGGGCCAGGGAAAAGTCCCCGGCCGTCGGGCTCGACGTGAAGTCCAGCGTCCAGGCCACACCGCCGTCCTCGATCGGCTGCGCACGGTCCGGGGGCGGCTCGACCCCGGCCTGCAAGTCGTCGGCGGGGGTTCCCTGCCACACCAGCCGGCTCTGCAGGCCCACCAGCGGGCTCAGGGGATTGGGCAAATACCTGATGGCATGCCGGGCCCCCAGGCACGGATAGAAAGGTTGCCCCGCCGGCGGCTGCGTCACCTGATCGAGCATCACCGTCAGTTCGTCCGCCAGGTCCGCCGCGATCAGTCGCCCGATCAGTTCCCTGGGCGACGCGGCGATGCCGGTGGACAGTTGCAGGGCAAACAATGCGCTGAAGCTCTGCGGCGCCGAGGAACTGAACGTCCATTCGAGCCCTGCGGCGGTCAGGATCCTGCCGCTGCCGAGCCCGCTGACGCTCAGCCCGATGCCCGGATCGCCCGCGCGCCAGTCCAGCGTGACGGATTGCCCGATGAACGGACTGCCCGCCACCGGCAGGATCTTCAGCACATGCGCACCGCCGCGCCGGCACAGCAACCCCGTGCCGACCAGATCCACGTCGCGCCCATCGAACAGGATCCTGATCCGGTCTTTCCACGGGCTGGTCGCCAGTGCCTTCACGGCAAACGGCCGCTCCACGGCAACGGCTTCGGCGTGGGCCCTGACCCGGGCCGTCACCACCAGGTCGCCGGCCCTCGCCGGACGGTACAGCATGCTCGCCCAGCCTCCCGCCCCCGAGCGGGTCGAAACCGTGCCTTCGGGCGTCACCCAATCCACCTGTGCATTGCTCACCGGGTCACCGTCGCCGCTGGCGACCACGTGAATCACCTGGACCCGCAGCAGCACGCTTTCGCCCTCGTCCACCACCGGAGACCGGTCGGCTTCGCGCACCTCGCCGATCCGCACCACATTGCGCGCCAGCGACATGGGTTTGGCCGGTGAAGGGTGCAGCAGCTTCGTGCAGGCCAGTGTCAGGCTGAACTGCCCGTCCAGCCGGTCTTCGCTCGACAGCGTCCAGTCGATGTGTGTGCTTTCGACGGGCTGCGGCTGTCCGAGCGCCGGGCTGATGCCCACACCCAGCTGTTCGTGCGAATCTCCGCTCCAATGCAATGAAACCTCTGTCCCGAGCATCGGGCTCCCCGCAGGCAACCGCACCCTGAGCGGATAATCCGTACCTCGGTTGGGATAGCCGGTGCTCTGCGCCCAGGGCAGTGCCGCGTCTTCGACCACTGCCAATGCATCGCTCCACGGATCCGTCGCCAGCACCCGCACCTCAAACAGGGCGCTGATCGCACCGCTGGCGTAGTAGGGGCTGTCCACCGAGGCCGTTACGGTGAAATCCCCCGCGGCGGTGGGCAGGTAATCGAACCAGGCCCAGCCCTGCGGATCCGAGTCCGCGGCCGCAAGCGTCTGCCCCGCCACCCGCCAGGTCACCGTCCGCCCGCCCAATGGCTGGCCGGTGTAGTGCGACGCCACCTGCACACCCAGCCGGACGCTCTGCTTGAGCGCCAGCACCGGGAAATGGGCCGCCTCCAGCTTGCCGAGGAACACCAGGCGGTGATGCCCCAGCGACACCGTGAGCGGATAGGGATCGGCGGTGTACTGGTTGACCAGGTTGACGGTGAACAACTCGGCCCCGTCTTCGCCGATAACCGGGCAATCGAGGATCCAGGGCAGGTCCAGCGGTTGGTCCTCACCCCAGACGGGCCTGGCCACGACCGCTTGCTGCGGATTGTCGTCGCTGGTCAGCGCCGCCCGGGTGGTGTGCCAGGCACTGTCCGGCGCCACGTTGAAGCCCAATCGGTGGGCCAGGCCCGCCGTGGCGCCCTTGCACAGATAGACTGTTTGCAGAGGCGCCAGCGGTTGTTCATCGAGGATCAGCGAAACCATCGTCGCCGGCTCCAGGTGCACCTCAAGCCGGATACGGGTGATGCAGATTTTCGACAGGTAGTCGCCGGGCGCGTTGGCCGGACTCTGCACCTCGACCACCAGCGTGTCCTGGCCGCTGAACGGCAGCGCCAGTTCCTCGCGGTACTCGCGCGGCCGGAACTCCAGCGGCTGTCCGGCGGCCAGGCGCGCCCGATCCGCCTCGATGTCGCGCGACGCACCCGGCAACAGCGCAATCTCCAGTCGCTCAGGACGCCCCTGAATGCCGACCCGCAGCCACCCGGCTTCGGCGTGCCGCGTCTCGCACAGAAAGCTCAAGACATAGCGTGCGCCAGGGGAAGGCGTCTTGGGCGCCGACAGGGCCTGGCTCACCGACGACTGGTTGCCGGCCGCCAGGAGACGGATCACGTCTTCCTGATACGCCTCCGCTTCAATCGCCAGCCAGTCCGGGTTGAGCGACCCTTTGCGCCAATGGGTGAACGCTTCGGTGAACGCCCCGTTGAGCACCAGGCTCTGGTTCGCCTGAACGCCTGACTCATTCATGGCCGCGTGCCTCTTCGGCAGTGATGTTGCCGGTGGCGCCTTCGAGCTGGGTCACCATGTCCTGCACGGTACGCAGGAACGTCGGTTCCCCTGCCCTGGCGGTGTAGCGGATGCGCACGATGATGTCGGTCAGCGAACCGAGCATGGACACCTGCGGTTCCTTTTTCGGCCACGGGAACGTCAGGCGCCAGGCGGACACCGCACCCGTGCACTCGAAGGGGTTGAGCAAGCCCTCGTCCGCCTTGGTTCCGTGCATGCCGTTGGCCGCGATGCCCAGCGACAGGGCGATCTGCTGGCCGCTGCGCAGGTTGACCTGCACATCGGCGGGCGCGACGCCTTGCTGGGGATTGTGCAGATACTTCACCGACTGGACGTTGGCCTTGGTCGCGGTCATGCTGCCGACCTGCAGCAACGTGGCACGGACGTCTTCGTAGGGCCCGGCCAGCACCGGCAGATCCACCTCAAGCGAACCGATCTGCCGGCAGTAATGCCCCGGGTGGTCGCGGTCGAACAGCAATTGGGTGAGTCGGAACTCCAGCGTCCCGGTGTCCAGCAGTTGCTGCAGCGCGGCCTGCCAGCCGTCGAGTCCCTGTTGGGGCTCGACGCGGTCGTCGAACAGTCTGCGCAGAGAGACCGTCTTGACCAACTCCAGCCGGCGCTCGTGCCGTTGCAGGTATTCGCGCTCCATGCGCAACAGGTGACCGCGCAAGTGCTCGCCCGCCGTCAGGCCGTGACGGTTGTCGAGCCAGACCTGCGGCAAGGGAATGACCGAGTCGTAATCGCCGGTTTCGGCGCTGAGCGACGCCTGGGCGTTGAGGCACAGGCTGACCACAGCGTCGTAGGCCTGGTAGTGCAAGGCCTTGAGCTGGCCGAGCAGCCAGCCGTACAGCTCGGCGTTGCCCGCGCGCTTTTTCAGGAAGTCATAGACCGTCCGGGCCTGGCCGTTGGCCCGCAGCGTCTGTTGCAGGCCGGCCTTCGCCGCCGGCACGGCGTGGGTCTGCGCGGTGATCTGCTCATCGATGGCGAGCACTTCCGCCAACGCCTGATCCCGCAGCAGCGCCCACTCCTCACGGCGGCGGCGGTAGCCTTCGGTGGCCGCCTGCTTGTCGGCGTCGATCTGCCTCACCTGGGCGGCGACGCCCAGCCCGAAACTCACGGCATCGAGCAACGCATCGGCGCGGTGCCCGCCATTGGCCAGGCCGAAGATGTTGGGAACGGCCGCCACGGCCGCCGCGGCAGGCTTGATGCTCGACGAGGCCAACGCCAGGACTTTCGAGAGATGCAGGCTTTCCATGACGTCGTACTCGACCGCCGTGACGTTCTCGGCGTGCCGTTGCGCATAGGCGTCGGCCCGCTCCTGGGCGACGGCCCGGCTGCGGACCAGGGCGGCAACGCCAGCCTCCTGTTGGCTGATGCTCTGTTCCTGCACGGTCTGGGCATAGGCGCCCAGTTCGATCAGATGGCTTTGCTGCAGATCCTCTTGCTCGCAGCGGTCGCGCTGCTCAAGGAAACGCAGCACCTGATTGCCGAACTCCTGCAAGGTCTGCACGGCACGCAGGGCGGCCTCGAAGGTCACCCGCCAGCGGAACGCCCCCACCGCCAGCCGTCCGCCCATGGGCCGCGGCGCTCCGGCGCCCCCGTTCGCCAGGTCACGCAGCAACTGGTTCGGGTCCGTGGGCGGGCTGAACAGCGGGATCTGCAGCGGTTTGCCGTCGAGGGTCAAGTTGTTGCGCAGGTTGAACAGCCGCTGGCCCGGCAAGGCGAACAAGTCGAGCAACGGCTGATTGATCGGCGTCTCGAAAGGCTCATTGGCCAGCAGCCCGAGCCGGGGCACGGCATCGCTGCCGGCAGGGATCTGGGCGAGGCTGAAGTCCAGTTCCCGCTCGAACCGCTCGAGCGCCGGGCGCGATGCGCTCCTGCCCAACAGGTTGGCGACCGTGTCGGTCCGCCATTGGTTCGTCGTACGCGCCGAAGGCGCCTTGCCCATCAGGAACTCGGCCTGCACGTAGCACAGCTTCGCCGCCACCAGGCTGTCACGGGTGAGCTGGCGGTAGTGCCAGTCGCCCCAGGCCATCAGGTTGCTGACGTACTCGGTGAACACCAGAATCTGAAAGTGCCTGGGCGCCGCGTAACCGATGGCGTCGGGGTCGGTCGGATCCAGGCTCTCGCACCCCGGGTTGCCGGGCTTCACCAAAGGCCGGCAACGCCAATACTGCGGCTTAGGATTGGCCGGCGGCGGATCCTCAGGGTCGGCCGCTGCCTGCGGATCGAACAGGTAATGCAGCCAGTCCTGCGCCTGGCTGAACCGGTCCTCGGCGCGCAGCCGCGTCGCCACCAGGTGCGGCAGATGGAAGAACAGCTCCCAGAAAAACAGGCCATTGGCGCCGTCGAACGCGCCGTTGAGCTCAGTGATCGGGCCCGACTCGGGCGGCGGCTCGTCGAGAAACTGCGTGTCCCAGTCCAGCACCGCATCGACGGACACATTGGAACGCTGCACCAGCTCAGGCCCGAACAGCGAGTTCAGGCGGGCGAACTTGAGGGCCAGCTCCGGTTGCCGCAGGGAGAGGAACTGCGCGGCATCCAAGGTGTTTTTCAGCAGGATCGCCGGCATGAAGCCCGTAACGTTGAGGAGGGTCAGATCAAATTTCTTGTGGATGACCGTGCCGGCCCCCCAAGTGAAGGTCACCGGTTGGGCGAACGAGCCCTTGGCGCGCTTGAAGACCTGCCAGTCCGTGCTCCAGCCTCCGGCGAGCGGAAAGCTCTTTTCGATAGGCGCAGGATCGCCCGCCGCTTCATTGACCAGATCGAACTTCAGCGTCACCGGATTCCCGCTCAGCCCCGTCGCCCGGCAAAGCCCCTGGATCACCAGCCAGTCCGCTTCGCCGACGCGGAACGCCAGCGCCTGCACGTCCAGAAAGGGCGTCAGGTCGGTGGCCGTTACCACGGTGGGCACCACGGTCGGCTGGTTCAGCAACGGGTGCTGCACCACCCGGGCATCCGAGAACCGATGATTGGCCGCATGCTCCAGCCAACTGGCGTCATCGCCCGCCACGGGCCGCATCAGCACGTCACGCACGGCGGCCTCCCGCAACGAGTCCGCGTCGCTCTTCCCGTTCGTCAGCAGCACCCCCAGCTTGCCCTTGGGGTGGTGACGGTCGGCCCACACGGTCACCACCAGCCGGCAGTCCGCGGACAGGTCCTCATCGAATTCGCGCCCGGCCAGGCCCATCGGCGCCGTCCACTGGCCGTTCTGCGTCATGAAGGCCAATCGGATGTCCAGCCTGTGCGGCAGGTACTCGTCCGCCGTCCGCCCCTCGACCTTGTCGCGCCACTGGGCCCAGACCAGGCACAGGCGCCCGCTCCAGAACACCGGGCGCATATCCAGCACCTTGGCCTCGACGGGAATGTCCACCGGTTGCCATTCCCCCCACGCGGCCGGATTGATGGCGGTGCAGCTCGGCGACAGCTCGACCTGCGCCTTGCGCCAGAAATACTGGAACGGCGCCGTTCTCTGACGGCCGATGAAGTAGTAGTCCGCTTTCGCGGGGGAACCGCCGGCCCTGTAGTCCATGTAACCGCTGACGACATCGAGGTTGCAGGTCTGCTCGAAGGCCTGCAGGTAATCGCGCAGCGCCGCCTGCACGCTGTCGGTGCCCAGGCGCGTCTGGTTGAGGTCGTTTTCCAGGGTCTTGAACAGGCTGGTCTTGCGCCGGCGCACGAACGGGTTGATGAAGTTCTCCGGATAAAGCTCGATCAACTGCAGCGCCGCCCAGTCCGGGTAGTTGCCGTAGAGCGCCCAGGTCGCCACATCGTCCTTGTCGAACTGATGCTCGCTGAACCCGGGCTCCAGCTTGCGGTACACCGCATGGATGTACTGCTGGGCGCAACTGGTCGCTTCGGCCACCCAGGAACTCTGTACCGCATAGCTGTCCAGCGGATCCATGCGCAGCAGCTCGAACAGGTCGGCCGGCGTGCGCAGAAAGCCGTAATCCCGCCCGTCGGCGCCGTTGACCTGGCCGATGCAGTACTCCACCAGCGCAGCACGCCGTTTTTCCTGCAACGCAGCCATCGTGTCCTGTTCCATGAGCCATTCTCCTGCAGCGATGATCCGTCCAGACACACTCGCTCGACCGGCCAAGTCATGCAGAGCCCGTCGGGGCGGCAAACATGATGGGGTCGAAGTAGGTTCTCTTTTCGCTGGCCTCGCTGAGCACGCTGAAGGTGAAGGTGCCGCCGGTCGGGCTGGCGACGAACACCCGCACAAGCCCCTGCGGATCGGTGAAGGTCTGCCGGGGCCGGATGACGGCTTGACCGCCCTCTTCCTGCGGCTCAGCGAACCACTGCACCAGGCTGTTGGCGCCCGGATTGCCGTAGGCGTCCATGAGCACGGCATACAGTTGCGCTTCACCGCCGGGCTCCACAGTGTCCAACGGCACCGGCGACTTGAGCGGGGCCGGGAACTGCAGCGAGGCCGTCTCGAACGTGACCTGGACGGTGGGGGCCAGCTGTTCGTCGAACAGGTCCAGCCAATAGGCCGGCGTATCGGTGCCCGTCACCTTGCCCGGCAGATAGTCCGCCTTGACCGTCCCGTCCGTTCCGGTGGCTTGTGCGGCCACGCTGCCCAAGGCCGCCCGCCAGTGCACCATGACCCCGCTCAAGGGCCGGCCGTCGGCCCTCTTGAGCGTCACCGTGAACCTGATCCTTTCGCCCGGCTTGTTGGCGACGGCCTCAGTCTTGTCGGCGACGCAGCTCATCTGCACGAGTTCCTTCACCCCTCCGGCGACGCGCCCCGCCGGGGCACGGCTCTCCGTGAGGCTCAGCAACGCGTGTTCGGCGGCATCGGCATAGGCCTGGGTGTCCAACTCTTCGGGCAGGCGTCCGATCATAAAGATGGTCAAGGCGTCCATACCGCTGTCGGCCGACAGCGCACGCACCCGCATCAGCACATCCAGCTGAACCAGATTCTTGAGCACCTTGAGGCCCGACGGATCGATTCGACTGACGCACTCGCGAACGTCCTGAAGGCTCCAGCCAAAGAACTCGGCCAGCCTGATCGACGCGGCCTGCTGCGCCAGCCACAACGCATCGCCCGTAACGTCAGGCAAATGATTGACCTGCCACAGATAGTCGAGCAGCTTCTGTTCAGGCTGCTCGCCCATCGCAAAGGCCCGGCTGAGCAATGTGAGGTAATAGAGCGTCCTGACCGAAAGCACGTGCCGGTCGTCCTGGTTGAGCCAGGCCTTGTGGCCGTATGCCAGATAATCGCGCAGCAGGGCGACACTCAGGCCCAGCTTCGCCACGACCTCGCTGCGGCGCTGGATGTCGGCCAGCAGGGCGAGCAAGGGATCCGGCGACTCATTGAGTCCGCGCACCGGATCCTCCATCACCGCGATCCGGTCGCGCACCTGGCGCAGAAACCCGTGAACCGAGACGTCCGCCCATTCCAGCACCGGCAGGACCTGCGCCTCCTCAAGCGTGGCGTACACCGCCACCGCATGCTGAACCAGCGCCACCTGCGCCTGCCTGGCCTGCAGGAGAACCCCCAGCATCTGCTCGACGATGACCGCCCGGGCGTCGGCGCCGATCTCGCCCAGACCGTCGGTGACCGCATGGTCCAACGCCTCGCGGGCCTTTGTAAGGTACTCCTCCTCCGTTCCCGGGAATGGCAGCACCAGACCGTCGCCGTCCGCCAGCGCCCCCAGCAATCCGAGCCAGTCGGCCGCCGGCAGCGGCGGCACACCGGCCATCAAGAGCCCGTTGTTGGAAAACAGGGCTGCCGGCAGCAGGCTGACCACCTTGTCGAACAGTTGCCGCTGCGCATCGGACACCGCGCTCGACGGCTGCGGCGCAGCAGCCTGCTGCAGCATCCACAGCACCGGCAGGTCGCGGTCACGGCACCACTGCACACAGGCATGCAAGGCGTGGATGAGGTTCAGCACGCTCGGCGCCTCCCCCCCCGTGCTGATCCAGGGATCGCCCGCCAGGCCGTTGACCCATTCCTCGCCGCCCAGCGCGTTCAGCATCAGCAGACCTTCGACCGGCGTGATGCCCAACAGCCTGGGCAGCCTCACCAGACGGTAGAACGCCGACACGACCGCCGGGCTGCGCGCCAGGGTATCGCCCGCCCCGCGGGCCTGGGCAATGGCCACGGCCAGATAGCCGTAGGTCAGCGGATCGATGCCCAATCCGTTGCACAGTTGGCTGACCGTCAAATCGGTGCCCCCCTCGACGGGCAGCACCGCAAAGGGCAAGCCATCGAGCTGCAGGGGCCGGCGGTAGTCGCTCTGGCGATTGAACACCTGATCGAAGTGAGAGGCGGCCTCTCCCCGGCCATAGATCCCCATCGCATCGATGAACGCCGCAAAGTCCGGCGCCGTACAGCCATAGCGCTCACGCAACGACTGAAACAGCCCCAGCGCATGCACCACGTTTTCCGAGATCCACCAGGGGTCGTCCTTGCCGCCCCCACGCACTTGGGCATTGATCGCGGCCACCAGCAAGGCGTCCACCTGATCGCAGGGCAGCCCCAGCCAGGCGTCCAGGCGCACTTTGCGGTTCATGCGGTCGTAACGGGCCAGCCCGGCCGCGTCCGTCGGGTTGGCGGACAAGCGGTGCAGGAACGAGGAGCCGTTTGCGGCCCTGGTGAGGCTCACGGCCGGTGCCGTGTTGGCATTGAGGTAGACGGACCCTGAGCGTTCGCTTTCGTCCGCGGCCGGTGCCGCATCGGCGTAGGTCACATTGGCGGAGCGTACAGGCGCAAACCCGCGGGTCGAGAGCAAGGCCTCGACGCCCGGCGTGTCCAGCTTTGTCCGCTCACCGAAAAACAGCAACTGATTGAGGTTCTGCCAGGAAAGGCCGTCGGCACCGAAATTCCGTGCGTAGAAGTCTTCCCGATCCTCGAACTTCACTGCAGGCTCCATCAGCAACCGCCGCTGATAAGGCCCCAACCGCGAGGCATGCGCCAGCGCACGGCCGGCATCGGTGCTCCAGGCCTGGGGGCTGAGGAAATACGGAAACGACAGGTCGACCGTGTGCGCAAAGTCGCCCACCAGCAAGCCGTTGCGTCGGGCGACGGCGTCCAGCGAAGCCCAGTGCTGGTAAAAGGGCAGCCCGTTGGGGTAGCGCGACTCGATCAGGGCTTGCTCTATCGGCTGACCCGAACCGTGTTCGGCGATGAAGGTCTCCAGCACCGCCACGATGATGTCCACCGAAGACACCGACCGGTGCACGGCATTGAAATCCACCGACAGCCGTTTCAGGTCGGCCCGGCGCTCGTGCAGCGGA
Organism: Pseudomonas sp. B7(2017); assembly: GCF_002112745.1. Taxonomy (NCBI): domain Bacteria; kingdom Pseudomonadati; phylum Pseudomonadota; class Gammaproteobacteria; order Pseudomonadales; family Pseudomonadaceae; genus Pseudomonas; species Pseudomonas sp. B7(2017). The sequence continues at coordinate 251,098 of NZ_NEIP01000002.1, read as the reverse complement.
TAGGTGTCCACCCCATGGGGTTCGATGCGGTCGCGTATCCAGCGCAGCAGTTCGATCAGGTACGCCACCGGCGAGGCGAGGGACTCCAGGGCATCCGCCGGGCAGAGCGCGTCGAACGGCGTGTTGAACAGGCGCTCGTAGGTGGGCCCGGTCACCATCGACAGCAAGCCGCTGGAGGCGCCCGCCGCCGCTTGTCCCTCGCCGGTCAACCGGCCCTCGATGTAGCGGCGCCGGACATAGGTGACCAGGCTGTTGGCCCTGCGGATGAAGGCCCGGGCCGACTCGTCGCTCATGCCGTACTCGACGGTCAGGGCCCGGGCACCCTTTTCCACCAGCGCGAAGACCGAGCCGCCGGCTTTGAGGTAACCCTCAAGACCGGCAGCGCCCTGCTCCTTGAAGACCTGTTGAAACAGTTGCAGGGCGGGGCGTTCGGCAGCGTCGCGCATCTTCCGGCTCCTCTGGCAGGGACTGTCCGCAGCAGCCTGGCGAACACGCCAGGCTGAACATGGGCTTGATGAGATTTGGCGCCAAGAATCGCCGACCGTCTACTGTCATAAATGACAGTTCTTTAGGCCATTCATCGGTTCGCTGGCATCAGGAGCGGGTCGCCTGCGGGGGCAGCGCTTCGAAGCGCTCGCTCTCCTGCCAGTCGGACATCGTCGGCCCGGCGGCGCCACCGGTGAGGGTCTGCCTGAACCGGCACCATTGGCCTCCCGGCGGCACGGCCTGAGCGGCACTGCCCTGCCAGCCGGCGGCGGTCACCGGCATGACCGCTGTCCAGGCCTGCTCCGGGTCGAACCAGCTCGTCACCTGCCCGCTGCCCGGCTGCCCCTGGCCCTTGAAGAGAACCGGATGAACGACCCACTGCCCCGGCGCCGGCAGATCGATCCCCGGCAGGAACGTCGCCAGCACCACCCGGCGCCGGGCCCCCGCCGACTCGAAACCGTCGAACGACGCCACCGCCGTCACCTCGCCGTCACCGCCGGGCAGGTCACTGAGCAAGGTCACCGACCAGGTGCGATCCCCCAGCACCGGGGCCTGCGCCGACACCGAGCGGTTGGCGCCGGCCAAGCTCACCGACACCGTATCGCCCGGCACCCCGAAGCCGGAGACCACCGCCCGCCGCCCGACGGGCTCGCCCGTCACCGGGGTCTCGATGAACGGCGCGGCGGGCACGACGCTGAACGCCAGCGGCGGGCTGTCCCGGGACGTCAGGGACTCGAACGTTTGCCGGGCCCGCAGGGTCTTGGGGCCGACGGGCAAGCTCACCTCGCCTTGCCAGCGGCCTTCGGCATCCACGGTGATGTCCTTGAGCAGGGGGGCGCTGTCGCCCTCCAGCAGCACCTCAACCTTCCCGCCGGGCATGGCCGTGCCCGACAGGATCGCGGTGCGCGGCAACGTGCCGCCCTGCTCCGGCGCCTCGAAGACCGGCGGCAGCAGCACCACCCGGAAGATGTGCAAGTCACTGCGCTCGGACTCCCGGCCGTTGCGCGCCTGCCTGGCGTCGAGGGTGTACTGGCGAAACTCCAGCGCCGTCAGGTCGATGAACCACGCGCCGTCGCTTGTCAGCGTTTTGGGCGTCCCCAGCGGTCTGCCGAACTGGGCGTCGCGCAACTGCATCGTCGCGCCGGCCACGCCGCTTTCCCCGCGCACGGTCACCTCAGTCCCCACCTCGGCGTTCTGGGCCGGGAAGGTGATGACAGGTTTGGGCAAGGGGGCATCGACGGTGAACGTGCGCGACACGATCGCCGACGTCTGACTGGCGGCGGTCTGGGTGACCTTGACGGTATAGATGATGCCCGGCGCGAAGTCGGTGGCGCGACGGTAAGACCAGACGCCCCCGGCGCCGATCACTTTGTGAACGGTGGTGCTGTCACTGAACTCGATGTTCACTGTCGCACCCGGCCAGCAGGTGCCGCTCCATTGCGGCGACAGACCGTCCTCGACCGGAGCGTCGAGCGTCGGCACCTTGGGCGCGATGGTGACGTTGTCCGTGACCCCGTTGGATGCCTGTTCGCCGAGGAACTGCTTGACCTGCACGGAGCGCTCCCAGGTCGGCCCCCACACCTGCGACACCCGTACCGACCATTGGCCACCGCCGACAATGGCATCGGGCGCCAGCGGCACGGTGCCGCCCACGTCAAAGAGCCTCACCGTCGCGCCGTTCAGCCCCTTGCCCGAGCAGGTCGGCTGATAGTCCGCCGTGAACGCGACATCGGACGGATTCGGGAACGTATGATTGACGGTGAAGGTATAGGGCTGGGATTCGATCCAACCGCCGGCGTTGTCCGAGACTTTCTGGATAGCCCTGAGTCGGTAGGTGCCGAAGGGCCAGTTGGCGGCGGTGGTTTCCCATCGGCCGTTGGTCACTTGCACGGCGGGCGGCGCGGCGGCTCCGCCGTCGACCACAGTGATCTGCACCGTAGCGCCGGTGTGGCCGCTGCCGGTGAGTTTGACGTGGGTGCCGATGGGGGTGGCGGTGACGGCGGTCAGGGCTGGGGGGCGGACCTTGAAGGCGCGGGGGGCGCTGAGCAATGACTCCAACTGACCTTTTATCTGCTTGGCCACCAGCGAAACGGGCCCAGGGCTGACGGTCACCGAGGCGCTCCATGCATCCCCTGTCAGCGTCGCGCTTTGGCCGACCCTAGTGCCGGCGATATCGAGCAGGACGTCAACCTTCGCACCGGCCTCGCCACCCGAACCTGAAACCGTGAACGTTGAACTCTGCAAAGTGTTGGCTGTTGGGCTGGTGATCGCCGGTGTCTTGGGCAGCACCCTTACGGTGACGGGGACATAGCGTGCCCAAGGAGAATCGACACCACCAAGTGACTGTTTGGCGGTGAATGTAAAGACCCCGTCGGGCAAGTCATGTTGCAACATCAACGACCAGACACCGTCTAGCCTGACTACTGTCTGACCATAAAGAATCGCATCGGATCCGGCCTGATAAATACGGACAAGTGCACTTGCAGTACCTGTGCCCTCAACATAAGGCCGCCGGACGGATACCGTTGAATTCGGCGTTGGGACTGTGATTACAGGTGCTGCGACAGCCCTGCGAATGGACACGGATTCTGACCGCCCGGAGTTTTGGTCACCAATGAGCTGTTCTGCATAAAAAGAGGTGACATCAGGAGGGAGACTGATGTAAGCCCCCCAGCGCCCGTCTCTCCCCACAGTTCCGGAGCCGAGTGGAATCACTTGACCGTTGTAGATGCACAGCAAATTGACCTTTCCATAAACCGTGGGGGGGAAGGGCCATACCAACCCGTTTATTCCGGAGACGGCAAAAGGCATTTCGACCACCGCATTGGAGGCTGGCAATTCAATGATCGGCTTTCGTGAAGGATATATGTTAATGCCCCAACCCTCGTGAGGTTCGACATCATTGTTGGTGCCGTCGTAGTCAACGCGTATTGCCAGACTTACACCGAAATCCGGAACACCCAACGGCGAATCCAGATAGATCTCGTAATTGTGCCATTGGTTGTCTTGCGACATTGAGTCTTGGGAATTCTTGCGAACCCATTGTCCTGCCTGAAGCCCTACATCGATATTGGCCCTGTACCAATACTTATCTGCAGGACGGGACGTCATGTGGTAACGCAATGTCTTCACATAAATACGGCCGTTTTCGAACTTGTACTGGCACACCAACTGAGTCTTTAGCGTGGACACGCGCGGATGGGTTTGATGAAGCGTTGTCTCGACCGCATCCGCCCAAAAAATCTCGGAATACTGCTCGCCTTCGCCATGTTCGCGAAATGAACCCTTTTCGAGTTCTGTGACATGCGCATAGCTGATAGTCTGAACGCCCTCGTCCAACCAGCCTTTGCCTCTTGCACCATCATTGTCGTCACTCATTTCAGATGTTCTCGACTCAGGGACTGTTGGGGTTTACCCAAAGCCTAGGGTCGAGCCGACTCGATCACTACTGTCAAACGTGACAGTAATTGAGATCAAAATCGCATAAAAGACGATGGATCTAATTCCAATGCCGAATGAGAAAGTGAAGGAAATGGGATGTTGAATGGAAAAGGCGTCGTGTGCTGACGACTTCGCGGGCTTGCCCGCGAAGCTTTTCAGTAAGGGATGCGAATCAAACCGAAGCCGGCAACGGCTGAAAACTGAAGTACTGCTTCAAGGCCTCGATCAGTTGCCCGTACTCCGGCGGCGGCCGGTGCAGGCTGAAGCCGGCGTCGTAGTGCCGGGGGGTGGCGTCCTCATGGCACCACAGGCAACACCCCGTGAGGTCGATCACCTGCTGGCAACCGTCGCCCGCGGGAATCTTCAGGCGCAGGCTGAATTCCGCCCCGATCATCATCGGCAACTGGCTGATGAGCATCAGCCCGTCTTCGGAGACGTTACCGAGGAAGCCGAGGGGCCGGTCGGTGACGCTGTTGAACACCCGCAAGAAATACGGCAATTGGTGCCGTTCGATCCGACGTTCGGTAAACATGAGCGTATCGCCACGCAAGGCCCTGTGCCCGGGCCGCACTGTGCTTCGGAACGGGTCACTGCCCAAGGCCCGCTCTCCCCGCTTCCGGTGTGACGGTCGCTGCATCGCCGTCACCTGACTACGGCCAGTCGCAGGTGTCGCTCCGGTCAGGTCCATGGCCGGACCGGAATGATTCGACTATAGCTCAGGTTGTACACGCCGACAGCTTTTGTATGACAACCGCCATCAGAAGCGGGTCGGACGCACCGGCGCAGCAGCGCTGCGGGTCGGGTAATGGCCCAGGCTCTGCAGGGTTTCCAGGCGAGCGCGGGCGCGGTAGGCGTATTCGCTGTTGGGGTACGAGGCGATGATGAACTGGTAGGTCTGGGCCGCGTCGATGAACATCTTCTGCCGTTCCAGGCACTGGCCGCGCATCATCGACACTTCCGGCCATACGTAAGGCCGGGCACGGCTGGCGCGCTCGACCTTGGACAGCTCGAGCATCACTTGCTCGCAGTTGCCCCGGTCGTAGGCGCTGTAGGCGTTGTTCAGGTGGTGGTTCATCGACCAACGGGTGCAGCCCGTCACGGCGAGGACGCTGAGGGCAAGGGCGGCAATGGGCAACAATCGCATGGGGGTTCTCCTGTCTTGAGCTCTGTATCGACCCGGGGCGGGAAATCTTCAGAACCGTTTGTGCCGATTGTCGCGTTCAAAAAAGAAAACGTTAAGTAGTGCAAACGAACAATGACTACACCCCAAGAGCATAGTAGCCTTCGCTGGCGCTTGAACCTGAGGAGTCTTTGCATGTCCGTCCGTCGTACCAAAATCGTCGCTACCCTTGGCCCGGCCAGTCACTCGCCGGAAGTTCTCGAACAGCTGATTCTGGCTGGCCTGGACGTCGCCCGCCTGAACTTCTCCCACGGCACCCCCGACGAGCACAAGGCTCGCGCCAAGCTGGTGCGCGACCTGGCCGCCAAGCACGGCCGCTTCGTGGCGCTGCTGGGTGACCTGCAAGGCCCGAAGATCCGTATCGCCAAATTCGCCAACAAGCGCATCGAGCTGAAGATCGGTGACACCTTCACCTTCTCCACCAGCCATCCGCTGACCGAAGGCAACCAGCAGGTGGTCGGCATCGACTACCCGGACCTGGTCAAGGACTGCGGCGTGGGCGACGAGCTGCTGCTCGACGACGGCCGCGTGGTGATGCGCGTCGAAACCGCCACCGCCACCGAACTGCACTGCGTGGTGACCATCGGCGGCCCGCTGTCCGACCACAAAGGCATCAACCGTCGCGGCGGCGGCCTGACCGCTCCGGCCCTGACGGACAAGGACAAGGCCGACATCAAGCTCGCCGCCGAAATGGAAGTCGACTACCTCGCCGTGTCCTTCCCGCGTGACGCCGCCGACATGGAATACGCCCGTCAGCTGCGTGACGAAGCCGGCGGCACCGCCTGGCTGGTGGCCAAGATCGAACGCGCCGAAGCCGTGGCCGACGACGAAACCCTCGACGGCCTGATCAAGGCCTCCGACGCGGTGATGGTCGCCCGTGGCGACCTCGGCGTGGAGATCGGCGACGCCGAGCTGGTGGGCATCCAGAAGAAGATCATTCTGCACGCACGCCGCCACAACAAGGCCGTGATCGTCGCCACCCAGATGATGGAGTCGATGATCCAGAACCCGATGCCGACCCGCGCCGAAGTGTCCGACGTGGCCAACGCCGTGCTCGACTACACCGACGCCGTGATGCTCTCGGCCGAATCCGCCGCCGGCCAGTACCCGCTGGAAGCCGTGCAGGCGATGGCGCGCATCTGCGTCGGCGCCGAGAAGCACCCGACCGGCAAGACCTCCAGCCACCGCATCGGCAAGGAGTTCGAGCGCTGCGACGAAAGCATCGCGCTGGCGACCATGTACACCGCCAACCATTTCCCGGGCGTGAAGGCGATCATCGCGTTGACCGAGAGCGGCTACACCCCGCTGATCATGTCTCGCATCCGCTCGTCGGTGCCGATCTACGCGTTCACCCCGCACCGCGAAGCCCAGGCCCGCGCAGCGATGTTCCGTGGCGTGTACACCATCCCGTTCGACCCGGCCTCCCTGCCGCCGAGCGAAGTCAGCCAGAAAGCCATCGACGAGCTGACCAAGCGCGGCGTGGTGGAGAAAGGCGACTGGGTCATCCTGACCAAGGGCGACAGCTACCACACCACCGGCGGCACCAACGGCATGAAGATCCTGCATGTCGGCGACCCGCAGGTCTGAGTGACCGCTCGCTGAAAACAAAAAGCCCCGGCCTCTGAGTGCCGGGGCTTTTTGTTTTCCGGTCCGGAAGGTGTGTTGGCTGTACCGACCCTATCGCCAGCAGGCTGGCTCCCACAGGGGAACGCATTCCGACTGTGGGAGCCAGCCTGCTGGCGATGAGGCCGGATGCCCTGATCAACATTTCAATGCCGTTTGATGAACCCGGTCAACGCCGCCAAGGCCTCCGGCGAGCGCAGCCGTTGGGTGAACAGCGCGCCCTCCTCCTCGATCACCTGGCGGATCCGTTCGCGGTCCGGTGCCTTCATCAACCGCTTGCTGATGCGCACCGCTTCCGCCGGCAACTCGTCAAACCGCAAGGCCATCTCCCGTGCCTTGGCCAACGCCGCTTCGCCGCTGCCCAACGCCTCGCAGGCGATGCCCCACTGCGCCGCCTGCTCACCGGTGAAGCCTTCGCCGAGCAGCAACAGTTCGGCCGCCTTGGCGTGCCCGAGCAGACGCGGCAGGATCAGGCTGGAACCGAACTCCGGGCACAGGCCGAGGTTGACGAACGGCATGCGCAAGCGCGCATCGCGGCTGACGTACACCAGATCGCAGTGCAGCAGCAGTGTGGTGCCGATGCCCACCGCCGGTCCGGCCACGGCGGCGACCACCGGTTTGCGGCACTCCAGCAGGCTGAGCATGAAGTGGAACACCGGGCTGTCGAGGTCGTTCGGCGGCTGCTGGATGAAGTCGGCGATGTCGTTGCCGGCCGTGAAGCATTCGGCGCTGCCGGCGATCAGCACGGCGTTGATTTCCGGGTCGCTGTCCGCCTGCTTCAGCGCTTCGGCCAGGCGGCTGTACATGGCCCGGGTCAGGGCGTTCTTCTTGTCGGGGCGGTTGAGGCGCAGGGTGAGCAAACCGCGCTCGCGCTGCAGCAGGACGGCTTCGGTCATGGCGACTCCCGGTCGGTGAGGATCCTTGTGGCTCGCGCTCAAGCGTGGCCGAGGAAGACGTCGGCCAGCAGTTGGTTGCGCGGCAGTCCGGCCAGGAACAGACGCTTGGAAAACGCATCGACGCTGGCGCTCGAACCGCAGACTAAGGCCAGGGTTTGCCGGGAAACAAGCCGCAGTTGCGCCAAAGCGGCGGGCGCCTCGGTCGCCGTCCACAGTTCGACGGACAGGTTTTCCCGCTGCGCGGCCAGGGCCTGCAACGGTTTGGCGAGGTAGTGCTGGGTCGCGTCATGGGCCAGGTGAATGACGCGGATGGCGCCCTGGTGATCCTGGCGCAGCGCCTCGCGCAGGATGCCGAACAACGGCGCCAGCCCGGTGCCGGCGGCCAGCAGCCACAACGGGCGCGCCTGCCAGTCCGGGTCGTAGTGCAGCGCGCCGCCGCGCAGCTCGCCCAGGCGCAGCGGATCGCCGAGGCGCAGGCGGCGGGCCGCGTCGCTGAACGCGCCCGGCAGCCGGCAATCGAGGTGGAACTCCAGAAAGCGGTCTTCCTGGGGCAGGCTCGCCAGCGAATACGGCCGCGCCACCGGCCCTGCCCACAGCACCAGATGCTGACCGGCGCGGTAGCGCAGCGGCTGTTGCGGGGTCAGGCGCAGGCGCAGGACGCTGTCGCTGAGCCAGTCCAGCGCTTCGACGACCGCCGGGCGACCGTCCACCACAGGATCGAACGCGTGCACCTGCAAGTCCTCGACCACCTGGCATTGGCAGGCCAGGCGCCAGCCCTCGCGGCGCTGATCAGCGCTCAACGCGTCCGGGCGGCTGTCGGCGGGCAGGCCCTGCACGCATTGCACCAGGCACGCATGGCAACTGCCGGCACGGCAACTGTAGGGCACCGCCACGCCGTTGCCGTTCAAGGCATCGAGCAGGTTGCTGCCCGCCGGCACCGACCACTGCCGCTCTCCCACCCGCAATTCAGGCATCGACGTTCTCCCATGCCGCCGCGCAGCGGTTGCGCCCGTCGCGCTTGGCCCGGTACAGCGCCTGGTCGGCGCGCTGCAAGGCGTCGTCCAGGTCGTCGCCCAGTTCCAGCAAGGTCATGCCCGCCGACAGGCTGAGGCTCTTCACGCTCAGGCCCACCAGCTCGACGTCCATGAAGGCGAGGCGCAGCCGCTCGCAGCAGGCGGTCAGGCGTTCGGCGTTGCAGTCGGGCAACAGCACCACGAATTCTTCACCACCGTAGCGGGCCAGCACGTCACCGTCGCGCAGGCAGGCCCCGGCCACCCCGGCGAACGCCTGCAGCACCTGGTCGCCGGCAGCGTGGCCGTGCAGGTCGTTGATGCGCTTGAAGTGATCAAGGTCGATCAGCGCCAGGCCATGCACCACCCCGGCCTCCATCGCGTTCAGCTCGCGGGAGGCCAGGCGCAGGAAGTGCCGGCGGTTGAACAGCCCGGTCAGTTCGTCGGTGGCCACCAGGTCCTCGAGCTGGCGCATCATCCCGCGCAGGGTGTCCTGGTGCGCCTGCAAGGCGAACCGCCGCTGGCGCATGCGCTGGCGGGAGGTCTGGACGAACCGCGCATAGATCACCAGCCACACCAGCACCATCAGCAGCACGCACACCTGCAGGGCCGCCAGCGCCGGATCCGGCAGGCGGAAGTGATAGCCGTCCCACAGGGTGATGGCGCAGAAGCTGAAGAAGACGAACGCCGTGCAGCGGATGAAGGCCCGGCGCGACAGGTGGAACAGGCCGAACAGCAGGATCAGCACATAGAACACCAGGAACGAACCCCGGGCCTGGTTCAGGTGGGCGATCAGCCACGTCTGCCAGCCGAGGCCGATCAGCACCTGCGCCTCGGTCAGGCTGGGGTCGGGAAAGCGCAGGTTGCAGCCGGAAAAGAACACGGCGAACAGGCTCGCCTGGCTGATCACCACCAGGGCGCTGCCGACGGCGACGCCGGTCAGGGAGTCGTCGTAGAGACCGCTGAAATACGCCAGCCACAGCAGCAGCAAAGCCAATCCGTAGGTGGCTGCGGCGAGGGCGAAGCGTTTGAGCAAAAGACGTTGAATGGCGTTATGGGTCAATCGTTGACTCACCGTGCGATGGAAGGCTGACCGAGTGTCCTACTCTACAGACCGGCTGCCACTTTAGTGGCGCGGCCGATAAATGACCATTGATTTTCGGGCCGGATAATTGGCGTCAAAAGCGTGTCCCGCCCCCTGCCCTGCGGCGGGCAAGCTCGCTCCCGCCCGGCTGCGCGGCAAGACGCGAAACCTGACATTCACTAACTGACCGGCACGCCGGCCCGGCATCCGCCCTCGCCACGGCATGCGACCAACGAATGACTGCCGGCGCGTGTCAGCTCCCGGGAGGCGCGGTATACTGCCGCGCCTTTTTAGCGTCGCGCCAGCAGCCCCGGCGTGCCTTGAAAGGTGTCTGCGACCGACCGATGCACCCAAGCCGCAGGCACCTTATTGAATGTTCCCGACTTTTAGAGGAGCGCGACTCATGACCGTGATCAAGCAAGACGACCTGATTCAGAGCGTTGCCGACGCCCTGCAATTCATCTCCTACTACCACCCCGTGGATTTCATCCAGGCGATGCACGAAGCCTACCTGCGCGAAGAATCGCCGGCGGCCCGTGACTCCATGGCGCAGATCCTGATCAACTCGCGCATGTGCGCCACCGGCCACCGGCCGATCTGCCAGGACACCGGCATCGTGACCGTGTTCGTGCGCGTGGGCATGGACGTGCGTTGGGACGGCGCGACCATGAGCCTGGACGACATGATCAACGAAGGCGTGCGCCGCGCCTACAACCTGCCGGAAAACGTCCTGCGCGCCTCGATCCTGGCCGACCCGGCCGGCAGCCGCAAGAACACCAAGGACAACACCCCGGCGGTCATCCACTACTCCATCGTCCCGGGCAACACCGTGGAAGTGGACGTGGCGGCCAAGGGCGGCGGCTCCGAGAACAAGTCGAAGATGGCCATGCTCAACCCGTCCGACTCGATCGTCGACTGGGTGCTCAAGACCGTTCCGACCATGGGCGCCGGCTGGTGCCCGCCGGGCATGCTGGGCATCGGCATCGGCGGCACCGCCGAGAAGGCTGCGGTCATGGCCAAGGAAGTGTTGATGGAATCCATCGACATCCACGAGCTGAAGGCCCGCGGCCCGCAGAACCGCATCGAGGAAATGCGCCTTGAGCTGTTCGAGAAGGTCAACCAGCTGGGCATCGGCGCCCAGGGCCTGGGCGGCCTGACCACCGTGCTCGACGTGAAGATCATGGACTACCCGACCCACGCCGCCTCCTTGCCGGTGTGCATGATCCCGAACTGCGCCGCCACCCGCCACGCGCACTTCGTGCTCGACGGCTCGGGCCCTGCCGCACTGGAGGCGCCGCCGTTGGACGCCTACCCGGAAATCGTCTGGGAAGCAGGTCCTTCGGCCCGTCGCGTCAACCTCGACACCCTGACCCCGGAAGAGGTGCAGAGCTGGAAGCCGGGCGAGACCGTCCTGCTCAACGGCAAGATGCTCACCGGCCGCGACGCGGCGCACAAGCGCATGGTCGAGATGCTGAACAAGGGCGAGACCCTGCCGGTGGACCTGAAGGGCCGCTTCATCTACTACGTCGGCCCGGTCGATCCGGTCGGCGACGAAGTGGTGGGCCCAGCAGGTCCGACCACCGCCACGCGGATGGACAAGTTCACCCGTCAGATCCTTGAGCAGACCGGTCTTTTGGGCATGATCGGCAAGTCCGAGCGCGGCCCGACCGCCATCGACGCGATCAAGGACAGCAAGGCCGTGTACCTGATGGCCGTCGGCGGCGCCGCCTACCTGGTGGCCCAGGCGATCAAGAAGTCCAAGGTGCTGGCGTTCGCCGAGCTGGGCATGGAAGCGATCTACGAGTTCGAGGTCAAGGACATGCCGGTCACCGTCGCGGTGGACAGCAAGGGTGAGTCGGTGCACATCACCGGGCCTGCGATCTGGCAGCAGAAGATCAGCGAAAGCCTGGCGGTGGAAGTGCAGTAAGCGCTTCGCCGCTGCATGAGAAGGCCGGCCCGTCGCATGACGGGCCGGCCTTTTTTTGTCCCGCTGAAAATGTGCGAGCCAGCCTGCTGGCGATGGCGGCGGGTCAGGCAACAGGGATGATGGCAGTGAAGGCCTCATCGCTGGCAAGCCAGCTCCCACAGGTTTTGTGGTGTGTCGGGATCTTGCGGGCAGCCGGGATCCCCTGTGGGAGCTGGCTTGCCAGCGATGGCGGTGGGTCAGGCAACTGAGATGCCGGCCGTACTGGCCTCATCGCTTGCAGGCAAGCCCCTACAGGGATTCGGGGTGAACACACAACTGTCAGACCTGACAGGTCACGGCCATCCGCTTTCCTGATAGCGTCGGTTCATTCCCCGCCAGGAAACGCTGGATCATGGCCGATCAAGACCTGAGCATCGTTACCCCCTCCATCGCCCAGAGCGCCTCGATCGCCACGATCGGCAAGAGCTGGGGAGCCGTCGGCCCCACCGGGGCGGCCTCGTTCGAACTGCCGCTGCCGCTGTCCGCCGGACGTGGCTTCGACCCGCAACTGACGCTGAGCTACAGCAGCCAGGCCGGCAACGGCCCGTTCGGCATCGGCTGGAGCCTGGCCGGCCTGCAGATCGCCCGACGCACCCACAAGGGCACGCCGCGCTACACCGACCACGACGAGATCGTCGGCCACGACGGCGAAGTGTGGATGCCGGAGCGCGACGAGCAAGGCCGAATCCGCTCGCGCAGCGAGCGCCGCTACAACGGCCTGGACATCGGCCCGCACAGCGTCGTGCGTTTCTGGCCCCGGGTCGAAAGCGATTTTGCCCTGCGCGAGCGCTGGCAGCCGGACGACGGCCGCCCGCCGTTCTGGCTGATCCACGGCGCCGACGGCTCGCTGCAGATGTACGGCAAAACCGCGGCGTCGCGCCGAGCGGACGCAGACGACCCGGCGCGGGTGAGCGCCTGGCTGCTGTGCGAAAGCATGAACCCGCTGGGCGAACACCTCTGCGTCACCTGGAAGGCCGACGACCAGGATCCGGATCCCTTGCACGACTACCGAGCCCAGCGTTACGTGCATCAAGTGCTCTACGGCAACGTCACCGCCAGCAAGGACCTGTACCTCTGGCGCACGGACGATCCGGCAACCCTGGACTGGCATTTCCGCCTGCTGTTCGACTACGGCGAGCGCACCCGGGACCTGACGCAAAGGCCACCTTACGACGGTCCCTCGCTGCAGCCCTGGCCGCTGCGGCCGGATCCGTTCTCGACCTTCGCCCAGGGGTTTGAACTGGGCACCCGGCGACTGTGCCGCCAAGTGCTGATGTTCCATCATTTTCCCGAGGAAACCGGCGCTGCGCCCGTGCTGGTCCGCCGCCTGCTGCTCGAATACACCCCGGACACGCCCGCCTGGTCCTACAGCCAGATCAGTGCCGCCCACTACCAGGCCTGGGACGCCAGCGGCGCGGTCGAGCACACCCCGCCGGTGGAGTTCGAACATTCACCGTTCACCCTCGACAAGACGCCCAGGCCGCTGCCGATGCAAGGCCCCCAGCCCGGCATCGAGGACGGCCGCGCCTACCAGTGCGTCGATCTGTACGGCGAAGGCGTGCCGGGGTTCCTCTGCCGCTACGATCAGGCCTGGCACTATCGCGAACCGCTGCGCGGCGAGTCGGATCCGCAGGCCATCGCCTACGGCCCCTGGACGTTGCTGGACAGCACGCCCGTGGCCGATGGCGGGAGCGCGGCACGTCAACTGCTCACCGACCTGACCGGCGACGGACGGCTGGACTGGATCACCGCCCGACCAGGCATGAACGGCTTCCGTACGCTGAACGCCGACCGCACGTTCGCCCCCTTCATTGCGTTCAACGCCTTCCCGGCGGAGTTCTTCCATACGCTGACGCAATTGGGCGACCTGTCCGGGGACGGCCTCGCCTCACTGGCCCTGATCGGCCCCCGCTCGGTGCGTCTGTACGCCAACCGGCGGGAGGCAGGCTTCGCCCCCGGCGAAGACGTCGCTCACCTGCCGGACGACGACCGCTTGCCGCTGTTCGGCCCGGCGCCGGACGAACTGGTGCTATTGGGCAACCTGCTGGGCAGCGACATGCCCGAGCTGTGCCGCATCCGCCATAACGAAATCAAATGCTGGCCGAACCTGGGCCACGGCCGGTTCGGCGCAGGCCGGGTCATCAGCGCGTTGCCCTTTGCCCATGATGCGTTCGACGTGGCGCACGTGCGCATCGCCGACCTCGACGGCTCCGGCGCGCCGGCGCTGGTCTACCTGAAGTCCGACGCCTTCGAGATCTACCTCAACCGCGGCGGCCGGGGACTGGAGCAAACGCCCGTCACGGTGCCGTGGCCCGAAGGCGTGCGTTACGACGCCTTGTGCCAGGTGACGCTGGCCGACCTCCAGGGCCTGGGCTGCGCCAGCCTGCTACTGACGGTGCCGCACATGGCGCCCCGGCACTGGCGCTATGACTTCGTGTCCGCCAAGCCGTACCTGCTGACGGCCAGCAACAACAACATGGGCTGCAGCACCCGCGTGACCTACCGCAGCAGCGCCCAGGAATGGCTGGACGAAAAGCGCGACCGGCTCGCCGCGCACCCCGCCGTCCCGCCCGCCTGCCATCTGCCCTTCCCCGTTCAAGCGGTCAGCCGCCAGCTTCAGCTGGACGAAGTCACCGGCAATCGCCTGACCCAAGCGTTCACTTACCGCGAGGGTTTCTATGACGGCGAAGACCGTGAGTTCCGCGGGTTCGGCCACCTGCAGCAGTGCGACAGCGAGTCGGCCGGCGCCGACGACGATGCAGGCTTCACCGCACCGGTGCGACTGCACACCTGGTTCCACACCGGGCGAACCATCGACCGGCCGCGCGAAGGCTATTTCGACCGCGACCCCGAAGCCGTGCCGCTGGGCCCCACCGTGTTCAGCCGTTTCCACCAAGGCGACGAGTTCGACGAACCCGTCGCACCGCCCGACGCCGACACCGAACACGCCATCGCCCGGGCGCTCGCCGGTTTGCCGATCCGCAGCGAAACCTATGCCGAGGCGGACGACCCGGCCACGGCGCGGCCCTTTGCCGTGACCGAACACCGTTACCGGGTGCGCGAGGTCCGGGCCAAAGGTCCCCACGATGCCTACGCGGTGCTGCTGCCGCTGACGCTGGAACAGCTCGACCATGCCTACGAGCAAGTGATCGAAGACCCGCTGAGCCGCCACGAACTGACCCTGCGCCACAACGCCTACGGCGCCCCGCTGCATGCCCTGACCGTGCATTACGCCCGTCGCCGCACCGAGGCCGACCCGCCGCCGTTCACCGACCCCGATGAGCAACAGTGGTGGCGCGACGCCCATGACCCGGCCCAGCAATCGTTCTACCTCAGCGAAACCCGCGCGCGCTTCATCGACCTGGACGGCGACCCGCAGCACTGGCGCCTCGGCCTGCCCTATCAGCAGCGCGGCGATGCGCTGGCGCTGCCCAAGGGCCCGTTGCCCGGTGGGCTGACGCCTGAGCAGGTGTCGTTCGAACGACTGCTGCAGCATCAGGACTCGCCCGAGTGGAACACCCGGCGCACCCTGACCCGCCAGACCGTGCAACGCTACCTCAAGACCGATGGCCAGACGCCCCTGCCCGACGGTCAGGCGGACTTCGAGGCCCTGGCCGCGCCCCTGGAACTGGCGCAGATGGACAAGACCGCCCTGGAGGCCTATGCGGACGTGCCGCCGCCGTTCGACATCCGTGCCGAACTGGCCGCCATCGGCTACGCCCCGATGCCGCTGCTGTTCGAGGGAGCGCCCTTGGCCGATGCGGAGGAAAACCTGTGGTCGGCCCGTTACGGGTTCGCGGCCTATGCTGCCGGCGAAGGGTTCCACCGGGTGCTCGACTACCACGAAACCGCGAGCCACGGCATCACCCGGGCCACCTACGACCCTTACCGCCTGGCGGTGGAGCGCGTGGTGTTGCCCGACGGCTGCACCACCCGGATCGAATACGACTACCACGCCCTGCAGCCGCTGCGCATCGTCGACGCCAACGACAACGTGCAGGAGGCGCTCTACGAACCCTCCGGCCAGCCGTTGGCCCTGAGTTTCCACGGCACGGAGAACGGCTTGCCGGCAGGCTTCAGCCCGTTGAGCGACTACGTGCGGCCGGAGGATCACCGACCGGCCCCCGCCATCGGAGATCCCGAGGGCGCCGTGCAGCAAGCCGCCAGCACCCTGCGCAAGGATCTGTTCAGCTGGATGGGCCAGTTGCCGCCGACCGCGACCGCTGACGCCGAGCGCTTTGCCCGATGGGTCGACGGCGGCCTGATCCTGCCCGACGGCCACATCCGCGCCAGCGCCCGCCGACGTCTGGCGCAAGCCACCGCACTGACGCCGGCGGAGCACGCGTTGGACGAAGCCATCGCCCTTGTCCCCCGAGAGCCGGTGCACAGCGTCCTGCTCCGGGCCGACCGCTACCCCGACGACCCGGCGCCGGCGCAGATCCAGATCATCAAGACCTGCGTCGACGGCTTCGGCCGCCCCTTGCAGACCCAACAGCTTGTGGAGCCGGGATCCGCGTACGCGGTGGACGCCGACGGCTCGCTGATCATCGAGGACGGCCAACCGGTCGAGGTGCCGGCCGACCCGCGCTGGCGCATCAGCGAGCGGGTCGAATACAACAACAAAGGACTGGCCGTGAGACGGTTCCGGCCGTTCTTCGCCGACACCCACCGCTACGTCAACGATGCGTCGCTGCGCGAGCACGGTTTTTTCGATCAGCTGTTCTATGACGTGCTCGGGCGTCCGGTCCGGCTGGTCAACGCCAAGGGCCATTTCTCCCGTGAGACCTATCACCCCTGGTATCACATCAGCGAAGACTTCAACGACACCGACGAGCCGAGGCCGCAGCCATGAATGTGCATCGGCGTACGCCCGCCGTCACGGTGAACGACAGCCGCGGCCTGGCGGTTCGCCAGGTGGCTTACCTGCGCACGCTGGCCGAAGACACGCCGCTTGGCCTGGTGACTCGCCTGGGGTACGACGCGGCGGGACGGGTGATCGCGCAAAGGGATCCGCGCCTGGCGGTGCCCAACCTCGTCCACGTGTACGGACTGAACGATGCCCCCGTGAAGACCGACAGCGTCGACGCCGGCTGGCGCCTGATCCTGCCGGGGACCGCCGGCCAGGTTCTGCAGCGCTGGGATGCGCGCGGCTTTCACTGGCGCAGCGCCTATGATCCGCTGCTGCGTCTGGTCAAAGACGAAGAGACCCACGGCGCCGATGCCGAGACCTTCGTCCATGCCGATGCGTCGGCCGACGCCAGCCATAACCTGCGCGGCAGGACCGTCGAACAGACCGACCAGGCCGGCACCGTGCAATGGCCGAGCTTCGGCCTGCTCGGCGAGACGTTGGAGCAATCGCGCACCTTCGGCGACGACAACGCCTTCGTCACCCGCTGGCGCCACGGCCCGCTGGGCGCCCGGCTGGAACAGACCGACGCCGGCGGGCACCGGCAACAGACGGACTTCGACCTCGCCGGCCAACCGCGGCGGATGCGCCTGCGACTCAACGGCCAGACCGCCTGGCAGACGGTGCTGCTCGATGCCCGGTACAACGCCGCCGGGCAGATCGTCGAACAGCAGGCCGACAACGGAACGGCAGCCCATTGGACCTACGACCCGGCGGACGGACGCCTGATCCGTCAGCAGGCACAAGCCGGCGGGCAGGCTCCGCTGCAAGACTTCGGATACGAATACGATCCGGCGGGCAACCTCACCCGCCTCCTCGACCACGCCTTCACGCCCAGCCACTTCGCCAACCGTCGGGTCGACGGCCACCGCGCCTTCACCTATGACTCGCTGTACCGCCTGCACACCGCCAGCGGTCACGACGACGCACCGCCCTCGGACATTCCCGGCCTGCCGCAACCGACCGACCCCGCCGACCGGCGCCCTTACGTGCAGACCTACGACTACGATCACGGCAACAACCTGATCCGGCTGCGCCACGTGCGCGACGGCGCCAACCACACCCGCCGAATGTTCATCGACCCCGCCAGCAACCGCGGCGTGCGCTGGGCCGAAGGCGACCCTGAGCCGGCCATCGGCAGCCTGTTCGACCGCCACGGCAACCTGCTGGCGCTGCAACCCGGCCAGCCGCTGCGATGGAACGCCCGCGACCGCCTGGACACGGTCACCTTGGTGCAGCGCCCGTCCGGGCCCGACGACGAGGAACGCTACCGTTACAGCCAGGGCGTGCGGGTCTTCAAGCGCCATGAGTTCCACAACGCCGCCAACCTTCACTTCCATGAGGTGCGCTACCTGCCGGGGCTGGAGATCCGCACGAAGGACAACGGCGAAACGCTGCACGTCATCACCCTCGCCACAGGCATAGGCAACGTGCGCTGCCTGCATTGGGAGAGCGGTCAGCCGCCCGGCATCGACGCCGACCAATTGCGCTACACCTTGAGCGACCACCTGGGCTCCTGCGTCATGGAACTGGACGCCCGAGCGCAGCTGATCAGCCACGAAGGCTATTACCCGTTCGGCGCCACCGCCTGGATGGCCGCCCGCTCAAGCCTTGAGGTCGGTTACAGAACGATCCGCTATTCGGGCAAGGAAATGGACGTGAGCGGGTTGTACGACTATGGCGCCCGCCAGTACGCACCGTGGCTGCAGCGCTGGGTCGCCGCCGATCCTGCCGGGAGCGTGGACGGGCTGAACCTCTACGGGTTTGTCGAGAACAATCCGTTGCGGTTCATCGATGCAGCCGGGCAGAGCAAGGAAGAATGGCAGATCATCAGATATTCGCAGTTCATAACCGAACTCGGCACCGAAGCCGCCACCGCGCTGGATCAGATCTATAACGTGTTCACTCAGTCCGGCACGGGCAAGGAAATGCTGAAAAACCTCCTCGGCGAATCCGTTGCAGGGTTGGCCGGATTTTATGGCGGCTTCGGCGCAGGCGAGATTTTCGGTGCACTGGCGCCTGAAGTGAACGCCATCCCCTTTGTGGGCGGCATCATCACCGGCAATGCCGGCGGTGACGTCGCTACAGATACCCAAAACGCTTCTACTCCCAGCCCCCGCTGGATCCGGCCGCTCATTCCGCAGACATCGGCCATGTCGGTCGCCGCCATCGACCGCAGGCTGGGTTTCACGCCGGACAAGGCCCGCTTGTCCCCGACCGACACCGCAAACCTTTTCCTGAACAGAGTCGTCGGTACCGTGGTTCCCGCCATGAATGTGTTCTTGAACATGGGCTCCAGAAGTCAGGAAGCCGAAGACATCAAAAACCGACTGAGTCCGGTGAAGATCAACAAAATCGAAACCATGCTAGCCGACTGGCGGAGTGCGCTGGACGAGCGCTGGGACTCTGCCCAGCAAGCCTATGCAGTGCTGCAAAGGACTACCGTCCACCCTGGCGATGTGCTGCCCAATGTCAACAACATGACCTCCCGGGAAGACTTGGCACCGATCCGACAAGCAGACCTGCAAGGAAGAACCAAAGACATCCATGCAATCATCGACCGTGCACAGAAACTGATGAGCGCATACAAAATTCAAGGCACCACCGACAATCAGTTCCTGCTGGCACAAGAGCGCCGAACCTCGAAAAGCGTCAAAAGGCATTGATCCCACGGGGGGCCTGTCACCTATCCGCACTGTGCATTGCCGGCCGGTTCGTGCGACCGAGCACCGTCGCATTCAATCGGAGTCTCTTGGTGTCGGATCAGGTTACGTGCAAAGCGAGAACGACACGCAGCCCCGTGCTATCGTGCCCGCCCGTCCCCCATCCGTTCGCCCCAGCATGCTGCCGACTTCCCGTACCCTGCGTCTGTCGCTGTACACCCTGCTGATCATCGCCGGCGCCGTCCTGGCCGCGACCCTGGCGATCCGCCACGCCGAACGCCAGGCCCTGGAGGAGGACGCGGCCCGCGCCAGCCAGCAACTGGCGCTGTACGCCAATTCCCTTCACACCCTGATCGACCGCTACCGCGCCCTGCCCGCCGTGCTGGCGCTCGACCCGCAGCTGCGCGCGGCCCTGGGCGGCCCGGTGAGCGCCGAGCAGCAGGCGGCGCTCAACCTGAAGCTGGAGAAGATCAACGGCGCGGCGCAGTCCTCGACCCTCGAACTGCTCGACCACACCGGCCTGGCGGTGGCCGCCAGCAACTGGCGCCTGCCCAGCAGCTACGTCGGCCACAATTACGGGTTCCGCCCATACTTCAGCCAGACCCGCACCCAAGGCAGCGGACGCTTCTACGCCGTGGGCGTGACCAGCGGGATTCCCGGCTACTTCCTCTCCAGCGCCGTGCTCGGCGAACAGGACGAATTCCTCGGGGCGATGGTGGTCAAGCTCGAATTCCCCGAGCTTGAACGCGAATGGAGCCAGGGCAGCGACACCCTGCTGGTCAGCGATGCGCGGGGCATCATCTTCATCGCCAACCAGCCGGGCTGGCGCTACCGCGCGCTGCGGCCGCTGGATGCCGCCGACCTGGCCGACATCAAGGCCACGCGCCAATACGACAAACAGGCGCTGGTGCCGCTCACGCACCTGTCGCTGCGCCGCTTCGACGACACCAGCGACCTGCGCCGGGTCGAAGGCCCGCAGGGCACCGCCGACTACCTGTGGGAATCCCTGCCGCTGACCGCCGAAGGCTGGACGCTGCACCTGCTGCGCCGTCCGCAGGTGGCGTTCGAGGACCTGCGCAACGCCGGGCTCGCCGCCGCCGGGGTGTGGCTGGCGCTGGTGTTCCTGCTGCTGTTCCTCAACCAGCGCTGGCGCCTGGGCAAGATGCGCCAGCGCAGCCGCGCCGAGCTCAAGCGGCTGGTGGAAGAACGCACCCGCGAGCTGCGCACCGCCCAGGACGGCCTGGTGCAGTCGGCCAAACTGGCGGCGCTGGGGCAGATGTCCGCCGCGCTGGCCCACGAGATCAACCAGCCGCTGACCGCCCAGCGCATGCAACTGGCCACCTTGCGCCTGCTGCTCGATCATGGCCGCGTCGATGAGGCCTACAAGGCGCTCAAGCCGGTGGACGACATGCTCACCCGCATGGCCGCCCTCACCGGCCACCTGAAGACCTTCGCCCGCAAGAGCCCCAGCGGCCTGCGCGAACGGCTCGACCTGGCGACCGTGGTCGATCAGGCCCTGCAATTGCTCGACACCCGCCTGCGCGACGAGCAGGTCAGCCTGGTGCTGCACCTGACCCGCCCGGCCTGGGTGCGCGGCGATGCGATCCGCCTGGAACAGGTGCTGATCAACCTGCTGCGCAACGCCCTCGACGCCATGCACGGCAAACCGTGCAAGCGCCTGCTGATCCGCCTGGAGGCCGACCAGCAGCTGTGGCACCTGAGCGTCAGCGACAGCGGCGGCGGCATCGCCGAGGAGCACCTGGGCCAGGTGTTCGACCCGTTCTTCACCACCAAGCCTGTGGGTGACGGCCTGGGCCTGGGGCTGGCGGTGTCGTTCGCCATCGCCCACGAGTCCGGCGGGCGCCTGAGCGCCGAGAACGGCGAAGGCGGCGCGGTGTTCACCTTGACCTTGCCGATCGATCTGGAGGCGCACATCTGATGCTCAATTCGGTGATGGTGGTCGACGACGAAAGCAGCATCCGCAGCGCCGTCGAACAATGGCTGAGCCTGTCGGGTTTCGAGGTGCAACTGTTCAGCCGCGCCGAGGACTGCCTGGCCGCGTTGCCCCGGCACTTTGCCGGAGTGATCCTCAGCGACGTGCGCATGCCCGGCCAGAGCGGCCTGGAACTGCTGGCCGAAGTGCAGCGCCGGGACGCCGACCTGCCGGTGATCCTGTTGACCGGCCACGGCGATGTGCCGATGGCCGTCGAAGCGATGCGCGACGGCGCCTACGACTTCCTGGAAAAGCCGTTCAGCCCCGAGATCCTGCTCGGCAGCCTGCGCCGGGCGCTGGACAAGCGCCGGCTGGTGCTGGAGAACCGTACCCTGCACGAGCAGGCCGACAACCGCGCCAGGCTCGACGCCACGCTGCTCGGCGTGTCCCGCGGCATGCAGACCTTGCGCCGGCAGGTGCTGGACCTGGCCGCGCTGCCGGTCAACGTGCTGATCCGCGGCGAGACCGGCAGCGGCAAGGAAATGGTCGCCCGTTGCCTGCACGACTTCGGCCCGCGCGCGGACAAACCGTTCGTGGCGCTCAACTGCGCGGCGATCCCGGAGCAACTGTTCGAGGCCGAACTGTTCGGCCATGAGAGCGGCGCGTTCACCGGGGCGTCCGGCAAGCGCATCGGCAAGCTGGAATACGCCGACGGCGGCACGCTGTTCCTCGATGAGATCGAAAGCATGCCCCTGGCCCAGCAGGTGAAGCTGCTGCGGGTGATCCAGGAGCAGAAGCTGGAACGGCTGGGCTCGAACCAGAGCATCCGCGTGGATCTGCGCATCGTCGCCGCCACCAAGCCCGACCTGCTCGACGAGGCCCGGGCCGGGCGTTTTCGCGAAGACCTGGCCTATCGGCTGAACGTGGCCGAGCTGCGCCTGCCGCCCCTGCGCGAGCGCCGCGAAGACATCCCGCTGCTGTTCGACGCCTTCGCCCGCCAGGCCGCCGAACGGCTCGGGCGGACGTTCCCGCCGCTGGGCGGCGCCCAGCTGAGCCACCTGCTCAGCCACGACTGGCCGGGCAACGTGCGCGAACTGGCCAACGTCGCCGAGCGTCAGGTGCTGGGGCTGGACGAACCGGTGCCGGGGATCGACCCGGGGCAATCGCTGGCGGCCCAGCAAGAGGCGTTCGAGGCCCAGTGCCTGCGCATCGCCCTGACCCGGCACAAGGGCGACGTGAAGGCGGTGCTCGAAGAACTGCAGCTGCCGCGGCGCACCTTCAACGAAAAGATGCAGCGGCATGGGTTGAGCCGGGAGATGTTTGTGCAGGACAGCTGATTGCCCGGCGACTGCAGGATTTGTGGCTCAGGCAAAACTGTAGGAGCCAGCCTGCTGGCGATGGCGTCCGTGGAGGCGCCGCAGGGCTCAAACAAGATTGTGCCCTTGCCGGCGTCATCGCCAGCAGGCTGGCTCCCATAGATAGCGGGGCACACGCCCTCCATGCGGGCGCCAAGATAGGCGGATTTCCGCTCATCACCCTCCGCGCAACAAGCGGATTTCCGCTCAACAACCGCGCCTACCCCCTCTAAACCGGCCCTCCGCCCCTTGGCACACCTCCTGCTATAGCCCCCGCAGGCTGCGTTTCGACGCGCTCCACAAAAACAATTAACCGAAGGATCCTTCAATGGATAACTCCAACATCCTGCCGCTTGGGGCAGCTGCCGCGCCGGCCAAGGAAAGAACCACCGCCAGCCGGATCAAGTCGATCTTCAGCGGTTCCGTCGGCAACATGGTCGAGTGGTACGACTGGTACGTCTACGCCGCCTTCTCGCTGTACTTCGCCAAGACCTTCTTCCCCGCCGGCTCCACCACCGCGCAACTGATGAACACCGCCGCGATCTTCGCCGTGGGCTTCCTGATGCGCCCCATCGGTGGCTGGCTGATGGGCCTGTACGCCGACCGCAAGGGCCGCAAGGCCGCGCTGATGGCATCGGTGTACCTGATGTGCTTCGGCTCGCTGATCATCGCCCTGAGCCCGAACTACGAAACCATCGGCATCGGCGCGCCGATCCTGCTGGTGTTCGCCCGCCTGCTGCAGGGCCTGTCGGTCGGCGGCGAGTACGGCACCTCGGCCACCTACCTGTCGGAAATGGCCACCAAGGAGCGTCGCGGCTTCTTCTCCAGCTTCCAGTACGTGACTTTGATTTCCGGCCAGCTCATCGCGCTGGGCGTGCTGATCGTGCTGCAGCAGTTCCTCACCACCGAACAGCTGTACGCGTGGGGCTGGCGCATCCCGTTCGCCATCGGCGCCCTGTGCGCGATCGTCGCGCTGTACCTGCGCCGCGGCATGGAAGAGACCGAGTCGTTCGTGAAGAAGGAAAAGTCCAAGGAAAGCGCCATGCGCACCTTGCTCCGCCATCCGAAGGAACTGCTGACCGTGGTCGGCCTGACCATGGGCGGCACCCTGGCCTTCTACACCTACACCACCTACATGCAGAAGTACCTGGTGAACACCGTCGGCATGAGCATCTCCGACTCCACCACCATCTCGGCGGCGACGCTGTTCCTGTTCATGTGCCTGCAACCGGTCATCGGCGGCCTGTCGGACAAGATCGGCCGGCGTCCGATCCTGATCGCCTTCGGCGTGCTGGGCACGATCTTCACCGTGCCGATCCTGATGACCCTGCACACCATCCAGAGCTGGTGGGGCGCGTTCTTCCTGATCATGGCGGCGCTGATCATCGTCAGCGGCTACACCTCGATCAACGCGGTGGTGAAGGCCGAACTGTTCCCGACCGAAATCCGCGCCCTGGGCGTCGGCCTGCCGTACGCGCTGACCGTGTCGATCTTCGGCGGCACCGCCGAGTACATCGCGCTGTGGTTCAAGAGCATCGGCATGGAGACCGGCTACTACTGGTACGTCACCGCGTGCATCGCCGTGTCGCTGCTGGTGTACATCACCATGAAGGACACCCAGAAGCACTCGCGGATCGTGACTGACTGACAGCTGTCCGTGCAGTCACCGCAAGGGTGACTGCAATGGCCCCATTGCCAGCAGGGTGGCCCCCACAGGGGGTCGGCGGTGTCCACCAACCCCGTGTTCACCGCCAATCCTTGTGGGAGCCAGCCTGCTGGCGATGGGGATCACCCCGGCATCAAGCGGACTCGGCCACCTGCTGCCGGCTGCCGTACCGCTTCTGCGCAAACGCCGCCCCGGCGATCATCACCACCAGGATCCCCGCCAGCACCGCCGACGAGCCGACGGTGCCGAAGTCCAGGCCGCCCTTCTCATGGGATTTGGTCATCAGGTCACCCAGTGTCGCGCCGAACGGCCGGGTCAGCACGAACGCCACCCAGAACAGCGCCAGCGACGAGATCTTGGTGAAATACCTGAGCAGCACCACCAACGCGATCGCCGAGCCGATCAGCAGCGCGCCGCCGGCAAAGCCCAGGCCCGAGTCGTCGGCCAGGTAATCGCCCAGCGCGGTGCCCAGGGTGTTGGAGAACAGGATCGCCATCCAGTAGAACATCTCGCCGCGAAAGGTCTGCACCTTGTTGACGTTGAGCGAGTCGCCGCTCAGGCGCCAGGCCGCAAAGATCGCCAGCAGGATCGAGATCAGGATCATCGAGCCCGCGGCATAGCCCAGGCCCAGGGTGCGGTCCATGAAATCGGACAGGGTGGTGCCGGCGGTGCTGGTGGACAGGATCACGATCCAGTACAGCAGCGGCTTGTAGGTCTTGGCCTTCAGTTGCGTGACCAGCGTCAGGACGAACACGCTGATCAGGATCAGCGAGCTGATCGCGTAACCGACGTCGAGGGTCATCGACAGCAGATCCCCCGCCGTTTCCCCCAGGGTCGTCGCGCAGATTTTCATCACCCAGAACGCTAGGGTGATTTGAGGCAGTTTATTCATGAACGCAAGAGCTCCCGTGTGTGACGGCCGGTTGTTCGATTTCTGGCCGCCGGCAGACTGGCGTCCGAGGGGTGAAAAACCGGTCGGCGTTCCATGAAAAATCTGTCACACGGGCCAAAACAGCGATTAATCACCGGTTAATGCCGCTGCCCCATCCTGCACTCACCTGATCGATTGACTGCGCGACGTTCGCCCGAGGACGGAAGCGAATCCGATGCGTCGCCCTTAACATCTAGTTAATCGATTGTTATCAGCATTAATTTGCGCTTTTTAATCAATTTTATTGGCGTAGCATTCAACTCAAGCAAGACACAACGCCAACGAACACGGAGAAACGACCATGAACACCAAACTGATCCTCGCCCTGACCCTGTCCCTCCTGGCCGCCAACACTTTCGCCGCCGACGGTTCGGACAAGACCAAATCCGCCGACTTCATCTCCGGCGCCAGCGCCTCGGTCGAACACAGCACCTCCGGCGCCTACGCCGCTGACGGTTTCGACAAGACCGGCACCGCCAACGCCATCGCCGCCGACGGTTTCGACAAGACCGGCACCGCCAACGCCATCGCCGCCGACGGCTTCGACAAGACCGGCACCGCCAACGCCATCGCCGCCGACGGCTTCGACAAGACCGGCACCGCCGCTGCCATCAGCTGAACCGCGGATGCAAACACCAAAGCCCGGCCAATGCCGGGCTTGTTCATTTCTGCAGCGACACAGCTGCGAGGTCCCAAGCAAAACCCTGTGGGAGCCAGCCTGCTGGCGATGGCGCCAGCCCAGTCACCACGAGACAGAATCAAGACAGTTGCCCCACAGGCGCCTGCACCGGACTGGCAATCAGCGCCCCGCGCTTGCACTATGGCCCCCCTCAGAACACAGCCTTCCAGGAACACCCCCACCATGCCCGACGACATCCACTTCTACGAACCCGCCAACGGCCACGGCCTGCCCCACGATCCGTTCAACGCCATCGTCGGTCCGCGCCCCATCGGCTGGATCTCGTCGCAGGATGCCGAAGGCCGGCTGAACCTGGCGCCGTACAGCTTCTTCAACGCCTTCAACTACATCCCGCCAATCATCGGGTTCTCCAGCGTGGGCCGCAAAGACAGCCTGAACAACATCGAGCAGACCGGCGAATTCGCCTGGAACCTCGCCACCCGGCCGCTGGCCGAGCAGATGAACCAGAGCTGCGCGGCGGTTGGGCCTGAGGTCGACGAGTTCGAACTGGCGGGCTTGACCACCGTGGCGTCGAAAGTGATTGCGGTGCCGCGGGTGGCCGAAAGCCCGGTGTCCTTCGAATGCAAGGTCACTCAGATCATTCAGCTGCAACGGGCGAATGGCGAGACAGTGCCGAGCTGGCTGATCCTCGGCGAAGTGGTCGCCGTGCACATCGCCAAATGGCTGCTCAAGGACGGGATCTACGACACCGCCGCCGCAGAACCGATTCTGCGCGGCGGCGGGCCGGCGGACTATTTCCAGCTGGGGCCGCAAGCGTTGTTCAAGATGTGGCGACCGGGTGCGGTCAAGTGAGGCTCACCAGATGAGTTCGGCGTCGTCGCTGACGCCCTGAAGGCGTTTCAGCTCGCGGGTCGCGGCGTCGTCGGCCGCGATGGCGCCGGGGAACACCTGTTCATCCAGCAGTTTGTGGAAACGCGGGGCGCCGCCATCGACCAGGGCCTTGACCGCAATGGCGGCGTAATAGCCCTTGTTGCCGCCCAGCTCGACGGGGACCACAGCGGAAACCGCTTCGAAGTGTGCGAACTCTTTACGTGCCATGTCTCAGGTTCCGGCTCAGTCAAATAGGCCGGCCATTAAACCCTCAACCGGCGAGTTTGTGTACCGGTGCACCGCAGGCGCCGAGCGCCTGGGCGGCCGACACTTCCTTGAACGTGTGGAAATCCACTTGGTTGACCACCAGGTCCTGCACCAGCTCGCCGAACACCTCCATCGACGGACTGGCGAAATAGGCGGTCATCGCCTGCTGGCTGCTCCAGAAGCCGGACACCAGCCACAACTGCGGATCGCACTGCGAATGCTGCAAGGCGAAGTTCAGGCAACCGGGGGCGGCGCGGGACGGCTCGATCAGCGCGCTCAGGCGCACGCCCAACTCTTCCGAGCGCCCGGCGCGCGCCCGGATGAAGGCCATATGACTGACGGGAATTTGCTTGGACATGTTCAATCCCTCCCAGGGAGTCGCGTGGCAGCCGGGGACGGGCTGCGACAGGATCCAAGGTTACGGGCTGCCTGCCGGGCGCCGTTAGTCGATTCCTGCCGTTGCCTTGCACGATCCTGCGAAACTGCCTCAAGGCCCTGTAAAAAAGTGTGAAGGCCTGTCACGGTGCTGTCACACAGGTTTCGAGCAAGTTTGCCCGCCTGCGTCCTGTCATGTCTGGGGGCCGAGGCAACCCCGTGCAGGATCAGGCAAGCATTTGACAGGATGTGTCTACCGCTCACGCTTGCACAAACTTATGCTCTGCCCCACTTCACCGCCCTTGCCGAGGAGGTCGTGCATGACGTCACCCGAACATTTCCCAGCCCCGCTGGACGCCGACATGGAAAAGCAGCGCGCGGAACTGGCGACGCTCATCCGCCGCAACACCTCGGAAGACGGCAGCTACGCCACGGCCATCGGTTCGCTGTTCATGTCCCGCCACACCCAGTCCCATGACTTCGCCCCGGTGCTGGCGCAACCGGCGCTGTGCATCATGGCCCAGGGACGCAAGGAGGTGCGGCTGGCGGACGAGTACTTCAACTACGATCCTTTGAACTACCTGGTGGTGTCGGTCTCGATGCCGCTGAGCGGGCGGGTGGTGAACGTCTCGCCCGACGAGCCGATCCTGGCCGTGCGCCTGGACATCGACCCTGCGGAAATCACCGCGCTGATCGCCGACGCCGGCCCCATGGGCGTGCCGACCCGGCCGACCGGGCGCGGCCTGTACGTCGAACGGATCGACAGCGCCATGCTCGACGCGGTGCTGCGCCTGGCGCGCCTGCTCGACACGCCCAAAGACATCGCCATGCTCGCGCCGCTGATCCGCCGGGAGATCCTCTATCGCCTGCTGCGCAGCCCCCAGGGCCACCGGCTGTACGAGATCGCCATCGCCAACAGCCAGAGCCACCGCATCAGCCAGGCGATCAAATGGCTCAACGGCAACTTCGAGCAGCCGTTGCGCATCGATGACCTGGCCAAGGAAGTGAACCTGAGCGTCTCGACCCTGCATCACCGCTTCAAGGCGATGACAGCGATGAGCCCGCTGCAGTACCAGAAGCAACTGCGCCTGCAAGAGGCCCGGCGGCTGATGCTGACCGAGGGGCTGGAAGCCTCGGCGGCGGGGTATCGGGTGGGCTATGAAAGTCCGTCGCAGTTCAGCCGCGAGTACAGCCGGCTGTTCGGCGCGCCGCCGCTGCGGGATCTGGCGCGGTTGCGGCTCACGGTCTGATCCAATTTTTGCGGTGCTGCGCCCGGCCCTATCGCCAGCAGGCTGGCTCCCACAGGGGATGTGTGTTGATCACGGATTCCATGTGGGAGCCAGCCTGCTGGCGATGGGGCCTGCGCTGCCGGCATCACGGCCGGATCAAGCCCCCAGCACCCGGCACGCCTCGGACGGCAGCGTCACCGACACCGGATGCCCGATCCCCAGGCCGATGTCCTGGCACGGCGTGCTCAATGCGGTGAACGTCACCCCGGAACACTCCACCGTGGTCTCGATGGTCGCGCCGATGTCGCGCACGAACGTCACCGTGCCCAGCAGCCGGTTGCCCGCCGTCGCCTGGGGCGCCGACAGTTGCAGGTCTTCGGGGCGGATCAGCATCTTCACCTTCTGGCCCACCACGATGCTGCTGCAGATCGGCACTTGCAGCGCATCGCCGCCCGGCAGCACGACCTTGCCGTCGCCCAGCGCCGTGGCCGGGAAAATGTTGCCCGAGCCGATGAAGTCCGCGACGAATTCGTTGGCCGGGTGCCGGTAGATCTCGATGGGCGTGCCCACCTGCTGCACCCGGTGCTCGCCCAGCACCACCACGATGTCGGCCATGGTCATGGCCTCGCGCTGGTCATGGGTGACCATGATGGTGGTGATGTTCAGCCGCTGCTGCAGTTGGCGGATCTCCACCTGCATCGATTCGCGCAGCTTGGCGTCCAGCGCCGACAGCGGCTCGTCGAGCAGCAGGATCTTGGGGTGCGAGGCAATCGCCCGGGCGATCGCCACCCGTTGGCGCTGGCCGCCGGAGAGCTTGGCCACCGGACGGTCGATCATCGCCTGCAGCTGGATCATTTCCAGCAGCTCCACCACCCGCGCCCGCTGCTCGGCCTTGCCCACGCCGCGCAGCTTCAACGGATAGGCGATGTTCTCGCCCACGGTCATGTGCGGGAACAGCGCCAGCGACTGGAACACCATGCCGAAGTTGCGCAGGTGCGCCGGGGTGTGGCCGATGTCCTCGCCGTCCAGGCGGATCTCGCCGCCGGTGAGGGTCTCAAGCCCGGCGATCATGCGCAGCAAGGTGGTCTTGCCGCAGCCCGACGGCCCCAGGAAACACACCAGCTTGCCCTGGGGCAAATGCAGGTTGACGTCTTTCACCGCGCAGGCCGAGCCGTAATGCTTCTCGACGTTTTCCAGAATCAGTCCAGACATGTTGCACCTCAAATCAGAAGGAAACGCCGCCCTCGCCCACCAGCTTCTCCAGCGCCCAGATCAGGACGAAGTCGATCAGCACGATCAGCACGGCAAACGAGAACACGGTGGGGTCGAGCGAGGACACGGTGCGGCTGTACATCCAGATCGGCACGGTCATGACGTCGATGGTGTAGAGGAAATAGGTGACGGTGAATTCGTTGAACGAGACGATGAACGCCAGCAGCATGCCCGCCAGGATCCCCGACTTCATCAGCGGCACCACCACATCGACGATCGCCCGCAGCGGCGAGGCGCCGAGCATCTGCGCCGCCTCCTCGACCTCGCTGCCGATGGAGAGCATGGCCGCCGTGCAGTTCTTGACCACGAACGGCAGCGCCAGGATCACGTGGGCGATCACCAGCCGCGAGGTGGTCATGTGGAACGGCAGGCTGTCGAACACCAACAGCATCGCCAGGCCCAGCACCACCATCGGGAACACCAGCGGCAGCGACATCAGTTGCAGCGCCACGGCCTTGCCGCGGAACTCGCAGCGGGTCAGCGCGTAGGCCGCCGGCACTGCGATCAGGGTGGCGAAGACCATGGTCAGGCACGACACCAGCAGGCTGGTGGCCATGGCCTGACCGAGGCTCAGCACGTCGCTGGCGTCCGGCGAGACGAAGGTGTGCCACGCGGCCTTGTACCATTGCAGGCTGTAGCTGGCCGGCGGGAAGTCGAGGTTCGACGCGCCGCTGAACGACATCATGATCATGGTCAGGATCGGCAGCACCGCCAGCAGCAGGATCACACCGGACAGGATCCCGGCGAACTTGCCCGTGTCGCCGGGCAGCAGCGCGTGGCGCTTCTTGGTCAGGGCAGTCATTGCGAAGCCTCCAGCAACCGGCGACGGCGGCCGGTGACGTATTCGGACAGGGTCATGATCGCCAGGGTGGTGGCGATCAGCACCACGCCTGCGGCGGACGCGGCGGGCCAGTTCATCAGCGGGGCGATCTGGTCGTGCACCATCACCGCCAGCATCGGCACCCGCCGCCCGCCGAGCAGCAGCGGCACCACGAAGCTGCTGGCGTTGTAGGCGAACACCAGCGTCGCGCCGGTGATGATCCCCGGCAGGCTCATCGGCAGCACCACCTGGCGGAACACCTGCCAGCGGCTGGCGCCCAGGGTCGCGGCGGCCTCTTCGAAGCTGCGGGACACGCCGCGCATGGCGCTGGCGATCGGCAGCACGGCCAGCGGGAACGCGGTCTGCACCAGCCCCATCAGCACGCCGTTCTGGTTGTACAGCAGCATGATCGGCCGCTTGATCAGGCCCAGCCCCATCAGGGTCTGGTTGAGCATGCCGCCGGGGCCGAGGATCACCAGCCAGCCGTAGCTCTGCAGCAGCAGGTTGACCAACAGCGGCAGCAGCACCGCCGCCAGGAAGATCCGCCGCACGAACGGCGACGTCAGGCGCGACATGGTGTACGCCACCGGGATCGCCAGCAGCACGGCGATCACCGCGCTGATCAGCGCCAGGCGCAGGGTCAGCAGCAACGACTTGAGGTAGTACGGTTCGAGCAGTTGCGCGTAGCTGGCCAGGCTGAAGCCCGTCCACTCCGCGCCCTTGGTGCCGATGCTCATGCGCAGCACCAGCAGGCTCGCGGCGATCAGCACGCCGAGGAACAGCATCGACGGCGTGAGGAAAAACCACGCCCGGACGGTGGGCGAAACGCCGCGCGCCGGGCGCACGTCGGCCGCGCCGACCGGGTGGGTCAGGGATTGATGTTCCATGGCAATGATCTCGTCAATGGAAAAACAACTGACAAACACAGATTTCCAAACCCCCGCGAACCCTGTGGGAGCTGGCTTGCCAGCGATGACGGCCGACCTGTCGAAATGAACTCACTGACAGATTGCTATCGCTGGCAAGCCAGCTCCCACAGGGGGTTGCGGTGTTCTGAAGGTTGCGTTCGGCTCAGGAAGAAAAGATTTCCGTGTAGCGACGGATCCACTGGTCATGCACGGTGGCCAGGAAGGCGTTGTCGTGCATGATCGCCTTCTCGGCGATCTGCTCCGGCGTCAGGATGTACGGGCTCTTGCGCGCCTCGGCGGAGATGATCGCCTTGGCGTTGACCGGGCCGTTGAAGATGTCTTCGGCCATCTTGCCCTGCACCAGCGGGTCGAGGGAGTGATCGATGAAGGCGTAGGCCAGGTCGGTGTCGCCGGGACGGTTCTTGGGCATCACCGACAGCATCAGGTCGGTGTAGAACCCTTCCTTCATGCCGAACGTGGCGCCCAGGCCGTAGTTCGCGTCGCGGATCTGCTTGGGGAAGAACGCCGGGGCGTAGAGCCCGCCCATGTCCAGGGAGCCGGTGCGGAACAGTTCGGCGATCTGGTTGGGGTTCTCGCCCAGGGTCACCACGCGGTCCTTGAGCTCGGCCAGTTTCTTGAAGCCCGGCTCGATGTTGTGCTCGTCGCCGCCGGCCAGTTTGGCGGCGATGATGATCAGGTCCATCGCCTCGGTCCAGTTCGGCGGCGGCAGGAAGATGTTCGGCGCCAGGTCAGCGTCCCACAGTGCGGCGTAGCTGTCCGGCGCCGTGCTTTGGGTGCGGGTGCTGTAGACCAGGCTGTTGCACCACAGCAGGTAACCGATGCCGTGGCCGTTGGCGCCGGTGCGGTACTTTTCCGGCACGTCGATCAGGTTGGGGATGCGGTTCAGGTCGGGCTTTTCCAGCAGCCCGGCGGCGGCCAGGCCTTCGGCGCCGACGCCGGCCAGGGTGATGATGTCGTACTGCGGACGGTCGCCGCCGGCCTTGAGCTTGGCGACCATTTCCGAGGTGCTGCCGGTGCGGTCGGCGATCACCTTGGCGCCGGTCTTGGCCTCGAAGGTCGCGGCGATGTTGCGCAACGCGGCCAGGCCGGTGTCATCCGACCAGGTCAGCAGGCGCAGGGTCTTGCCGGCGAAACGGGTGTCGCTGGCGCTCGCCCGGATGAAGGGCATGCTCAACGCCGCCGCAGCCACCGAGGCCACGCCGACGGTCTTGATGAATTGACGCCTGTTCAGATCGTGCTCGCCCATGAAGGACTCCCTTTGTTCTTGTAAGTATGAGATTGACCGCAACCCTTGCGCTGACCGTCCGGAACCGCCAAAGCCCCGGTTTCAAAGGGCTTGGGCGAGGTCGGCGGATTCATCCTGAGGTCGGGCGCAAGCGCTGACCATCGATAAAAACTCATTGGAGCCATGACGCCGGCGCATGCCTCATTGCGAGGCATGCGTTCACTTTTTTCGGGCGTTCAGAGCGCCCGCACCACGTGCTTGATCTCCTGGAACGCGGCCAGTCCCCACGGCCCCAGCTCACGGCCCAGGCTGCTCTGCTTGTAGCCGCCCCACGCCGTCTGCGGGAAGATCACCTGCGGCGCGTTCAGCCACACCAGCCCCGCCTGCAGGGCGTCGGCGACCCGGTCCGCGGCTTCGGCGTCACGGGTGACCACACTGGCCACCAGGCCGAACCGGCTGTCGTTGGCCAGGGCGATCGCCTCGGCCTCGGTGGCGAAACTGCGCACGCACACCACCGGCCCGAAGATCTCCTCGCACCACAGCGCACTGTCCAGGGGCACTTCGGTGAACACCGTCGGCTGCAAGAAGTAGCCGCGGGCGAGGTCGGCGGGACGGTTGCCGCCGCAAACCAGCTTCGCCCCGGCGCTCAGGCCGCGGTCGATGTGGCCGAGCACCCGCTGGTACTGCGCCTGGTTGACCAGCGCGCCCATCTCCACGTCTGGGTCGAACGGGTCGGCCACGCGGATCCTCTCGGCGCGGGCCTTGAGCCGCGTGAGGAATTCGTCGGCCAGCTCATCGGCGACCAGCACCCGGCTGGTGGCCGAGCACATTTGCCCGGCGTTGAAGAAGGCACCGCCGCAGGCCAGTTCCACCGCCAGGTCGAGGTCGGCGTCGGCCAGCACCAGCAGCGAGGATTTGCCGCCCAGCTCCAGGCTCACGCCCTTCACGGTCTCGGCGGCGCGCTGCATCACCTGCACCCCCACTGCGTTGCTGCCGGTGAACGACACCTTGGCGATGCGCGGATCCGCCGCCAGCGGCGCCCCCACCGCCAGCCCAGTGCCGCAGACCAGGTTGAACACGCCGTCAGGCAGGCCGGACTCGGCGATGATCGCTGCCAGCTCCAGCTCCGCCAGCGGCGTGACCTCCGACGGCTTGAGCACCACGCAGCAGCCGGCGGCCAGGGCCGGGGCGAGCTTCCACGCGGTGGTGACCATCGGGAAGTTCCACGGCACGATCAGCCCGACCACACCGCAGGGCTCGCGGCGCACGCGGGCGCTGAAGTCGTCGCTGGGCAGCGGCACCTCCGCGTCGTTCTTGGCGTCCAGGCTGCCGGCCAGCCCGGCGTAGTACTCGAACGTCGCGATCACGTCATCGACGTCAATGACCGCCTCGAACAGCGGCTTGCCGTTGTTGCTCGACTGCAGCTTCATCAGGTGTTCGCGGCCGTTGCGCACGCCGTTGGCGATGTTGCGCAGGATCGCCGCACGCTCGGCGCCGGTGGTCTTCGACCAGGCCTTGAAGGCTTCGGCCGCTGCCGCCACCGCCCGGTCGACCGCGCGCTCGTCGCCGCCGTTGACCGTGGTCAGCAGCGCTTCGGTGGCCGGGTTGATCACCCGCAGGTGTTCGCCGCCGGACGACCATTGGCCATTGATGTAGAGACCGTCGAGGGTCGTCGGGAAATTCAGGGCCGAACTCATTGCGCCACCGCCTTCATCCATTGTGTCTGGTCGATTTCGATCAGGGTCGGGCCCTGACGGTCCGTGGCCGCCCGCAGCGCGCCGCGCAGTTGCTCGACGGAGCCGGCCGAGTGGGCCGCACAGCCCAGGGCCTGGGCCACGCCGATGAAGTCCGGGGTGTAGATGTCCACGCCCACCGGTTCGATGGCGCGGTTGACCATGTAGCGCTTGATCTCTTCGTAGCCCTGGTTGTTCCACAACAGGACGATCACCGGCACCCGCGCCTCCACGGCGCTGGCCAGTTCCGGCAGGGTGAACTGCAGGCCGCCGTCGCCGATCAGGCACACCACCGGCGGGCGCGCGCCTTGCTCCAGGCGGCCGCCCAGCCAGGCGCCGATGGCCGCCGGCAAGGCGTAGCCGAGGGTGCCGTAGCCGGTGGAGGCGTTGAACCAGCGGCGCGGATGGTCGGGGTTGAAGGTGAGGTTGCCGGTGTACACCGGTTGCGTGGAGTCACCGACGAACACCGCTTGCGGCAACTCGTGCAGAACGGTTTCCAGGAAGCGGGTCTGGGCCAGGGCCGGCGCGTCCCAGCCGGCGGCCAGTTCCTCGCGCAGGCGGGCGGCGCGCACCTGGCCCCAATCGTTGCGGCGCTCGGCCAGGGGGTGATGGGCCATCGCGCTGAGCAGCGCCTGGGCCGCGTTGCGTGAGTCGGCCACCAGCGCCACGTGCGGCGGGTAGTTGCGCACGGTCTGGTCCGGGTCGATGTCGACGCGCAGCAGTTGGCCGGGAATCTCGAAGCCGCCGGCGAAGGTGACGTCGTAGTCGGTTTCCGCCAGCTCGGTGCCGATGGCCAGCACCACATCGGCATCGGCCACCAGCGCACGGGTGGCGACCAGGCTCTGGGTCGAACCGATCAGCAGCGGATGGCCCGACGGCAACATGCCTTTGGCGTTGATGGTCAGCGCCACCGGCGCGTCCAGCCGTTCGGCCAGTTCGGTGAGTTCGGCGGCCGCGTCGATGGCGCCGCCGCCGGCGAGGATCAGCGGACGCTCTGCACCCGCCAACAGTTCGGCCATGCGGTTCACGGCAGACGGTGCGGCACCGGCGCGGTCGATGTGCACCGGCACGCTGGCGAGCAGGTCATCGGCGTCTTCCACCAGCACGTCCAGCGGGATCTCGATGTGCACCGGACGCGGACGCCCGGCCTGGAACAGCGCGAACGCCCGGGCCAGCACCGCCGGCAGTTCCGCGGCGGACATCAAGGTGTGGGAGAACGCCGCCACACCGCCGACCAGCGCGCTCTGGTTCGGCAGTTCGTGGAGCTTGCCGCGGCCGCCGCCCAATTGGCTGCGCGACTGCACGCTGGAGATCACCAGCATCGGGATCGAGTCGGCGTAGGCCTGGCCCATGGCGGTGGTGATGTTGGTCATGCCGGGACCGGTGATGATGAAGCACACGCCCGGCTTGCCGCTGGTGCGGGCATAGCCGTCGGCCATGAAGCCGGCGCCCTGCTCATGGCGCGGGGTGACGTGGTTGATGCTCGAACGGGCCAGCCCGCGATACAGCTCCACGGTGTGCACCCCCGGGATGCCGAACACCTGCTCGACTCCGTAATCCTCGAGTAACTTGACCAGTACTTCGCCGCATGTCGCCATGGTTATGCCCTTCTTGTTCGATTGAGACTCCGGCCTCCTTTTGCGGGAGTCCGGGAATGGCCTCATTGAAACGGGCGCCCCATAGCCGCAACAATCGATAAAAGCTCATACTAGCCATGTCCTCACGTCATACCTTGGATCCACATGAAACGACTGCCTCCCCTGCCCGCCCTGCACACGTTTCTGGTCACCGCGCAGTGCTGCAACTTCACCCGGGCCGCCGAGCAGTTGCACATCACCCAGGGCGCGGTGAGCCGACAGATCGCAGGGCTCGAGGATCATTTGGGCTATGAGCTGTTCATCCGCCTGGCCCGGGGGCTGGAACTGACCGCCGAAGGCCGCGAATGGCTGCCGAAGGTGCAGCAGGTGTTCGACCTGATCGGCGATTCGGTGGAGCAGATCGGCGCCAAGCGCGAGACCCTGCAACTCAAGGCACCGAGCTGCGTGATGCGCTGGCTGTTGCCGCGCCTGATGCAGTGGCAGCGCGAACGCCCGGACGCGCCGGTGAAGCTGACCGCCTCGCTCCAGCACGGGGTGGACTTCCAGCGTGAACAGTTCGACGCGGCGGTGATCTACGGCACCGCGCCCCACGATCTGCCGGCCGCGCTGCACATGTTCGACGAACAGCTGACGCCGGTCTGCTCGCCGGTGCTGCTCAAGGGCGCACCGGGCCTGAACTCTCCGGCCGATCTGCAACAACACTTGCTGCTGCACCCCACCCATGACGACCAGGACTGGACGCTCTGGCTGAAGGCCGCCGACCTGCGGCTGAACAACATCGGCAGCGGTCAGCACTTCGAGACGCTGGACCAGGCCATGTCGATGGCCTCCCACGGCACGGGTGTGGCGATCGGTGACTGGTCGTTGATCGGCGATGACCTGAACGCCGGACGGCTGGTGACGCCGTTCGATCTGAAGGTCAAGACAGGGCTTGGCTACTACGTGGTGGCGCCGGACAGGCCAGAGCCGTCGGCGAAGCTGCGGGAATTGATGGTGTGGCTGGTGGAGCAGGCGCATACCCGCTGAACCACTGGGTTTTGCGGCGTCTTCACTGACGTCATCGCCAGCAGGCTGGCTCCCACAAGGATCGGCGGCGCCGAGAAGCCTGTGGGAACCCGTTGCCGGCGATGGCGGAGGAACATGAGCATTCTGAACTGACACCTTCGCGAGCGGGCTCCCCGCCGGCCCCTGTGGGAGCCAGCCTGCTGGCGATGGCGAAAGTGAATGCACCGCAGAAGCGGGAGCCGGACAGTGGCTCCCACAACGCGGGGTGGATCAGTAGCCGACGGTGAAACGCTGGCGCGAATGCTTCGGTGTCTGCACCTCGTCGATCAGGGCGATGGCGTAGTCGGCGAAGGTGATCCAGCTGCGGCCTTCGGCGCTGACCAGCAGATCGTCCTTGCCCACCCGAAACGTGCCGCTGCGCTCGCCTTCGACGAACTCCGCGGACGGCGACAGGAACGTCCAGTCCAGTTCTTTCTCCTGACGCAACGCTTCGAGGAACGCGGCACCGGCGCTGGCCTCGGCCTTGTACTCGGCCGGGAAACCCGCGCTGTCGATCACCCGGGTGCCG
This sequence comes from Pseudomonas sp. B7(2017), assembly GCF_002112745.1. NCBI lineage: Bacteria > Pseudomonadati > Pseudomonadota > Gammaproteobacteria > Pseudomonadales > Pseudomonadaceae > Pseudomonas > Pseudomonas sp. B7(2017). The sequence goes on along the minus strand of NZ_NEIP01000002.1, from coordinate 213,427 downwards.
TCCGGCAGCAGCAGCGAACCGGCGCCGCCCACCACCAGCAGACGCTTGACTCCGGCCCGCTTGACCGGACCGGTCACGGCAGCGGCCGGCACGGTGGCGAAATGCGCGGCGCTGATCACCGCGTCGTGGCCGGCCACCGCCGCTTGCAGCGCAGCGGCGTCCAGCACGTCGAGGGACTTGGCCGTCACGCCGGCACGGGCGCCGATCTTCGACGTGTCCCGGGCGATGGCGGTGACGCTGTGGCCGCGGCGCAGCGCCTCTTCCAGCAATTGGCTGCCGGCCCGGCCGGTGGCTCCGATGATTGCGATCTTGCTCATGACATTCTCCAGTTGGCTTGAGAGTGTTGCTAAGTTCAGGAACGGCTCACCACTTCATTTCGCCCTTGGCGACCTTGGCGCTCAGCTCCAGGGAGCTTTCCTCGCCCAGTTTCGGGTAGCGCTTCTTCATCGCGGCGATCAGGGCGGCGGAGTCCTTGGCCTTGGCGGTCTCTTCGTCGAAGGCCTTGATGTAGTCGGCGGTGAACCGCACCGAGGCCAGCGAGCGGCCGCTGTCGCCCAGGTAATGGCCCGGCACCACGGTCTTCGGCTTCAGGGTCTCGATCGAGTGCAGGGTCTCCAGCCAGTCGGCGTGGGATTGCGCGGTCTGGGTGTCGGCCATCCACACATGGATGTTCTCGGCCACCACCACGCCGCCGACCACGGCCTTGAGCGACGGGATCCACACGAAGCTGCGGTCCGGCTGCTTGCCTTCCAGGCCAACCACTTGCAGCTTCTGCCCTTCGAGGATCAGGCTGTCGCCTTCAAGCACACCCGGCACGATGGTCTTGGCCGGCACATCGTCGCCCATTTTCGGGCCCCAGAACGCGAGCTTGCCGTCCACGGTCTGCTTGATGTGATCGACGGTCGGCTGCGAGGCCAGCACCTTGGCGTCCGGGAAGGCCTTGGTCAGGGTGTCGAGGCCGAAGTAGTAGTCCGGGTCACCGTGGCTGATGTAGATGGCGGTCAGGTGCTTGCCGCTGGCGCGGATCTTTTCCACCACTTGCTCGGCCTGGGACTTGCCGAACTGGGCATCGACCAGGATCGCGTCCTTCTCGCCGCTGACCAGCACCGAGGTCACCGGGAAAATGGCGTGGGTGCCGGGGTTGTAGACGTCGAGGCTCAGGTTGGCTGCGGCGGCGTGCGCGGCGAAGCCGAGGGTGGCGGTGGCGAGTAGGACACGCTTGAGGGTGGTGAAGCCGATCATCGGTTGCTCCGCTGTTCAAATGCCAGGCTTGGCGATGGGAGAGAGCTTAGTTGCCAGAGTCGGTACAAAAAATGCGATGCTTGAACATAGTTTGTTTCTGAAAGCGGGCAAATCATGGATCGTCTCCAAGCAATGCGGGTGTTTGTCACGGTGGTGGATCTGGGCAGCCAGTCGGCGGCGGCCGATCACCTGGAGCTGTCGCGGCCGGTGGTGTCGCGGTATCTGGCGGAACTGGAGGACTGGGTCGGCGCACGCCTGATGCACCGCACCACACGCAAGTTGAGCCTGACCGCCGCCGGCAACGAAATCCTGCCGCGCTGCCGGCAGATGCTCGAACTGTCCAGCGACATGCAGGCCGCCGTCAGCGAGCCCGACGACGCCCCGCGCGGGCTGCTGCGCATCAGCGTCAGCACCTCGTTCGGCCAGGCGCAGCTGGCCGATGCCATGGCGGCGTTCGTCAAGCGCTATCCGGGCGTGAACATCGACCTGCAGATGCTCGACCGCACGGTGAACCTGGTGGACGAACGCATCGACCTGGCGATCCGCACCAGCAACGACCTCGATCCGAACCTGATCGCCCGGCGCCTGACCGTGTGCCGTTCGGTGGTCTGCGCCGCGCCGTCGTACCTGCACGACCGGCCGCGGCCGCAGCGGGTGGAAGAACTGAGTCGGCACAACTGCCTGACCCATTCCTACTTCGGCAAAAGCCTGTGGCATTTCGAGGAGGACGGCGAACCGGTGTCGGTGCCGGTGCAGGGCAACATCAGCGCCAACGAGGCCAGCACCCTGCTGCGGGCGACCCTGGCCGGCGCCGGGGTGGCGATGCTGCCGACCTATCAGGCCGGGGTGCACATCCACAGCGGCGAACTGGTGCGCCTGCTGCCCCACGCCGAACCGCGGCGGATGAACATTTACGCGGTCTACGCCTCGCGCAAGCACATGCCGGCGGCGCTGCGCTGCATGCTGGACTTCCTGGTGCAGCGCTTTCCCGAGAACCCCGCCTGGGACGAAGGCCTGTAACCCCCGCCCGTCCTTGCGGGAGCCAGCCTGCTGGCGATGGCGTCCGTCCAGGCGCCGCAGACAGCGGCGTTTCCAACGCAGTGGCAACTCACCACCGCTGACCTATGCTGAAAACAGTACCCCCCGGTATTCGTTCAGAGGTCACCGCCATGAACACCAGGACACGAAGATACCTCGCGATTTTCATCACCTGTGCGGCCACGCTGGCGCTGTACGGCACCGCGGCCTGGCGGGTGGAGCAGTTGCGGCAACTGCCCCGGGACTACGCCAGCTGCAACTTCGAGCGCTGCATTCCGCACAACGCCACCCTCAACGCGCTGCGCTGAGCCCGACTCCCTTTGTAGGAGCCAGCCTGCTAGCGATTGCTGACTGAGCCGCCGTCGATGTCGGCTGACAGGTCGCTATCGCCAGCAGGCTGGCTCCTGCACAGGTTTACGGTTCGGACTTCAGGCGGTCGCGGAAAGCCTTCGGCGAAATCCCCACCCGACGCCGGAACAGGCGCGTGAAGTTGGTCGGGTCGGAAAACCCCAACAAGTCGGACATCTCATAGATGGTCATGCTGGTGTAGGTCAGCAGGCGCTTGGCCTCCAGCAATTGCCGCTCGTGCATGATCTGCAGCGCCGGCTGCCCCGCCAGCTCGCGGCAGGTGCCGTTGAGGTGCGACACCGAAATGCCCAGGCGATGGGCCAGGTCTTCGACCTTGACGTGCTGGCGGTACGTCTCCTCCACCAACTGAATGAACCCGTTGAGGTATTCGCGCTGGCGTTGCGGACGTTGCGTGGCGGTGTGGCGCCGGATCGCCTGACGGCTGACCCAGACCATGATCACACTGGCGAGCGAATGCATGAGCATTTCCCGCGCCGGCTCATGGCCGTTGTATTCGGCCTGCAACGCGGCGAACAGGCTGTTGAGGTAGTCCGCGTCCTGCCCAGCCGGGTAGCTGTCGGCCTGGGCCAGGGCCTGCACCGAGTTGCCCAGTTGCGCCTGCAAATGGTTGATCAGCGGTTTGGCCAACGTGACGACGAACCCTTCGACGTCCTCGGAAAAGCGAAAGCCGTGCACCGACAGGGGCGGCAGGATCTGGATCGCGGCTTCGTTGAGTTGCGTGCGCTGACCTTCGATTTCAAGCTCTGCCTGACCTTTGAATACGAAGAGCAACTGGCACAGATCGGCGTGGCGGTGGGGTTTGATTTCCCATTGGTGTTCGCGGCTGCGTTTGGAAATGGTTTCGCAGTGCAGCAAGTCGGGGGTCGGCCAGTCCAGGCTTTCACCGTAGAGCTTGAACACCGGAATCGAAGGCAGGTCAGGCTTGTTCATCACTTCAATCCAGGCCTCGAAGGTTGCGGGCGATAATCGCACCGATTGGCAGAATGTACAGGCATCGGCTCAGTTTTCACCTTCAATTGACAGACCCGCAAGGGAAAAATGCAAGCGCCCGAACCATAAAAATCACTCACCGGCCCAGGCCGCGTGAAGCTTGCGAGCGACAAAAACAATGAAGACGCGCAAAACCCAGGTCGCCATCATCGGCGCCGGCCCCTCCGGTCTGCTGCTCGGCCAGTTGCTGCACAACGCCGGCATCGACACCCTGATCCTCGAACGCCAGACACCCGATTACGTGCTCGGCCGAATCCGCGCCGGCGTGCTTGAACAAGGCATGGCAGAGCTGTTGCGCCGGGCCGGGGTGGGCCAGCGGATGGACGCCGAAGGCCTGGTGCACGACGGCTTCGAACTGGCCCTGGACGGACGCCGCGTGCACATCGACCTGAAGGCCCTGACCGGCGGCAAGACCGTGACGGTCTACGGCCAGACCGAGGTCACCCGCGACCTCATGGCCGCTCGTCGGGAGACCGGCGGCCAGACGATCTACGGGGCCGCCCATGTCGCTCCCGGCGGCATGAAAAGCGACACGCCTTTCGTGACCTTCGAAAAGGACGGCGAAACCTGGCGCGTCGACTGCGATTACATCGCCGGTTGCGACGGCTACCATGGCGTAGCCCGGCAGTCGATTCCCGCCGAATGCCTGAAGGTCTTCGAGCGGGTCTACCCGTTCGGCTGGCTGGGGATCCTGGCCGACACCCCGCCAGTGCACGACGAACTGATCTACGCCCGCCACGAACGCGGCTTCGCCCTGTGCAGCATGCGCTCGGCCACCCGCACCCGCTATTACCTGCAGGTGCCGGCCGAAGAACGCGTCGAGGACTGGTCGGACCGACGCTTCTGGGAGGAACTGAAAACCCGGCTGCCCCAGGCGCTTGCGCAGAAGCTGGTGACCGGCCCGTCCCTGGAGAAAAGCATCGCGCCGCTGCGCAGCTTCGTGGTCGAACCGATGCAGTACGGCCGGATGTTCCTGGTCGGCGACGCCGCGCACATCGTGCCGCCGACCGGGGCCAAGGGCCTGAACCTGGCGGCCAGCGACGTCAGCACCCTGTTCGACATTTTGCTGAAGGTCTACCGCGAGCAGCGCACCGACCTGCTGGAGAAATACTCGGCCATCTGCCTGCGCCGGGTCTGGAAGGCTGAGCGTTTCTCTTGGTGGATGACCTCGATGCTGCACCGCTTCGACGAACACGATGCGTTCAGCCAGCGCATCAGCGCGTCGGAACTGGACTACTTCGTCAGCTCGGAAGCGGGCCGAAAAACCATTGCAGAAAATTACGTCGGACTTCCTTATGAGGCTATCGAATAGCTTCCTACCGACTTACACTGGCGAGCATCCCCGCTCGCTTCACGGCCTGCGGGATCCTCACTGCCCGCAGGTTTCGCCCGTGACCAACCTCAATCATCCCGAAACGCCTAAACCTGCCATCCGCAGCGTGCTGGTCGCGCTGATGATGGCGATCTTCCTCGGCGCGCTGGACCAGACCATCGTCGCCGTGTCGATGCCGGCCATCTCCGCGCAGTTCAAGGACGTGAGCCTGCTCGCCTGGGTGATCTCCGGCTACATGGTGGCGATGACCGTGGCCGTGCCGATCTACGGCAAGCTCGGCGACCTGTACGGGCGACGCAAACTGATGCTGTTCGGCATGGGCCTGTTCACCCTGGCCTCGCTGTTCTGCGCCATGGCCCAGAGCATGGAGCAACTGGTGCTGGCGCGGATCTTCCAAGGCATCGGCGCCGGCGGGATGATCTCGGTAAGCCAAGCGATCATCGGCGACATCGTGCCGCCCCGGGAGCGCGGGCGCTATCAGGGCTACTTCAGCAGCATGTACGCGGTGGCCAGCGTGGCCGGCCCCGTGCTCGGCGGCTACATGACCGAATACCTGTCATGGCGCTGGGTGTTCCTGATCAACCTGCCGCTGGGGCTCGGCGCCTGGTGGGTGGCCCGACGCAACCTGCGGGGGCTGCCGGTGCCGCAGCGCAAACCGGTCATCGATTACCTGGGCACGCTGCTGATGATCGTCGGCCTGACCGCCCTGCTGCTGGCCATCACCCAGGTCGGCCAGGGGCACCTGTGGCACAGCCGCGAAGTCCTCGGCCTGTTCGCCGGCGCCGTGGCGGTGCTGGCGGTGTTCGCTTGGCATGAGCGCCGCGCCCGTGAGCCCCTGCTGCCGATGCACCTGTTCGCCAACCGCAGCGCCCTGTTGTGCTGGTGCACGATCTTCTTCTGCAGCTTCCAGGCGATTTCCCTGATCGTGCTGATGCCGCTGCGCTTTCAGAGCGTCACCGGCGCCGGCGCCGACAGCGCGGCGCTGCACCTGCTGCCGCTGGCCATGGGGCTGCCCGTCGGTGCGTACTTCGCCGGCCGCCGCACCTCGGTGACCGGGCGCTACAAGCCGCAGATCCTGGCCGGCGCCCTGCTGATGCCGGTCTCCATCCTCGGCATGGCCTTCACCCCGCCGGCCGACGCCCTGCTGAGCGGCCTGTTCATGCTGCTCAGCGGCATCGCCGGCGGCATGCAGTTCCCGACCTCGCTGGTGGGCACGCAGAACTCGGTGGAGCAAAAGGACATCGGCGTCGCCACCAGCACCACCAACCTGTTCCGTTCCCTGGGCGGCGCGGTGGGGGTGGCGCTGATGTCGGCGTTGCTGCTGGCGCTGCTGCAGGACTCCAGCTTCGCTCACCTGGCCGGCGGTTCGCTGATCGGCGAAGGGCAGTCCGGCAATGCGCTGCTCGACGGCCTGAACGCAGCGCCGGGCGCCGCCCAGGATGCGCTGCGGGCCGAACTGCTGGTGACGTTCCGGCACTTGCTGACGGTCAGCGCCGGGGTTTCGCTGCTGGGGCTGGCGGCGGCGCTGGCCATGCCCAACCGGTTGCTGCGCGGGCGTGAGCATGGCGCCCGCTGAGATCCGCCTGACCTGCGGTGACTTGACTGACGTCATCGCCAGCAGGCTAGCTCCCACAGATTCCTCGGCGCCGCCGATCCCTGAGGGAGCCAGTCTGCTGGCGATAGCGTCAGTGGGGGCGCCGCGGCCACCCGCTCAAGGGCTGTAGTAACCCACCGCCACCAGATACGGCCCGACCTTCTTAAGGTAAGCGTGCTTGTCCTCGACCTTGCCGGTCACCGGGTTCTTCCAGCGGTATTCGTATTCGCCTTCGTCCTGCTTGCCGATCAGGGCCAGGATCGGTTCGCCCACCGGTTTGCCTTCCGGATCCTTGACCTTGGCGAAGTCGGTGTTGATCAACCGCAGGTTGGTGCCGTGGGCGACATAGCGTCGGTTGTCCAGGTTGACCACGAACACGTACAGGTCATCCTGCAGGTAGCCGCCCTTGAGCGAATTGATCGCCGTCAGCGTGCCTTTCTCGTTCTGCGCAAGGTCCGTGGCGGCCTTGTCGAGCAGGGCCTGGGCTTGCTGCGCCGAAGCCCTGGGCAGGTAATAGCCGACCGCCAGGATCCTTTGGCCGATGCGCTGATAGAACACATGCTTGCGCTCGACCTTGCCGTCGCTCCAGTTCTGCCAGCGGTACTCGGCCTGCTGGATGCCGTTGGCCTCCGGTACTTTCAAAGCGTCCTTGAAGGCCTTCTGCAGATCCGGGCCCAGCACTTCGGACACGTCCCGGCCGATCAGCGCCGACGACGGACCGCCGCTGGCGAGCATCACGCCCTGGGTGTCGACCACGAACACGTAACGGTCCTTGTCGACGAACTCGCCTTGACGGCTGAAGGCCGCAAACGCCTTGTCCCCGTGGTCGTGGTAATAGGCCAGGGCCTTTTCCAGCAAGGCCTTCGCAGCCTGGCCGTCATCCTTCGGCGCGGCGGCGCCGGCCTGACCGACGCCCAACAGCAGCACCGCGCCGAACCAGGCCAGCCTGTGCAGTATCCCCATGACGCGTCCCCCGTTCTTGTTGGTGTTTCAAGAGCGTAGACGGGTTGGGCCCATGCACGGACATTCACAATCGTTCTGGATGTTGCGGGACGCTTGTGGCGAGGGAACGACCTCCCTCGCCACAAAGAAGCGCCTGTCAGGGCCGGGCGTTGATCTGCTGCTGCAGGTTCTGGATCTGCGCCTGAAGGGTGTTGAGGTTGCGGGTCATCTGCCCGCGGAAGGCGTCGAACTCGGCGGTGTTGCCGCCACCCTGCCCGCCGGCCGGACGGTTGTCCTGCTGGCTCTTGAGCACGACGATATCCTGCTCCAGACGGTCGATGGCCGCGCTCGGGTTGCCCTGCTTCTTCAGGGCCGTGATGTCGGCGCCGAGGCTCTTGAACTGGGCGTCGAACCCCTTGATCTGGGCATCGAGGCCTTTTAGCTGGGCATCGACCCTGCCGGTGTCGGCCGGTGCGCTCTTGACTGCGGCCAACTCGCTGCCCAAGGCTTTGACCTGGGCCTGCAATTGGGCATTGGCGTTCTGCTGCTCGGTTGCCTGGGCGCTGATCTGCGCCAGGCGCTTGTCCAGGTCCGTGGCCTGGCCGGCCACGCCCTGCTGCTGACGGCCCTGATCCTGCAGCCGGTTTTCAAGTTGCTTGATCTGCAGCTTCAGGGCTTCGCTGTCGGTGGTGACGTTAGTCTGGCTGGCGACGACCTTGCCGGAAATGTCCTGCAGGCGTCCCGCCGCTTCCTCGCTGATGCGGGCGAAGCTTTCCTGGGTGGCCACCAGTTGCTGCTCCATCAGCGAAATCTGCTGGAAGCTCCACCAGGCCAGGCCGATGAAAGCGAAAAACAGCGCGCCGACCAGCGCCCACAGCGGGCCGGTGCTGGCGGCCTTGACCTTGACCGCCTGCGGCGAGCGCGAATGCACGGAGGTGCGGGCGGTGGCCGGAAAGTCGTCGTCATCGAGGGTGTCGGCGCGCAGGCTCGGCACATCGTCGAAATCGTCGTCGTGGACATCGTTACGCATGGACATTGAGGCAACCTTTGTGAAACGCGGTAATAGCAGATTGCTGCGCAGTATAACCCCCGCAGCCGCAGGGATTGACCCTCAACCCGCAGCGCGGTTCAGTGCCGCCCGTGACGTCAGCGGATGTCCTGGGCCTTCCACCAGGTGCAGAACTCATCGAGGGCGGTCCACAGGCTGACTTTCGGATCGTAGTCCAGATAATGCCGGGCGCGGCTGATGTCGAGGGTGAAATTTTTGTTCATCACCTGCATGCCCAGGCGCGACAGCGTGGGCTCCGGGCGCCCCGGCCACAGCTTGCAGACGCCCTCGTTGAGCGCCGCCACGCTGTAGGCCAGGCCGTAGGAACGGTACTTGGTGACCTGCGGGACTTCCATCTTGCGCATCACGTAATTGACCACGTCCCACAGCGGCACGGGCGTGCCGTTGCTGATGTTGTAGGCCTTGCCCAGCGCGGAGCCGGCGGCCAGCAGGCTGCTGAGCAGGGCTTCGTTGAGGTTCTGCACGCTGGTGAAGTCGACCTTGTTCAGGCCGTTGCCGATGATCGCCAGGCGGCCCTTGCGCTGCATGTTCAACAGACGTGGAAAGATGCTCATGTCGCCGGCGCCGGTCACGAAGCGCGGGCGCAGGGCGATGGTTTCGAGGCCGAATTCCTGGGCGCCGAACACTTTCTGCTCGGCCAGGAACTTGGTCGCGGCATAGGGGTGCCGCAAGCGCTTGGGCACTTGCTCTTCGGTCAGCCCGAGATGGTCGCGCCCGTCGAAATAGATCGAGGGCGAGGACAGGTGCACCAGGCGCCGCACCCGCTGCTTGAGACAGGCCTCGACCACGTTTTCGGTGACCTGCACGTTGCCCTGGTGGAAATCCTGGTAGCGCCCCCACAGTCCGACAGAGCCTGCGCAATGCACCACGGCTTCGACGTCGGCGCACAGTTCGCGCACCAGTTCAGGATCGTTCAGGTCGCCCTGGACGAATTCGGCGCCCCGGCGCACCAGATGCTCGACGCCTTCGGCCCGGCGGCCGTTGACCCGCACGTCCAGGCCCTGCTCCAGGGCGAACCGCGCAAAGCGCCCGCCGATGAAGCCGCTTGCGCCGGTGACCAGAATTTTCATGTAGAGCTCCGCTGTCTTTCGTTTTGCCTGATTCGTGTGTCTTGACGCTGCCCGTCAGCCCGACGGCACCAGCCATTTGGGCGACGAGCGCACCAGTTGATCGGTCAGAAGCCCGAGCAACTGCCCGCCGTTGCGCCAATGATGCCAGTACAACGGCACATCGATCGGTTTATCCGGCAACAGTTCGCGCAATGTGCCGCGCTCCAGTTGCTCGCGTACTTGCAGTTCCGGCACCAGCCCCCAGCCCAGGCCCGCCTCGGTCAGGCGGATGAAGCCTTCGGACGAGGGGCACAAATGATGCTCGAAACCGCCGTCCACGCCGAGGGACGCGAGGTAACGGTGCTGCAGGAAATCGTCCGGGCCGAACACCAGCGCCGGGGTGCGCGGCAATTGCTCGGCGCGCACGCCGTCCGGGAAGTGGCGCTCGATGAACGCCGGGCTGGCCAGCGCACGGTAGCGCATCGCACCGAGCAGCACACTGCGGGCGCCCGCCACGGGCCGTTCGCTGGCGCACACGCAGGCCGCCACTTCCCCGGCGCGCATGCGCTTGAGGCCGACGGTCTGGTCCTCCACCACCAGGTCCAGCAACAGATGCTGCTCGGCGCAGAAGTCGCCGACCGCCTCGGCCCACCAGGTGGCCAGGCTGTCGGCGTTCAGGGCGATGCGCAGGCGTTCCGGCAGGCCTTCTTCGTCCAGCGCCGGCACCAGGCTCTGCAGGTCGCGCTCCAGCAAACGTACCTGCTGCACATGGTTGAGCAGGCGCCGGCCGATCTCCGTCGGCGAGGGCGGCGTGCCGCGCACCAGCACCGGCTGCCCGACCCGGGCCTCCAGCAGTTTGATCCGTTGGGAAATCGCCGACTGGGACAGGCCCAGCACCTGGGCCGCCCGTTCGAATCCGGCCTGTTCCACCACCGCCGCCAACGCAGAAAGCAATTTGTAGTCGAACATCAGTTTTCCTAATGAGCGATCAGCACTATTGGTTTTTCTTATACAGCGTCAGCCGGGAGAATAGCCAGCACGCACTCTTTATCAAGGATCCTTTCCATGGCGGGCGAAACCTCGTTGACCACCCTGCTGCGCAGCATGAGCCCGCAGCTCAACCCCGGCGAATACGTGTTCTGCACCCTGCGCGACGGCCGCTTGCCCAGCGACCTGGAGATCGTCGGCAGTTTCCGCGAGCAGGAAGGCCTGACGGTGATCCTGGAACGTTCCCACGCGGTGCGGGCCGGTTTGAGCTTCGACTACGTCGCCGCGTGGATCACCCTCAACGTGCACTCGGCGCTCGAAGCCGTCGGCCTCACCGCTGCCTTCTCCACGGCGCTGGGCAAGGCCGGCATCAGCTGCAACGTGATCGCCGGCTATTACCACGACCATTTGTTCGTCGGCCAGGCCGACGCCGAGCGCGCCATGCAGACCCTGCGCGACCTCGCAGCCAACGCGGAGTGACCCGATATGTGGCAAAGCTATGTGAACGGCCTGCTGGTGGCCTTCGGCCTGATCATGGCGATCGGCACCCAGAACGCCTTCGTGCTCGCCCAGAGCCTGCGGCGTGAGCATCACCTGCCGGTGGCGGCGCTGTGCGTGGCCTGCGATGCCATCCTGGTGGCCGCCGGCGTGTTCGGCCTGGCCACGATCCTGGCGCAGAACCCGACGCTGCTCGCCGTCGCCCGCTGGGGCGGCGCAACCTTCCTGATCTGGTACGGCAGCCAGGCGCTGCGCCGGGCCTGTTCGAAACAGAGCCTGCAACAGGGCGAGAACCAGACCGTGCGTTCGCTGCGGGCGGTAATGCTCAGCGCGCTGGCGGTGACGCTGCTCAACCCCCACGTCTACTTGGACACGGTGCTGCTGATCGGCTCCCTCGGCGCCCAGCAATCGGTGCCGGGCGCTTACGTGGTCGGCGCCGCCAGCGCTTCGCTGCTGTGGTTCTTCGCCCTGGCGCTGGGCGCGGCATGGCTGGCGCCGTGGCTGGCGCGGCCCGGCACCTGGCGGATCCTCGACCTGACGGTGGCGGTCATGATGTTCGCGGTGGCGGGACAACTGATCCTGGCTTCGTGATTTATAGCGAAAGGCTCTGGAACCTCTATCCCACACAGTTGTTGCGTGGTTAAGCCGCACCCCCGGTGCTATGATCCGAACCCTGCGCCGCAAAGAGTAAAAACTCGCCGGTGCATTTCCGGCCGCCCGTGATCGGCCTTGCGCTCACCGCAACAGACCTGATTAGGAGAATCATCATGGCTTTCGAATTGCCGCCGCTGCCTTACGCCCACGATGCCCTGCAGCCGCACATTTCCAAGGAAACCCTGGAGTTCCACCACGACAAGCACCACAACACCTACGTCGTGAACCTGAACAACCTGGTGCCGGGCACCGAGTTCGAAGGCAAGACCCTGGAAGAGATCGTCAAGACTTCCTCGGGCGGCATCTTCAACAACGCAGCCCAGGTCTGGAACCACACCTTCTACTGGAACTGCCTGGCACCAAACGCCGGCGGTCAACCGACCGGCGCACTGGCCGAAGCGATCAACGCCGCTTTCGGTTCGTTCGACAAGTTCAAGGAAGAGTTCAGCAAGACCTCGATCGGCACCTTCGGCTCCGGCTGGGGCTGGCTGGTGAAGAAGGCTGACGGTTCCCTGGCCCTGGCCAGCACCATCGGCGCCGGCAACCCGCTGACCAACGGCGACACCCCGCTGCTGACCTGCGACGTCTGGGAACACGCCTACTACATCGACTACCGCAACCTGCGTCCCAAGTACGTCGAGGCGTTCTGGAACCTGGTCAACTGGAAGTTCGTGGCCGAGCAGTTCGAAGGCAAGACCTTCACCGCTTAAGCTGCACGCCAGACAGAAAGAACCCGGCCACGGCCGGGTTTTTTTATGCCTGCAACGGGCACTGCGTCACAGCCGGTGCCGTTTCCCGCCATGAAACCCGCCCCTGCCCCCTTGCCCCGAAGCCACGGAGGACTAACATCAGACAGAGGAAAATTTGTACCGCCGTTCCTCAAGTTGGAGGTCGTACCAACCGACACAGTGTCACTAGGGCAAAGACTCCAGACGGCAGCATTCCGGCCAAGCCCACGGACAAATGTCCCGCGGCCCGATTGTCCCTTTGACTGCCAACAACGGATTGCCAATACTCATGGCAACTTGACGCTACCCGCACGGAACAAGGAATAACCCTTTGAAGCTGGAACTCAAGAACAGCTTGTCGGTGAAGTTGCTCCGGGTCGTGCTTCTGTCGGCATTGATCGTCGGCGTGGTCTTGAGCTGCGCGCAGATCGTCTTCGATGCCTATAAGACACGCCAGGCCGTCGCCGGCGATGCCGAGCGCATCCTCGACATGTTCCGCGATCCTTCCACCCAGGCGGTCTACAGCCTGGACAAGGAGATGGGCATGCAGGTGATCGAAGGCCTGTTCCAGGACGATGCCGTGCGTCAGGCGTCCATCGGCCATCCCAACGAAGCCATGCTCGCGCAGAAGTCCCGGGAACTGCAGCAGTCCAACAGCCGCTGGCTGACCGACCTGATCCTCGGCCAGGAACGCACGTTCACCACCCAACTGGTGGGACGCGGGCCCTACAGCGAGTACTACGGCGACCTGAGCATCACCCTCGACACCGCCACCTACGGCCAGGGCTTCATCGTCAGTTCAGTGATCATCTTCATTTCCGGCGTGCTGCGCGCCCTCGCCATGGGCCTGGTGCTGTACCTGGTCTATCACTGGCTGCTGACCAAGCCGCTGTCGCGGATCATCGAGCACCTGACCGAAATCAACCCCGACCGCCCCAGCGAACACAAGATCCCGCAGCTCAAGGGCCACGAGAAGAACGAACTGGGCATCTGGATCAACACCGCCAACCAGTTGCTCGAATCCATCGAACGCAACACCCACCTGCGCCACGAAGCGGAAAACAGCCTGTTGCGCATGGCCCAGTACGACTTCCTCACCGGCCTGCCGAACCGCCAGCAACTGCAGCAGCAACTGGACAAGATCCTCGTCGACGCCGGCAAGCTGCAGCGCCGGGTCGCGGTGCTGTGCGTAGGCCTGGACGACTTCAAGGGCATCAACGAGCAGTTCAGCTACCAGACCGGCGACCAGTTGCTGCTGGCCCTGGCCGACCGCCTGCGCGGCCACAGCGGACGCCTCGGCGCCCTCGCCCGCCTGGGCGGCGACCAGTTCGCCCTGGTGCAGGCCGACATCGAGCAGCCCTACGAGGCGGCGGAGCTGGCGCAAAGCATCCTCGACGACCTCGAAGCGCCGTTCGCCCTCGACCATCAGGAAATCCGCCTGCGGGCGACCATCGGCATCACCCTGTTCCCCGAGGACGGCGACAGCACCGAGAAGCTGCTGCAGAAAGCCGAGCAGACCATGACCCTGGCCAAGACCCGCTCGCGCAACCGCTATCAGTTCTACATCGCCAGCGTCGACAGCGAAATGCGCCGGCGCCGCGAACTGGAAAAGGACCTGCGCGACGCCTTGCTGCGCGGCCAGTTCCACCTCGTCTACCAGCCGCAGATCAGCTACCGCGACCACCGGGTGGTCGGCGTCGAAGCGCTGATCCGCTGGCAGCACCCCGAACACGGGCTGGTGCCGCCGGACCTGTTCATTCCGCTGGCCGAGCAGAACGGCACCATCATCGCCATCGGCGAATGGGTGCTGGACCAGGCCTGCAAGCAGCTGCGCGAATGGCATGACCAGGGCTTCGCCGACCTGCGCATGGCGGTCAACCTGTCCACCGTGCAACTGCACCACGCCGAGCTGCCGCGGGTGGTCAACAACCTGCTGCAGATCTACCGCCTGCCGCCGCGCAGCCTGGAGCTGGAAGTCACCGAGACCGGCCTGATGGAAGACATCAGCACCGCCGCCCAGCACCTGCTGAGCCTGCGCCGCTCCGGGGCGCTGATCGCCATCGACGACTTCGGCACCGGCTACTCCTCGCTGAGCTATCTCAAGAGCCTGCCGCTGGACAAGATCAAGATCGACAAGAGCTTCGTGCAGGACCTGCTGGACGACGACGATGACGCGACCATCGTGCGCGCCATCATCCAGCTGGGCAAAAGCCTGGGCATGCAGGTGATCGCCGAGGGCGTGGAGACCGCCGAGCAGGAGACCTACATCATTTCCGAGGGCTGCCACGAAGGCCAGGGCTACCACTACAGCAAGCCGCTGCCGGCCCGGGAACTGGGCGTCTACCTCAAGCAAGCCCAGCGCAGCAACGCGGCCATCCTCTGAAACCCGGCGCCGAGGCGGCCGTGCCGCCCCCAGCGACAGATCCTGCGAAAACCCTGCGCAAACAAGAAATATTTCCAGTCACGGCCCTTTACACATAATGCGAAAGATTTGCATTATGTCGCAGTTTTGCGCGCGCTCCGCGCCAGTCCACTCAATCACCGAAGCAGGATGTTTGCCATGATTCGTATGCCTCTGGCTACCGCCAGTCTGCTGGCCATCGCTATTTCCCTCGCCGGTTGCGGCGAAGGCAAAGACAAAGAAAAGGCGGCCGCCCAGGCGCCGGTTCCGGCCGCCAGCACTGCCGCCGCTCCTGCTCCGGCCGTCACCGGCAAAGTCGACGAAGCCGCAGGCAAAGCGGTCGTCTCGCACTACGCCGACATCGTCTACGCCGTCTACAGCGATGCCGAATCCACCGCCAAGACCCTGCAGACCGCCATCGACGCCTTCCTGGCCAAGCCGAACGCCGACACCCTCAAAGCCGCCAAGGCCGCCTGGGTCGCCGCCCGCGTGCCTTACCTGCAGAGTGAAGTGTTCCGCTTCGGCAACACCATCATCGACGACTGGGAAGGCCAGGTGAACTCCTGGCCCCTGGACGAAGGCCTGATCGACTACGTCGACAAGTCCTACGAGCACGCTCTGGGCAACCCGGGCGCCACCGCCAACATCATCGCCAACACCGAGATCCAGATCGGCGAAGACAAGGTCGACGTCAAGGACATCACCCCGGAGAAGCTCGCCAGCCTGAACGAGCTGGGCGGCTCCGAAGCCAACGTCGCCACCGGCTACCACGCCATCGAATTCCTGCTGTGGGGCCAGGATCTGAACGGCACCGGCCCGGGCGCCGGCAACCGTCCGGCCTCGGACTACCTGGAAGGCGCCGGCGCCACCGGCGGCCACAATGACCGTCGCCGCGCCTACCTGAAGGCCGTGACCCAACTGCTGGTCAGCGACCTGGAAGAAATGGTCGGCAACTGGAAGCCGAACGTGGCCGACAACTACCGCGCCACCCTGGAAGCCGAACCGGCCGAAGCCGGCCTGCGCAAGATGCTGTTCGGCATGGGCAGCCTGTCCCTCGGCGAACTGGCGGGCGAGCGCATGAAGGTGTCCCTGGAGGCCAACTCTCCTGAAGACGAGCAGGACTGCTTCAGCGACAACACCCACAACTCGCACTTCTACGACGCCAAGGGCGTGCGCAACGTCTACCTGGGCGAGTACACCCGCGTCGACGGCACCAAGATGACCGGCCCGAGCCTGTCGTCCCTGGTGGCCAAGGCCGACCCGGCCGCCGACACCGCCCTGAAGAACGATCTGGCCGCCACCGAAGCCAAGATCCAGGTCATGGTCGATCACGCCAACAAGGGCGAGCACTACGACCAGTTGATCGCCGCCGGCAACACCGCCGGCAACCAGATCGTGCGTGACGCCATCGCATCCCTGGTCAAGCAGACCGGTTCGATCGAGGCCGCCGCCGGCAAACTGGGCATCAGCGACCTGAACCCGGACAACGCCGACCACGAGTTCTGATCCGCGTTGCACGAATGAAAGAGGCGACCTTCGGGTCGCCTTTTTTTGTTTGCCCCACATCAAGCAAACGATAATTCCTCTTATTCAATCCCCCTCGCCCTGTTAGACTTTGCGCCTTCAAAATTGCCGCTGCCGCAGGAAGTCTGATGCCCTCGCTGCCTCTTCGCTTGTCCGCACTGTGTCTGGCCCTGGGCCTGAGTGCCTGCGATGACGCCCCGCGCTTCACCAAGGCCGAACCGGGCGAAGCCCGCTCGGGCGGCAGCGCTACCGTGAACAAGAGCGACCGGAACGCGTTTTCCCTGCCGTCGGCCAACCTGCCGCCGTCGCGCCGGGTGGACTTCAGCGTCGGCAACAGCTTCTTCCGCAGCCCCTGGGTGATCGCGCCGTCGACCACCACCGCCCGCGACGGCCTCGGCCCGCTGTTCAACACCAATGCCTGCCAGGGTTGCCACATCAAGGACGGCCGCGGCCACCCGCCTGCGCCCGACGCGGTCAATGCGGTGTCGATGCTGGTGCGCCTGTCGATCCCCGATGCGCCGGAATTCGCCAAGGTCATCGAACAGACCGGCGTGGTGCCGGAGCCGGTCTACGGCGGCCAGTTCCAGGACATGGCCGTGCCCGGCGTCGCGCCGGAAGGCAAGGTGCGGGTCGAATACACCCCGGTGCCGGTGCGCTTTGCGGACGGCACCGAAGTCGAACTGCAGCAGCCCGTCCTGCAGCTCACCCAACTCGGCTACGGCCCGATGCACCCCGACACCCGCTTCTCGGCCCGGGTCGCCCCGCCGATGATCGGTCTCGGCCTGCTCGAAGCGATCCCCGAGGACGCGATCCTCGCCAACGCCGCCGCCCAGGCCAAAGAAGGCAACGGCATCAGCGGCCGGCCGAACCGGGTCTGGGACGACGCGCAGCAAAAGACCGTCCTGGGCCGCTTCGGCTGGAAAGCCGGGCAACCGAGCCTCAATCAACAAAACGTTCACGCGTTCTCGGGTGACATGGGCCTCACCACTAGCCTGAGACCCTTCGATGACTGCACCGACGCGCAAGCCGCCTGCAAACAGGCGCCGAACGGCAACGGCCCGGACGGCGAGCCGGAAGTCAGCGACAACATCCTGCGCCTGGTGCTGTTCTACAGCCGCAACCTGGCCGTCCCGGCGCGGCGCGGCGTCGACGACCCGCAAGTGCTGGCCGGCAAGAGCCTGTTCTTCCAGGCCGGCTGCCAGTCCTGCCACACGCCCAAGTACACCACCGCTGCCGATGCGGCGGAACCTGAGCTGGCCAATCAGGTGATCCGCCCCTACAGCGATCTGCTGCTGCATGACATGGGCGAAGGCCTGGCCGACCACCGTACCGAATTCCAAGCCAGCGGCCGCGAATGGCGCACCCCGCCGCTGTGGGGCATCGGCCTGACGCAGACGGTCAGCGGCCACACCCGGTTCCTGCACGACGGCCGCGCCCGCGACCTGCTCGAAGCCGTGCTCTGGCACGGCGGCGAAGCGCAGAAGGCGCAGCAACAGGTTTTGTCTTTCAACGCCGAGCAGCGCGCCGCGCTGCTGGCGTTTCTGAACTCACTTTAAACACTTAAAAGAATCGGGAGCCCGACATGTTCCGTCCCAAGCTGTTGTTCACCAGCCTTGCCGCCCTGGCCCTGGGCGCGTGCTCGCCGCAGGATCCGCAAGCGGTCACTTCGGCGGCCATCGCCAAATCGGTGATCCTGCCGACCTACACCCGCTGGGTCGAGGCCGACAAGCAACTCGCCATCAGCGCCCTCGCCTACTGCCAGGGCAAAGAGACCCTGGACACCGCCCGCGCCGACTTCCTCCACGCGCAGAAGGCCTGGGCCGAGCTGCAGCCGCTGCTGATCGGCCCGCTGGCCGAGGGCAACCGCGCATGGCAGGTGCAGTTCTGGCCGGACAAGAAGAACCTCGTCGGCCGCCAGGTCGAGCAGCTCGTCGCCGCCCAGCCGCAGATCGACGCCGCCGCCCTGGCCAAGTCCAGCGTCGTGGTGCAGGGCCTGTCGGCCTACGAGTACATCCTGTTCGACAGCAAGCCTGACGTGGCCGACGCCGCCCAGAAAGCCAAGTACTGCCCGCTGCTGGTGGCCATCGGCGAGCGCCAGAAGCAACTGGCCGAAGAGATCCTGCAGACCTGGAACAACACCGACGGCATGCTCGCGCAGATGAGCAAGTTCCCCAACCAGCGCTACGCCGACTCCCACGAAGCGATCGCCGATCTGCTGCGGGTGCAGGTCACCGCCCTCGACACCCTGAAGAAAAAGCTCGGCACGCCGATGGGCCGCCAGACCAAGGGTGTGCCGCAGCCGTTCCAGGCCGATGCGTGGCGCAGCCAGTCGTCGCTGACGGCGATGGAAGCCAGCCTCGCCGCCGCCAAGACCGTCTGGGAAGGCGTCGACAACAAAGGCCTGCGCGGCCTGTTGCCGGCCGAGCAGAAGCCGTTGGCGGACAAGATCGACGCCGCCTACGCCGCCTCGCTCAAGCTGTTCGGCAGCACCCAGCGCTCGCTGACCGAAATGCTCGGCGACGACGCCGGCCGCCAGCAGCTCAACGACATCTACGACAGCCTCAACGTCGTCCACCGCCTGCACGAAGGCGAGCTGGCCAAGGCGCTGGGCATCCAACTGGGCTTCAACGCCAACGACGGTGACTGATGAGGGCACGTGCCATGCTGCGACGCCAGGCTCTGACTTTAGGTAGTTTGCTGCTGGGAGCAGTGACGCTGGGCGGCTGGACGCTGTTCAAACGCAAGGAGCAAAGCCCGCTGCTGCTGTCGGCCCGGGACGACGCCGACGGCCGCCACTACGCCGTCGGCTACCGCCTGGACGGCACCCGGCTGTTCGCCACCGAAGTCGGCCAGCGCTGCCACGACATCATCAACCACCCGACGCTGCCGATCGCGCTGTTCGTCGCCCGCCGCCCGGGCACCGAGAGCTACCTGATCGACCTGCACGACGGTGCATTGCTGCAGACCGTGACCTCGCAGCCGAACCGGCATTTCTACGGCCACGCGGTGATCCACCACAGCGGCGACTACCTCTACGCCACCGAAAACGACACCACCGACCCGGGCCGCGGCCTGTTGGGGGTGTACCGGTTCGAGGGCGAACGGCTGGTGCACAGCGGCGAGATCTCCACCCATGGCCTGGGGCCGCATCAGGTGTCCTGGATGCCCGACGGCGAAACCCTGGTGGTGGCCAACGGCGGCATCCGCACCGAGGCCGAAAGCCGGGTGGACATGAACCTCGACGCCATGGAGCCGAGCCTGGTGCTGATGCGCCGCGACGGCACGCTGCTGAGCAAGGAAACCCTCGCCCAGCAAATGAACAGCGTGCGTCACCTGGGCATCGCCAGCGACGGCACCATCGTCGCCGGCCAGCAGTTCATGGGCCCCTCGCAGGAGCGCTCGGAACTGTTGGCGATCAAGCGTCCGGGCCAGCCGTTCGTGGCGTTCCCGGTGCCGGACCACCAGTTGCAGTCCATGGGACATTACACCGCCAGCGTCGCCGTGCACAGCGACTTGCGGCTGGTGGCGCTGACCGCCCCGCGCGGCAACCGCTTCTTCATCTGGGACCTGGACAGCGGCGAGGTGCGCCTCGACGCGCCGCTGCCGGACTGCGCCGGGGTCGGCGCGGTGAAGGACGGCTTCGTCGTGACCTCGGGTCAGGGACGCTGCCGCTACTACGATTGCCGCCAGGACGAACTCCTGGCCAAACCGCTGGATCTGCCCGCGGGGCTCTGGGACAACCATCTGCACCTGATGGCATGAAGCCTGCCGCCGCCGGCCCCGCCGGCGGCGCTTCCCCGTTGTCTCCTCTCCCCTCATACCCTGTAAAAACTGGCAGTTGGAATCCCTGCCGGACTCGGAGTAATGTGCCCGCCTGTCTCGCCTGATTTTCTCCAAGGAACTGGAATATGCTGCGTCGCCGCATGCTGAAGATGTTGGGTGTCGTACTGCTGATCGTCCTGGCGCTGGCCGGCTACAAGGCCTTCACCATCTACACGATGATCCAGGGTTTCGCCAAGCCGAAACCGCCGATCAGCGTCGCCGTCGCCACCGCCGCCGAGCGCCCGTGGCAGATGCGCCTGCCCACCGTCGGCACGCTCAAGGCGCTGCAGGGCGTCGAACTGAGGCTGGAGACCAACGGCACCGTCACCGAGCTCAAGTTCGAGTCCGGGCAGAAGGTCAAGGCCGGACAGCCGCTGCTGCAGCTCGACAGCGCGGTGGAGTCCGCCCTGCTCGAAACCGCCAAGGCCGATCTGGGCCTGGCGCAGCTGGACTTCGGCCGCGGCAGCCAGCTGGTCGGCAGCAGCGCCATCTCCAAGGGCGAATACGACCGGCTCTCGGCGCAACTGCAAAAGAACAAGGCCACGGTCAACCAGCTCAACGCGGCGCTGGCGAAGAAACGCATCGCCGCGCCGTTCAGCGGCACCATCGGCATCCGCCAGGTCGACGTCGGCGACTACCTCGCCAGCGGCACCAAGATCGCCACCCTGCAGGACCTGAGCAGCCTCTACGCCGACTTCTATGTCCCGGAGCAGTCGGCACCGAAGCTGGCCCTCGGCCAACCGGTGCAGATCGCGGTCGCGGCGTTTCCCGGCCAGACCTTCCCCGGCACCATCAGCGCGATCAATCCGATCGTGGAAAGCACCACCCGCAACATCCTCGTGCGCGCCACCCTGGCCAACCCCGACGGCAAGCTGCTGCCGGGCATGTTCACCAGCGTCGAGGTGCTGTTGCCGGATCCGCAGAAGCACGTGGTGGTGCCGGAGAGCGCGGTCACCTACACCCTCTACGGCAACTCGCTGTACGTGGTCGGGCAGAAGAAGGCCGAGGACGGCAGCGTCGAGAAGGACGACAAAGGCCAGCCCGTGCTGATCGCCGAACGGCGGTTCATCGAGACCGGCGAACGCCGTGACGGCCTGGTGATGATCAACAAGGGCGTGCAGAGCGGCGAACAGGTGGTGACGGCCGGCCAGATCAAACTGGACAACGGTTCCCACATCGCCATCAGCGACGACAAGACCCTCGGCGAGCAGAACAGTCCGCGCCGCGCCGACTGATCAAGGAAACCCCATGGCCTTTACCGACCCGTTCATCCGTCGCCCGGTGCTCGCCACCGTGGTGAGCCTGCTGATCGTGCTGCTGGGCTTCCAGGCCTGGAGCAAGCTGCCGCTGCGCCAGTACCCGCAGATGGAAAACGCCCTGATCACGGTGACCACCGCCTACCCCGGCGCCAACGCCGAAACCATCCAGGGCTACATCACCCAGCCGATGCAGCAGAGCCTGGCGAGCGCCGAGGGCATCGACTACATGACCTCGGTCAGCCGCCAGAACTTCTCGGTGATCTCGATCTACGCGCGCATCGGCTCCAACAGCGACCGCCTGTTCACCGAGCTGCTGGCCAAGGCCAACGAGGTGAAGAACAAGCTGCCGCAGGACGCCGAGGACCCGGTGCTGAGCAAGGAGTCCGCCGACGCCTCGGCGCTGATGTACATCAGCTTCTTCAGCAAGGACCTGAGCAATCCGCAGATCACCGACTACCTGTCGCGGGTGATCCAGCCGAAGCTGGCGACCCTGCCGGGCATGGCCGAGGCGGAGATCCTCGGCAACCAGGTGTTCGCCATGCGCCTGTGGCTCGACCCGGTGAAGCTCGCCGGCTTCGGCCTGAGCGCCAGCGACGTGACCAACGCCGTGCGCCAATACAACTTCCTGTCCGCCGCAGGCGAAGTGAAGGGCGAATATGTGGTCACCAGCATCAACGCCAACACCGAGCTGAAGTCCGCCGAGGCCTTCGCGGCGATCCCGCTCAAGGTCGACGGCGACAGCCGGGTGCTGCTGCGGGACGTGGCCCGGGTCGAGATGGGCGCCGAGAACTACAACTCCATCAGTTCCTTCGGCGGCACGCCGTCGGTGTACATCGGGATCAAGGCGACCCCGGCGGCCAACCCGCTGGACGTGATCAAGGAAGTGCGCAAGATCATGCCGCAGTTGGAGGCCCAGCTCCCGCCCAACCTCAAGAGCGAAATCGCCTACGACGCCACGCTGTTCATCCAGGCCTCCATCGACGAAGTGCTCAAGACCCTGTTCGAAGCGGTGCTGATCGTGATCGTGGTGGTGTTCCTGTTCCTCGGGGCGCTGCGTTCGGTGGTGATCCCGGTGGTGACCATCCCGCTGTCGATGATCGGCGTGATGTTCTTCATGCAGATGATGGGCTATTCGATCAACCTGCTGACCTTGCTGGCGATGGTGCTGGCCATCGGCCTGGTGGTGGACGACGCCATCGTCGTGGTGGAGAACATCCACCGCCACATCGAGGAAGGCAAGACGCCGTTCGAGGCGGCCCTGGAAGGCGCCCGGGAAATCGCCTTGCCGGTGGTGTCGATGACCATCACCCTGGCGGCGGTGTACGCGCCCATCGGCTTTCTCACCGGGCTGACCGGGGCGTTGTTCAAGGAATTCGCCCTGACCCTGGCCGGGGCGGTGGTGATCTCCGGGATCGTCGCCCTGACCCTGTCGCCGATGATGTGCGCCGTGCTGCTGCGCCACGACGAGAACGCCAGCGGCCTGGCCCATCGCCTCGACCTGATCTTCGAAGGCCTCAAGCGCCGCTACCAGAGCCTGCTGCACGGCACGCTGAACACCCGGCCGGTGGTGCTGGTGTTCGCGGTGATCGTGCTGTGCCTGATCCCGGTGCTGCTCAAGTTCACCAAGTCGGAGCTGGCGCCGGACGAGGATCAGGGCATCATCTTCATGATGGCCAACGCCCCGCAGCCGACCAACCTCGATTACCTGAACACCTACACCGACGAATTCATCAAGATCTTCAAGGAGTTCCCCGAGTACTACTCGTCCTTCCAGATCAACGGCTACAACGGCGTGCAGACCGGCATCGGCGGCTTCCTGCTCAAGCCCTGGAACGAGCGCCACCGCACGCAGATGCAGATCCTGCCCGAAGTGCAGGGCAAGCTGGAACGCATTCCCGGCCTGCAGATCTTCGGCTTCAACCTGCCCTCCCTGCCCGGCACCGGCGAAGGCCTGCCGTTCGAGTTCGTGATCAACACGGCCAACGACTACGAAGTGCTGCTGGAGGTGGCCGACCGGATCAAGAAGCGCGCGGCGGAGTCCGGCAAATTCGCCTTCGTCGACCTGGATCTGGCCTTCGACAAGCCGGAAGTGGTGGTCGACATCGACCGGGCCAAGGCCGCGCAGATGGGCGTGTCGATGCAGGACCTGGGCGGCACCCTCGCCACCCTCCTGGGCGAGGCCGAGATCAACCGTTTCACCATCGAGGGACGCAGCTACAAGGTCATCGCCCAGGTCGAACGCCCCTACCGCGAGAACCCGGACTGGCTGAACAACTACTACGTGAAGAACACCCGTGGCGAACTGCTGCCGCTGTCCACCCTGATCACGGTGACCGACCGCGCAAGGCCGCGGCAGCTCAACCAGTTCCAGCAACTCAACGCGGCGAAGCTGTCCGGGTTTCCGCTGGTGAGCATGGGCGAAGCCATCGACACCGTGCGCCAGATCGCCCGGGAAGAGGCCCCCGCCGGATTCGCCTTCGACTACGGCGGCTCCTCCCGGCAGTACGTGCAGGAAGGCAGCGCGCTGTGGGTGACCTTCGCCCTGGCGCTGGCGATCATCTTCCTGGTGCTGGCTGCGCAGTTCGAGAGCTTCCGCGACCCGCTGGTGATTCTGGTCACGGTTCCGCTGTCGATCTGCGGCGCGCTGATCCCGCTGTTCCTGGGCTGGTCGAGCATGAACATCTACACCCAGGTCGGGCTGGTGACGTTGATCGGCCTGATCAGCAAGCACGGCATCCTGATCGTCGAGTTCGCCAACCTGCTGCGCAAGGAGAAGGGCCTGAGCGCCCGGGAGGCCGTGGAGGAAGCGGCGGCCATCCGCCTGCGTCCGGTGCTGATGACCACGGCGGCGATGGTGTTCGGCATGGTGCCGTTGATCCTGGCGAGCGGCGCCGGCGCGGTCAGCCGTTTCGACATCGGCACGGTGATCGCGACGGGCATGTCCATCGGGACCTTGTTCACCCTGTTCGTCCTGCCGTGCGTCTACACCTTCCTGGCCAAGCCCGACAAGGCACAGTGACCGGGAGCTCGCTCCCTCACCACAGGAGCGACAAGGCACAAAAAAAGGCCTCGCGTCGGCGAGGCCTTTTCATAAGGCTGCGGGGGAATTCAGCTCTGGGGTCTCATCCGTTGCGAGAGACCGAACATGAACAGCAACAAATCATGATCCGGTTCAGACGACACGGCGGTCTTCACCACCCGAGGCACCGGGCGATGGACTTCGCCCGCCGATTTGCCGATCACCTGCATGCGTGGCTGTTCCCAGGCCGCCACCGCCAATGAAGCAACTGCCAAGGCTCCTACCAAAAACAAACCTCGCGCAATTTCTAGTTTCATCGCTATAAACCTTTGATAGCGCTGCCAAACGCCGTCTCATAAAAGTAGACGAGTTTTTTCCAGTCCGAATCCCTGAACGACGAATGGCGACGCAATTGCTTCATGTCATGGGCTGCCGCGCGACCGGCGGTCAGCCGACGGCGGCATTTCTCGAGATCGATCAGGGCCACTTCAACCTGGGCCCCGTCGCCTTCACCGGTGACGCGGACAAACACATGCTTGATGTAGATGCAGCTGTGCTGCCAACGGCCCCGGTGCAGACGCGCCAGGTTGTCGGCCAGGTCCTTGAGCACACGCTCGTACACCACCTCGCCATGGCGCTCGCGGCCGCCGGCGGCTTCCCATTGCTCCAGCTCCAGAAAGCCGTCCAGGGACTTGGTCACCAGCAGCGCACGCCATTTGTGCACAGGGTCAGACTGGGCGCCGCAGAACACGATCTGCGGTACGCGCACGCCGAGCGCGCTGGCGCCGTTCAGCGCATCGCGCTCGCGCAGCACCGTCGGGCGACCGAACGGATGCATCAAGCTGCGGTAGATGTGACCGGTCTGGCGTTTGGCATACAGCAGCTGGCCATCGCGGCCCATGACCCGTTGCACCCCACTCTCACCGCCGCGGCGCACGTTGGGCTCTTCCACCCACTCGCCCCGCTGGTTCCAGTAGTAGTCGAAGCGATCCTGGGGAGCGACTTCCGTTTCTGCTGCAATATGCACTGCCATCCCGTTACCTCTTGCGTAATACGTAAACCCGCCACATGGCATACAGCGGAATAAAATCCAGTTGTTCCTGGATGCGGAAACCCGCCTCTTCAAATTCTTTCTCGACCGTAGCGGCCGGTAACACAAAGCGGTTCTGGTAACCCTCTTGCCCACGCTTGCGCTCGGCGCGCTTGCGTTTCCAGGCCTTGAAATTGCCGTCCACCCACAACGAAACGACCACGCTGTCACGGGTGACGCGCTCGAACTCGCGCAAAATGGCCCGTCGATGCTCGGCTTCACCGATGTGATGGAGCAAACGCATGCAGAAAATGCTGTCGACGGCGTTGTCAGGCAAGGCAATGTCGAACGCAGATGTGTGCAAGGGTTGTACCCGTTTCACCACATCGGCCGGTTGGGCCTGCATGGCGGTCTTGATCATCGACTCGGAGTTGTCCGCGCCGATGATCACCCGGTTCGGCTTTTCCGCCAGCAGCGGCCAGAAACGTCCGGCCCCGCAAGGCAGGTCCAGCACCAGCCCCGGTTCGCCGACCAGGGTCAGCGCCTTGCGGGCCAGTTGCAGGTCACGCCAGTGCGACAACCGACGCCCGAGACCGTCCTGATGCTTGCGCAGATACTTTTGCGCATGGTTATCGTCGTACTTTTCGGAAAAATCGAGCTTGATCGGGCCGGCCATCACCAGGACTCCTGAATTACTGATGAGGCCACCTTATGCAGGGCCGTGTCAGCGTCAGGTCATCCATTTGTGAAAAAAACGTCATGTAAAACCCTAAAACATTTCAGGGTTTTACAACCATTCCGCAGTAGCTCAGGGCCATCACTGTAGCTCAGGTCCGTCCCAAGTCCACCTCGAATCGGCAACCATTGGGTTCCATCGTGCTCAGATTGACGCTCCAGCCCTGGTTTTCGCAGATCCGCTGCACCAGCGAGAGCCCAAGCCCCAAGCCTTCGCCGCGCTTTTCGGTGCCGCGCACGAACGGCTGGAACATGGCTTCGCGTTTCTCTTCGGGGATACCCACCCCCGAATCCTCGACCACGAAACCGTTGCCGCTGAGGGTCAAGCGAATGAACCCCTGTTCGGTGTAGTGCAGCGCATTGCGCAGCAGGTTGCCCATCACCGCGTTGAGCAGAGTCGCGTTGTAGAGGGTGTCCGGCGGGGTGCCCGGCTCGAAGATCAACGTGAGCCCCTTGCTCTCGATCGGCTCGCGCCACAGGCACAGCAGGCTGTCCGCCACCTGCGCCAGGCTCTGCCGGGGCGAGACGCCAGCGTCTTCGCGCTTGGCCCGGGCCAGCATCAGGAAGGTCTGCACCAGTTCGCGCATTTCTTCGCTGGCACGGGCAATCCGCTCGACCTGGGCCCGGCCGCGCTGATCGATGCCCGGGTTCTCCAGCAGCAGCTCGCAGGAGCTGGCCAGCACCATCAACGGCGTACGCAGTTCGTGGCTCACGTCACTGGTGAACAGGCGCTCACGGGTCAGCGCCTGGCGCAGCCGCCCGAGGGTGGCGTCGAACGCCACCGCCAGTTCGCCCACTTCGTCGGCCGCGTAGTCCGGCGCCAGCGGCGGCGCCAGGCCGAGCAACTGATCACGGTGACGCACCTGGCGCGCCAGCCGCACCACCGGCGCCATCACCTTGCGCGCCAGCACCCAGCCCAAGAACACCGCCAACGCCAGGCTGAGCACGAAGCCCACCAGCACCACGGCGAACAGCACGCGCTCGCGCTCTTCGAAATCGCTTTGGTCCTGCAGCAGCACGTAGCGCCGGCCGTCGACGATCTCGACCATGGCGTGATATGACAGCTGCTCGCGAAAGACTTCGTGAAAGCCCGAGTCCAGGTGGCGCAGGTCCTTGGGCAGCTCGAAGTCGCCCGGTCCGCCGCTGAAGTAGAACAGCTGGTCCGGCTCGGGCCGGTGGCTCCAGTCCGAGACGTTGTCCATCAGCAGCAAGCGCTGCAGGTCGCCGCCCAGCCCCGCCGAAATCAGTTTTTCCTCGACCAGGTGGACCGTCGCGACGATCCCCATGGCGAACGCCCCCGCCACCAGTGCGCTCATCAACGCAAAGGCGATGATGATCCGCTGGGCAAGGCTCTGCTTAAACTCCATCACGCCCCTCGGCCAGGCGGTATCCCACGCCGTGCACGGTGTGCAGCAACGGCTTGGCGAACGGCTTGTCGATCACCTGGCGCAGTTGGTGGACATGGCTGCGCAGGCTGTCGCTGTCCGGACAGTCGTCGCCCCACAGCGCCTCTTCGAGGATCTCCCGGCGCAGCACGTGAGGGCTTTTCTGCATCAGCACCGCGAGCAGCTTGAGGCCGACCGGGTTGAGCTTGAGCAGCTTGCCTTCGCGGGTGACCTCCAGTGTGTCGAGGTCGTAGTTCAGGTCGCCGACCTGCAAGGCACGGCGGCCGCCGCCCTGGGTGCGGCGCATCACCGCCTCGACCCGGGCCGCCAGCTCGGACAACGCGAACGGTTTGATCAGGTAATCGTCGGCGCCGGACTTGAAGCCTTGCAGGCGGTCGTCGAGCTGGTCGCGGGCGGTGAGCATGATCACCGGGGTGTCACGGCGCGCGTCTTCGCGCAGCCGTTTGCACAGGGTGTAACCGTCGATGCCCGGCAGCATGATGTCGAGCACGATCAGGTCGTAGTGTTCGGTGGCCGCCAGGTGCAGGCCCGACAGGCCGTCCTGGGCGCAATCGACGGTATAGCCCTTGAGCCCCAGGTAATCGGCCAGGTTGGCCAGGATATCGCGGTTGTCCTCAACCAAAAGAATTCGCATGGGCACCTCCTCCGTACACCGAAACGGCCGTCATGGCCCGCGCAGCTTACGGCCAAGCGCCGCTCAGGGCTAGGGCCGCACGCCGCCCGGGCAGAGCCTTGGCGGCAACTCGAGACTTTAACGAGATTTTCACTATCGGTTCACACGCCGACGACAGCGACAGCGCGAGACTCCCGCGTTTTATGTAGGGATGGTAGCCAATGGACTTTTTCAGGACAGCGCCCATGCGCTTTCTGCTGTTGATCACCGGCGCCTGGCTGGCGGTGTTCTTCCTGACCCGGACAGTGTTGCTGCTGACCCACCTGGACGAGGCCGGCGGCGTCGACTTTTCCCTCTTCGGCATCGGCCTGCTCTATGACCTGGGCTTTCTGGCCTATGCGGCGCTGCCGATGGGACTGTACCTGCTGCTGTGCCCGCCGGTCCTGTGGCGCCGCCGGGGCCATCGCTGGTTCCTGCAAGGGCTGTTGACAGTCAGCCTGTTCGCGATGCTGTTCACCGCCGTGGCCGAGTGGCTGTTCTGGGACGAGTTCGGCGTGCGCTTCAACTTCATCGCGGTCGACTATCTGGTGTACTCCGATGAAGTGCTGAACAACGTGCTGGAGTCCTACCCGATCGGCACCCTGCTCAGCGTGCTCGCGCTGCTGGCCGCTGGCCTGAGCCTGGCGCTGCGCAAGCCGTTGAACGCCGCGCTGGACGCGCCGTTGCCGCCGCTGCGCGCACGCCTGTTCAATGCGTTGGCCCTGCTGATCGTCGCCGGCCTGAGCCTGCAACTGCTCGGCCAAGGTTTCCCCCGCGCCCAGGGCGGCAACGCCTACCGGAACGAACTGGCGAGCAACGGCCCTTATCAGTTCTTCGCCGCGTTCCGCAACAATGAACTGGACTACGGCCAGTTCTACAGCAGCCTGGCCCCCGAGGCCGTCGGCCGGCAGATCCGCGCCGAACTGAACGAGCCCAATGCGCGCTTCATCGGCCAGGATCCCCAGGACATCCGCCGGATGATCGACAACCCCGGCACGCCGCGCAAAACGAACATCGTGCTGGTGACCATCGAAAGCCTGAGCGCCAAGTACCTGGGCAGCAACGGCGATGAGCGCAACCTGACGCCGAACCTGGATGCCTTGCGCAAACAGAGCCTGTACTTCAACAACTTCTACGCCACCGGCACCCGCACCGACCGCGGCCTGGAGGCCATCACCCTGGCCATCCCGCCGACGCCGGGCCGTTCCATCGTCAAGCGCATCGGCCGCGAGAGCGGCTTCGCCAGCCTCGGCCAGCAACTGAGCGCCGTCGGTTACGACAGCGTGTTCGTCTACGGCGGGCGCGGCTATTTCGACAACATGAACGCGTTCTTCAGCGGCAACGGCTACCGTGTCGTCGACCAGAGCAGCGTCGACGAGGCCGAGATCCACTTCAAGAACGCCTGGGGCATGGCCGACGAGGATCTGTACAAGCAGACGCTGAAACTGGCCGACGCCGACTTCGCCAAAGGCCAGCCGTTCCTGCTGCAGTTGATGACCACCTCCAACCACCGCCCGTACACGTATCCGGACAACCGGATCGACATCAAGTCCGGCAACGGCCGCGACGGTGCGGTGAAGTACACCGACTACGCCATCGGCCAGTTCCTGGAACAGGCGCGGCAGAAGCCCTGGTTCGACGACACGATCTTCATCTTCGTCGCCGACCACACCGCCGGCAGCGCGGGCAAGGAAGACTTGCCGATCAACAACTATCAGATCCCGCTGTTCATCTACGCGCCCAAGCTGATCCAAGCGCGCGAAGACGCTCAGCTGGCCAGCCAGATCGACCTGGCGCCGACGCTGCTGGGGCTGCTCAACCTGGATTACCAATCGACGTTCTTCGGCCGCAACCTGTTGCAGGACAACCCGTTGCCGCCGCGCGTCGTGGTGGGCAACTACCAGCACCTGGGGCTGTTCGACGGCAAGGATCTGGCGATCCTCAGCCCGCGCCAGGGCCTGCGCCGGCATGACGACGCCCTGAGCGAAAGCCGCGAGTCCCGCGCGGGCAGCGACGACCCGCTGATCGGCCGCGCCATCACCTATTACCAAACCGCCAGTCATGGCTTCACGCAACAGCTGCTTGGCTGGAAAGCGCCCAAGGAGGGTGCGCCGCAAGTCAGCGAACGTTAACCGAAGCGCCCCGGGGCCGATGCGCCGGGGCGTTTTCTTGTTTCAGGATCCATCATGCCATCAAGCGCTGTACGCCCCACCCCCCGTCCGCTCAACTTCTGGCTGTGCCTCGGCATTCCCGTCGCCGCCGCCGTCATTCTGGTGCTGCTGGAACTGACCGATCTGGATATGGATCTGGCGCAGCTGTTCTATGATCCGGCCGCCGGCGACTTCATCGGCCGCCACAGCTACTTCCTGGAAAACATCCTCCACGACCGCGCCAAGCAGGTGGTCATCGCCTTCTCGGTGTTTGCCGTCCTCGGTTTCGTCGGCGCGTTCTTCATGACGCGCCTCAAGCCGTTCAAGCGTGAGCTGGGTTGCCTGGTGCTGTCGCTGGGCCTGGCCACTTCGTTCGTGACCCCGATGAAGGCCGTCACCGCCGTGCAGTGCCCCTGGAGCCTGGAGCAGTTCGGTGGACACGAAACCTACAGCAAACTGCTCAGCCACCGTCCGGACACCGACAAGCCCGGCCGCTGCTGGCCGGGCGGACACGCCGCCACCGGGTTCACCCTGTTCGCGCTGTTTTTCGTACTGCGCGACCGGCGTCCGCGCCTGGCGCGCCAGGCGTTCATCTTCGCGTTTGCGTTGGGTTCGGTGTTTTCCGTCAGCCGGATGATGCAGGGCGCGCACTTCTTCTCGCACAACGTGTGGACGGCGATCTTCTGCTGGCTGATTTGCCTGGGGTCGTACTACTGGGTGCTGTACCGCCCGGCCGTCCGGGCCGAGGCCGCACCTGCGGCGCAACCGGCCAACGCCTGACAGGCAACGCCCGTCGACGCCATCGCCGGCAGGCGGGCTCCCACAGAGAACCGCATCGGCGGACACCGCCAGACACTGTGGGAGCCCGCCTGCTGGCGATTGGCGTCATGCCAGTTAGCGCTGCATTGACTGGCACGGCCCATTCGCGAGCAGGCTCGCTCCTACAACGGACACCGGTGAACCTGAAATCCGGGCAATAAAAAACCCCGCCTGCTCATCGCAGGCGGGGTTTTTCGTACAGGGGTGAGGCTGGCTTACATCATGCCGCCCATGCCGCCCATGCCGCCCATGTCTGGCATGCCGCCGCCAGCTGGAGCGTCTTTCTTCGGCGCGTCGGCCACTGCAGCTTCGGTGGTCAGGATCAGACCGCCGATGGACGATGCCGCTTGCAGTGCGGAACGGGTCACCTTGGTCGGATCCAGGATGCCCATTTCGATCATATCGCCGTACTCGCCGGTCGCGGCGTTGTAACCGAAGTTACCTTTGCCGTTCTTGACTTCGTTAACCACAACGCTTGGCTCGTCGCCGCTGTTGGCGGAGATCTGACGCAGCGGCGCTTCAACGGCGCGGCGCAGGACAGCGATGCCCACGTCCTGGTCGGCGTTGTCGCCTTTGAGGGTGCCGATGGCTTCCAGAGCGCGGATCAGCGCAACGCCGCCGCCAGGCACCACGCCTTCTTCGACGGCTGCGCGGGTGGCGTGCAGGGCGTCTTCAACGCGGGCTTTCTTCTCTTTCATTTCGACTTCGGAACCGGCGCCGACCTTGATCACCGCAACGCCGCCGGACAGCTTGGCCAGACGCTCTTGCAGTTTTTCACGGTCATAGTCCGAGGAAGTCTCGGCCACTTGGGCGCGGATCTGGGCGATGCGGGCTTCGATGTCGCCCTGAACGCCAGCACCGTCGACGATGATGGTGTTTTCCTTGGACAGGGTCACGCGCTTGGCGTTGCCCAGGTGCTCCAGGGTGGTGCTTTCCAGGCTCAGGCCGATCTCTTCGGAGATCACGGTGCCGCCGGTCAGGACGGCGATGTCCTGCAGCATGGCCTTGCGGCGGTCGCCGAAACCAGGCGCCTTGACGGCTGCGACCTTGACGATGCCGCGCATGTTGTTCACGACCAGGGTCGCCAGGGCTTCGCCCTCGACGTCTTCAGCCACGATCAGCAGCGGACGGCCGGCTTTGGCGACGGCTTCCAGCACTGGCAGCATTTCGCGGATGTTGGAGATCTTCTTGTCGACCAGCAGGATCAGCGGGCCGTCGAGCTCGGCTACCATGGTGTCCGGCTTGTTGACGAAGTACGGGGACAGGTAGCCGCGGTCGAACTGCATGCCTTCGACGACCGACAGTTCGTTTTCCAGGCCCGAGCCTTCCTCAACGGTGATCACGCCTTCTTTGCCGACCTTTTCCATGGCTTCGGCGATGATGTCGCCGATGGAGTTGTCGGAGTTGGCGGAGATGGTGCCCACCTGAGCGATGGCCTTGGTGTCGGCGCAAGGCTTGGACAGCTTCTTCAGCTCAG
Organism: Pseudomonas sp. B7(2017); assembly: GCF_002112745.1. Classification (NCBI taxonomy): domain Bacteria; kingdom Pseudomonadati; phylum Pseudomonadota; class Gammaproteobacteria; order Pseudomonadales; family Pseudomonadaceae; genus Pseudomonas; species Pseudomonas sp. B7(2017). The sequence continues at coordinate 180,640 of NZ_NEIP01000002.1, read as the reverse complement.
CGACGATGGCGATGGTCGCCTTGTCGATGCCGCGCTTGAGGTCCATCGGGTTCATGCCGGCAGCGACGGCCTTCAGGCCTTCGTTGACGATCGACTGAGCCAGGACGGTGGCGGTGGTGGTGCCGTCGCCGGCGTCGTCGTTGGCACGGGAGGCAACGTCTTTGACCAGCTGCGCGCCCATGTTCTCGAAGCGGTCTTCCAGCTCGATCTCTTTGGCGACGGAAACGCCGTCCTTGGTGATGGTCGGAGCGCCGAAGCTCTTCTCGAGAATCACGTTACGGCCTTTCGGGCCCAGGGTCGCTTTTACCGCGTCAGCCAGGACGTTGACGCCGACGAGCATTTTCTTGCGGGCGGAATCGCCGAATTTAACTTCTTTAGCAGCCATGATCGATATTCCTTGAATGCTTTAAGGTAGCGGGAAAATGAACGGGGTCTATCAGCCTTCGATGACGGCGAGGATTTCGTTCTCGCTCATCACCAGCAGGTCTTCGCCGTCGACTTTCACAGTGTTGCTGCCGGAGTAAGGACCGAACACGACCTTGTCGCCGACCTTCACGGACAGTGCACGCACTTCACCGCTTTCCAGAGCTTTGCCCGGGCCTACAGCGAGGACTTCACCGTGGTTGGCCTTCTCAGCAGCCGAACCTGGCAGGACGATACCGCCAGCGGTTTTCTTTTCTTCTTCGCTGCGACGGATAACGACGCGGTCATGCAGAGGACGAAGCTTCATTGTCGATCTCTCCTAATTGTGGTTTTCATCGGCCGGTGTAGTCCCGGCGGGTTTAACGAATCCGGCCTGCGCCGGTTGCGGCTCGACGTGCGAGACGCGGAAGTCTGTCCGGCGGATGCGCCGGAAACCTTGCGGTGACCGATACATAAGGGCGCATAAGCTTATTACAAGGGCGGGGCAGAAAAATTTTCTCAGGCAGGCCCCGGAAACGGACACGGCACCCGAAGGTGCCGTGCCGAGACAGGTGTCACTTGGTGTCGCGGTGCTCGAACTCGCCTTCGATCACCGTCGGTTCGCGGCCCAGGGGCTCGCGCGGCGCGGGGCCGCCACGGGGTTGCAGGTCGTCGGCGAAAGCGCGCTGGCGCATGGCCTGCTCTTCGGCGCGCTGGCGCATCTTGCCGGCGATCAGGCGACGGCTCAACGGCAGCAGCATCAGCAGGCCGACCACGTCGCTGATGAAGCCCGGCAGGATCAGCAGGCCGCCGGCCAGCGCCAACATCAGGCCTTCGAGCATGGTCTGCGCGGGCAGCTCGCCGCGGCTCAGGCTTTCACGGGCACGCAGCGCGGTGGCCAGCCCGGCGACGCGCAGCACGAACACGCCGAACATCGAGCCGAGGATGATCAGCAGCAGGGCCGGGAAAAAACCGATGGCTCCCGCCACCTTCACGAATACGAACAGCTCCAACACCGGGAAGAGCAGAAAGAGCAACAAATAAGGGCGCATCTAAGGGTTCCTCAACGCAAGAATGCCTTGCAAGTAAGCCTTAGATGACGTCGCCCTTTCGTGAATTCAAGCGCCGGCGGGCGCATTTTTCGGCCAATGTTCGGCGCGGGCCAGGAAAACCAAGGCTTCGCGGACTTGTGTCGGCGTGTTGCAAGGTGCTTGGAACGGCAGCCAGTACAACGCCTGGCCGATGCGCAGGTGCATGCCCTCGGTGTCGATCCCGGCCATCTGCGCCGGTGCGCCTTTGGGCAGGCCGGCGAGGTCGACGTAATGGGCGATGGCCTTGGCGTGGTCGCTGTTCATGTGCTCGACCATGCTGATTTCGGCCTGGCCGGCGAACGGGTTGGCCAGCGTCAGGTGCTCGACCCAGTGGATCGCGCCGAAGCCGCCGATGTAGCGGTGGCGCACCGGCTTGAGCACCCAGAAGTCGAAGTCGTGGGCCTTGTGGTAGTTCTGCGAGTCAGGGAAATAGCGGTAGTAGCGCTCGGCGGCGGCTTCGATGGCGGCTTCGTCCGCAAGCTTTTCCGCTTCCGCCAGGTAAGTCAGGCGACCGACGGCCTGCACGTCTTCGGCCTCGCGCTCGCCCACCAGCAGCGAGCACTTGGGATCCTTCAGCAGGTTGTGGGTGTGCTGGGCGATGCGGCTGATCAGGATCAGCGGCCGGCCCTGGTCGTCGAGGCAGTAGGGGACCACGGAGCCGAACGGGAAACCGGGCATCGACTTGGAGTGGGTCGAGAGCACTCCACGGTATTCCTTGAGAAGCAATTCTCGGGCATGCTTAGCCGCTTCAACGCTCAATTTATGACTCCTTTAATAATTTCCGTCATAAAAACGGACGGGCGCCCGGGTCAAGTCCCGGCCACGCCGACGGGCAATTCTGATGTGCAACCTCGCTGCGGCCGGTGCAGATCCAGAGGCCCCAAAAGGACACCACTTTGACCTGCCATCGGGGGCACGCGCATGCAACTCACTGACAAAGTAATCATTATCACCGGCGGTTGCCAGGGTCTGGGCCGTTCCATGGCCGAGTACTTCGCCGGCAAGGGCGCGAAGCTGGCGCTGGTGGACCTGAACCAGGAAAAGCTCGACGCCGCCGTCGCCGCCTGCAAGGCCAAGGGCGTCGAGGCGCGCAGCTACCTGTGCAACGTCGCGGACGAAGAGCAAGTGACGCACATGGTCGCCCAGGTCGCCGATGACTTCGGCGCGATCCACGGCCTGATCAACAACGCCGGGATCCTGCGCGACGGGCTGCTGCTCAAGGTCAAGGACGGCGAAATGACCAAGATGACCCTGGCCCAGTGGCAGGCGGTGATCGACGTCAACCTGACCGGCGTGTTCCTGTGCACCCGTGAAGTGGCGGCGAAGATGGTCGAGCTGAAGAACGGCGGCGCCATCATCAACATCTCGTCGATCTCCCGCGCCGGCAACGTCGGCCAGACCAACTATTCCGCCGCCAAGGCCGGTGTCGCCGCCGCCACCGTGACCTGGGCCAAGGAGCTGGCGCGCTACGGCATCCGCGTCGCCGGCATCGCGCCGGGCTTCATCGAGACCGAAATGACCCTGGGCATGAAACCCGAAGCGTTGGAGAAGATGACCTCGGGCATTCCGCTCAAGCGCATGGGCAAGCCGGAAGAGATCGCCCACTCGGCGGCCTACATCTTCGAGAACGACTACTACACCGGGCGGATCCTGGAGATGGATGGCGGGTTGCGGATCTGACGTCACCGCACTAGGCGGCCGGTCGGTGCATCTGGGTTGATGCCATCGCCAGCAGGCTGGCTCCCACAGGTTGCGCGGTGCACGCAGGTTTGCGAACGACCGCAATCAAGGTGGGAGCCAGCCCTGCTGGCGATGGCGTCAGCCCAAGCGCCGCAGGAAAGCCCTGCGGCGTGGCGGTTCGGTCAGTCGTCGCTGACGGTGATGTTCGGCATCGCCGGGGTCGCCGCTTCCTGCAGCACGATCCGCGCGCCGACATGGCGGGCCAGGTCCTGGTAGACCATGGCGATCTGGCTCTCCGGCTCGGCGATCACCGTCGGCTTGCCGCCGTCGGCCTGCTCGCGGATGACCATCGACAGCGGCAACGAGGCCAGCAGTTCGACGCCGTACTGGGTCGCAAGCTTCTCGCCGCCGCCTTCGCCGAACAGATGCTCGGCATGCCCGCAATTCGAGCAGATGTGCACGGCCATGTTCTCCACCACGCCCAGCACCGGGATGTTGACCTTGCGGAACATCTCCACGCCCTTGCGGGCATCCAGCAGCGCCAGGTCCTGGGGCGTGGTGACGATCACGGCGCCGGCCACCGGGACTTTCTGCGCCAGGGTCAGCTGGATGTCGCCGGTGCCCGGCGGCATGTCGATCACCAGGTAGTCCAGGTCGCCCCAGGCGGTCTGCGTGACCAGTTGCAGCAGCGCGCCGGACACCATCGGGCCGCGCCAGACCATCGGCGTGTTGTCGTCGGTCAGGAACGCCATCGACATGACTTCCACGCCATGGGCCTTGAGCGGCACGAACCACTTCTGGTCCTTGACCTCAGGGCGGGTGCGCTCGGGGATGCCGAACATGATGCCCTGGCTCGGGCCATAGATGTCGGCGTCGAGAATGCCCACCTTGGCGCCTTCGCGGGCCAGCGCCAGCGCCAGGTTGGCGGCCGTGGTGGATTTGCCCACGCCGCCCTTGCCGGACGCCACGGCGATCACGTTCTTGACGTTGGCCAGGCCCGGGATCTGCGCCTGGGCCTTGTGCGCGGCGATCACGCTGGCGATCTCGACACGGGCACCCGTCACGCCGTCCAGCCCTTCGATGGCCATCTGCAGCACCTGCGCCCAGCCGCTCTTGAACAGGCCGGCGGCGTAGCCCAGCTCCAGCCGGACGCTGACGCGGTCGCCCTGGATCTCGATGTCGCGCACGCAACCGGCGCTGACCGGATCCTGGTTCAGGTAAGGGTCGGTGTATTGGCGAAGGACGGCTTCCACCGCTTCGCGGGTGACGGCGCTCATGGGCAACTCCGGTAGCAAGACTGGGAAAAGATGGCGGCTATCCTACCCCTTCTGCCGTGCGGACGGCATGTCCGGCAAACATTTGCAGGGGTGAAATATCTTCGCCGGCGATTTATAGTGGCCGACCTCCGTTTCATCAAGTAGCGATGCCCCCATGTCCGAGCCACGCAAGATCCTCGTCACCAGCGCCCTGCCCTACGCCAACGGTTCGATCCACCTTGGCCACATGCTGGAATACATCCAGACCGACATGTGGGTGCGCTTCCAGAAGCAGCGCGGCAATCAGTGCATCTATGTCTGCGCCGACGACGCCCACGGTTCGGCGATCATGCTGCGCGCGGAAAAGGAAGGCATCACCCCGGAACAGCTGATCGCCAACGTCCAGGCCGAACACAGCGCCGACTTCGCCGACTTCCTGGTGGACTTCGACAATTTCCACTCCACCCACGCCGAAGAGAACCGCGAGCTGTCGGGCCAGATCTACCTGAAGCTGCGTGACGCCGGGCACATCGCCACGCGTTCGATCACCCAGTACTTCGACCCGGACAAGAAAATGTTCCTGGCCGACCGCTTCATCAAGGGCACCTGCCCCAAGTGCGGCACCGAAGACCAGTACGGCGACAACTGCGAAAAATGCGGCGCGACCTACGCCCCCACCGACCTGAAGGATCCGAAGTCGGCGATCTCCGGCGCCACCCCGGTGCTCAAGGACTCCCAGCACTTCTTCTTCAAGCTGCCTGACTTCCAGCAGATGCTGCAGGCCTGGACCCGCAGCGGCACCCTGCAGGACGCGGTGGCCAACAAGATCGCCGAATGGCTGGACGCCGGCCTGCAGCAGTGGGACATCTCCCGCGATGCGCCGTACTTCGGCTTCGAGATCCCGGACGAGCCGGGCAAGTATTTCTACGTGTGGCTGGATGCGCCGATCGGCTACATGGCCAGCTTCAAGAACCTGTGCGACCGCACGCCTGCGCTGGACTTCGACGCCTTCTGGGGCAAGGACTCCACCGCCGAGCTGTACCACTTCATCGGCAAGGACATCGTCAACTTCCACGCCCTGTTCTGGCCCGCCATGCTCGAAGGCGCCGGCTACCGCAAGCCGACCGGGATCAACGTGCACGGCTACCTGACCGTCAACGGCCAGAAGATGTCCAAGTCCCGCGGCACCTTCATCAAGGCGCGCACCTACCTGGATCACCTGTCGCCGGAATACCTGCGCTACTACTACGCCTCCAAGCTCGGCCGCGGCGTCGACGACCTGGACCTGAACCTCGAAGACTTCGTGCAGAAGGTCAACTCCGACCTGGTGGGCAAGGTGGTCAACATCGCCAGCCGCTGCGCAGGCTTCATCCATAAGGGCAACGCCGGGGTGATGGTCGGCGCCAACGCCGCGCCGGAGCTGACCGACGCGTTCCTGGCCGCCGCGCCGAGCATCGCCGACGCCTACGAGGCCCGCGATTTCGCCCGCGCCATGCGCGAGACCATGGCCCTGGCCGACCGCGCCAACGCCTGGATCGCCGACAAGGCGCCTTGGTCGCTGAACAAGCAGGAAGGCAAGCAGGACGAGGTCCAGGCGATCTGCGCCACCGGCATCAACCTGTTCCGCCAACTGGTGGTCTTCCTCAAGCCGGTGCTGCCGCTGCTGGCCGCCGACGCCGAGGCGTTCCTCAACGTCGCGCCGCTGACCTGGAACGACCACGCCACGCTGCTGGCCAACCACCAGCTCAATGAATTCAAACCGTTGATGACCCGCATCGACCCGGTAAAAGTGCAAGCCATGACCGACGCCTCCAAGGAAGACCTGACCGCCAGCCAGACCGACACCGGCGCCGCCGCACCTGCCGGCAACGGCGAACTGGCCAAGGATCCGCTGTCGCCGGAAATCGAGTTCGACGCCTTCGCCGCCGTCGACCTGCGCGTGGCCCTGATCGTCAAGGCCGAACACGTGGAGGGCGCCGACAAGCTGCTGCGCCTGACCCTGGACATCGGTGACGAGCAACGCAACGTGTTCTCCGGGATCAAGAGCGCCTACCCGGATCCGTCCAAGCTGGACGGCCGCCTGACCATGATGATCGCCAACCTCAAGCCGCGGAAAATGAAGTTCGGCATATCCGAAGGCATGGTGATGGCCGCCGGCCCCGGCGGCGAAGAGATCTACCTGCTGAGCCCGGACAGCGGCGCCAAGCCGGGCCAGCGCATCAAATAAGGTTGCGCACCGGCCGATCCCACAGGCGTGCCCCGTGCGCCTGTGGGATTTTTCATGTCTGGCCCGCCCTCCACCGGCGCCGGATAATGCCTAACCTTAAGGGACATCCGCCTGACCTGCCGGCAACGCCATGACCGACCTCGTGCTTGTGATTTTCAGTGCTGCGCTGCTCAACAACTTCGTGTTGAACTGGCCGCTGGGCGTCGATCCGGCGCTGGCGGGCGAGCGACGCCAGGTGCATGCGCTGGGCCTGGCGACGCTGGTGCTGATGCTGGTGGCCGGGACTGTCGCCCAGGCGCTCTGGCAATGGCTGCTGGTGCCGCTGCACCTGGAGGGCCTGCGTCTTTTCGCGTTTCTGCCCCTGTGCGTGCTGTCGATCGCTCCGTTGCTGAAGCTGCTGGCCCGCGGGTTGCCGACACTGCCTTTCGACGGCTTGTGGCCATTGATGCTGGGCAATGCCGGCGCGCTGGGCCTGACGCTGAGCAACGCCCAGGCGGACAAAGGCCTGTTTCATGCGATGGCGCTGAGCCTGGGCGCCGGCCTGGGCTTCTGGCTGGTGCTGAGCCTGTTCAGCGACCTGCGCGAACGAACCGCCGGCAATGATGTTCCCCTGCCCTTTCGCGGCCTGCCGATCCAGTTGATCGGCGCCGGACTGATGGCGGTGGCTTTTCTCGGATTCAGCGGACTGATCAAAACATGAGTCTGATTCAACGCATCGACGCCCTGCTGCCCCAGACCCAATGCGGCAAGTGCGGCCATCCCGGATGCAAGCCCTACGCCGAAGGCATCGCCGGCGGCGAGCCGATCAACCGCTGCCCGCCGGGCGGCGACGAAACCGTCGCGGCCCTGGCTGAACTCCTGAACATCCCGGTGCTGGAACTGGACGTCAGCCGCGGCACCGCGCCGCCGCAAGTGGCCTTCATCCGCGAGGCCGAATGCATCGGCTGCACCAAGTGCATCCAGGCCTGCCCGGTGGACGCCATCGTCGGCGCCGCGAAATTCATGCACACGGTGCTCGTCGACGAGTGCACCGGCTGCGACCTATGCGTGGCGCCCTGCCCGGTGGACTGCATCGACATGCATCCGCTGCCGGCGGGAACCCTGGCGGTGGTCGGCGGACTGGCCGCCAGCCCCGAAGAGCGCCAGGCGCGCACCGCCAAACGCGACCACGCCCGGCAACGCTACCAGCGCCGCAATGCCCGGCTGCTGCACGAAGAGCAACAACGCCAGGCCGAACGCGAAGCCCGGGCCCAGCGCGCGGCGCAAGCGCAGGCCGCCGCAGCGGATCCGGTGCAGACCGCGCTTGAGCGGGTGCGCGCCCAGAAGGCCGCCACTGCCGATGCGGCGCTGAAAAAGGCCAAGATCGACCTGGCCATGAGCCGCGCCCAACTGAACAAATCACTGAAAGCCTTCGGTCATCCGCCGACGTTCGAACAACAGTCGCAACTGATCGTGCTGCAACGGCAGTTCGAGGCGGCCGAGCAGGCGTTGGCGGCCCTGGAAACCAGCGACGCCGTCCCTGCGGCTCCTGCCCCGGCTCCGGCGAAAGACGCAGAGCTGAAACGGGCGAAAATTCAGTTGGCGATGCGCCGCGCCGAACTGAAGAAGGCCCAGGCGGCGGATGCGCCGCCGCAAGAGATCGCCGTCCTGGAACAGGCCCTGCGCGACGCCGAACAGGCCCTGCATGCGGCCGAGGACGCCAGCGGACAACCGCTGCCCGACCTCGTGCGCACCGAAAAACGGCCGATCGACAGCCAGCTCCGTCAATTGAAGACCGAACTGGCCTACGCCCGGGCCGACCTCAACAAACTGCAAAGACGCGCCGACACCGCCCCCGACCTCCTCGACAAGGCCCGCGCCCGCCTGGAGGAAGCCGAACGTCAGGTAAACGCCCATGCCGCGCCTTGAAACCCCGGACACTCGCCTGCAGGAGGCGATGAAGCTTGTGCTGCTGGCCACGTTGCCGGGGCTGCTGGCGCTGTTCTGGTTCTATGGCTGGGGGGTGGCGATCAACTTGCTCCTGTGCGTCGCCACTGCCTGGGCCGTCGAATCCGCGGTGCTGCGCCTGCGTCGGCAACCGGTGCTGCCGACGCTCGCCGACGGCAGCGCTGCGGTCAGCGCCACCCTGTTGACCGCCGCCCTGCCCCCGTACTGCCCGTGGTGGCTGACGGTCACGGCGATGGCCACCGGCCTGCTGTTCGGCAAGCACCTGTACGGCGGCGTCGGCCGCAACCCGTTCAACCCGGCCATGCTCGGTTTTGCGCTGGCCATGGTGATGTTTCCCCTGTCGATGACGCACTGGCCGGGCCACGGCATGGATCTGTCGAGCGCCCTGACCCCGGTGTTCAGCCCGGCAAGGGCGCCGGACGCCTGGGCCCAGGCCACCGTGCTGGACAGCCTGCGCATCAACAAGAGCCTGACCACGGACGAACTGTTCGCCGCCGATCCCGCTTTCGGCCGGTTCGGCGGACGCGCGGCCGAGTGGGTCAACCTGGCGTTCCTGGCCGGCGGGCTGTTCCTGCTGCAACGGCGGGTGATCGGCTGGCAGGCGCCGGTCGGCATGCTCGTCGCTCTGTTCACCGTCAGCCTGCTGTGGTGGAACGGCTCGGGATCCGACTCCCACGGCTCGCCGCTGTTTCACCTGCTCAGCGGCGCAACGATGCTGGGCGCGTTCTTCATCGTCACCGAACCGGTGTCCGGCGCACGGAGCGCGCTTGCCCGCCTGCTGTTCGGCCTCGGTGCTGGGCTGTTGACGTACCTGATCCGCACGTGGGGCGGCTACCCGGACGGCGTGGCCTTTGCCGTGCTGCTGATGAACCTGTGCGTGCCCGCGCTGGAACGCTTCGCCACCGCCCGCCAGCGGCAGGTGGCGCCATGAACCGCACGGGCAGCCTGATCGCCCTGGCGCTGCTGGCCTGCGCGGGCGCCGGCGTGAGCTGGCTGGTGCAGGATCTCAGCGCGCCGCGCATCGCCGCCGAACGGAAGCTGATCGAAAGCCGCACGCTGCTGGACGTGCTGGCCGCGGACAGCTACGACAATCGCCCCCTGGAGCAGGCGCTGCCCTTGGCTGACCCGGTGTTGAGCCACAGCACGCTGACCGGCGCCTACCGGGCGACCCGCGGCGAACAGACCGTCGCCGTCCTGCTGCGCAGCCAGGCCACGGGTTATGCCGGCCAGATCGAATGGCTGATCGCGATCGCCCCTTCGGGCAGGCTGATCGGCGTGAAAACCTTGAGGCAAACCGAAACGCCGGCGTTGGGCGGACTGATCGGCGACTGGCCGAACGCCTGGTTGCAGACCTTCACGGGCAAGTCCCTCGATGCACCGGACGACGCCGGCTGGGCGTTGAAAAAGGATCGGGGGCAATTCGATCAGATCGCCGGCGCCACCGTCACTTCGCGCGCAGCGGTGAACGCCGTCCATGATGCGTTGCGCTACTTCGACGGGCACCGGGCGGCTCTGCTGGGGAACGCTGAATGAACAGAACCGCGACACTCTCCAACTCATTGGCGCTGACGTTGCTGCTCGGCGCCACCGGATCGCTGCCCGGCGCGTTGGCGACGGTACTGATGTGCGTTGTCGTCGTCGGCCTCTATGGCTTGGCCATGCAAGCGTTGCGCCCGCGCCTGACCCAGGCGAGCGTCTTGCCGGCCGGCCTGCTGGTGGCCGCCACGTTGGCCGGTTGCGCCGATACCCTCGTGCAGTACGCGTCCGTGCAATGGCATCAGATGATCGGCCTCTACGCCGGCCTGATCGGCCTGCAGTGCATCGTGCTGGAACACCACGGATTCTTTCTGCGGCCCGCCGCCGCGCGCCTGAAACCGTTCGGCCTGTTCGCCGGCCTGATAGCCGTGATGGCCCTGTTGCGCGAACTGATCGGCCGGGGCAGCATCGGCGCCCGACTTTCGGAACACTGGCAAGGTCTGGTGCTGTTCGGCGAAGGCCTGCACCTGTTCACCCTGACGGCCGGCGCCTTCATCCTGCTGGGATTGCTGCTGGCCTTGGGTCAGACCCTGATTCGCCCCACCGCCCCCGCCGAGGAATCGCACCGTCCATGAATGCCGCAAAACGCCTGGAAATCTTTCGCCGACTGCACGAAGACAATCCCGAGCCGAAAACCGAACTGGCCTACAGCTCGCCGTTCGAACTGCTGATCGCCGTGATCCTTTCGGCGCAGTCCACCGACGTCGGGGTGAACAAGGCCACGGCGAAGCTGTACCCGGTGGCCAACACGCCGGCGGCCATTCATGCCCTGGGCGTCGAAGGCCTGTCCGAGTACATCAAGACCATCGGGCTCTACAACAGCAAAGCGAAAAACGTGATCGAGACCTGCCGCCTGCTGGTCGAACGCCACGGCGGCGAAGTCCCGCAGACCCGCGAAGAGCTGGAAGCCTTGCCGGGCGTCGGGCGCAAGACCGCCAACGTGGTGCTCAACACCGCGTTCCGCCAACTGGCCATGGCGGTGGACACCCACATTTTCCGGGTGAGCAACCGCACCGGGATCGCCCCCGGCAAGAACGTGGTCGAGGTGGAAAACAAACTGATGAAATTCGTGCCGAAAGAGTACCTGCTCGACTCGCACCATTGGCTGATCCTGCACGGGCGCTATGTGTGCCTGGCCCGCAAGCCGCGCTGCGGAAGCTGTCGGATCGAAGATTTGTGCGAGTACAAGCACAAGACATCCGACGATTGATCGGCTATTGGTTTTGTTGATATTTCGATTGAAAAAATCTTTTTTACCATCCGCCGGTTTATCGATATAAGGAGCGCCAAAGGCAGTCTTAGCCTGGAGTTGACCTTATGAGTACCGGCAAAGAACAACTGGATGTAGAAGACGACTTCATCGCCACCGAAGACGACGATGCGGAATCGAAGGTCGAAGTCGCCAAGACCAACCTGAGCAAGCGCCGCACCATCGACAATCTGCTTGAGGAACGCCGCCTGCAAAAGCAACTGGCCGAGTTCGATTACGACGTTGATGACTGATCCCTGAAAGCCTCCCGCAACGGAGGCTTTTTACTTTACGGCGCACGCTGAAACCGATCGGCCCATGCCCTGTCAGCCAGCGTGACGCTCACACGAGCCCGTTGCGCTGCGCCAGCTCGATCAGATCCACCAGCGAACGGGCATTGAGCTTCAGCAGCAGACGGGTCTTGTAGGTGCTCACCGTCTTGTTGCTGAGAAACATGCCGTCAGCGATTTCCTTGTTGGTCTTGCCGCGGGCCAACTGCTGCAGCACCATCATTTCCCGCCCCGAGAGACGATCCACCATATCCGCTTCGCTGGCGTTGCCCAGGCTCGTGCGCACCGTGTGCAAGGCCTGGTTCGGAAAGTAGCTGTAGCCCGACAGCACAGCCTTTATGGCGCTGAGCAGTTCGGTCAGGTCCTGCTGTTTGCAGACATAACCGGCGGCGCCGGACTGCATGCAGCGCATCGAGAAGTGACCCGGCGCCTGGGATGTCAGCACCAGCACTTTCAACGGCATGGCCGATGACGTCAGCCGGGCAATGACTTCAAGTCCGTCCAGTTTCGGAATGCCGATATCGAGAATGACGATATCGGGCATTTGTTCGCGGGCAAGTTGCAGTGCATCCACTCCATTGTCCGTTTCGGCAATGATCTCGTAGCCATGCCGCTCCATCAGCATTCGCACCGCAAGACGAATGACAGGATGATCATCCACGATCAGCACTTTATTCATGGGCAAGTCCAGTTCGCTGTTCGAATTTTTAGAGCCCGCACAATAGCGCAGTCAATTCACCCATGGCAGGCAAGAGTTCCTGCGCATCAGCAGCGAGAGACATCCCTTACGCCTAACAAAGACTTTTCCTACAAAAAGATGCACCTCAGGAAAAATCAACTTCTCCGGAGAAACCCTTATGCCGCCTCACTCGACCCACGCGCTCTTCCTGTCCTCCCGCCGCAACGTAAGAATCCTTAACCTTCGCTCGATCTTTTCCGAGTCCTGGCGATTGTCTCCGATAAAAAAGGAAACAAGCCGGTTATTTCCACACCCCTGAAATTAATATAAACGTCAAACACATCAACTTCTGACTCGAGGCAACTTAACCGCCCCGATCAAAACACTTCCATTGCCAAAAACCCTGAAGGACAAACATATGACCAAGTTTCGCAACAAAATCACCAATCCCATCAGCGTCATTGCCATCTTCGCTTTCATATCGGAAACTTCGGCTGCTGTTTCCCTGCCGTTTCTCGACAACGACGAACGCGAAGTCTATGTCTGGTTCCTCATCAGTTTTCCCTTTTACTTGCTGTTCCTGTTCTTCATCACGCTCAACTTCAACTACCGTTCCCTTTATGCGCCCTCGGACTTCGGCAACGACAAGAGTTTCCTGAAGGCCTTCGACCCGACGGAACCTGCGGCGGATGAAACGGACGGGACGTCGAAGGCACAGACCACGCACGATCCCCCGGGAACACGCTCGCCGCCTGATCCGACCTTACTGCCCTATGTGCAATTACCCAAACTGATGAAGACACTCCACATCGTCGATGCACGGGAACTGGACGCATCCGAACACATGGCGAAACTTCTGGAGAACATTCCGTATGCCGACAAAACATCGGGGCGCATCGTCCTGTTCCTGGTCAGCACCGACCCAATCGTTTCGCTGAGCAGCCCTGCGCCGAAGCCGTTGAAACAGACCAAGAAAATGTCAGACCGAACCGTCTGCATCGTCTACAACGTTTGCTCGCAAGAAATGGACATAGTCCGGCGGATGTGAAAACGAACGGGCGGCATCGCCATTGCAGCGATGGAATGAACAGCGGAGAAGGAGGCTGACCGGAACCGGTCAGCCGTGCAGTCGGCTTGCTGAGCGGTAGCCGTGCCCCAGAGGCACGGCTACCGCTTCATGCCGGCTCAGAACAGCTTGCGGCCCTTGTTGGCGGCAATGCGCATGCGCAGCGCGTTGAGCTTGATGAAGCCCGCCGCGTCGGCCTGGTTGTAGGCGCCGCCGTCTTCTTCGAAGGTCGCGATGTTGGCGTCGAACAGCGAGTCGTCGGACTTGCGGCCGGTGACGATCACGTTGCCCTTGTACAGTTTCAGGCGCACGACGCCGTTCACGTTGACCTGGGAAGCGTCGATCATCTGCTGCAGCATCAGACGCTCAGGGCTCCACCAGTAGCCGGTGTAGATCAGGCTGGCGTACTTGGCCATCAGTTCGTCTTTCAGGTGAGCCACTTCGCGGTCCAGGGTGATCGACTCGATGGCGCGGTGGGCGCGCAGCATGATGGTGCCGCCAGGGGTCTCGTAGCAGCCGCGGGACTTCATGCCCACGTACCGGTTCTCGACGATGTCCAGACGGCCGATGCCGTGCTGGCCGCCGATCTTGTTCAGGGTCGCCAGTACGGTGGCCGGGGTCATCTCGACGCCGTCCAGCGCGACGATGTCGCCGTTGCGGTAGGTCAGTTCCAGGTACTGCGGGGTGTCGGGAGCCTTCTCCGGGGAGACGGTCCAGCGCCACATGTCTTCTTCGTGCTCGGTCCAGGTGTCTTCCAGCACGCCGCCTTCATAGGAGATGTGCAGCAGGTTGGCGTCCATCGAGTACGGGGACTTCTTCTTGCCGTGACGCTCGATCGGGATGCCGTGCTTCTCGGCGTAGTCCATCAGCTTCTCGCGGGACAGCAGATCCCACTCGCGCCATGGAGCGATCACTTTCACGCCTGGCTTGAGCGCATAGGCGCCCAGTTCGAAACGCACCTGGTCGTTGCCCTTGCCGGTGGCGCCGTGGGAAATGGCGTCGGCGCCGGTTTCGTTGGCGATCTCGATCAGCCGCTTGGCGATCAGCGGACGGGCGATGGAGGTGCCCAGCAGGTACTCGCCTTCATAGACGGTGTTGGCGCGGAACATCGGGAACACGAAGTCGCGCACGAACTCTTCGCGCAGGTCGTCGATGTAGATCTCTTTGACGCCCATGGCCTGGGCCTTGGCGCGGGCCGGCTCGACCTCTTCGCCTTGACCGAGGTCGGCGGTGAAGGTCACCACTTCACAGTTATAAGTATCCTGCAGCCACTTGAGGATCACCGAAGTGTCCAGGCCGCCGGAATACGCCAGAACGACCTTGTTTACGTCCGCCATGCCATCACTCCACGGGGTTGTACGGAAAGCCGAGGAGTCTACCGCTCAAACGCGATAATTTACAGAGGCGCGACAGCTTAAGACGACAAAGCGACAGAATCTGTCGAGGGCGCGACGATGGGCCGCAGGTCAGGACGTCGCTGCGGCGTTGGCGGGTGCGCTGGCCTGAGGGGCCGGGGTCGTCGTCGGCGCGACCCGCGCCAGGTGCACGTTGACCCGGCGGTTCTTCGCCCGGTTGGCGGCGTTGGTGTTGGGCACCAGGGGGTAGCGTTCGCCGTGGAACCGCACGGTGATCTGCGATTCCTGGATGCCGTTGGCCTTGAAGAAATCCACCACCGCCAGCGCCCGCCGGCGCGACAGTTCACGGTTGGTCAGGCGGTTGCCGCTGTTGTCGGAATGGCCGTCGAGCTCGATGTGGTTGACCGTCGGATCGGCCTTCATGTACTCGAGCATCACTTGCAGCTTGGCCTTGGCGGCGGCGTCCAGCTCGGTGCCTTCGCCGGGGAAGCCGATCTGCGATTGCTTGACCTGATCGAAATTCTGCGGGAGCAGTTTGGCCACGCAGCTCTGGTAATCGTTGAACGCCTTGCTGAACTTCACCGGCAGCAAGCGCACTTCCGAGACCCGGCCATCGCCCGAGGCGTGCCGCACCACTGGGCTGCGGCCGTCCATCAAGCCGCTGATCAGGCGCCCGGCCTGGGCCTGGGAGCTGTTGAACAGCACGTTGCCGCTGCCCAGCCTGACGGTGCCCAGGTTGATGTCGTCGCGGCCCGGCTGCCACGGCGCGGCGGCCGCCAACAACGTCGCCGAACCGCCGCCGAGCATGGCGTTGTAGGCGTTGAGGCGGAACGTCGCCTGCTCGCCGGCCTTGCGCACGAACTGCCCCGAGCCGAAGTCGGTGACCGGCTGCGTCAGGCGGCATTCGAACTTGTCGCCTTCGACCGTCCACTCAATGTTCTCCAGACGGGTCTGGTACGTGAGCGCCATCGCCGGAAGGCTGGCGAACACACTGAGCAAGGCTAGATAACGCTGGCGCACGGGAGGCTCCATGGGTTCCTGTTACAAAAGGACTGACACACACATGTTTACGGCATACCTGATGTCTATCGGTCGCTTTTCGCAAAACTTGATAGCGAGTGCCTGCAAGTGTCTTTTCCGGTAGCATTCCCTACAGTTTGACCCGCCTGGAATCCCCTCATGTCCGACCGCCTGACCCTGCTGCGTCCCGACGACTGGCACATCCACCTTCGCGATGGTGCCGTGTTGACCAATACCGTTGCGGATGTCGCGCGCACCTTTGGCCGCGCCATCATCATGCCCAACCTGGTACCTCCGGTGCGCAACGCCGCCGAGGCCGACGGCTACCGTCAGCGGATCCTCGCTGCCCGCCCGGCCGGCAGCCGCTTCGAACCGTTGATGGTGCTGTACCTGACCGACCGCACCCAGCCTGAAGAGATCCGTCAGGCCAAGGCCACCGGCTTCGTGCACGCCGCCAAGCTGTACCCGGCCGGCGCCACCACCAACTCCGACTCCGGGGTCACCAGCATCGACAAGATCTTCCCGGCGCTGGAGGCCATGGCCGAAGTCGGCATGCCGCTGTTGATCCACGGTGAGGTCACCCGTGGCGACGTCGACGTGTTCGACCGCGAAAAGATCTTCATCGACGAGCACATGCGCCGCGTGGTCGAGCGTTTCCCTACCCTCAAGGTCGTGTTCGAGCACATCACCACCGGCGACGCCGTGCAGTTCGTCAACGAGGCCTCGGCCAACGTCGGCGCGACCATCACGGCCCATCACCTGCTCTACAACCGCAACCACATGCTGGTGGGCGGGATCCGGCCGCACTTCTATTGCCTGCCGATCCTCAAGCGCAACACGCACCAGGAAGCCCTGCTGGACGCCGCCACCGGCGGCAGCGCGAAGTTCTTCCTCGGCACCGATTCGGCACCGCACGCCCAGCACGCCAAGGAAGCCGCCTGCGGCTGCGCCGGCTGCTACACCGCCTACGCCGCCATCGAGCTGTATGCCGAAGCGTTCGAACAGCGCAACGCGCTGGACAAGCTCGAAGCGTTCGCCAGCCTCAACGGCCCGCGCTTCTACGGGCTGCCGGCCAACACCGACCGCATCACCCTGGTCCGCGAAGAATGGACCGCCCCTGCCAGCCTGCCGTTCGGCGAGCTGAACGTCATCCCGCTGCGCGCCGGTGAAAAACTGCGCTGGCGCCTGCTGGAGGAACACGCGTGAGTGAAGACCATTTCGACGATGAACTGGACGGTCAGGGCGGCGGCGCACGCCATCCGATGGCAGCGCGTTTCCGCGGCTACCTGCCGGTCGTCGTCGACGTAGAGACCGGCGGCTTCAACTCGGCCACCGATGCGTTGCTGGAGATCGCCGCGACTACCATCGCCATGGACGAAAAGGGTTTCGTGTACCCGGATCACACCTATTTCTTCCGGGTCGAGCCGTTCGAAGGCGCCAACGTCGAACCGGCCGCGCTGGAGTTCACCGGGATCAAGCTCGATCACCCGCTGCGCATGGCGGTCAGCGAAGAGACGGCGCTGACCGACATTTTCCGCGGCGTGCGCAAGTCGCTGAAGGCCAACGGCTGCAAGCGGGCGATCCTGGTGGGGCACAACAGCAGCTTCGACCTGGGCTTCCTCAACGCGGCGGTCGCGCGCCTGGACATGAAGCGCAATCCGTTCCACCCATTCTCCAGCTTCGACACCGCGACCCTCGCCGGCCTGGCCTACGGCCAGACCGTTCTGGCCAAGGCCTGTCAGGCAGCGGGCATCGACTTCGACGGCCGTGAAGCGCATTCGGCACGTTACGACACCGAGAAGACCGCCGAACTGTTCTGCGGCATCGTCAACCGCTGGAAGCAGATGGGCGGCTGGGAAGACTTCGACGACTGATCGGCGTCGGACAAATCCCGCACACAAAAAAACCGGCCACAAGGGCCGGTTTTTTTGTGCCTCGACGTTGCGCCTTACAGGGCGGCAGCGTTCTCGGTCAGGTAAGCGGCAACGCCTTCAGGCGAAGCGTTCATGCCTTTGTCGCCTTTCTTCCAGTTGGCCGGGCAGACTTCGCCATGCTCTTCGTGGAACTGCAGCGCGTCGACCAGACGGATCAGCTCTTCCATGTTGCGGCCCAGCGGCAGGTCGTTGACGATCTGCGAGCGGACGACGCCCTTGTCGTCGATCAGGAACGCGCCACGGAACGCCACGCCGCCTTCGGACTCAACGTCGTAGGCCTTGGCGATTTCGTGCTTCATGTCGGCAGCCATGGTGTATTTCACCTGGCCGATGCCGCCGTTGTTGACCGGGGTGTTGCGCCAGGCGTTGTGGGTGAAGTGCGAGTCGATCGACACGGCGACCACTTCCACGTTGCGCGCCTTGAAGTCGGCCATGCGGTTGTCCAGGGCGATCAGCTCGGACGGGCAGACGAAGGTGAAGTCCAGCGGGTAGAAGAACACCAGGCCGTATTTGCCTTTGATGGCCGAGGACAGGGTGAAGCTGTCGACGATCTCGCCATTGCCGAGTACGGCCGGAACGGTGAAGTCAGGGGCTTGTTTGCCTACGAGTACGCTCATGGATATCTCCTGGTGTATAGACTTGAAGTTCAGGGTCCGGGCCAGCCTGCCACCCTCAGGCGACAGCCCTGTGACACGGATCCTCTTCGCAAGGGCCGACCATCATACACTGCACGTTTGTCCTGTCCTCAAAGGTTTTTCGCGGACGGGCCCGGGCGCAGTGCAGGCAACGGGCCACACTTCGCCGTTCGTCAGCCATCCGTCGCCGTGTCAAAAACGCCCGGGAAAGCACTTTGACAATCATTCTCGTTAACATTAAGATCCATCGCAATCGAGTCACCACCAGCGACGGTTATCCCTTATGTATGTTTGCCTCTGCACTGGCGTCACCGACGGACAGATCCGCGAAGCGATCTATGAAGGTTGCTGCAGCTATAAGGAAGTCCGCCAGGCCACCGGCGTGGCCAGCCAATGCGGCAAATGCGCTTGCCTGGCGAAGGAAGTGGTTCGCGAAACCCTGACCAAGCTGCAGACCGCCCAGGCCGCGATCCCCTATCCGGTAGAATTTACCGCCGCATAAACGCCCCCCATTCGAAGAACCGGACATATGTCCGGTTTTTTTATGCCTGAAAATCAATTGCTTAGCGTGTAGACGCAGAACACAAACATTCTTATTCCGATTAAATTTCATATATTATTCAATAACTTAGGTTTGACACCCGTAGTTGTCGGGATCAAACTCTGCCGCATATACAGCTATTACAGGGCAGGACTCCCATCATGAAAGGCGACGTTACAGTCATCCAGCATCTCAACAAAATCCTTGGCAATGAACTGGTCGCGATCAATCAGTACTTCCTGCATGCACGCATGTATGAAGATTGGGGCCTGAACAAACTCGGCAAGCACGAGTACACAGAATCCATCGACGAGATGAAGCACGCGGACAAGCTGATCAAGCGCATCCTGTTCCTGGAAGGCATTCCGAACGTGCAGGATCTGGGCAAGCTGTTCATCGGCGAGAACACCCCGGAAATGCTGGAATGCGACCTGAAGATCGAGCGCACCGGCCACGCCGACCTGAAGGCGGCGATCGCCCACTGCGAATCCGTCGGCGACTTCGGCAGCCGCGAACTGCTGGAAGACATCCTTGAATCCGAGGAAGAGCACATCGACTGGCTGGAAACCCAACTGGGCCTGATCGACAAGATCGGCCTGGAGAACTACCTCCAGTCGCAGATGGGCGACGACGAGTAAATGAGCGCCTGCTGAACGCGAGCCAACAAAAAGCCCCGCCTCTCGAAAGAGGGCGGGGCTTTTTGTTGGCTCGCGGGATTCGGCGTTGGCCGAAACCCGCGGGCAAGGATCAAGCGTCGGTCTTGGCCGCAGCAGCCTTGGCGGACGCGTCCTTGATCAGGGTCTGCAACTCACCGTTGGCGAACATCTCAGCCATGATGTCGCTGCCGCCGACCAGCTCACCGGCGACCCACAGCTGCGGGAACGTCGGCCAGTTGGCGTACTTGGGCAGGTTGGCGCGGATTTCCGGGTTCTGCAGGATGTCGACGTAGGCGAACTTCTCGCCACAGCCCATCACGGCCTGCGCGGCTTTCGCGGAGAAGCCACACTGCGGGGCATTCGGCGAGCCTTTCATGTAAAGCAGAATGGTGTTGTTGGCAATCTGCTCTTTAATCGTTTCGATGATATCCATGGAGCACCTCGGCTGAACTTTCCGACTCATGGGTCGGCACGGTGGCGCATTGTAACGGAATCCCGAGCGCCCTGCTCGGTCTCCCCGCCGACTTGTTCATGCCGCCGCCACCGTCACCGGCACGCCGTTGAGCGCCGCATTGCCCGACAGCTCGTCGAGCTGGCACTCATCGGTCAGGTCGTTGGCGCTGGAGCCCGGCTGGCCGCTGGCGATGGCCATCTGCACGCCCGGGCGCGCATGCCCCCAGCCGTGCGGCAGGCTGACCACGCCTTTCATCATGTCCAGGCTGCCCAGCACCTCGACCTCGATCTGCCCGACCCGCGAACTCACCCGAACCCGTTGCCCGTCGCTCAAGCCACGCGCGGCGAGATCATCCGGGTGCATCAGCAACTGATGACGCGGCTTGCCCTTCACCAACCGATGGAAGTTGTGCATCCAGGAGTTGTTGCTGCGCACATGACGGCGCCCGATCATCAGCAACTCATCCGGGGCCGGAGCCCGCTGGGCGGCGAACCGGGCAAGGTCGGCGAGGATCGGCGCCGGTGCGGCCTGGATCGTACCGTCGGCGGTCTTCAGCCGCGCCGCCAGGTTAGGCTGCAACGGCCCCAGGTCGACGCCGTGGGGATGGTCGGCCAGCGTCGCCAGCGACAGCTTCTGCGCGGCCCCGTCGCCGTAGCGGCCCATGCGCAGGCCCATGTCGATCATCTGCGCCGGCGCCATGGTCGGCTTGAGTTCCTTGCCGGTTCGTTGCGCAAAGGCCTTGGCCAGGCCGACGAAGATCTCCCAGTCGTGCAGCGCGCCTGGCGGCTTGGGCAGGATCGCCCGGTTGAAGCGGGTGACGTTGCGCACCGCGAACAGGTTGAACGTGGTGTCGTAGTGATCATTCTCCAGCGCCGAGGTCGAAGGCAGGATCAGGTCGGCGTATCGCGTGGTCTCGTTGATGTACAGGTCGAGGCTGACCATGAACTCCAGCCCGTCCAGCGCCTGCTCCAGCTGACGGCCGTTCGGCGTGGACAGCACCGGGTTGCCGGCCACGGTGATCAGCGCGCGGATCTGGCCTTCGCCTTCGGTGAGCATTTCCTCGGCCAGCGCCGACACCGGCAGCTCGCCGCCGTACTCGGGGCGCCCCGACACGCGGCTTTGCCATTTGTTGAAGTGCCCGCCGGACGTGGACGCCACCAGATCCACCGCCGGTTCCGTGCACAGGGCGCCGCCGACGCGGTCGAGGTTGCCGGTCACCAGGTTGATCAATTGCACCAGCCAATGGCACACGGTGCCGAACGCCTGGGTCGAAACGCCCATGCGGCCGTAGCAGACGGCGCTGGGCGCAGCCGCGAAATCCCGGGCCAACCGGCGGATCTGCTGGGCCGGCACCGCGCACAGCGGGCTCATGGCTTCGGCGGTGAACGGCGCCACCGCCGCACGCACGTCATCCAGGCCGCTGACCGGCAGATGACTGTCGCGGGTCAGGCCTTCATCGAACAATGTGTTGAGCAGGCCGAACAGCAGCGCCGCGTCGCCGCCGGGCCGCACGAACAGGTGCTGGTCGGCCATGGCCGCCGTCTCGCTGCGCCGGGGATCGACCACCACCACTTTGCCGCCCCGGGCCTGGATCGCCTTCAGGCGCTTCTCCACGTCGGGCACGGTCATGATGCTGCCGTTGGACGCCAGCGGATTGCCGCCCAGGATCAGCATGAACGCAGTGTGGTCGATGTCCGGGATCGGCAGCAGCAGGCCGTGGCCGTACATCAGATGGCTGGACAGGTGATGGGGCAATTGATCGACCGACGTCGCGGAATAGCGGTTGCGGGTCTTCAGCAGGCCGA
Organism: Pseudomonas sp. B7(2017); assembly: GCF_002112745.1. Lineage (NCBI taxonomy): Bacteria > Pseudomonadati > Pseudomonadota > Gammaproteobacteria > Pseudomonadales > Pseudomonadaceae > Pseudomonas > Pseudomonas sp. B7(2017). The sequence goes on along the minus strand of NZ_NEIP01000002.1, from coordinate 158,817 downwards.
GGAAGTAGTTGCTGTGGGTCATCAGCCCGTAGTTGTGCACGCTGGGGTTGCCCTGGTACACGGCGACCGCGTTCTGGCCATGACGCTCCTGAATGGCCGCCAGCCGCTGCGCCACCAGCGCAAAGGCCTCATCCCACTCGATGGGCAACCATTCGTCGCCGACCCTGCGCATCGGTTGGCGCAGGCGGTCGGGATCGTTCTGGATGTCCTGCAGGGCCACAGCCTTGGGGCAGATATGGCCACGGCTGAAGCTGTCCTGGGCATCGCCCTTGATCGAGGTGATCGCGACGGTGCCGTCGGTTTCGGTGGTTTCGATGGTCAAGCCGCAGATGGCTTCGCACAGGTGGCAGGCACGGTGGTGGAGAGTCTTGGTCATGGCCAGTCTCTGTCTTGTTCTGGGCGGACGCTGTCGGCCGCGGGAACAAAACTATGGCGCGGGATCCGGGCCGCCGCCAGCGACGTTCGTCCTGTGAATCGACGCCCATCAGGCGGGCCGATGGCGACGCACGGTCAACTGGACGGCAACTGCGGCGGGGCCTGCAGCTGGATTTCCTGGATGGTTTCGATCTGCTCGTGGGCGACATGCACGCCGGTCAGTTCGCCGATCAGCCGCCAGTGCTCGTCGAGCCCGGTGCTGATGGTGGCCATGCGATCGATCATGTGGCGGCCGGCGGCCCTGATCACTTCGTCGTCGCTGCGCAGCAGTTCGAACGACATCGAGGTGACCGACGCCGTGAGATGGGTCAGCGAGCGTGCCGTGTGGCCCAGCAGTTCCATTAACAGTTGCTCTTTCGATTCCATGCGGAGGCTTCCTGCGTCGCTCGTGATTTATTTATAACCCAGCACTTTGCTTTAGCAAATGTTTCACCCCATCCATTCGACCAAACGGATCGGTGACGCACCGGCCGCAAACCGACCAGGGCCGTGCCATCCCCGCCACGCTTGATTGCCAAGGCCGTCGAAGCCAGTGTACAAAGGGGTCGCTGCCGACCGGAACCGGTTCAAGCGACGCACTCCAGACGGCCTTATCGCGCCGTCGAATTCCGCGAAAACCTTCGCCTATTGGAAAAACGCGACATTTAGTGTCAATATCGCGCCTTCCCCTATTTCGTCGCCCCCGTGCGGCTTACGCCGCAGGTCTCGCCCGTTGTTAAGAAAAACAAGGCTTTGAGCATCTGCGGTCCGTAGCAAAAAGGTAGTCAATGATGAGCGCAAGGCACTTTCTCTCCCTGATGGATTGCACGCCCGAAGAGCTGGTCAGCGTGATCCGTCGAGGCGTTGAGCTCAAGGACCTGCGTAACCGCGGCGTACTGTTCGAGCCCTTGAAAAACCGCGTCCTGGGGATGATCTTCGAGAAGTCCTCGACCCGCACCCGGATCTCCTTCGAGGCCGGCATGATCCAGCTCGGCGGCCAGGCGATCTTCCTGTCGCCGCGCGACACCCAACTGGGTCGCGGCGAGCCCATCAGCGACTGCGCCATCGTCATGTCGAGCATGCTCGATGCGGTGATGATCCGCACCTTTGCCCACAGCACCCTGACCGAATTCGCCGCCAACTCCCGGGTGCCGGTGATCAACGGCCTGTCGGACGACCTGCACCCGTGCCAGCTGCTGGCCGACATGCAGACGTTCCTCGAGCACCGCGGTTCGATCCAGGGCAAGACCGTGGCCTGGATCGGCGACGGCAACAACATGTGCAACAGCTATATAGAAGCGGCGATCCAGTTCGACTTCCAGTTGCGCGTGGCCTGCCCGGAAGGCTACGAACCCAACCCTGAATTCGTCGCCCGCGCCGGCGACCGCGTGACCATCGTCCGCGACCCGCAGGACGCCGTGCGCGGCGCGCACCTGGTGAGCACCGACGTCTGGACCTCCATGGGCCAGGAAGAGGAGACCGCCAAGCGCCTCAAGCTGTTCGCGCCGTTCCAGGTCACCCGGGCCCTGCTGGACCTGGCCGCCGAGGACGTGCTGTTCATGCACTGCCTGCCCGCACACCGCGGCGAAGAAATCAGCCTCGACCTGCTTGACGACCCGCGCTCCGTCGCGTGGGATCAGGCAGAAAACCGTCTCCACGCACAGAAGGCCCTGCTCGAGTTCCTCGTCGAACCGGCATATCACCACGCATGAGCCATGAATTACTGCTGAACCTGCGCAACCTCGCTTGCGGCTATCAAGACCAACGCGTGGTGCAGAACCTCAATCTGCACCTCAACGCCGGTGACATCGGCTGCCTGCTCGGCTCCTCCGGCTGCGGCAAGACCACCACCCTGCGCGCCATCGCCGGCTTCGAACCGGTGCACGAAGGGGAAATCCAGCTCGGCGGCGAAACCCTCTCCAGCGCAGGCTTCACCCTCGCGCCGGAGAAGCGCCGGATCGGCATGGTGTTCCAGGACTACGCGCTGTTCCCGCACCTGAGCGTGGCGGACAACATCGCCTTCGGCATCCGCAAGCATCCGCACAAGGAGCGCGTCACCGAAGAGCTGCTGGAACTGGTCAACCTGAAGAACCTGGGCAAGCGTTTTCCCCATGAGTTGTCCGGCGGCCAGCAACAACGTGTCGCCCTGGCCCGCGCTCTGGCGCCGGAGCCGCAGTTGCTGCTGCTCGACGAGCCGTTCTCCAACCTCGACGGCGAACTGCGGCGCAAGCTCAGCCGCGAAGTGCGGGACATCCTCAAGGCCCGAGGCACCAGTGCGATCCTGGTGACCCACGACCAGGAAGAGGCCTTCGCGGTCAGCGACCACGTCGGGGTGTTCAAGGAAGGCCGGCTGGAGCAGTGGGACACGCCCTACAACCTGTACCACGAACCGGCGACCCCGTTCGTCGCCAGCTTCATCGGCCAGGGCTACTTCATCCGCGGCCAGCTCAGCAGTCCGGAGTCGGTGCAGACGGAGCTGGGCGAACTGCGCGGCAACCGGGCCTACACCTGGCCGGTGGGCGGCGCGGTGGACGTGCTGCTGCGGCCGGACGACATCGTCCATGCCCCGGACAGCGCGCTCAAGGCGCGGATCGTCGGCAAGACGTTCCTCGGCGCTTCGACGCTGTACCGCCTGCAACTGCCGACCGGCGCGCAGCTGGAATCGATCTTCCCCAGCCACGAGGATCATCAGGTCGGCGCCGATGTGGGCATCCGCGTAGCCGCCGAACACCTGGTGCTGTTCCAGGCCTCGGGCAGCATGGCGGCGCAGATCCCGGCGTTGGAGAGCGGCGTGCGGCGGTACAGCACCGCCCACTGAATCAAGCCAATCCCTTTTCCGCAGTGCCGGCCCTATCGCTGGCAATTCGAGTCGTCGCACCGCAGCTCCCACAGGTTATTGTGGTGTACAGGGATTCTGCGAATACCGTGATCCCTGTGGGAGCCAGCCTGCTGGCGATGGCGGTGAGTCAGTCACCCAGATATCGGCAGTGCCGACGCCATCGCTTGCAGGCTACTTCAGCGTCAAAGTGCCGCTGGCCACCAGCGTCGCATGCCCGCCGATCTTCACCCGCTCGCCTTCCAGCCGGCAGAACAGTTCCCCGCCCCGCGCCGAACGCTGGCAGGCGGTGAGGCGGGTTTTGCCCAGCCGCTTGGACCAGTAGGGAATCAGGCTGCAATGGGTGGAACCGGTGACCGGGTCTTCGTTGATGCCGATGGCCGGGGCAAAGTAGCGCGAGACGAAGTCATGCTGGCTGCCCCGCGCGGTGACGATGGCGCCCAGCCACGGCAGTTTGGCCAGGGCGGCCATGTCCGGTTTGCAGTCGAGCACGGCCTGCTCCGACTCCAGCACCACCATCAACTCGTTGGAACTCAGGACATCCACCGCCTGAACGTTCAGCGCCCGCTCGATCTCCACGGTGACGCCCCGCTCCACTGCTTCGATGGCCGGGAAGTCCAGCCACAGCGTGTCGCCTTCGCGGCTCACGCTCAACGGCCCGGACTTGCAGGTGAAGTCCAGACGTTCGACGGTTTCCTTATAGATGTCGAACAGCACATGGGCGCTGGCCAGGGTCGCATGGCCGCACAGCGGAACCTCGGTGGTCGGCGTGAACCAACGGATGTGCCAGGCCTGCCCTTCGCGCACCAGAAACGCGGTTTCCGCCAGGTTGTGCTCGGCGGCGATCTTCTGCATCAGATCGTCCGCAAGCCAGGCATCGAGCCGGTAAACCATCGCCGGATTGCCGCTGAACGGCCGATCGCTGAACGCATCGACCTGATGAAACGCTAGCTGCATAACCTTCTCCCTTTGTCTGTCGGCCGAGCATGCCGTGGCGACCGGTTCCGCGCCAGAGACAGAGTCCGCCGATTTCCGTCATACAGAGTCGATGCGTCTTACGCGCGGCCGATGTCGGCGAACCGACCCTGGGTGTGTTCGGCCAGCACCGTCGGCGCCAGTTCGACCTCCAGCCCACGGCGGCCAGCGCTGACATAAATGGTCGCAAAAGGTTGGGCCGAGCTGTCGATGAACGTGCGCAGGCGCTTTTTCTGCCCCAGCGGGCTGATGCCGCCGAGCAAATATCCCGTGGAGCGTTGCGCCGCCGCAGGGTCGGCCATTTCGACTTTCTTCACCCCCGCCGCGTGGGCCAGCCCCTTGAGGTCGAGGCTGCCGACGACCGGCACCACCGCCACCAGCAGCTCACCCTTTTCGCTGGCCGCCAGCAGCGTCTTGAACACCTGAGCCGGATCCAGCCCCAGCTTTTCCGCGGCCTCCAGCCCGTAGGAGGCCGCCTTGGGATCATGTTCGTAACTGTGCACGCGATGTTCGGCACGAACTTTTTTCAACAAGTCCAACGCAGGGGTCATGGCAGCTCCAGGCTCGGCGGTCAGGAAAAAGCGATGCGCCGGATTCTAGGCCATCGAAGCGCAAAAGGCTCTACGACAAGCCACGATTCCTGTGGCCTGCAGACACGTTTCACGCGCAGGCGGAAAATCGCCCGCCCGATCATTCATGCGACTGATAGTTTATTTGTGACCGACGGTTCACTTTCGACCTTTGACAGCAGTGTTTCTTGTCTATATTTTTTCGAATCTGAATAATGCAGCAAATGTCTTCACCGCAGCACCCAGCAGCAGACCGGGAACAGGATGGGGATCCTGCCCCGGTGAAAATCGCGCCTTGCCCCGTCGGCAACCGCGCCAGACAACAAAAAGAACCGAGGTTTTCAATGACAACTGCGTTACGGCAACCATCACTCTCGGGCCAGTGCCTGGCCGAGTTTCTGGGTACTGCACTCCTGATCTTCTTCGGCACCGGCTGCGTCGCGGCGCTCAAGGTCGCGGGCGCCAGTTTCGGCCTGTGGGAAATCAGCATCATCTGGGGCGTCGGCGTGAGCATGGCGATCTACCTCACCGCCGGCGTGTCCGGCGCGCACCTGAACCCGGCCGTGAGCATCGCGCTGACCCTGTTCGCCGACTTCGACAAGCGCAAGCTGCCCTTCTACATCCTTGCCCAGGTCGCCGGCGCGTTCTGCGGCGCGCTGTTGGTGTACACGCTGTACAGCAACCTGTTCTTCGATTTCGAACAGACCCACCACATGGTGCGCGGCACCCCGGCCAGCCTGGAACTGGCGGGCGTGTTCTCGACCTTCCCGAACCCGGTGCTGTCGACCGCCCAGGCGTTCCTGGTCGAGGTGATCATCACCGCGATCCTGATGGGCGTGATCATGTCCCTGACCGACGACAACAACGGCCTGCCGAAAGGCCCTCTGGCGCCGCTGCTGATCGGCCTGCTGATCGCCGTGATCGGCAGCGCGATGGGCCCGCTGACCGGCTTCGCGATGAACCCGGCCCGTGACTTCGGCCCCAAGCTGATGACTTTCTTTGCCGGCTGGGGTGAAATTTCCTTCACCGGCGGACGCGACATTCCGTATTTCCTGATTCCTGTTTTCGCACCGATCGTCGGTGCCTGCCTCGGCGCCGCCGGGTACCGCGGGCTCATCGCCCGTCACCTGACCGGCGCCACACCTGCTACAAAGGATGCAGAACCGGCCATTGACGGCAAACCGAGAACCTCTTGATCCCGTCGGCGCAGGTTCCTGCCCCTTGCGAACCTGCGCCCCGGCCCACTCTCCCTTTTTATCGTCCAAGGCAATCGACATGACCGACACACAGAACAAGAACTACATCATTGCCCTCGATCAGGGTACGACCAGCTCCCGCGCGATCATCTTCGACCGCGACGCGAACGTGGTCTGCACCGCCCAGCGCGAATTCGCCCAGCATTACCCGCAAGCCGGCTGGGTCGAACACGACCCGATGGAGATCTTCGCCACCCAGAGCGCGGTGATGGTCGAAGCCCTGGCGCAGGCCGGCCTGCACCACGACCAGGTGGCCGCCATCGGCATCACCAACCAGCGCGAGACCACCGTGGTCTGGGACAAGAACACCGGCCGCCCGGTGTACAACGCCATCGTCTGGCAGTGCCGCCGCAGCACCGAGATCTGCCAGCAGCTCAAGCGCGACGGCCACGAGCAGTACATCCGCGACACCACGGGCCTGGTCACCGACCCGTACTTCTCCGGCACCAAGCTGAAGTGGATCCTGGACAATGTCGAAGGCAGCCGCGAACGCGCGCGCAACGGCGAGCTGCTGTTCGGCACCGTCGACAGCTGGCTGATCTGGAAATTCACCGGCGGCAAGGTCCACGTCACCGACTACACCAACGCCTCGCGCACCATGCTCTTCAACATCCACACCCTGGAGTGGGACTCCAAGATGCTGGAACTGCTGGACATCCCGCGCGAGATGCTGCCGCCGGTCAAGGCCTCGTCGGAAATCTACGGCCGCACCAAGAGCGGCATCGCCATCGGCGGCATCGCCGGCGACCAGCAAGCCGCCCTGTTCGGCCAGATGTGCGTGGAGCCAGGCCAAGCGAAGAACACCTACGGCACCGGCTGCTTCCTTTTGATGAACACCGGCGACAAAGCGGTGAAGTCGCAGCACGGCATGCTCACCACCATCGCCTGCGGCCCACGCGGCGAAGTGGCCTACGCCCTGGAAGGCGCGGTGTTCAACGGCGGCTCCACCGTGCAGTGGCTGCGCGATGAGCTGAAGATCATCAACGACGCCCACGACACCGAATACTTCGCCAACAAGGTCAAGGACAGCAACGGCGTGTACCTGGTGCCGGCCTTCACCGGCCTGGGCGCGCCGTACTGGGATCCGTATGCCCGCGGCGCCCTGTTCGGCCTGACCCGCGGCGTGCGCGTGGACCACATCATCCGCGCCGCGCTGGAGTCGATCGCCTACCAGACCCGCGACGTGCTCGACGCCATGCAGCAGGACTCCGGCGAACGCCTCAAGGCCCTGCGCGTGGACGGCGGCGCCGTGGCCAACAACTTCCTGATGCAATTCCAGGCCGACATCCTCGGCACCCAGGTGGAGCGCCCGAAAATGCGCGAGACCACCGCCCTCGGCGCCGCCTACCTGGCCGGCCTGGCGTGCGGTTTCTGGGGCAGCCTGGACGAGCTGCGCGACAAGGCGGTGATCGAACGCGAGTTCGCGCCGACCCTGGACGAAGCCGCCAAGGAAAAGCTCTACAAGGGCTGGAAAAAGGCCGTCAGCCGCACCCGCGACTGGGAGCGCGAAGACGCTGAATAAGCCAAGCTTGAGATCCCGATAGGGTCCGAACTTGGCCGGGAGGTGATTCCTGCGGCATCATGGGCAAATTTTGCACGGCAGCCCAAAGGAAGCCCCATGAATCTGCCTCCCCGTCAGCAGCAAATCCTCGAACTGGTCCGCGAACGCGGCTATGTCAGCATCGAGGAAATGGCCACGCTGTTCGTAGTCACCCCGCAGACCATCCGCCGCGACATCAACCAGCTCGCCGAAGCCAACCTGCTGCGCCGCTACCACGGCGGCGCCGCCTACGACTCCAGCGTCGAAAACACCGCCTATGCGATGCGCGCCGACCAGATGCGCGACGAAAAGCAACGCATCGGCGAAGCCATCGCCGCGCAGATCCCCGATCACGCCTCGCTGTTCATCAACATCGGCACCACCACCGAATCCATCGCCCGTGCCCTGCTCAACCACAGCCACCTGAAGATCATCACCAACAACCTGCACGTCGCCTCGATGCTCAGCGCCAAGGATGACTTCGACGTGCTGCTGACCGGCGGCAATGTGCGCCGCGACGGCGGCGTGGTCGGCCAGGCCAGCGTCGACTTCATCAACCAGTTCAAGGTGGACTTCGCCCTGGTCGGCATCAGCGGCATCGACGAGGACGGCAGCCTGCTCGACTTCGACTACCAGGAAGTGCGGGTGTCCCAGGCGATCATCGCCAATGCCCGGCAGGTGATCCTGGCGGCCGACTCCAGCAAGTTCGGGCGCAACGCCATGATCCGCCTCGGCCCGATCAGCCTGATCGATTGCCTGGTCACCGACCAGCAGCCGGTGCCGGCGCTGATGCAACTGCTGAACCAGCACAAGGTTCGCCTGGAAGTCGTCTGACCCCTTCGTTGCTCGGCGTCTTCACTGACGCCACGCGGGCAAGCCCGCTCCCGCAGCGTCTGCTGTGTTCGTCAGCTCTGTGAACGACGAAAGCCCTGTGGGAGCGGGCTTGCCCGCGATGGCGATCTCACAGGCGCCCCATCCGCGCTCTAACGCGCATTTCGTGTTCGAAAATTTTCCTTTAGCCTTCCTTCGATGAGTTTTTTCAATCGAAGGCGACTGGCTGCGCGCGTCTTTATGGGCTACCATTTTCGCAAATGAACATTTATGTTCGATTTCCAAACAGAAAACTAAAAGATCCCGAGGCCCGCCGATGCCCACTTCTACCTTGCCTACGCCCCCTCTTTCCGAGGTCTACGACATCGCCGTGATCGGCGGCGGGATCAATGGCGTGGGGATCGCAGCGGATGCCGCCGGTCGCGGCCTCTCGGTGTTCCTTTGCGAAAAGGACGACTTGGCCAGCCACACCTCTTCGGCCAGCAGCAAGCTGATCCACGGCGGCCTGCGCTACCTCGAACATTACGAATTCCGCCTGGTGCGCGAAGCCCTGGCCGAACGCGAAGTGCTGCTGGCCAAGGCGCCGCACATCGTCAAGCCGATGCGCTTCGTGCTGCCGCACCGCCCGCACCTGCGTCCGGCCTGGATGATCCGCGCCGGCCTGTTCCTGTACGACCACCTCGGCAAGCGGGAAAAGCTCGCCGGCTCCAAGAGCCTGAAGTTCGGCGCCGACAGCGCGCTGAAGAGCGAAATCAGCAAGGGTTTCGAATACTCCGACTGCTGGGTCGATGACGCCCGCCTCGTCGTGCTCAACGCCATGGCCGCCCGCGAGAAAGGCGCGCACATCCACACCCAGACCCGCTGCGTCAGCGCCCGCCGCACCAAGGGCCTGTGGCACCTGCACCTGGAACGCGCCGACGGCAGCCTGTTCTCGATCACCGCCAAGGCCCTGGTGAACGCCGCCGGCCCATGGGTCGCCAAGTTCATCCGCGACGACCTGAAGATGGAATCGCCTTACGGCATCCGTCTGATCCAGGGCAGCCACATCATCGTGCCGAAGCTGTACGAAGGCGATCACGCGCACATCCTGCAGAACGAGGACCAGCGCATCGTCTTCACCATTCCGTACCTCAACGGCCTGACCCTGATCGGCACCACCGACCGCGAATACACCGGCGACCCGGCGCAGGTGGCGATCACCGACGGCGAAACCGATTACCTGCTCAAAGTGGTCAACGCCCACTTCAAGAAGCAGATCGGCCGCGAAGACATCCTGCACACGTATTCGGGCGTACGTCCGCTGTGCAACGACGAGTCCGACAACCCGTCGGCCGTGACCCGCGACTACACCCTGGCGCTGTCCGGCGGCAGCGAAGAGGCGCCGCTGCTGTCGGTGTTCGGCGGCAAGCTGACCACCTACCGCAAGCTGGCCGAGTCGGCGATGGCGCAACTGATGCCGTACTTCACCCAGATGCGCCCGAGCTGGACCGCCGGCGCCACCCTGCCGGGCGGCGAAGACATGACCACCCCGCAGGCGCTGTGCGCGCTGATCCGCGACAAGTACGACTGGGTGCCGACCGAGATCGCCCGTCGCTGGGCCACCACCTACGGCAGCCGCACCTGGCGCATGCTCGAAGGCGTGGAGACCCTGACCGACATGGGCGAGCACCTGGGCGGCGGGCTCTACACCCGCGAAGTCGATTACCTGTGCAGCGAAGAGTGGGCCACCAGCGCACAGGACATCCTGTGGCGCCGCAGCAAGCTGGGCCTGTTCACCACTGCCGACGAGCAGCAGAAGCTGGCGGCCTACCTGAACAAGGTCGAGCAGAACCGCAGCAAGACCGAAGCGGCCTGATCCGGGCAGCGCTCAAACGAAAGCCCCTGAATCGCAGGATTCAGGGGCTTTTTTGTGCCTCGTCAGTCAGCCAGGTGCAGCAGCAGGAAATCGATGAACGCCCGGGACTTGTGCGGCAGGTGCGCGGTGTTGGGGAACACCACGTTGATCGACTGCGACGGCAGCGCATGATCCGGCAACAAACGGACCAGGCGACCGCTGGCGATGTCGTCCTCGACCACCCAGCCCGGCAGCACCGACACGCCGAGCGACGACAAGGTCATCGAGCGGATCGCCGTGGAGGAGTTGGATTCGAAATGGCTGGTGCCGTGAATCTCGCTGCCGATGCCTTGGGCATCGCGCAACAGCCATTGGGTCGGCGCCTGCAGATTGCTGTTTGCGATCCACGGCACGCCGTTCAGGTCCTGGGGCTGCGCCACAGGATGACGCTCCAGGAACGCGGGCGTGGCGACCAGCACGATGTCGTAGTCTGCCAGCTTGCGGCTCTTGAACGCCGAGTCGGCCAGGTTGCCGAGGCGTATCACCAGATCAAGTTTTTCGGCCACCAGATCATTCAACGAAGAGTTGAAGTTATAGCTCAGGCGCACTTCCGGATAACGTTCTATAAACAAGGGAATCAACGGCAATATATAGCGCTCGCCATATTCGCTGGTCGAACTGATTCGTAACTTTCCGGACACCCGGTTATTGCCCTTCAATACATTATCAAAGGCATTGTCGATATCCGCGACAATGCCTTTGAACTCTTCATAGAAGTCTTGGCCTATTTCAGTCAGCGATATGCTGCGGGTGTTGCGGATCAGCAGGGTCGCCGAAAGAACTTCCTCCAGCGCCTTGACATGCAGGCTGGCCATGGCTTTGCTGATACTCAGGTAATTCGCGGCCTTGGTGTAGGAGCCGAAATCGACCACCGCGAGAAATGTCTGAACCCGATTAAGATGAGAATGCATGGCGGTAGAGTTCACTGTTCAATCCTTTCAAACATTGTTTTAAGCATAGTCGTATCGACACCCCAAGTCCATCGCCCCTATGCTTGACGGGAAAGAGGAAACAACATGAACTATCGCTACAAAATCGCGCTGATCTTTCTGATCGGCTTTTTTATTGACTGCATAAACATATTCATGTCGGCCGTGGCCTTGCCGAGCATATCGGCAACTTTGCAGGTCAGCAGTTCTTCCGTGGCCTGGGTGGCGAACGCCTACATTCTGGGCCTGACCCTGATCATTCCCGTCAGCACCTGGCTGGCCGGCCGCTTCGGCAGCCGCGAGATCCTCACCCTCTCGATGCTGGTGTTCACCGGTTCCGTGTGGATGTGCGGCCTGGCCGACAGCTTCCATGAACTGGTGATCTGGCGCTTCGTCCAGGGCATCGGCGGCGGCCTGCTGATTCCGGTGGGCCAGGCGTTGACCTTCAACCTGTTCCAGGGCGAACAGCGGGCCAAGATCTCGACGATGGTGATGGCCGTGGCCCTGATCGCCCCGGCGATTTCGCCCACCGTCGGCGGCATCATCGTCGACACCAGTTCATGGCGCTGGGTGTTCTACAGCAACATCCCGTTCTCGCTGATCGCCGCCGGCCTGTCGTGGTTCTGGATCCGGGAGACCAAACCGACCAGCCTGGCCCGCCCCGACATCGTCGGCCTGCTGCTGGTCAGCGCCGCCCTCGGCAGCCTGCTGATGGGCATGTCGCTGTACGGCGGCGACTACCCGGCCGCCACCGCCCTCGCTTGCCTGGCGGCGGGCCTGATGTTCGTCGCGCTGTACCTGCTGCACTACCGCCGCACCCGCGACGCGATCATCGACCTGAGCCTGCTGCGCAGCAAAAAGCTCAGCACCTCGATCTTCATCTATTACGCGATTCCCGGCGTGTTCACCGGGGTCAACCTGATGAGCATCTTCTTCCTGCAGAACACCCTGCATTTCAGCGCCCGCCTGACCGGGATGTTCATGATCCTCTACGCCGCCGGCGCGTTCATCGCGATGACGGTCTGCGGCCGGGTCTACAACCGGGTCGGCGCCAAGCGCCTGTTCACCCTCGGCATGCTCCTGCACAGCGCCGGCATCGCCACCCTGATGCTGGTGGACGCACCGACGGACATCTGGGTGATCGTGATCGCCTACTGCCTGATGGGCACGGGCGGCGGCATCGGCGCCAACACCGCGCAGACCACGTCGCTGATGGACTTCCAGGGCGGCGACACCCACAAGGCCAGCGTGATCTGGAACATCAACCGGCAGATGTCCTTCAGCGTCGGCGCGGCCCTGTTCCTGATGATCTACAACCTGCTGCTCAAACAGCTCGACTCCACCCCGGCCTATCACGCGACCTTCGCGATCGCCGCGCTGGCCGGGCTGTTCCCACTGTTCCACATGAGCCAACTGAACCCTCCAAAGGAATGCCATGAACAACAACCCGGTTGAACAAGCGCGCCACAGCGTCCATCACGTGCATGAGCTGATCCACCGCGTCTTCACCGATGCCGACGGCACCGGCGAAGCCGCCATCGCCCCGCTGATGGATGTCTTCACCGAAGACTTCAGCATGGTCACCACCTCCGCCGCCGTGGTCGGCCGGGCCCAGGTCGAACAACTGTTCAAGGGCGCGGTCGGCGCCCGTCCGGGCCTGGAGATCGTCATCAGCGACCTGCACACCGTCTGGCGCGAAGGCGCGACCGTGGCCCTGCGCTACAAGGAAACGCATCACCAGAACCAGCGCGAGACCTCGCGCATTTCCGTGGCGATCCTGCGCGTGCACCACCACAGCACCCAATGGCTGTACCTGCACGAAACGCCTTTGCCCCAGGAAACCCCGGCATGAAGTTCACCGTCACCCACTGCCGGATGCTGTCGGCGTCCATCAAGGAAATCACCGTCAGCGGCCCGGCGGCCCCCGCCGCCTCGGCCCATGCCGGTGCCCATTTCAAATGGCGGATGCCTGAATCCGGCGACTGGCGCCATTACTCGACGGTGGAGCTGGACGAGGCCGCCGAAGGGCGTTTCACCTTTGCCGTCCGGCTCTCGGACGACTCGCCCAGCAGCCGCTACATCCGCTCGCTGAAGGTCGACGACACCGTCGAGCTCGACGGCCCGTTCAACACCTTCGACTACCCGCTCAGCGTCGAGGCCGGCCGGGACATCGCCATCGCCGGCGGCATCGGCATCACGCCGCTGACCGGCATCCTGCGCCACCTGACGGCGCTGGAGCGCACTGCGCACCTGCACTACTTCGCCCGCAGCGCCGAGGACGCGGCCTACGCCGACGACCTGCGCACGCTGCTGCAGGATCGGATGAACCTGCACCTGTCCGGCCAGCGTCCGGCGCTCGGCCAAGTGCTCGCCGACCTCACCCCCGAGGACCGCCTGTACGTCTGCGGCCCGGCCGCGATGCTCAGCGAAATCCTGAGCCACGCCCAAAGCGCCGGCCTGCCCCGCGAGCGCATCCACCTGGAAGTGTTCAACCTCGCCAAGGACGACGGTGCGCAAGGCTTCACGGTCGAGGCCGCCGAGTCCGGCGTGAGCCTTGAGGTCGGCCCCGGCCAGACCCTGCTCGAAGCCCTGGAGGCCGCCGGCCTCGATCCGATCTACGACTGCCGCCGGGGCGAGTGCGGCGTCTGCGCGCTGGACGTGCTCGAAGGCGACGTCGATCACCGCGATTTCATCATGAGCGAACAAGAAGCGGCCTGCAGCGCACGGATGTATCCCTGCGTCTCCCGGGCGAAGAGCTCCCGCCTGAAGCTGGCGATCTGAAGAGGACACCCCCGTTGGACAACTATTTCAATGGCAGAGAAGTGCACAAGTCTCTGTTCCTTGATCAGCGACTTTTCGAACAGGAACAGCAGCGGGTGTTTGCCGCCAGCTGGTGCTACCTGGGCCACGACAGCCTGATCCCCGAGGCCGGCGACTACTTCACCGCCACCCTCGCCGCCCAGCCGTTGGCCATGGTGCGCCAGAAGAACGGCGACATCGTGGTGCTGCACAACCGCTGCCCGCACAAGGGCGTGAAGGTGCTGGCCGAAGCCCGCGGCAACGTCGGCCGCTTCATGCGCTGCCCGTACCACGCCTGGACGTTCAAGACCGACGGCGAGCTGATGAGCATCCCGGTGAAGAAGGAATACGACGACTGCGACCTGAGCAGTTGTTCGGCCGGCAAAGGCATGCGCCAGGTGGCGGCGGTACGCAACTACCGTGGTTTCGTGTTTGTGCGCCTGAACGAGACCGGCATCGGCTTCGAGGAATTCTTCGGCGAGTCGCTGTCGACCCTAGACAACATGGTCATGCGCTCGCCCAAGGGCGAACTGCGCGTGGTCGGCCAGCCGCTGCTGCACCGCCACCGCTGCAACTGGAAGATGGTGGTCGACAACCAGACCGACACCTGCCACCCGATGATCGCCCACGAATCCTCGGCCGGCGAAGCCATCCGCCTGTGGAAGGAAACCGGCGACCAGAACCTTCCGGTGCCGATGGCGGTGGAACTGTTCTCGCCGTTCATGGGCTCCTATGAATTCTTCGCCGGCATGGGCATCCGCGTCTGGCCCAACGGCCACGGGCACACCGGGGTCAGCAACTCGATCCACAAAGCCTACACCAGCATTCCCGGCTACTGGGATCTGATGGTCGAGAGCTACGGCGAAGAACAGGCCCAGGCGATCCTCGACGACACCCGGCACAACACCGTCTATTTCCCCAACCTGATGGTCAAGGGCCCGATCCAGACCCTGCGGGTGATCCGCCCGGTCAGCGCGACGGAGACCATCGTCGAGTCGTGGATCTTCGAACTGCAAGGCGCCCCGGTGCAGTTGCTCGAACGGACCGTGCAGTACAACAACCTGATCAACTCACCGTGCTCGATGGTCGCCCACGACGACGTGGAGATGTACGAGCGCGCCACCGAGGGCCTGCGCAGCGACGCCAACGAATGGGTCAACGTCGCCCGCCTGTTCGCGCCGGGCGAGGCCCACGACGAGACCCGCGTGGTGTCCGGCACCAGCGAACGGGCGATGCGCAACTTCTACGACCACTGGCAAAACCTGATGCGGGACGACCATGCACGAACCCACTGAACGGGCCGTCGAGCGCTTGCTCGAGACCGAAATGCACCTGCTCGACCAACAGGACTTCGACGCCTGGCAAAAGCTGCTGAGCGACGACTACACCTACTGGATCCCCATGACCCGTGAGCAGCGGAGCCCGCTGCACGAGTCCTCGCTGGTGTACGAAGACCGCTTCCTGACCACCCTGCGCATCAACCGCCTGGCCAATGCCCGCAACTTTTCCCAGCAGCCGAAAAGCCGCTGCCTGCACATCGCCCAGCGGCCACGGATCACCGTCGAGGAGCCGTCCTACAGCGCGACCGCCAGCAGCAACCTGATGTACTGCGAGGCCCGCGGCGATCAGGAATGGCACTACCCCGTCACCGTCGAGCACCGGCTGATCCACCTCGACGGCCAGTGGAAGATCCAGGGCAAAAAGATCCTGCTGCTCAACCCCGCCCGCGCCCTCGAAAGCCTGCAACTCATCATCTGACCGACCGAGAATTCCCCCTGTGACTCCCATGAACAACGACTCCAGCCAGGGCGCCGCGTGCCTGACTTTCCCCTACGTCGACCTGCTGTACGACTACGGCCAGTTCCTGCGCAACGCCGACAAGGCCATCGGGCATCTGCCGCCTGAAAGCGCCGACAAGCACATCGGCATCATCGGCGCCGGCCTGACCGGGCTGGTGGCCGCCTATGAACTGCTGCGCGCCGGCGCCCGCCGCGTGACCCTGTTCGAAGCCGAACCGAGCCACATCGGCGGCCGCCTGCTGACCCAGTGCTTCGACGAAGAGCAACCGCAGTTCATCGCCGAGATGGGCGCTATGCGCTTCCCGCCGAGCGAGGTGGGGCTGTTCCATTACCTCAACCGCTTCGGCATCCACACCACCAACACCTTTCCCGACCCGGGCGTGGTCGACACCGAACTGCACTACCGCGGCGAAACCCACCACTGGCCGGCGATGCAGCCGCCGCCGGCGCTGTTCCGCACCGTGCACCAGGGCTGGAGCGCGTTCCTGAGCGAGGGCGCGACCCTGGACGACGGCACTCGCCTGGCCCCGCCCCTGCTGCTGACCGAACTGCTCAAGCAGCACAACTACTGCGAAGTGCAGCCGGAATGGCAACGCTACCTGGACTGCTTCGGCGACAGCTCGTTCTACTCGGCGATGGTGCGCATCTTCACCGGCAAGAACCCGCCGGGCGGCAAGGCCTGGCGCAAGCCGGAGGACTTCCACCTGTTCGGTTCCCTGGGGATCGGTTCCGGCGGCTTCCAGTCGGTGTACCGGGCGTCCTTCACCGAGATCCTGCGCCTGGTGGTCAACGGGCTGGAGGTCAACCAACGGCTGGTGCCCAACGGCATCTCGACGCTGGCGGAACTGATCGCCGACACCTCGTTCAACGGCATGCAGCTGCGCGACATGATCTGCCGCACCCGCATCGAATCGATCGACAAGGATGCGGACGGCCAGATCCTGCTGGCCGGCAGCAACGGCGAGACCTACGCCTGCGACCGAGTGATCACCACCGCCACGACCCGCGCCCTGCAGGTCAACCTCAAGCTCACCCAGGACCAGACGTTCGTGAACCGCGACGTGGCCCGGGCGATCAACGAAACCCACATGGTCGGCTCCTCGAAACTGTTCATCCTCACCAAGGACAAGTTCTGGCTCAAGCATGGCCTGGCGCACAACATCCAGACCGACACCCTGGTCAAGGGCGTGTACTGCCTGGACTACGCCCCGCAGGATCCGGATTCCTGGGGCGTGGTGCTGATCAGCTACACGTGGGAGGACGACTCGCACAAGATGGTCTCGATGACCGACAAGGTGCAGCGCTGCCTGCGCCTGGTGGACGAGCTGGCGATGAGCGCGCCGGAGTTCGCCCGCCACCTGGTGCCGCTCAACGGCGACTACGGGCGCTACGTGCTCGAATACGATTGGCTGACCGACAAGCACGCCCTGGGCGCGTTCAAGCTGAACTTCCCCGGCGACGACATCTATTCCGAGCGCCTGTTCTACCAGTTCCGCACCGCCCTCGACGCCAGCCAAGACACCGGCCTGTACCTGGCCGGCTGCGGCGCCTCGTTCACCGGCGGTTGGGCCGAAGGCTCGATCCAGACCGCCCTGAACACGGCCTGCGCGGTGATCAGCAGCCTGGGCGGCGACCTGATCGACGGCAATCCCCTGGACGGCCTGATGCCCCAGTACCGCTATTGCTGACCGGGCCCCTCTCCCTTTCGCCGAGACTTTCCATGAACAGTCGCTTATCCATTGAACACCTCGTCGCCGGTTTCCGCGCCGGCGACCTCTGCCCCGACGCCTGGCGGCAGGACCTGCGCGAACGGCACCAGGACGCGCAGCACCTGAACAGCTTCATCACCTTCGACCCGGCATCGCCTGCGGCGGACCGCAGCGCACCGCTCTACGGGCTGCCGGTGTCCTTCAAGGACAACATCAATGTCCGTGGCCTGCCGACCACCGCCGGCACGCCGGGCCTGAATGGTTACGTGCCGCAGGCGGACGCGGGCATCGTGGCGGATCTGCGCCGGTTGGGTGCGCAGGTCGTGGGCAAGAACAACATGCACGAACTGTCGTTCGGCGTGACCTCGGCCAACCACGCCCATGGCGCGGTGGCCAACCCGGCCGACGAGCGCCGCAGCGCCGGCGGCAGCAGCGGCGGTTGCGCCGCTGCCGTGGCCGCCGGGCTGGTGCCGTGCGCGGTGGGCACCGACACCGGCGGTTCGGTGCGCATCCCGGCGGCCTTCTGCGGGATCGTCGGCCTGCGGCCCACCACCGGCGCCTACCCGGTGGACGGCATCGTGCCGGTCTCCCAGACCAAGGACACCCCGGGCCTGCTGACCCGCACCGTGGAAGACTGCCAGTTCGTCCACCATCACCTGACCGGCCGCGGCCCTGCCCCACAGCCGGAAAACCGGCCGCTGCGCATCGGCATTCCGGAACGTTTCTTCTGGTCGGACCTGGATGACAACGTGCGCCGCGACTGCCGGCGCGCGATCGACGCGCTGGCCGACCGGGGCGCGGAGATCGTGCCGGTCAACGACGCGGCCCTCGGCGAGATCAACGAGTGCATCCAGTTTCCGTTGCCGATCTATGAGTTCTTCATCGACTTCCCGCGTTTCCTGATGAAGGAAGGGCGCGGCGGGGATTTCCTCGACATCCTTGCGCAGATCGCCGACCCGGCCATCCGCAGAACCCTTACCGCCCAGCTGGAAAGCCCGGCGATCTCCTACACCGACTACGTGCAGGCATTGATGGGCAAAGTGCGGCTGGAGCAGGAATACCGTGCGCTGTTCGCCGGGAATCGGCTGGATCTGATCGCCTACCCGACGGTGGCGTGCAGTGCGCCGCTGTTGGGCGATTGCGCGGACGAAAGCCATTTCGAGCGGTTCGTGCGCAACACCGACCCGGCCAGCAACCTGGCGGCGCCGAGCATCAGCGTGCCGGTGGCGGCCGAAGGGGCGCTGCCGGTGGGCCTGTCGTTCGATGCGTTGCCGGGGCAGGACGAGGTGCTGCTGGCGCACGTACGCCGGCTGTCGCCCTGGCTGGGCATCAGCTGAACCCAGCCCCTGTGGGAGCGGGCTTGCCCGCGAAAGCGGTGCATCGGCCATCAGGGATGTCACTGATGCACCGCACCCTCCATAACAATACCTATGCAGGCCCCGCCATGCGTGCCACATCACTTGCTTCATCCGCTTCACCCGCCGCACTCGAACGTTCGCCCTCGGTGCTCGGCGGCGCCATGATCATCGGCGGCACCATCGTCGGCGCCGGCATGTTCTCCTTGCCGGTGGTCATGTCCGGGCTGTGGTTCCACGGCTCGGTCGCGGTGCTGCTGTTCGCCTGGTTCTGCACCCTGCACTCGGGCCTGATGATCCTGGAGGCCAACCTCAACTACCACGAAGGCGCCAGCTTCTCGACCATCACCCGGGACCTGCTCGGCCGCACCTGGAACCGACTCAACGGCCTGAGCATCGTGTTCGTGCTCTACACCCTGACCTACGCCTACATTTCGGCCAGCGGTTCGGTGATCCACCACACCGCGCAATCGATGGGCGTCGAGCTGTCCGCACGGGTCGCCGGCCTGGGGTTCACCGTGCTGGTGGCCTTCACCGTCTGGCTCAGCACCTCGGCGGTGAGCCGCATGACCACCCTGGTGTTCGGCGCCAAGATCCTCGCGTTCTTCCTGACCTTCGGCGGCCTGCTCGGCCATGTGCAGCCCGTCACGCTGCTCGACTCGGACGCCGGCGACCACCGCTACTGGCCGTACCTCTTGGTGACGCTGCCCTTCTGCCTGACCTCGTTCGGCTTCCACGGCAACGTGCCCAGCCTGATGAAGCACTACGGCAAGGATCCGCGGCGCATCCGCGCCTGCCTGGTGGGCGGCACCCTGATCGCGCTGGGCCTGTACCTGGTGTGGATGCTGTGCAGCATGGGCAACATCCCCCGCGAAGCGTTCAAGGACATCGCCCGGCAAGGCGGCAACATCGACGTGCTGATCAGTGCGCTGGGCTCGCGGCTCGACAGCGCGAACGTCGACCTGCTGCTGACGTTCTTCTCCAACTTCGCCGTGGCCTGTTCGTTCCTCGGCGTGACCTTGGGCCTGTTCGACTACCTGGCCGACGTGCTGAAGTTCGACGACCGCCCCGCCGGCCGCCTGAAGACCGCCGCCGTCACCTTCCTGCCACCGATGCTGTGCGGGTTCCTGTGGCCGGAGGGCTTCCTCCACGCCATCGGTTTCGCCGGCCTCGCCGCCACCGTCTGGGCGGTCATCACCCCGGCGCTGCTGGCGCGCGCTTCGCGCATCCGCTTCCAAAGCCCGCGCTACCGGGTGTGGGGCGGCACGCCGATGATCGCGCTGGTGCTTTTGTTCGGGGTGGCCTGCGCGGTGTCGCACCTGCTGTACACCCTGGATCTGTTGCCGGTGTGGCGCTGATCCTTTGCCATTCGGTTTTCCGAACGCGACCCGACGGTCGGTTCGGTTAACCGGATCAGAAAGGCAAAAAAACGCCATCACAAAAAGTTAATCCCCAATCAAATCAATGAGTTGAACCAGCGCAACTGGTCTGGCACGACTCATGCTCTACACTCTTCCGACGAATGCCTGCCGTGCCGACACGACAGGAGCCGTCAGGCATTCGAAGCACAAAAGGGCCCGCTCAACCGGCTCCATAAAAAAAACAATGTCGAGGAAAATTTGATGCGCATCGTTCCCCATATCCTGGGCGCAGCCATTGCTGCCGCTCTGATCAGCACACCAGTTTTCGCCGCCGAGCTCACCGGCACCCTGAAGAAGATCAAAGAGTCGAACACCGTCACCCTGGGTCACCGCGACGCCTCCATTCCGTTTTCCTACATCGCCGACGCCTCCGGCAAACCGGTCGGCTACTCCCATGACATCCAACTGGCCATCGTCGAAGCCCTGAAGAAGGACCTGGACGCGCCGAACCTGCAGGTCAAGTACAACCTGGTGACCTCGCAGACCCGCATCCCGCTGGTGCAGAACGGCACCGTGGACGTCGAGTGCGGCTCCACCACCAACAACGTCGAGCGCCAGCAGCAGGTCGACTTCTCCGTCGGCATCTTCGAGATCGGCACCCGTCTGCTGTCCAAGGCCGGCTCCCAGTACAAGGACTTCCCGGACCTGGCCGGCAAGAACGTCGTGACCACCGCCGGCACCACCTCCGAGCGCATCCTCAAGGCGATGAACGCCGACAAGCAGATGAAGATGAACGTCATCTCGGCCAAGGACCATGGCGAATCCTTCCAGATGCTGGAGTCGGGCCGCGCCGTCGCGTTCATGATGGACGACGCCCTGCTGGCCGGCGAAGCCGCCAAGGCCAAGAAGGCTTCCGACTGGGCCGTGACCGGCACGCCGCAGTCCTACGAGATCTACGGCTGCATGGTCCGCAAGGACGACGCGCCGTTCAAGAAGGCCGTGGATGACGCCATCATCGCCCTGTACAAGTCCGGCGAGATCAACAAGATCTACGACAAATGGTTCCAGTCGCCGATCCCGCCAAAAGGCCTGAACCTGAACTTCCCGATGAGCGACGAACTCAAGGCCCTGATCGCCAACCCGACCGACAAAGCGGCTGACGACAAGAAGTCCTGATTTCTGACTAACCTTATCCCCTGAAAGGGCCACGGCCCTTTCAGGGGATGGTCACTCCCTG
This sequence comes from Pseudomonas sp. B7(2017), assembly GCF_002112745.1. NCBI lineage: Bacteria > Pseudomonadati > Pseudomonadota > Gammaproteobacteria > Pseudomonadales > Pseudomonadaceae > Pseudomonas > Pseudomonas sp. B7(2017). The sequence continues at coordinate 137,313 of NZ_NEIP01000002.1, read as the reverse complement.
CTGGCACATTTTTGGAACACTCGAACCGGTGGCTGTCGAGCCGATCGTGTGTGCCCGACGTTCGGTCGGGGCGGGAACGGAGTTTCCCCAGGCGGGCACTTGTACATGATCGAATCCGAGGGGAGACCCTAATGAATTACAACTGGGACTGGGGCGTGTTCTTCAAGTCCACCGGCGTGGGCAGCGAGACTTATCTCGACTGGTTCATCTCCGGCCTGGGCTGGACCATCGCCATCGCCATCGTCGCGTGGATCATCGCCCTGCTGCTCGGCTCGCTGCTGGGCATCATGCGCACCGTGCCGAACCGCATCGTTTCGGGCATCGCCACCTGCTACGTCGAACTGTTCCGCAACGTGCCGCTGCTGGTTCAGCTGTTCATCTGGTACTTCCTGGTGCCCGACCTGCTGCCGCCGGACCTGCAGGAGTGGTACAAGCAGGACCTGAACCCGACCACCTCGGCCTACCTGAGCGTCGTCGTGTGCCTGGGCCTGTTCACCGCCGCCCGGGTGTGCGAGCAGGTACGCACCGGCATCCAGGCGCTGCCGCGCGGCCAGGAGTCCGCCGCCCGCGCCATGGGCTTCAAGCTGCCGCAGATCTACTGGAACGTGCTGCTGCCCCAGGCCTACCGGATCATCATTCCGCCGCTCACCTCGGAATTCCTGAACGTGTTCAAGAACTCCTCCGTGGCGTCCCTGATCGGCCTGATGGAGCTGCTGGCCCAGACCAAGCAGACCGCCGAGTTCTCGGCCAACCTGTTCGAGGCCTTCACCCTGGCCACCCTGATCTACTTCACCCTCAACATGAGCCTGATGCTGCTGATGCGACTGGTCGAGAAGAAAGTCGCCGTGCCGGGCCTGATCTCCGTAGGGGGTAAATGATGGAATTCGATTTCAGTGGCATCGTCCCGGCCATTCCCGGCCTGTGGAACGGCATGCTGATGACCCTCAAGCTGATGGCCCTGGGCGTCGTCGGCGGCATCGCGCTGGGCACCGTGCTGGCGTTGATGCGCCTGTCCCACAACAAGGTGCTGTCGAACGTCGCCGGCGCCTACGTCAACTACTTCCGCTCGATCCCGCTGCTGCTGGTGATCACCTGGTTCTACCTGGCGGTGCCGTTCGTGCTGCGCTGGATCACCGGCGAAGACACCCCGATCGGCGCGTTCACCTCCTGCATCGTGGCGTTCATGATGTTCGAGGCGGCGTACTTCTGCGAAATCGTGCGGGCCGGCGTGCAGTCGATCCCCAAGGGGCAGATGGGCGCCGCCCAGGCGCTGGGCATGACCTACGGCCAGATGATGCGCCTGATCATCCTGCCCCAGGCGTTCCGCAAGATGACCCCGCTGCTGCTGCAGCAGAGCATCATCCTGTTCCAGGACACCTCGCTGGTCTACACCGTGGGCCTGGTGGACTTCCTCAACGCCTCGCGCGCCGGCGGCGACATCATCGGCCGCTCCAATGAGTTCCTGATCTTCGCGGGTCTCGTCTACTTCATCATCAGCTTCGCCGCCTCGCGGTTGGTCAAGCGTCTGCAAAAAAGGTTCGCCGTATGATCTCTATCAAGAACGTCAACAAGTGGTATGGGGACTTCCAGGTGCTGACCGACTGCAGCACCGAGGTCAAGAAAGGTGAGGTGATCGTGGTCTGCGGCCCTTCGGGCTCGGGCAAGTCGACCCTGATCAAGTGCGTCAACGCGCTGGAGCCCTTCCAGAAGGGCGACATCGTGGTCGACGGCACCTCCATCGCCGACCCGAAGACCAATCTGCCGAAACTGCGTTCGCGCGTGGGCATGGTGTTCCAGCACTTCGAGCTGTTCCCGCACCTGACCATCACCGAGAACCTGACCATCGCGCAGATCAAGGTGCTGGGCCGCAGCAAGGAAGAAGCCACCAAGAAAGGCCTGGCGCTGCTCGATCGCGTCGGCCTCTCGGCCCACGCCCACAAGCATCCGGGCCAACTGTCCGGCGGCCAGCAGCAGCGCGTGGCGATCGCCCGTGCGCTGGCGATGGACCCGATCGTCATGCTGTTCGACGAACCGACCTCGGCCCTGGACCCTGAAATGGTCAACGAGGTGCTGGACGTGATGGTGCAGCTGGCCCAGGAAGGCATGACCATGATGTGCGTGACCCACGAAATGGGCTTCGCCCGCAAGGTGGCCGACCGCGTGATCTTCATGGACGCCGGCAAGATCATCGAAGACTGCCCGAAAGAGGAGTTCTTCGGCGACGTGAGCCAGCGCTCGGAGCGCGCGCAGCACTTCCTCGAGAAAATCCTGCAGCACTAAGGAGCACCGCTGACCCTGTGGGAGCGGGCTTGTCCGCGAAGAGGCCGGAACATTCAACCTCACCGTTGACCGATCCACCGCCTTCGCGGCAAGTCCGCTCTTCTAGGGGCTGATTTGTGTTGTGGTTGACCCAAGGCATCTGTGATGAAATGCGACCCCAATCTCTATCGCGCAGCGCCGCCGTCACTTGCCGTGAAACCCCGTCTGATCCGCCATCTGTTCCTGCCGCCGCTGGTCATCGCCCTGATGGTCGGCCTGGGCTGCCTGGGCTTTTGGACCAGCGAGCACTTCGGCATCCGCAGCCTCGGCGAGAACGGCCAGCGCCAGCTGGAACTGCACGCCCGGGCGGTCGAAAGCGAGATCAGCAAATACACCTACCTGCCGAGCCTGCTGGAGCTTGAGACCAGCGTCTCGCAGTTGCTCGACGACCCGACCCCGGAACACCGGCAGACGGTCAACGATTACCTTGAAGGCCTGAACCGGCGCAGCCGCAGCCGGGCCATCTACGTGATGGACACCACCGGCCGGGTCATGGCCACCAGCAACTGGCGCGACGTCGACAGTTACCTGGGCGAAGACCTGTCTTTCCGCGCCTACTTCCAGAACGCCGTGCGCGGCCAGCCCGGCCGTTTCTACGGCATCGGCAGCACCAACGGCGAACCCGGCTACTACCTGGCCCATGGCCTGGAGGAGCACGGCAAGATCATCGGCGTGGCCGTGGTCAAAGTGCGCCTGGAAGCCATGGAGGAACGCTGGCAACGGGCGCGGCTGGAGGCGTTCGTCAGCGACGAGAACGGCATCATCATTCTCTCCAGCGACCCGGCCCGGCGCCTCAAGTCCGTGGTGCCGCTGAGCGACGAGACCAAGGAAAAGCTCGCCCGCAGCCTGCAGTACTACTGGTTCCCGCTCAACGAACTGCAACCGCTGGCCCGCGAGACCCTGGCCGAAGGCGTGGAGAAGCTCACCTTCCCGGCCAACAGCGAACTGGGCAGCGACGAAGAGAGCATCAGCTACCTGGCGCAGACCCGGCCGCTGAGCGACACCCCGTGGAACTTCACCCTGCTCACGCCGTTGCAGGACCTGCGCCGCGAAGCCATCAACCAGGGCATCCTGGTGGCCGTCGCGTTTGCGCTGGTGGCGTTCCTGCTGATCGCCTGGAACGAACGGCGCAAGGTGATCGCCACCCGCCTCGCCGCCCGCGAAGCCTTGCAGGAAGCCAACAATCAGCTGGAGCGACGGATCGCCGAACGCACCGCCGACCTGCGCGCCAGCAACGACCGGCTCAAGGGCCAGATCCGCGAACGGCGCCAGGCCGAGGAAACCCTGCGCCGGGCCCAGGACGAACTGGTGCAGGCCGGCAAACTGGCGGCCATCGGTCAGATGTCCACCAGCATCGCCCACGAACTGAACCAGCCGCTGGCGGCGATGCGCACGCTGTCGGGCAACACCGTGCGTTTCCTTGAGCGCGGCCAGCTCGACGTGGCCAGCACCAACCTCAAGACCATCAACGACCTGATCGACCGCATGGGCCGGATCACCGCCAGCCTGCGCTCGTTCGCCCGCCGCGGCGACGACAAGGGCCGCGCCAGCCTGGGCAAGGCCGTGGACGCGGCGCTGCAGGTGCTCGGCGCCCGCCTGGAGAACACCGCCCTGCAACTGCACCGCCGGTTCGACGACGTGCAGGTGCAGATCGACCAGACCCGCCTGGAGCAGATCCTGGTCAACCTGATCGGCAACGCGCTGGACGCCATGCAGGCGCAGCCGCTGCCGGCGCTGTGGCTGGAAGGCGAAACGTTCGACGGCAAGTACCGCCTGCGGGTGCGCGACAACGGCCACGGCATCGACGCCGAGGCGCGCAAGCACCTGTTCGAGCCGTTCTTTACCACCAAACCCGGCGAACAGGGCCTGGGCCTGGGCCTGACCCTGTCCGCCAGCCTGGCCGCCGCCACCGGCGGGCACCTGGGCGTCGAACACCCGGCCGACGGCGGCACCGCCTTCGTCCTCAGCTTGCCGTTGGCAGGCACTCCACCTGACGAGCCGATATGAACAACGACCTTAGTGTGCTGATCGTCGAAGACGACCCCCATGTGCTGCTCGGCTGCCAGCAGGCCCTGGCCCTGGAGGACATTCCCTGCATCGGCGTGGGCAGCGCCGAAGAGGCGCTGGCGCAGGTCGGCGACGACTTCGCCGGGATCGTCATCAGCGACATCCGCCTGCCGGGCATCGACGGCCTGGAGCTGCTGACCCGGCTCAAGGCCCGCGACCGCAGCCTGCCGGTGGTGCTGATCACCGGCCACGGCGACATCTCCATGGCGGTGGGCGCGATGCAGAAGGGCGCCTACGACTTCATGGAGAAACCGTTCTCCCCGGAACGCCTGGTGGACGTCGCCCGCCGCGCCCTGGAGCAGCGCAGCCTGGCGCGGGAGGTCTCGTCGCTGCGCCGGCAACTGGCCGAGCGCGATTCCCTTGAGGGCCGGATCATCGGCCGCTCGCCGGCCATGCAGAACCTGCGCGAACTGATCGCCAACGTGGCCGACACCTCGGCCAACGTGCTGATCGAAGGCGAGACCGGCACCGGCAAGGAACTGGTCGCCCGCTGCCTGCACGACTTCAGCCGGCGCCACGGCAAGGCCTTCGTCGCCCTCAACTGCGGCGGCCTGCCGGAAAACCTGTTCGAAAGCGAAATCTTCGGCCACGAGGCCAACGCCTTCACCGGCGCCGGCAAGCGCCGCATCGGCAAGATCGAGCACGCCGACGGCGGCACGCTGTTCCTCGACGAAGTGGAGAGCATGCCGCTGCCGCTGCAGATCAAACTGCTGCGGGTGCTGCAGGAACGCACCCTGGAGCGGCTGGGCTCGAACCAGAGCGTGGCGGTGGATTGCCGGGTGATCGCCGCCACCAAATCGGACCTCGACGAATCGAGCAAGGCCGGGGAATTCCGCAGCGACCTGTACTACCGGCTCAACGTGGTGACCCTGGAACTGCCGCCTTTGCGCGAGCGCCGCGAAGACATCCTGCAGCTGTTCGAGCACTTCCTGCAGCAGTCGTCGCTGCGCTTCGACCGCACGGCGCCGGAGCTGGACAACCAGACGCTATCGAGCCTGATGAGCCACGACTGGCCGGGCAACGTGCGCGAACTGCGCAACGTCGCCGAACGCTTCGCCCTGGGCCTGCCGGCCTTCAAGAAGTCCGGCGCCGGCAGCGCCGGCCAGGGCCTGGCGTTCGCCGAAGCGGTGGAAGCCTTCGAGCGCAACCTGCTGGGCGATGCGCTGCAGCGCAGCGGCGGCAACCTGACCCAGGCAAGCCAGGAACTGGGCATGGCCAAGACCACGCTGTTCGACAAAGTGAAAAAGTACGGCCTGAGCCATTAAGCGAGATCACAGTGGACCTGATTCTGAAAGCGGCAATCGGCGCGGCGGTGGTGGTGATCCTCGCCGCGCTGTCCAAGACCAAGAACTATTACATCGCCGGGCTGGTGCCGCTGTTTCCCACCTTCGCCCTGATCGCCCACTACATCGTCGGCAAGGGCCGCTCGATCGACGACCTGAAGACCACCATCGTGTTCGGCATGTGGTCGATCATTCCGTACTTCGTCTACCTGGCGACGCTGTACGTGATGGTCGACCGGATGCGCCTGGAGGCCTCCCTGGCCGTGGCGGCGGTGGCGTGGCTGATGGCCGCGACAGTGCTGGTCAGCGTCTGGGTGCGCCTGCACAGCTGACCCCGGCCAAGAGCCGGCCGGCGCGTCTCAGCGGCCGTAGGCCTGATCGAGCTGCGCCGGCGTCAGCGCATCCTCGAACGGCATCGGCACCGACTTCACCGCACCGTAGAGGTTGCGGTAGCGCCAGTAGTCGCCGCTGCGCTGCAACTGGTAACCGCGCTCCACCACCCGCTGGCCGTCGAGCACGTAGCGCAGGGTTTCCTGGGCGGCGGCCGGCGCCGGCGGCAGCGCAAGGTCGGTGGCCAGCACGCGCATGGCCTCGTCGATGCACGCGTCGAGGGCGGCGGTGACCCTGGCCAGCTCAAGGCTGCCGTCGTCGATGCACTGCTGCCCGCAGCGGCGGAACGGCTGGCTGGCCACTTCGATGCTCATGCGGTACAGCGCCGAGCCGGCGATGTCCTGGATCTGCACCTGGTTGACCAACAGAAAGCTGCCGCGGTCGGCGGTCAGCATCAGCCGGGGTTCGATCAACAGGCGCGCCGTGACCTGGCCCTCGCCCTGCTTGAGCCCCGCCGCCTGCGAAGCCTGCGTGAAGCGGCGCTGCAGGCGCTCCTGCACCGGGATGCCGGCCAGCAGGTCGGCCATCGGCCGGGACTCGTTGAACGCCGCCTTCTGCGCATCGCGCTGCAAGGTGCCGCTGCCCATCTGGGTATTGATCAGGCTGGCGACCATGATGCCGGCCAACCCCGCGCTGTTGCCGGAGCTGGCGACCAGGTTGTGGCTGGAGGACTGGGCCTTCAACGCGGCCTTGGCATCGATCACCGTGCTGGCGCCGACGAACTCCGGCGGCACCTGCACCTCGACCTTCAGCCCGTGGGCCTGCACGTAGGGCAACGCGGTCGGGTCATTGAAGCCTGCCGGCGGCAGCGGCTTCTGCGCGCATCCGGCCAGCGTCAACAGGGCCAGCGCAAGGCCCGCCACCATGCGGTGCCTCATTGCGCGAACGGGCTGATCATTTGCTGACGGCTGTCGTCCATGGCCTGGTAGAAGGCGTTGGAGAGGTTGGCGTAGTTCGGCTCGTCCCACTCGCCCTGGGCGGCCTGGGTCACGGTGAACGGCTTGAACCACAGCAGCCGGTTGTCCGAAAGGTCCACCACCATGCCCTCCCCGCTCACATGGGCCATCGGCGCGCTGGTCGGCACGATGCTGTAGTAGCTGCGGACGGCGCCGGTGGCGTACACGTTCACCAGCACCAGACGGTCGACACCGTAGGCGGCCTTGAGCGACGTCAGGTCGCGGGTCATGTAGCCCTCGCGGAACGACATTTCCTTGTAGGACGCGATGTTCAGCGGCTCTTCGATGCGCTTGGCCTTGTAGCCCTTGGCCTGCAGCTTGGCGACGATCGCCTCCGGCAGGGTGTTGAAGTCGCGCACCTGCCAGGTCTCGACGTTGTCGCTGAGCTTGCTGTTGACGCCCTTGTTGATGGCCAGATCCAGCAGGCCCTGATTGCCGGTCAAGGCCAGCACCGGTACGGGCACGGCGTTGATCGCCACGCCGATGGTCGGTTCCTTGGCGTCCCAGAACTGGTTGTCCAGCGCCACGGGCGGTTGCACGTGGGCGCAGCCGGTGAGCGTCAGGCAGGCGAGCAGCGTCAACGCAGCCCAGGTGCGGAAAGTGCGGTACGTCATGAATCAAGTCCCTATGCGTGAAATCATCGCGGCCCTTGCGGCAGCGGACAGACGGCAATAGTGGCACATTGATATTTTTTTGACGACCGAAAATTGGCGCGCCCGCCCGATTCACGCCCTGCCGCCCGGTCAAAGCAGGTTGCTGCCCGCCGCCGGTTCGATCTGCGCCCAGTGCGAGGCGTCCTCGCGGTGCGCCTGCAGGTACGGCAGCACCGCCGCCAGCAACGGCGCCTTGAACGCCTCCTGGAAACGGTGGGCCAGGCCCGGAATCAGCCGCAATTGGCTGCCCTGGATATGCGCCGCCAGGTGCACGCCGTGCATCACCGGCAGCAGCGGGTCGGCGGTGCCGTGCACCACCAGGGTCGGCACGCGCAACCGGTTGAGCAGCGCCACCCGGCTCGGCTCCGCGAGGATCGCCATGATCTGGCGTTTGACGCCTTCGGGGTTGAACGCCCGGTCATAGGCCACCGCCGCCTGTTGCAGCAACGCCTGCCGGTCGTCTTTCACCGTCGGGCTGCCGAGGGCCGCCAGCAGGTCGGCCTGCTGCTCCAGCGCCACCTCGCGGCTCGGCGCCCCGCGCCGCGACAGCAACTGCACCAGCGCCGCGCTCGGCGCCGGCAAGCCTTCGGCGCCGGAGCTGGTCATGATCAGGGTCAGGCTCTCGACCCGCTGCGGCGCCATGTCCGCCAGGTGCTGGGCGATCATCCCGCCCATGCTCGCCCCCAGCACATGGAACCGCTCGACGTGCAGCGCATCCATCAGGCCCAGCGCGTCGTCGGCCATGTCGGTCAGGCTGTAGGGCGCCGACACCGGCAGACCGAGCTTGTAGCGCAGCACCTCGAACGTCAGGTTGGCCTCGGCCGGCGCCTGCCGCCAAGCGGACAGCCCCACGTCGCGGTTGTCGTAGCGGATCACCCGAAAGCCCTGCTGACACAGGGCGACCACCACCTCGTCGGGCCAATGGATCAACTGCCCGCCCAGGCCCATCACCAGCAGCAGCGCCGGATCCGACGCCCGGCCGATGCTCTGGTAGGCCAGGCTCACCTGCGCCAGGTCGACCCGCTCGGTCGCAACGTTCACATCGCAACGCGAGGCGGCCCATGAAGGCAGGCCGAACACCAGCGCGGCCAGCAATAAAAATACACGCATGAAAAACACCGAAACGCAGAACCCCAGTAGAGCGCGAGTCTGATGAAGTTTGTTCAAGCGCGCTGCCACAGTTGCGTGACAGTTTGATGAAGGGCGCCGAACGGTCTTCCGGGCGTTATCCAGACGAGCCCCTCCACAAAGCGCCCGCGATAACCCGATACCGCCAAGGCCTCGCCGCAGGGCTTTCTAATGACGTGAAGACGGCTTGCCTGCCGCCCACCCTTCACGGAGCCCCCTCATCATGCTCGACCTGCCCGTTCCCGACCTGACCGGTTTCGATCCGTTTCATCCGCTGCCGCCGAACACCGATCAGCGCCGTTGCCTCCAGGCCACGGCACGCTGCAACGATTGCCGCCGGCAGTGGCTCGCGCTGATGGCGCAGTGTCCTGCGGCTCCTGAACCCGGCTGGTGGACCGCCCGCGCCCTCGGTACGCCGCTGTCGCGCCGGGATCACGCCTTGAGCCTGTATCGCCAGCATTTCGAGGGCGCCTGCGACCTGGCCCGTGCCGAGGGACTGATCGACACCGCGCAATGGCAGCAACTGCTGAAACGGTCGGATCCGACGGCCACCGATGATCACGCGGCATCAATCACGCAACCGCTGCTCACCGTCCGAGAAGGCGAAAGCGGGCGCCTGTTCGGCGTGATGACGATTGCGCTCCAGGCGGCGGATGCGCCGGCGCTGCTGTACTCGCCCGCCCGCTCGCCGGCGCTGAGACGCTTCGCAAACGGGCAGGCGCTGGAGCGTTGGCTGGTCGGGCAACATCCGGTGCCTGCGCAAACCACCGGGGTCGAGCTCATCGGGCTCGGACACGATCCCCTGCGGCTCAGCCTCCTGCCGCTGCTGACCGGCGCATCGCCCGCTGCCGACCACCCGGATCGGGCCACGCTTGAGGCACTGTTCGCCGAAACGCCGGATCCGGTGGCGCAGGCGACCCCGGACGACACGCAAGCCTCCCCTTTCGGCCTGATGACGCCGGACATTCCCTGGGACATGTGTCGTCAGGCGCTGGCCCGGGAACAGGCCGCCCTCGATGCGCTGCTGGGCAGCGATCCGGAGGGCGCGCAGTACGGTGAACGCCTCACAGCACTCAAGCGCCTGTCCGATGCCCTGGCGAGCGCAGGGCAAGCCAGCCATCAGGCCGCTTCGGCGTTGCTCGGCGCACCGCAGCGACTGGACATTCCACAATGGAACCAACCCTCGAACACGCATTACCGGGCCCTGCACCTGGCCCGGCTCGAGGGGCTGCGGACAGAAGCGCAACTGCAACGGCTGCTCGGCCACCTCGATGACGACGATGTCCACCGCCTCTCGTCCGTGCTCGACACCGCTCCCGAGGACTGGCCTGCGCAGGTGACCGTCGCGCGCATCACCCTCGCCGCGCCGCAAGACGGCGTCCGACACGCGGCGGACCTTGAGGGCGTGCTGGTCATCGCGGCGCCCTCGGCCCTTGAGACCGGATCGCAAGAACCCCTGCTGCTTCACTGGCCCGGCCGCGACGGCGGCCTGCAGCGCTTCGGCTCGCGCCAGGCGATGGAGCGGAACCTGTTCAGGCAATCGGCCGACGATCCCGAGGCGACGCTGCACCTGACGCCGCTGAGCCGCGATCCGTTCACCTGGGCCTTGCAGGAGCAGCTCTATGCCTGCGAGCAGCAAGCCTTGAAGATCCTGCGCGACTGTCCACTGCCCGGCCGTGCCGCCGAACGGGCCCAGGCGTTGGCCAAGCTGCGCGAAGAGAGCCTGGCGAAACTGACGGTGGCGATGCCGGCCGCCCGCGAGCTGGCCCTCTCGCAGCGGCTGGAACAGGAGCGCAGCGCGGCGCTGGCCGAGAAGCTGCCGCCCTGGCTCGGTCACTTGACCCAGGCGCAACGCGTACGGTTCAGGGAACTGATCCACCAGTGGCTCGATGCCGCGCACCGTTGCCAGGCGCTTATCGACCGCGAACTGCCGCCCAGGGACGTGTTCTTCCAGACCCGGATCGACGCCCGCCTGCGCAAGGACTTTGCGCTCCGGCAGCGCTTTGCGGTCACGCTGGATCTGCCGGTCGCCACGGCCTACCAAAAAAGTACGATGGCGGCCCCCGGGCCCGGCACCCCGCATGAACTGGTCCTGGTGGCCGGCCGGGAGCGCACGCGCCTGACGCTCGTCGAACTCGCCCGCCTCAACATCGACCAGGCCATGCAGCAGCGGCTGGCGTTCCTGAACGTCATCATCGACGCCGATGACGACCAGGACCGCAGCACCCTGGAGCGCGGCATCACGTCTGCCTACCTGCGCACGCTGGTGCCGGATCTCGACCTGCCCGGACACTATGAACGCCAGTTGGTCGCCACCTTCCTCGGCCCCTCAGAAGAACCTGCGTTCAGCAGCGCCTGGCGCCGCGAATGCCTGGGCGAACCCTGGAGGCTGATGCTGCGCCTGCAAGGCGAACGTGCCCTGCTGCAAGGCCGGATCGACCACATCGGCCGAAAGGTGCTGGAGATCGCCACCGACGCGTCGGATCCTGCGGCCTACGCCGTAGACGGCAAGCGCATCGAACTGCTGCCGGCGCACTTGACCGTGGGCGGCAAGGATACGCCGGCCCAGGGGCCGAGCACGCTGACCGGCGTGACCTTTATCGTCGAGCGCGTCAGCGGGCTGACGCTGCAATACTTGCCTGACGCCCCTGACGGCGATTGCCTGCGCCAGTTCGGCTCGCTGGAGGATGCCCGCCTGGACCTGTTCAACCGCTGCGTGCCCGGCACGATGGTCGACTACCTGGCCGGGCGTGCCTTGGCGGGCGAGCCTGCACGCCATGCCGGCCGGATCAAAGAGGCGGTGCGGCGCAACTTCGACGGTCTGATCGGTGTCGGGCCGAAGTGGCCGGCCACCACCTCAATGGCCGGCCACCTGATCCACGTGCACATGGGCCGCCTGCTCGAAGCCCATCGCAGCAGCGCCCGCTCCAACGATGCCCTCGCCGCGGAGCGCCATGCGCTGGCCGACGGCTCCGTGTTCAATTACCTGAAGATGGCCCTCGGCGTGGTGCCGTTCGTGGGGACGGCCATTGCGCTTCACGAGGCGTGGGGCAACGCCAACCGGGCAACGGCGGCCTTTCTGCAAGGCAATGTCCCGGAGGGCCTTGATGGGGTCGAATCCGTGCTGCTGTCATTGATCGATGCGGCCATGGATATCCTGCCGGCCGCTGCGGCCGCCCCCTCCGCCGCCCGCTCGGCCACGCGCCTGCGTCATCAGGCCCGCGCACCGCGCACAGCCCACCGCGCCAGGGGCCGAGGCCTGCCTGACCCGTTCAAGGGCTATGAGTACGAACACGACATCTCCCTGGCAGGCCTGCAGCCGCTCAACCACGGCGTCTACCGGAACGTGTACCGGCACGCCGACGGGGACTTCATCCTCCGCGCAGGCCGCCCGTACCGCGTCTTTTTGAGCGATGACGCCCGCCACTGGCGACTGTCCGGCACCCAGGCGCGGAGCTACAGAATGCCCGTCGCGCTGAACGAAAACGGCCACTGGGACACCCACTACGCGGTCCACGGCACCCTGATGGACGGCGGCGGCCTGGGCGGCGGCGCGGTTCTCGGGCACCTGGCCGACGGCCTCGATCCGCTGTGGCCGCAAGCGATCCGGCAATGGCTGCCGCGCTGGTGGACCGACCGGCACCTGCGCCGCCAACTGACCCTGACCCACACCGCCGACGCGCTCACCCGGCAGCTCAACAGCCAGACCCGCAGCACCAACGTCCAGCTGCAGCGCTTCTATGACAGCACGCCCGAGCAGCGCAAGACCCTGCGGCCGGCGCTGGAGAACGCCTTCATCCGCGACATCGAAACCGCCCGCGACAGCCACCAGACCCTGACCGAACTGCACCCCCTGAGCCATGGGCGAAAACGCGCGCACATCGAGGACACCCGAAGCCGCAACGCCTGGGTGGTGGTCGAACGCACCGTGCACCGGATCCGGTTCGCCCAGGACAGGCTGGTGGAGCACCTGGACAGCATCGACACGTTGTTCAGGCAGTCCGAAACCACGCCCGCCTCCGACACTCCCCGGCACCTGGCGCTGATGGATCGGCGTAAGGCCGTGCGCATGGCCTTTCTCAAGGAGTACGAACAGGCCCATGCCCTCACGGAGGAGCTCAACCGCTGGCAGGCCCGCATCACCAGCCGCGAGCACCGGGCCAGGACGGCCGCCGACGTGGCCACCGTCAACAAGAAGTTCAGCCGGGCCAACCATGACTACCTCAAGACCGCCCACCTGCTGGAGCTGATCACCCGCGCCGATGCCGTCGACGACCCCGCCTGGATGTACTTTCACGTGCAGTTGAAGCGGGCCCGCACCGAAGTCGGCCGCACCCTGTACGTCCAGCACAACCTGCCGCAGGTGCAGGCCAGCCAGGCGCAGCGCCGGCAAATCCTTGAAGCGGCCCTGACGGCGTACACCGAGTTCCGCCGCCGCCTCAACGCCTGGCGCTTGGGCTACCCGCAGCACCTGGATCTGGAGCACCTCTCGGCGTTTCTCGAACAACTGACGCAGATCGAGCACAGCACCCGCAACGCGCTGCGCAACGTGACGCCCGTCGTGCCGGCGGAACGGGCGCCGGGCAAGAGACTGTTCAGGGCCGAGGACGACCGGCTGCTCATCGGCAGCGAACTGACGGATCCCGATACCCGCAGCACCCGCTTCACCATCGAAGGGATCAATGGGCACAACGAAACCTGGATCCCGCAGGCCAACGGCAAGTACCGGCTGCACGAAACGCTTGCCCCGACGCAGCCGGCGCACGAACCGCCGCTGCAACCGTTGCTGAACGAAGCCCGAAGGCGGCTCGATGCGTTGCCTGCCCATCAAGACAGGGTTCACGGCTACGCCCGCCAGGACATGCTGCCGGCGGATCTTGAGGACATGCTGCTGCGCGAGGCGCAGGAGCTGACGATCCGCGCGCAGATCATCGAGCGGCGCTCACCCCACGAGCCGATGGTCCGGCGCCTCACCGACCAGGCCCGGCAACTCACCCTGGACGCCCGCTCGCTGCGCATCCGGCAATCGATGGGCAGCAAGACCCCGACCGAGGGTTACCTGGATTACCTGCTGGAGCAAAACGTGGCGGACCTCGTCAAGGAAGGCAGTCTGCGCGACCTGGGGAAACGCCCGGGCGGCACCCGGGACTTCCTGCAGGAGTACGCCGTGCGCGACCTGATCCGCCAGCCAGCGCAGACCCTGTGGTATGTGCACATCCACTTTCCTTCGGCGAAAGCGCCGTTGACCGGTTTCAGCAAGGCCCACCTGAAACTGCCGGAGCAACGCAACCTGGGCCTGCAATGGCAGCAGGCCCAGGCCAAAGGCGGCGGCAAGGTCGAACCGATCTGGCGCGGCGATCTCAGTCGAGCGACGGTGCTCAAGCACTTTTCCGCGTTGTGACCGTCGCGCTGTGCAGTCCCGGCATCAGGCCAGTTGACGGCGCAACTGCCGCGCCGCCGCCACCATGTTGACCAGCGCCGCTTCCGTCTCCGGCCAGGCGCGGGTCTTGAGGCCGCAGTCGGGGTTGACCCACAGCCGTTCGGCCGGAATACGCTTCACCGCCTTGTGCATCAGCTTGACCATCTCGGCGGTTTCCGGCACCCGCGGCGAGTGGATGTCGTAGACGCCCGGGCCGATGTCGTTGGGGTAGTCGAACGCTTCGAAGGCCTCCAGCAGTTCCATGTCCGAGCGCGAGGTCTCGATGGTGATCACGTCGGCGTCCATGGCGGCGATCGCCTGGATCACGTCGTTGAACTCGCTGTAGCACATGTGGGTGTGGATCTGCGTCTCGTCGCGCACGCCGCCGGCGCACAGGCGGAACGCCTCCACCGCCCAGTCCAGGTAGTCCTGCCACTGGGCCCGGCGCAGCGGCAGGCCTTCACGGAATGCGGCCTCGTCGATCTGCACGATGCGGATGCCGGCCTTCTCCAGATCCGCCACTTCGTCACGCAGGGCCAGGGCCAATTGCTGCGCCTGCACCTTGCGCGGCACGTCTTCGCGGGGGAACGACCACATCAGCATGGTCACCGGACCGGTCAGCATGCCTTTCATGACCTTGTCGGTGAGGCTCTGGGCGTAGGTGATCCAGTCCACGGTCATGGCGTCGGGGCGGCTCAGGTCGCCGTAGATCACCGCCGGCTTCACGCAGCGCGAACCGTAGCTCTGCACCCAGCCGAAACGGGTGAACAGGTAGCCGTCCAGTTGCTCGGCGAAGTACTCGACCATGTCGTTGCGTTCGGCCTCGCCGTGCACCAGCACGTCCAGCCCCAGGCGCTCCTGGACCTGCACCGCGTGGCGGATTTCGCTGTGCATGGCATCGGTGTAGTCGTTGGCCGACAGCTTGCCTTGCCTGAAGGCCTGCCGGGCCAGGCGGATCGAACCGGTCTGCGGGAACGAGCCGATGGTGGTGGTGGGAAACGCCGGCAATTGCAGGTGCGCCTGTTGCGCAGCGATGCGTTGGGCAAACGGCGAACGGCGCTGGCTGTCCTTGGCGCCGATCGCCTTGATCCGGGCCTGCACCTGCGGCTTGTGGATGCGCGGCGACTGCGCACGGCTTTGCGCCACCGCGCGGCTGTCGGCCAGGGCGGCCTGCACGCCGGCCGTCTGCGGATCGTTCAGCGCATCGCGCAGCACGGCGATCTCGCTGCACTTCTGCACGGCGAACGCCAGCCAGCGCTTGAGCTCAGGGTCGAGTTCGTCTTCCCGTCCGACATCCACCGGGCTGTGCAACAACGAGCAGGAACTGCTGACCCACAAGTTGTCGCCGAAACGCTCCTGGGCCGTCTGCAACTGCGCCAGCGCCTGTTCCAGCTCGCAGCGCCACACGTTGCGGCCGTTGACCAGGCCCACGGACAGGATCTTGTAGGTGGGCAGACGGTCCAGCACCTGGCCCAACTGCTCCGGCGCCCGCACCGCATCGATGTGCAGCCCCTGCACCGGCAGGCTCACGGCCAGGCCGAGGTTGTCCTCAAGCCCGCTGAAGTAGGTGGCCAGCAGCTTTTTCAGCGGCGAGTACTGAAGAATGTTGTAGGCGCGTTCGAAGGCGTTCTTCCACGCTTGCGGCAGGTCGAGGGTCAGGATCGGCTCGTCGATCTGCACCCACTCCACGCCTTGGGCGGCGAGGCGGCCGAGGATCTCGCCGTACACCGGCAACAGGCGCTCCAGCAGGTCCAACTTGTCGAAGCCCTCGCCCTTGGCCTTGCCCAGCCACAGGTAGGTCAACGGGCCGATGATCACCGGCTTGACGTTGTGGCCCAGCGCCCGGGCCTCGTCGACTTCTTCGAACAGCTGTTCCCAGCTGAGCCTGAACGCCTGGTCAGCGGTGAATTCCGGGACGAGATAGTGGTAGTTGGTGTCGAACCACTTGGTCAGCTCCTGGGCATACTGCGTCTGGCCGTGCCCGCCGCCGCAGCAGCTGGCGGAAGCGCCGCGGGCCATGGCGAACAGGGTGTCGAGGGTCGGCAGGCCGCGGGCGTCCAGCGCACCGGCGAAACGCTCGGGGATCGCGCCGAAGGTCAGCGAGTGGGTCAGCACCTGGTCGTACCAGGCGAAGTCGCCCACCGGCAGCAGGTCGATGCCGGCGTCCTTCTGCAATTGCCAGTGGGCGGCGCGCAGGCTGCGCCCGACCCGTTCCAGGCTCGCCCGGTCGAGATCGCCTTTCCAGTAGGCCTCCAGGGCCTTTTTCAGTTCGCGGTCGGCGCCGATGCGCGGGAAACCAAGGATGTGGGCCACGGCCATGTCGAAGTTGCTCCATCGGTAAAAGATGGCGCCATTGTCGACAGCCCGGGCAACATGAGACAAACTCAACCTTTTCGTGTTGATTACAAATTTTACTCATGGAGCCTGCGGTGCTTGAGATCCGTCACCTGAAAACCCTGCACGCCCTGCGCGAAGCCGACAGCCTGGTCGATGCCGCCGACCGCCTGCACCTGACCCAATCGGCGCTGTCCCACCAGTTCAAGGAGCTGGAGGAACGCATGGGCATGCCGCTGTTCGTGCGCAAGACCAAACCGGTGCGCTTCACCAGCGCCGGCCTGCGCCTGCTGCAACTGGCCGACGCCACCCTGCCGCTGCTGCGCGCCGCCGAGCGCGACATCGGCCGCCTGGCCGGCGGCACCGCCGGGCGCCTGCACATGGCCATCGAATGCCACAGTTGCTTTCAATGGCTGATGCCGACCATCGACCAGTTCCGCGACGCCTGGCCGGAAGTGGAGCTCGACCTGGCCTCGGGGTTCTCCTTCGCGCCGCTGCCGGCCCTGGCCCGCGGCGACCTGGATCTGGTGGTCACCTCCGACCCGCTGGAAATCGCCGGGCTCACCTACGTGCCGCTGTTCACCTACGAAGCCATGCTCGCGGTGGCCAACCAGCATCCGCTGGCCGGCAAACCGTACATCGTCCCCGAAGACCTGCGCAGCGAAACCCTGATCACCTATCCGGTGGAGCGTGACCGGCTGGACATCTTCACCCGCTTCCTGGAACCGGCCGACATCGAGCCGGCGCAGGTGCGCACCTCTGAACTGACGGTGATGATGATGCAACTGGTGGCCAGCGGCCGGGGGGTGTGCGGCATGCCGCACTGGGCGCTGCACGAGTACAGCTCGCGGGGTTACGTGAAGGCCAAGCGGCTGGGGGAGAAAGGCCTGTTCGCCACCCTCTACGCGGCGATCCGCGCCGACATGCTGGATGCGCCGTACATGCGCGACTTCCTGCTGACGGCCAAGGACACCTCGTTCTCGACCCTGGACGGCGTCAGCGCCGTGCGCTGAAGGCGCTGCGGGCGGACTTGGCCCTGCCCTGCGGCGCCCTCACTGACGCCATCGCCAGCAGGCTGGCTCCCACAGGTTCCGGGTCGTTCGCAGAGGCTGGGTTGAGCCCAAGGGGCTTCAGAGTTCGCGCCACAGGTGGAGCTTGTCGAAGTAGTCCTCGCCCACCCGCACAGCCATGGGTTCCTGGCCGAACTGGATGAAGCCGCAGCGCCGGTAGAGGTTCAGCGCCGCGTCGTTGCCGGCGGTGACCGTCAGTTGGATGAGTTTCAGTTCCGGGCGGCTCTGCGCTTCGGCCAGGGCGGCCTGCAGCAACCCGTGGCCCGTGCCCCGGCGGCAATACGGCGCCGACACGTACAGGCCGAACAGCGTGACCTTGTGCCGGGCCTTTTCCCGGGACTCGAACGCCAGCCCGACGATGCCGGCCAGCCTGCCGGCCTCGAACGCGCCGAGCACCACATCGAACTTGCCGCTGAGCCGCGACTCCCACCAGCTCAGAGGCATCGCCGCCCGTTCGCGCACGCTGGAGGTGAAGGCCTGCGGGTGGCAGTCGTAGGCTTCAAGCATCAGTTCCCGGTAGGCCAGGGCGTGACTGGCATCGAGCCGCTCGATCCACATGCTCACGCCGTCCTGCGCTGCTCAAGCATCAGGCGCAGCGCCAGCCCGCCGAGCACGAACCCCATGAAGTAACGCTGGGCCGCCAGCCAGGTCGGGTTGTGGGCGAACCACGAGGCGATGCCCGCCGCCGACAGCGCGATCATCAGGTTGACGCTGAAACTGACGCTGATCTGGGTCAGGCCCAGCACGATGCTCTGGCTGAACACCGAGCCGTGCTCCGGGGTGATGAACTGCGGAAACACCGAGAGGTAGAACACCGCGATCTTCGGGTTCAGGGCGCTGGTGAGAAAACCCATCGTGATCAGCCTGCGCGGGGAGTCGGCCGGCAGCGCCTGCACTTCGAACGGCGAACGGGCGCCGGGCTTGACCGCCTGCCAGGCCAGCCACAGCAGGTACAGCGCACCGGCCCACTTCAGCGCCTCATAGGCCATCGGCACCGCGAGGAACACCGCCGTGAGGCCGGCCGCCGCCGCGAACAGGTGCACGAAGAACCCCGCCACCACGCCCAGCAACGACGTCACCCCGGCCCGGCGCCCCTGACAGATCGAACGGGAAATCAGGTAGATCATGTTCGGCCCCGGCGTCAGCACCATCAGCAGCGCGGCGGCGGCGAAAATCAGCAGATCGTGCAACGGGATCATGGCGGGCTCCTTGCGTGGGCGGTCAGACGGTCAGCGAGGCCCGATAGAACGGCAGGATCAGGTCCCGTGTCAATGGCGCCAGCGCCAGCCCGCCGTCAGTCTGCGGATCGATCCAGCTCACCTCTTCGATCTCCGCCGCCGGGGACACCTGGGCGGCGATGTCCAGCCGGAAGATGTCCGCCTGCACGGTGAACCCCGGCTCATTGGCGGCAGGGGCGTCGAACCGACCCAGAAAGCCGGCCTGCGCCGGATCGATGACCAGGCCCAGCTCTTCTTCCAGCTCGCGGGCCAGGGCCTGCACCGGCAACTCATGGGGCTCGATCTTGCCGCCGGGCTGCATGAACGCGATGGTGCCGCGCTTGCGCACCAGCAAGGTACGGCCGTCGGGGCCGATCAGCAGGGCGGCGGCGATGCGGATGATGCGGGACGGGACAGCAGAAGCAGAAGTCATGGGTCAGCCGGGGCCTTGGCGAAAACCGCAAGGATCCCATGCCGGCGGAACGCCGTCATCCACCCTGGGCCTCCAGCGCGGCCCCGGTTTCCTCCGGCACCTTGACGAACACCTTGTACTGCCCGCCCTCCATGGCCTCGAAAGCGATCAGCTTGTCCACCAGCGGCCCGCTCAGCACCTTGCCGGCGTTGAGCAGCAGCATGCCGTTGTCGGCATTGAGGTTGCGCGCCAGCACCATGCCCGCCGCCAGTTCGCGGGTGCTCAGCACCTTGACCGCCGGATCCGCCAGCACGACGTCGTTCATCACCTGCGCGCAGACCAGGATGAAGTCCTCGATCAGCCCCGGGTCGTACAGCCGCCCCGCGTACTGACGCAGGTACAGCAGCGCCTCGTCGCTGTTCATCTGCCGTTCGAGGATCAGGCCCCGTTGCAGCTCGACGAAGTCCACCGCCAGCTTCAGCAGGCGCGAGCCGAACGGGATCGCCTCGCCCCGGAGCCGGTCGGGAAAGCCGCCGCCGTCCCAGTGTTCCTGGTGATGCAGGATCAGGCGGGCGGCATCCTTCATCGGGTCGAGGGCCATCAGCACCGATTCGCTCTGCTTGGGGTAGGCCCGGTAACGTTCGCGCTCGACATGGTGCAGCAGGTCCGAGGGGGTCACCATCATGCTGTCCGTCCAGCTCAGCTTGCCGACGTTGTAGAGCGCCGCGGCCATGGTCAGGTCGCGGCTTGCGGCCTCGTCCAGGCCGAAGTGCCGGCAGCAGGCGCGCATCAGCTCGATGATCTGCCGGTTGGTCTGCTTGGCGGGCGGCAGGCGCAGGTTGGCCAGCAGCGAAAACACTTCCGTGCCGGTCACATAGCTGCGCTTGAGCTCCTCGTAGGCCAGGTCGAGCATGTCGGCGGTCTGCTGCAGTTCGGCGGTGCGGGCGGCGACACGCTTCTCAAGGTTGCCGTTGAGCGTCTTGAGCTTCTCGTTCTGCAGCCGGATCAACTGCTCCAGGCGCTGGCGCTCGCGCTCCAGGTGCTGATGCTCGAGGGCCTGGCGCAGGGTCAGGAGCATCTCTTCGTCGTTCCAGGGCTTGCTGATGTAGCGGTGGATCCGGCCTTCGTTGATGGCCTTGATGATCGCCGAAGGGTCGGCGTAGCCGGTCAGCATGATCCGCACCGTCGACGGATGGGCCTCGTGGATGCGGGCCAGCAGCGTGGCGCCGTCCATGTTGGGCATGCGCGCATCGCTCATCACCAGGTCCACCGGCTGCTGCGCCAGGATCTCCAGCGCCCGGGCGCCGCTGTCGGCCAGCAGCACATCGTAGGGCTGGCCGCGCAGCAGGCGGCGCAGGCTGTTGAGGATCGGTTCCTCGTCATCCACCAGCAGCACCTGGGGACGGTTCGCGGGCGTGGGGACGGTTTGCTCTTCCATGGCTGGGCCTCGAACGCAACGGCTGTCGTGGGGGGCATGCCCAGACCGCGTCGCTTGTCCATGCCTGCCCCAAAGGCTAGATGATTTTCTCCAAGGCGGCGCAAATGATCGCCCGACGGCGTCCGGGCGAATTCGCGCGGGGCAACTATGCTTGGTTCATTGATCCGCGACCGGCCCCTGCGCCGCTCTGAGACGAGGGAATAAGGATGATCCCGACAACGGCCGTGCATTCATCGGGCCTTGCGGCATGAACCGGCCGCCTGCGCAGGTCAACCGCCGCGTGCTCATCGTCGACGATACGCCGTCGATCCACGACGATTTCGCGAAAATCCTCGGCGTTCCCCCAGCCGATGACGAAGGTTTGGAGCAGGCCGAGAACCTGCTGTTCGGCACGCCTGCCCCCAGCTCTGCCCCCCGTTTCGAGCTGGATTTCGCCTTCCAGGGTCGCGAAGCCCTGGACAGGGTCGAGGCCGCGCAGGCCGGCGCCGTGCCTTATGCCGTGGCCTTCATCGACATGCGCATGCCGCCGGGCTGGGACGGCCTGGAAACCATCGAACGGCTCTGGCAGGCCGATCCCAGGCTGCAAGTGGCGCTGTGCACCGCCTACTCCGACTACTCCTGGGAAGACCTGGACCGGCGCCTGGATCTGGGCGACCGTCTGCTGATCCTGAAAAAACCCTTCGACGCGATCGAGATCCGCCAGATGGCCAGCGCCCTGACGGTCAAATGGCAAATGACCGAAGACGCCGCGCTGAAGCTCAACCAACTGGAGCAAGCGGTGCAGGCACGCACCCGGGAGCTGTCCGACGCCAACATCATCGTGCAGAACAGCCCGACCGTACTCTACCGGCTGCGCGGCGAGCCGTCGTTCCCGTTGATGTACATCTCCCACAACATCACCCGCTACGGCCACGCCGCGGCCGACCTGGTGGAGGGCGGCGAGTGGATCGAGAAACTGATCCACCCTGACGACCGGGCCAAGGTCGATGCCGCCATGGCGCGGGTGCTGGACCGGGACGCCTCGGGCGCGTCCATCGAGTTCCGCCTGCGCACCGGGCAAGGCGACTGGCGCTGGGTGGAAAACCGCTACATCCCGGTGCGCGACGCGGCCGGGCGCCTGCTGGAAGTCGAAGGGATCATCCTCGACATCACCGAACGCCGCCAGGCCGAGGAAAAGATGGCCCTGCTGGCCCGCACGGACGGGCTCACCGGCCTGGCCAACCGGGCCACGCTGATCGAGCGCCTGCACCAGGCCTTCGCCGCCGCCCGCCGCGGCGCGATGCCGTTCGCCGTGTTCTACCTGGACCTGGATCACTTCAAGCGGATCAATGACACCCTGGGCCATCCGGTCGGCGACCTGCTGCTGCAGGAAGTCGCGCAACGCATCAAGGCTTCGGTGCGGGAGAACGACGTCATCGCCCGCCTGGGCGGGGACGAATTCGCGATCCTGCAGCTGGAGGTCAGCGACCCCACCCAGGCCGCCGCCCTCGCCGCCAAGATCCGCGACGTCCTGCTGTTGCCCTATGACCTGGCCGGCAATGTCCTGCGCATTTCGGTCAGCATCGGCGTGTGCCTCTACAGCGCCGCCAGCACCCACGCCGACAACCTGCTGGGGCAGGCCGACATGGCGCTGTACCGCGCCAAGGAAACCGGCCGCAACCAGTTCCACTTCCATTCCGAGGAGATCAACCAGGAAGTGGCCGAGCGGCTGGCCATCGCCAACGAGCTGCAGACCGCCATCCACAAAGGCGAACTGGAGCTGCACTACACGCCGGAAACGGACCTTTCCACCGGCAAGGTGCTCGGCATGCAGGCCCAGGTCCGCTGGCACCATCCCCAGCGCGGCCTGCTGCCGGCGTCGGCCTTTCTGCCGGCGGCGGAAAAGACCGGCGCGATCATCGCCCTCGGGCGCTGGATGCTGGACCACGCCTGCTGGCAGATGCACCGCTGGCGCGACGAAGGCACCGCACCGCCGGTGATGGCGATCAAGCTGTCCCTGGCCCAGCTCAAGAGCGGCCCGGACCTGATCTACGAGGTGCTGCGCACCACCGCCCGCTGGGAGCTGTGCCCGTGGGATCTGCGCTTCGACGTGACCGAAGCGACGCTGGCCCAGACCAAATGGACCCACAACGACGTGCTGCCGCGCCTGCGGGAATTAGGGGTGCGGATCGCCATCGACGATTTCGGCACCGAATACTCGTCGTTCGAGTACCTCAAGACCTATCAGGTCAACCACCTCAAGCTCGCCCAGGCATTCATCGACAACGCCGCCCGGGATCCGGCCGGCGCCATGGCGTTGCGGGCGATCGTCAATTTCGCCCGCGACCTGGGCATCGGCATCATCGCCGAAGGCCTCGGCGAGCCCGGGCCGCAGCGGCTCGCCGCGCTGCCCGTGGAGGTCTCGTCCGGCGTGCCGGCGGTGCCGTCGAGCCTGGAACAGATCTCGCGCCTGCTCAGAGAGGCCGACCTGCTGCCGCCGGGGCCCGCCACGGAGGATGAGTGATGAAGACGCTTGTCGCCCAGACCAACCGGCGCATTCTCATCGTCGATGACACACCGGCCATCCATCAGGACTTTCGCAAGATCCTCGCCCCGGACGACACCTTCGAGCCCAGCCTGGACCAACTGGAGCACACGCTGTTCGGCACCCGGCAGCCCCCCCACGTCACCTTCGAGCTCGATTCCGCCTACCAGGGCCAGGAAGCGCTGAAACTGGTGCAGCAGGCGCTGGTCGACGGCCGCCCCTATGCGCTTGCCTTCACCGACATGCGCATGCCGCCGGGCTGGGACGGCCTGGAGACCGTCGAAAGGCTCTGGCAGGCCGACCCCAACCTGCAGATCGCCCTGTGCACCGCCTATTCGGACTACAGCTGGGAAGCCATGACCGAACGGCTGGAGTTCGGCGATCGCCTGCTGGTGCTGAAGAAGCCCTTCGACGCCCTGGAGATCCGCCAGATGGCCAACGCCCTGACCTGGAAATGGCAACTGGCCCAGGACGCGGCGATGAAGCTGCAGAGCCTGGAGAAGACCGTCGAGGCCCGGGTCCATGAACTGCTCAAGGTCTCGCACCTGCTGCAGTACGATGTGCTCACCCAGTTGCCCAACAGCACGCTGCTGGGGGATCGCCTGAGCCAGGCCCTGGCCCGCGCGCGCCGCCACGACCGACAACTGGCCGTGCTGTTCCTGGGGCTCGACCGGTTCAAGCGGATCAACAATGCCCTGGGCCATCCGGTCGGCGACGAAATGCTCAAGCGCACGGGCCGCCAACTGGTGGCCAGCGTGCGCGAATCCGACTCGGTGTTCCGCTACGGCTCCGACGAATTCGTGGTCATCCTCAGCGACATCAACCATCCCCAGCAGACCCGCGGCATCGCCGAAAAGCTGCTGGCCGCCATCCGCAGCCCGCACACCCTGGCCGGACACGACCTGACCGTCACCGCCTGCCTGGGCATCAGCATCTACCCGGACGACGGCGGCGAAGCGATCGAACTGATCAAGAA
Organism: Pseudomonas sp. B7(2017); assembly: GCF_002112745.1. NCBI lineage: Bacteria > Pseudomonadati > Pseudomonadota > Gammaproteobacteria > Pseudomonadales > Pseudomonadaceae > Pseudomonas > Pseudomonas sp. B7(2017). Next base: position 113,127 of record NZ_NEIP01000002.1, on the reverse strand, counting down.
GGCCGAGACGGCCATGCGCAACGTCAAGGACAACGGCCCGGACAGCATCGGCTTCTTCATCGAGGCCATGAACCAGAGTGCCCGTGAACGGCAAAGCATCGAGTCGGGCATCCGCCAGGCCCTGGCGCGGCAGGAATTCGAGCTGCACTACCAGCCCAAGGTCGAACTGGACAGCGGCAAGGTCATCGGCGCCGAAGCGCTGATCCGTTGGTACCGGCCGGGGCATGGCTGGGTCTTTCCCTCCGACTTCATTCCCGTGGCCGAAGACAGCGGCCTGATCGTGCCGCTGACCCGCTGGGTGCTGACCCAGGCTTGCCTTCAGGCCCAGGCCTGGCGGCAGGCGGGGCTGCCGGACGTGCGCATGTCGGTCAACGTGTCGGCCATCGACTTTCGCCAGGGCGACTTCGTCGAGACCGTCGAACAGGTGCTGCAGGCCAGCGCCCTGCCGGCCTCGCTGCTGGAGCTGGAAATCACCGAAGGGGTGATGATGCAGAGCGTCGAGGCCACCATGACCGCCCTCGACCGGATCAAGGCGTTGGGCGTGCGGCTGGCCATCGACGACTTCGGCACCGGCTATTCCAGCCTGAGTTACCTGCACCGCTTCCCGGTCGACGTGCTGAAGATCGATCAGTCGTTCACCCGCACCCTCGACAGCGAAGGCGGCGATGACGCGCTGGTCGGCGCGATCATCAGCCTGGGCAAGAGCCTGCGCCTGAACGTGATCGCCGAAGGGGTCGAGACGCAGCGGCAACTGGACGTCCTCAAGGCCCACGGCTGCGAGGAAGGCCAGGGGTATCACTTCAGCAAAGCCGTGCCGGCGGACGACTTCGCCCGGCTGCTGGCCGCCGGTCCCTTGGGCGGCAGGGCAAAGCCATGAGCCGCCGGCGGACGCTTCCCCTTCTGCTGGCCGCCCTGCTGTGCGGGCTGTGTGCAGGCGCCGGCGCGGAGCCGCTGGACGAACCGCTCAAGCCCCTGCCGGACGCGCCGCCGCTGGATCCGGCGCGGGTGGAACTGGGCCGCAGGCTGTTCAACGATCCGCGGCTGTCGGCCAACGACACGCTGTCATGCGCCAGTTGCCATCACCTGGACAAGGGCGGCGCCGACGTCCGGGCCCTCTCCATCGGGTTCGACGGCAAGCCGGTCAGCGTCAATACGCCGAGCGTGCTCAACGCCAGCCTCAACTTCCGCCAGTTCTGGGACGGCCGGGCCAAGACGCTGGAGGAACAGGTCCACGGCGTGGTCTCCAGTCCTGTCGAAATGGGCAGCGACTGGGACACCGTCGTGCGCAAGATCGGCGCGGATCCCGACTACCGCCGGGCCTTTGCCGCCGCCTACCCGGATGCGGTGACCCCGGCCAACATCCAGGGCGCCCTGGCCGACTACGAGCGCACCCTGTTGAGCCCGCGCTCGCGCTTTGACCGCTACCTCTCGGGGGACACGGACATCCTGACCCTGGAAGAGAAGTACGGCTACCAGCGCTTCAAGGACTACGGCTGCATCGCCTGCCATCAGGGGGTGAACATCGGCGGCAACATGTACCAGAAGTTCGGCGTGTTCGGCGATTACGTGGCCGACCGCGGCAACCCGACCGAGGCGGACCTGGGGCGTTTCAACGTCACCGGCGACGAAAGCGACCGCGCCGTGTTCAAGGTGCCGAGCCTGCGCAACGTCGCGCTGACCGCACCGTACTTTCACGACGGTTCGGCGGCCACGCTCGAACAGGCCGTCGATGTGATGTTCCGCTATCAGCTGGGGCGCCAGCCCAGCGGCGAGGACAAGGATCTGATCATCCGCTTCCTCAAGACCCTGAGCGGACAATGGGAGGGCCAGCCATGACCGACATTTCGCGCCGCACCAGCCTGCTGCTGCTGGCCGTCATGGCGCTGGTGCTGGCGTCGATCCTGATCTTTCTGTACCTGAAGTCGAGCTCCGAGAAGACGGCGGCCTACACCGAGTCCCGGGACCTGATCCGTCAGATCAAGCAGCAGGACGCCCAATGGGAAACCGAGGTGCTCAAGGCGCGGGTGGCGATTGCCCACAACTACGACCCGCTGGTGGCGCCGATGAACGAGATGAACCGCCTGTGGGAGCGCTTCGACAGCATGGAGTCGGGCCATGGCCGCAACGACTCCGGGCTGTGGAACGATGCCCACGAGGGCTTCCTCGGGGCGATGCAGGAAAAGACCCGGCTGGTGGAGCGGTTCAAGTCGCACAATGCCCTGTTGCGCAATTCCCTGGCGTTTCTGCCCACCGCCGACGACGACATCCAGGCGCAACTGGCCAACGTGCCCCAAACCGACCCGTCGCGCCTGCTCAACATCGCCAGCGACACCTACGACCTGCTGCTCAGCAGCCTGGAGTTCGCCCAGGTCGCCTCCGACGACAAGGCCGTCGACATCCAGCTGGGGCTGAACAAGCTGGCGGTGAATGCGCAGCGGCTGCCGCAAGCGTTCCAGGATCCGATCCGGATCCTGAGCAACCATGTGGCGCTGATCCTGCGCGAGCAGCCGATCGTCAACAGCCTGCTGCAAGACATCGAAGCGGTGCCGGTGGCCGAACGGCTGGACACCATCACCGGCCTGCTCGACAGCGACCAGCAACGGGTCGAGCGGATCGATCAGCGCTACCACTTCTACCTGCTGGTGTTTTCCGGCCTGCTGGTCTTGACCCTGGTGTGGCTGACCATCCGCCTGATCCGCAGCTTCAGCGAGATCAACCGGGTCAACAAGGCCCTGCAGACCGCCAACGAAGAACTGGAGCGCCGGGTCGAGGAACGCACCCGCGAGCTCAAGGGCGCCCAGAGCGAACTGGTCGACGCCGCACGCCATGCGGGCATGGCCGAGATCGCCACCAACGTGCTGCACAACGTCGGCAACGTCCTCAACAGCGTGAACATCTCCTCCGACCTGATCTCGCGCAGGCTGCGCAGCAGCAAGGCCCAAGGCCTGGGCAAGGCGATGCAACTGATCAACGCCCACCCCGAGGACCTGGGCGAGTTCCTGACCCGGGACGAAAAGGGCAAGCTGCTGCCCGGCTACCTCAACCAGTTGGCGGAGGCCATCGCCCGGGAACAGCAGGAGATGGCCGACGAACTGACCCAGATGAGCAAGAGCGTCGATCACATCAAGGACATCGTCGCCACCCAGCAATCCTACGCCGGGGCCAACAGCCTGACCGAACCGCTGTACATCGACCGGTTGCTCGACGACGCCCTGCGCATGAACGCCGGCGCGCTGAACCGGCACCACGTCACGGTGGTCAAGGCCTATGCCGACGTGCCGCAGATCATGGGCGACAGGCACCGCCTGCTGCTGATCCTGATCAACCTGATCAGCAACGCCAAGTACGCCATGGCCGACCTGAGCAACCGCCCGCGGCAGATCACCTTGGGGGTGGAGATCGTCGACGACAGCGTTGTGCAGATCAGCGTCAAGGACGACGGCGAAGGCATCGCACCGGAGAACATGACCCGGATCTTCGCCCACGGCTTCACCACCCGAAAGGACGGCCACGGCTTCGGCCTGCACAGCTGCGCCTTGGCGGCGATCGAAATGAACGGCCATCTCACCGCCCACAGCGACGGACCGGGCCAGGGCGCGCTGTTCACCCTGCAGATCCCGTTGGTGCGGGTCACGGAGGACGCATGAGCGAACAGTCCAACCGGCGCATCCTGCTGATCGACGACACCCCGTCGATCCACGACGACTTTCGCAAGATCCTCACCCCGGCAAGGGCCGGCTCGGCGCAGCTGGACGAAATGGAAGCGGCGCTGTTCGGCAGCGAGATCAAGGCTGCCCGGCCGGCCTTCGAGCTGGATTCGGCCTACGGCGGCCAGGAAGGCCTGGGCAAGCTCATGCAGGCCCTGCAGGAACATCGTCCCTACGCCGTGGCCTTCGTCGACATGCGCATGCCCGACGGCTGGGACGGGGCGAAGACCATCGAGCACCTGTGGCAGGAGGATCCGAAACTGCAGGTGGTGGTGTGCACCGCCTACTCCGACTACTCGTGGGACGAACTGCTGGACCGCCTCCAGGCCCATGACCGCCTGCTGATCCTGAAAAAGCCGTTCGACAACATCGAAGTGCAACAGATGGCCAACACCCTGCTGACCAAATGGGAGATGACCGAACGGGCATCGATCCAGATGCATCACCTGGAACACCTGGTGGACGAAGGCACCGCCCAGTTCCGCCAGGCCAGCGAGGCCCTGCAGCGGGAGATCGACGAGCGCCGGCAACTGGAGGGGCAGTTGGTGCAGTCGGAAAAACTGGCCTCGCTGGGGCAGCTGGCGGCAGGGGTCGCCCACGAGATCAACAACCCGATCGGGTTCATTTCCTCCAACCTCGGCACTCTGGACGGCTACATCAAGCAGTTGCTGGAGATGCTCGACGCCTACGCCGCCGCCAGCCGGACGCTGGACACCGGCGCTGCGGCACAGCTTGAGCAACTGCGCGCACGGCTGGAGCTGGACTATCTGCTGGAGGACATTCCCCAGCTGATCGGCGAATCCAAGGAAGGCATCGGCCGGGTCGGCCGGATCGTCAAGGACCTGAAGGACTTTTCCCGGGTCGACACCAACCAGGAATGGCAGTGGGCCAACCTTCAGCAGGGCATCGAATCGACCCTGAACATCGTCGCCAACGAACTCAAGTACAAGGCCGACGTGGTCAAGGAGTACCAGCCGTTGCCGGACATCGAATGCCTGCCGTCGCAGATCAACCAGGTGATCATGAACCTGATCGTCAACGCGGCGCAGGCCATGGGCCCGGAACGCGGCACCATCACCTTGCGCACCGGGCAACGGGCGGACACGGCCTGGGTCGAGGTCGCCGACACCGGTTCCGGGATCGCGCCCGACACCCTGCAGAAGATCTTCGACCCGTTCTTCACCACCAAACCGGTGGGCCAGGGCACCGGGCTGGGGCTGTCCCTGTCCTATGGCATCGTGAAAAAACACGGCGGGGAGATCTCGGTGCGCAGCGAACTGGGCGCCGGCACCACCTTCCGCGTGGAGCTGCCGCTGCGCCAGAACCGGCCGGCTGCCTGAGGACAGACCGGCATTCCCACAAAACACATTCCGGACCGGACGGGCATGGCCAGCGCGACTTTCGTCGCAATGCCATGGCCGACCGAATCCCGTTCAATGGCCGCCCGATGCCCGACGGTTGCTCCACAAACGAAATCGCCCGTAAGCTGCCAATCGCCGTCGAAACCGTGCAAGCCCATAAAAAAGCCGTTCTTCAGGCGCACAACGCCTGAAAACCCTCGGCATGCAGCACCGCTCCGTGACCTGGAGATGTCTTTGCGGCGAGGGAGCTCGCTCCGTCACCGCAAGAACCTGCCTGCCGCAGACCGATACCGAGTCCGAACCCAAGGAAACCGTATGAGCCTGTCCCTCCTGAGCCGCTACGCCTTCTTTGCCGCCTGCGTGATCTTCACGCTCGCCAGCCTGCCGTTCCTCGACCATGACTGGCTGTGGCCCTTCACCGCCATCACCGGCGTACTGAGCCTGCTGGGCCTGTTCGACCTGATGCAGAGCCCCCACGCGGTGCGCCGCAACTACCCGATCCTGGGCAACATCCGCTACCTGGTCGAAGGCATCCGCCCGGAGATCCGCCAGTACCTGCTGGAGTCCGACAGCGATGCCCTGCCCTTCTCCCGGGCCCAGCGCTCGCTGGTGTATTCCCGGGCCAAGAACGAGACCGCCGACAAGCCCTTCGGCACCCTGATCGACGTGTACCAGTCCGGCTTCGAGTTCATCGGCCATTCGATGCGCCCCGCGCCGCTGAGCGACCCGAACACGTTCCGCGTCACCGTCGGCGGCCCGCAGTGCACCCAGCCGTACTCGGCGTCAGTGTTCAACATCTCGGCCATGAGCTTCGGCTCCCTCAGCGCCAACGCCATCCGCGCCCTGAACCAGGGCGCCAAGCTGGGCAACTTCGCCCACGACACCGGCGAAGGCAGCATCAGCCCCTACCACCGCGAACACGGCGGCGACCTGACCTGGGAGCTGGGCAGCGGCTACTTCGGCTGCCGCACCGCCGACGGCCGCTTCGACCCGGAGCGCTTCGCCGCCCAGGCGCAGAACCCGCAGGTGCGGATGATCGAAATCAAGATGAGCCAAGGCGCCAAGCCCGGCCACGGCGGCATCCTGCCCAAGCACAAGGTGACCCGGGAGATCGCCGACACCCGCGGCATCTCCATGGGCGAGGACTGCATCTCGCCGTCGCGCCACAGCGCCTTCTCCACGCCGCTGGAGATGATGCAGTTCATCAAGCGGTTGCGTGAGCTGTCCGGCGGCAAACCAGTGGGCTTCAAGTTCTGCCTCGGCCATCCGTGGGAGTTCATGGGCATCGCCAAGGCCATGCTGGAGACCGGCATCCTGCCGGACTTCATCGTGGTGGACGGCAAGGAAGGCGGCACCGGCGCGGCCCCCGTGGAATTCACCGACCACATCGGCGTGCCGATGCGCGAAGGCCTGCTGTTCGTCCACAACACCCTGGTGGGCCTGAACCTGCGGGACAAGATCAAGCTCGGCGCCAGCGGCAAGATCGTCAGCGCCTTCGACATCGCCAGCGTGCTGGCCATCGGCGCCGACTGGGCCAACTCGGCGCGCGGCTTCATGTTCGCCATCGGCTGCATCCAGTCGCAGAGCTGCCACACCAACAAATGCCCGACCGGCGTCGCCACCCAGGACGCCCTGCGCCAACGCGCCCTGGTGGTGCCGGACAAGGCCCAGCGGGTCTACAACTTCCACCGCAACACGCTCAAGGCCCTGGCCGAAATGCTCGCCGCCGCCGGGCTGGAGCACCCTTCGCAACTGTCGGCCAAGCACCTGGTGCGGCGCATGTCGGCCACCGAGATCAAGCTGTTCTCGCAGTTGCATGTGTTCCTCAAACCGGGGGAACTGCTCACCGGGGAGGTGAACGGTGAGTTCTACTCGCGGATGTGGCAGATGGCGCGGGCGGACAGCTTCGAGCCGCAGGACGCGGCCGTCGCCTGAACCCGGCGCCGGTCCGCCCGACGGGCCGGCGCATCAGCCATCGCTTGGGCGGAACAGCACGAACCGGAAGAAGCCGTAGCCCAGCAACAGGTTCAGCAGCGTGAACGCGACCGCCGTCACCAGCCCCGGCAGATCCCGCTCATCGGCGACCAGGCCGACGCCGTAACTGACCCCGCCCATCACGGCGATGAACAGCAGATAGGCCGTCAGCGACGTATTGAGCTCGAAGGTGTACAGCACATTCATGTAGAACGAGAACGAGGCGGCCACGCCGTAGGCCGCCACGTTGCCCTGGGCTTGGGAAAGCTGGACCGCCGTGAGCAACACAAAGAACACCTGCCAATGAATCAGCGTGGCCACCGCGCCGATCGCCACCTGAGTGAGGATTCCCTTCCAGAACATGTTCATGCCGCCGCCTCTCCCGATGTCGGGCCAACGCTAGGGCATGCGCAACGCTCGGTCTACTGACAGAAATTACAGGTCGGCGCCCGCTCACCATTGCAGCGAACGGCCGTGGGGCGGCTCCTTCATGACGATGAAACCGTAGTCGCCGATCAGGTAGATCCGGTAGTACAGGCTGTCCACCAGCGGCGGATAGCCCATTTGGCCGACATGGGTGGCATTGCGCCGCTCGCGTTCGGCGATCACATTGGTGATGCCCGCCGAGGGCAGGTTCTCGGCGAGCATGTAGAAGTCGACGTTGAGCAGGTAACGCAGCACCGGCAACGTGCGGAACGAACCGCCGGCGGCGGCCAGCCAGCGGTCGGACCAGGTCACCGACAGGTAGATCCGCTTGGCTTCGCGCAGCGCCGGGCGGGAGGCGATGTCCTGGCTGAGGCTGTGCAGGGCGCTGTCGGCGAAGGTCTTCTGCATCGTCAGCACCCGGCCGTAGGCGAACGACAGCGAGAGCGACGCCGACAGCGCAACCGCCAGCAGCAGCGGCAGCCGCCGGTGCAGCGGCGCCAGCCCCAGGTACGCCAGATAGGCCAGCAATGTCAGCAGCGCGCCGAACCCCATCAGGGTACGCGCGCCCTCGTTGAAGTCGCGGAACACCAGGGTCATGCCCGGCACCATCAGCACCGCCAGCGGCAACGTCAGCAGGCAAGCCGCACCCAACAGCGAGTCCTTCCAGGCAGGTTCCTGCCGCTGCGCCAGGCGCTGCCCCACACGGACCGCGCCGAGCAGCGCACACAGCGCCAACGCAACGGACACCCCGAGGTATCCGCCGTTGAACAGCAGCGCGACCTTCTCCGCCACCCGTCCGAGGTTGATGCCGACCTGCGACAGAGGGCTGGCGCCCCCGTTCAGCATTTCAGTGCGTGAGGCATCCGTGAACGGCAAGACCGTGACGCCGTAGATCAGCACCGCGAGCAGCAACTGCGCGAGCTTGCCGCCGATCAAGCATCCGATGTCTCGCCAGGGCAAGCGAGCCTGCACGGCGCGGATCAGCTCCACGGCGCACAGGCCGAGAAACACGTTGACGCTGATCTGGTACAGCCCGAACGCCAGCGCCAACAATGCCGCCGGCGCCAGCCAGCGCCGTATCCGGGAACCGCTGCGGTAGGTGATCGCCCAGATCACCGCCGCCAGGCTCAGCGCCGTGGCCGGCCCGTCGTACTGGTAGGACAGGTTCTGCAGCAGGAACGGGTTGTACCAGAGCGGCAACGGCACCAGGCAAGCGGCCAGGCAAGGTTGCGGGAAAAGGTGGAAGGTCAGCCGGGTCAGGGCCGCCGCCATCGCCAGCGTGGCCAGCAGCAACGGCAGCGGGAAGATGTTCGGCGCAGCGTCGCTGAACGTCAGGGCCTTGTACAGCCAGTCGACGAACAGCCGCCCTTGCCCGGCCCAGGCATTGCCGGCGGCCAGCGCCCGCCAGTTGTCGTCGATGTAGGGGTAGTCCGCGAGGATCAGCGGCAGGACATAGAGAAAGGCCGCGAACACAAAGAACCGCATGACCTGATGGCGGCTCAGCTCGCGGTCGACAAGATCGGTCATCCTCATAACCTGCGCCTCCCATCGCTGGCGGAATCGACAGCGATAGAGTTTGGAGCATGGCCCGGCACCGGAAGTCGCTGCGCACTCCCCTTTCAGACCGACGGTCGCACCGCTGCCCTCGCCAGCGCGTTGCCCAAACGCAAAAGCCCCGGCCTTGCGGGCCGGGGCTCAGGTGTTTCAGGCGTCAGGGCTTATGAAGCCGAACGCACCGCGCCCTGCTCCGCAGGGTTCGGCTGCAGCTTGAACACATAGAACAGCGCCGTCAGCAGCACCAGGAACGCAGGCCCCACGTACAGCGCCACCCGGGTGTCCGGGAAGTACGCCATCAGGCCCACCACCAGCACCAGGAACGCCAGGGCGAACCAGGAGCTGACCGGGTACAGCCACATCTTGTACTTGAGGGCGCCCCGTTCGGCGGCGCTCAGGCCTTTGCGGAACCGGAGCTGGGCCAGCAGGATCATCACCCAGGTCCAGATCGCGCCGAAGGTGGCGATGGAGGTCACCCAGACGAAGACTTTCTCCGGCACCAGGTAGTTGAGCAGCACGCCCAGCAGCAAGGCGAAGATCGACAGCAGCAAGGCGCGGCGCGGCACGCCGTTGCCGGAGGTCTTGGCGAAGCCGGCCGGGGCCTGGCCGTTCTGCGCCAGGCTGTAGAGCATGCGCCCGGTGCTGAAGATGCCGCCGTTGCACGACGACAGCGCCGCAGTGATGACCACGAAGTTGATGATGCCGGCGGCGGTCTTGATGCCCAGACGCTCGAAGGTCATCACGAAGGGACTGCCCTGGGTGCCGATCTCGTTCCACGGGTAGATCGACAGGATCACGAACAGCGCGCCGACGTAGAACAGCAGGATCCGCCAGAACACCGAGCCGATGGCGTCGGGAATGGTCTTCTGCGGGTTCTTCGCTTCGCCTGCGGTCAGGCCGATCATCTCCACGCCCAGGTAGGCGAACATCACCATCTGCAGGGACATCAGCACGCCCTGCACGCCGTTGGGCATGAACCCGCCGTGGCTCCACAGGTTGGAGATGCCCAAGGCCACGCCGTCGTTGCCGAAGCCGAAGCCGATGATGCCGATGCCGCCCAGCACCATGGCGATGATGGTGACGATCTTGATCAGGGCGAACCAGAACTCGAACTCACCGAAGGCCTTCACCGCGATCAGGTTGACCCCGCCCATGCTGACCAGCGCCGCCAAGGCCCAGATCCAGCGCGGCACGTCGGGGAACCAGATGCCCATGTACACCGCCACGGCGGTGATTTCCGCGACGCAAGTCACCAGCCACAGGAACCAGTAGTTCCAGCCGGTGAGAAAGCCCGCCAGCGGGCCGAGGTAATCCTGGGCGTAGCGGCTGAACGAGCCGGCCACCGGGTTGTGCACGGCCATTTCGCCGAGGGCGCGCATGATCACCAGGATCGCTAGGCCGCCGATGATGTAGGACAGCATGATGGCGGGGCCGGCCATCTCGATGGCCTTGGCCGAACCGAGAAACAGGCCGACGCCGATGCAGGCGCCGAGCGCCATCAGGCGAATGTGCCGTTCGCCGAGCTCGCGCTTGAGCGGGCCGCCTTGGGCGGTCTCGCCGTGGGGTGAGTGGTTGCCGACTGGCATGGGAGACATCCTCGTCTTGTTATTGGATAGGGCCACCGAGCGGCGAAGCCTTGGCCGATGGGCCGGGGCTTGCCGGTGCCGCGTCTGCCTCGTGGGCAAAGGCGTCCCCCAGGCATCGCCTGCGGGATCGGCGGGGCATGCAGTATAAAAAGCCCGCCACAGAGAGTTTCGCTTTAAAAACCACAGAAAACAGCCACACAACCTGCAGAACCGTCTTTCGACAGAACAGACCACCTGTTGTTTTGCAAAAAATGTCGTGAACGGGACGCCGCGGAGTATCGCACGCCCGGCGCGGGGCGGTCATGCGCACGGCAGAGAAACAATCGCCAACGCCCCATCGCGCGCACAGGCATCCTGATGCGCACAAAGGTAGTAGCCACCTACTTTTTAAATATCAGATTTAAATGTTTCCTCTTTATCCGACGCGTCGACCCCACCAACTTTTGAATTATTTTTCTTGAACACTGGCGTTAGCCTGAAGCCCCTATCCTAATTACGGGCACACGCCATGAGCGAAACAAATAGTTATTCAGGGAAACATCACGAATTGATAAAGTCGCGCATCCCTCCGGTCTTCGCCAATATGGCATTGCACCGCAGCGAAGCACTACGCAACATCCGGCCGCAACGTGCCGCCTGGATGAACCCGGAAGACGCCAGCCTCAAGCGAAACCTGGCCTACAGCAACCGCCAGGCGTGGGAGACGCAAAACGCTGTCGACACATTATTCTCCTCACTCAGGGATGTGAGGACATTCGCCGAACCCTTGCTGAAGGACAAACTTCTTCAGCAGTACAAGCTTGATGTCGACGTGAGAAACATCCACATAAGACTCTATAAAAAAGTTGAACTTGGTGGATTCAAACCCACGACCATTTCATTACTTGACGCTGCCCTGCACAACTTTCCGCAAAATGAAACATTCGACGCCGCGTCCGATTTCCTGATCTCGACCGATCCGAACAAGGGGCTCTACGACATTTATCCCATCAAGCAATTGATCAGCATCGACCAGTTCAAGCGGTTGTGCCGGGACCTGGACATCGGCGCACGCTACAAGGAGCGTCTGGAGGCGCTGCTGCTCACCACGAACCGCGTCGCCCGCACCTATCTGGAAACCAGCGTCCAGAACAACATGAGGACCGCGTTGAAGGCCGCCGCACGAATGGCCCTGGCGAGCGGAGACATCACGCCTGAAGCCTTCACCCTGATCAATGCGCTGCATTCCGGGCAGACAAACCTGGCGCTCAAAGGCCAGGCGATGCAGCTCTTCGAACTGGGCTTGCTGGAGGCAAGGCTCACCGGCATCCTGCTCATCGCTCCCACGCCCGGCGAGCCGCTGATCTCGGATACGGTCATTGCCTACGTTCCCCACGACCCTCGGCATCCGCTCAAGCAATACCGCAACGCAAACGTCTTCAGGGACGAACTGTTCTGGCAATTGCGGGAGAACCAGACGCTTGCCTCCAGCGGCCAGAGCTACCTTCAGTTCTTCAGTCAGTTCGTCGACCATGGGCAGCGCGGCCAATTCTTTGCCAGGCTGGCGCAGCACCTGGCGCCCGTTACCTTTCACGGTTGGGCTGCGGGCGACCCGCGTCCGGCCTGGCGCGAAAATCCGCCGGATCTGAGGGCGCTGCGTTTCGAGCTGTTTCCCGTCACCCAACCCCTCTGGAGATATCTCTACCGGCGCTTGGCCAACAAGGTTCTCAACGATGCGCGCACGCTCGCCGTCCCGACCGCCGACGTCGACCGTCTGCAACGTCAGGCATGGTGGGACAGAATCGAGAAAATCGCCCTGGAGATCCTCAACGTCGCCGTGATGGTCGTCGCTCCCTTCGTGCCGGGCCTGGGCGAGTTGATGCTGGCCTACACCGCCTATCAGCTGGCCAATGAAACCCTCGAGGGCGTGGTCGACCTGGCCGAAGGTGTCTGGCGCGAGGGCACGGAGCACATTGTCGGTGTGGTCAGCGACATCGTTCAGCTGGGCGCGGTGGGGGCCGGCATCCCGATCGCCCGGGAGTTCAAGCTCAAACTGTCACCGACAATCGAATCCATGCATGCGGTGACCTTGCCCAACGGGGAGACACGCCTGTGGTATCCGGACATCGCGCCCTACGAACACAGTCTGGCGTTGCCCGACACCCTGACGCCCGACGCCCAAGGCCTGTACCGGCATGAGGGGGACAATGTACTGCGCCTCGTAAACCGTCACCTGAAAGTGCACAAGGATCCGGCCAGCGGGCAGTACCGCATCCGCCACCCCAATCGCGCCGACGCCTACGAGCCCAGGCTGGAGCACAACGGCCGTGGCGCCTGGCGGTACGAAAGCGAAAACCCCTACGAGTGGGACAGCGCCACGCTCATGCGCCGGCTCGGCCACAGCACCGACGGGCTCAGTGCCGAGCAGCTGGAACACGTACGCCGGATCAGTGCCACGGATGTCGAGACGCTGCAACGCATGCACGCCGATAACGCTCCGCCCCCGCTCCTCCTGGACGATACCCTCAAGCGTTTCAAGGCGTTCGAGGATGTCGGTCTGGCGAAACGGCGGATTCGCACAGGCGCGGCGCTTGACCCGAGAGATACGTGGTTCCCCCAGATAGTCACCGAATTACCGGGATGGCCGCCCGAATGCGCCTTGAAAGTGTTTCACGGATCCGACTTCAACGGTGGCCACTACCGCTACGGCAATCCCAAGGCCAGTCCGCACTCCACCTTGTCCGTCAGCCAGACGCAGGTGCTGAACGGCGATCTGCCGGTGGCCGTGGTCGGGTTCCTCGATGACTCGCAGATGAAACGCCTGCTCGGACCGGACGTGCCGGTGAGCGAACGTTTGCCGGCGCTGCGCAATCGTTTGGCGGACATGCTGGATTCGCGCGCCGAGTCGATTGCGGACCACACCTACGGCAGTCGCGAGCAAAGCCAGGATCCGCACGCTCGCCGCCTGCAGGGGCTGCACCCTGAACTGTCTGCAGCCATTGCCGAGCGGCTGATCGGGGAAGCACCGCCCGCTGCCCTGGAGGCGCTGGCCAGTCGACGCCGCCTGCCACACGACTTCAAGGTCAAGGCCCGTGAATGCGCGTTCGAGATCCGCCTCGCCCGAGCGTATGAAGGGTTCTACAAGAGTCGTCCGCTGACCGCCGACACCGAGCGCCTGGCCCTGGAGACGGTGATGGATCGCAAGGCGCTCAAGGATGTGCGTATCGAGATCCGTGACGACAATCTCGACAACACCTTGCGCAGCAGCGTCGGCCCCCAAGACGCCTCCCACCGCCGTGTGCTGCTGCGCCGCCAGCGGGGCGACTACGCTGTCCTCGATGGTGGCCGCAACCCGCTGTTCGACGCCCAGACCGTATACGAAGCGATCCTGCAGGCCTTGCCCGAAAAATCGGGATTCAATCTGAAGCCGGGGGACGGCCCGATCCTTCGCCAGTGGCTGACGGACAAGAATCTCTCGCCCGAGGTGCGCCGAAAGGCGATGCTGACGGCGCCTTTGCGCCCGGTGGCCGCCGAAGAAACCCACTGGATGCTGCGTGCCACCTGGAACTGGATCGTCTCCTTCTTCCACCGTCCCGGCCGAACATTCACGGTGCTGGAGAAACGCGTGCAACGCCTGTATCCGCGACTGAGAGAGACAGAGCGCGATACGTTCATACGATCCCTGCCCGTCGGCACCGACCCCATCGAAGTGGTGGAAAAACTGGAGATCCAGTTGCGCGAGATTGATACGGCGCTGGATAACTGGGGCGTACGGATGTCCAGCCCCCTGCCTGACGAGCCGTCGATCCCGCCCCGCAACGCCCACCACATCATCCAAAGGATGAAAGCCTGTTTCAGGCGTGAGTCCAACGTGTTCGGTGTACGCAACATCCGCTTCGACGACGGATACATCCTGGATCTGTCGAAGGAACTGCTTGGCTTTGAGCTGGAATCCTGGTGGAAAAAATTGCTTGAGATGGACATCAAGACATACCTGGATCAGATCACTGTGATGAACCTGGACAACATGAGATTCTCCGCGCGCGCCACGGGGATGCTGAAGGACTTCCCCCGACTGCGCCGGCTCAGCGCCCGCAACTGTGACCTGACCGAGGTGCCTGAAGCGGTCTACTCGATGAAGGGGTTGGAAACCCTGCGCCTGAACGATAACCGGATTGTCCTGACGGACGCCTCCGTGGAGGGCCTCAGACAGCTGACCGCACTGCAGACCCTGCAACTGGACAGTAACCCGTTGACCCTACCGCCCGATGTCTGCGACATGCCCGATCTCAGGGTGCTGTCACTGCGCAGGACCAACCTCACGGACTGGCCGGTCGGGTTGTTGAGCAGACCCCGCCCTCGTGGCCTTAATGTCGATTTGACCGGCAGTCCGATCCAGACCGTACCGAAGGTACTGAACGTCACGCGTGACTCACCCGAAGCGTGGATCGTGGCCCGCACCCGGATCTCCCAGTGGAAACTGCCGGAAGATGAACGTAAACGGCTGTTCGACTACCGCGAAAAAGTAGGCAGACCTAAAGAAGTCAACGTTGAGCAGCCCACCGAAAACGACATTGAAAAGTGGCCGCTGGAGACCGACTCGCTGCTGTTCAAACCCGATCCGGGGCTGGGTGAGCAGCGCAAGGAAGCTTGGCAAAGCCTGAAGGCCGAAGAGAAAAGCAAAGGCTTTTTCAAGGTCATCAACCGGCTGACCCGATCCGCCGACTACACCGCCGCAGATGAAGAGCTACGCAAGCAGCTCGCGCGCCGGGTCTGGAATGTGATCGAGGCAATGGATCTGAATACGCAGTTGCGTGAGGACGTATTCGCAACGATAGAGAACCCGGAAACCTGCGTCGACGCCGTCACCGAGGAGTTCAACAAGATAGGGGTACTGGTGCTCGCGTCACAGGCCTATGACTACTCGACGTCCCATGAGGAACTGGAACGCCGTCTCCTGGCCTTGGCCAAGGGGGCCGCACGTCTGGAAAGCGTGAACACCATCGCCCGGGAAGAAGTCCGCAAACGCCCAAGCCGAGCGGAAGAGGTTGAAATCTATCTCGCCTACCAGATCGGTCTTAGCGCACGTCTGGGATTGCCCTGGCAATCCGAGCGCATGCTGTACCGGCAGATCGGTGGGGTCAGCCACGACATGCTCGACGCGGCTTACAGGACCGTCCTTTCGCTGGAGGCGGGCGACGGCCTGGTCAACGGGATGCTCGAACTCGAATTCTGGGAAAATTTTCTCAAGGCACAATACGGTGACACTCTTGATCAAGACGTCGCCCAATACACCCGAAAACTGGCAGAGCTTGATGATCAGTACGAACGCAAAGAACTGACGGAGAACGAGTACGAGGCAAAATCCAAGGACATCAGGTACGAGAAACAGCAATCACGTCGCAACAAGACGAAAGCGCTGCTCGAAAAGCACAACCTGCTCGGAAACGACAGCGCGCCCACACGCTGATCCCCGAGGCCGCTGCTTCCGGTCACCCCCGACCGGTCGGCAGCGGCCACCGCTCGTTCCATCACAAAATTTTCACCTGTTCCAACCACCGTCTAAGCTTCAGACAAGTCCGATCAATCTGCGTGAATGGATCAATCGACTATGGGCGCTTTGCTGCAGACCGATTCGAGTGAAAACGTGATTCCGACTGACCGTGTGGATCAAGCGCCTGTCCCTGAAAAACCGCCCCGCAGCCGTACCCGGCATGGCTGGAAGGCGTTCTGGCTGCTGGTGCTGATCATTGCCGTGGTGGTGGGCCTGGCGGCGACCAAGGAAATCCGCACCTCGCGCTTTCAGTCCCGCGAGGTCAGCCAGTACGCGCAATCCTTGACCTATACGCTGGAACAGGGCCCCAGCGAGGCGATCCGCTATCCCGGCAACGGGCCGTTCGACCTGCGCCTGGGCTACAGCGCCCTCGACGAATTTCTGCCGCGCCTGCTCAAGCGTTCCTACGTGATCACCGAGCAGACCCGTTTTTCACCGGCCCTGCTCGGCTACACCGACAAGGGCCTGTTCGTGCCCTATTCCGAAAAGATCCAGGCGGGGCTGTCGATCACCGACTGCCGCGCCGCACCGCTGTACCAGTACAACTATCCACAACAGTTGTACGCCAGCTTCGACTCGATTCCACCGGTGGTGGTCAACAGCCTGCTGTTCATCGAGAACCGCTTCCTGCTCGACCCCAAACAACCGCTGGCCAACCCGGCGGTGGATTGGCCGCGCTTCGGCATGGCCGCGTGGTCGCAGGTGGCCAAGATGCTCCACCTGCCCGGCCAGTCCGCCGGCGGCAGCACACTGGCCACGCAACTGGAGAAATACCGCCATTCGCCGGACGGCCTGACGGTGTCGGGCGCCGAGAAGATCCGCCAGATGATCTCCGCCAGCGTGCGGGCCTATCAGGCAGGGCCTGAAACCCTGGCGGCGCGGCAGAACATCGTGCGCGACTACCTCAACAGCGTGCCCCTGTCGGCGGTGCCCGGCCACGGCGAAGTGCACGGCATGGCCGAGGGGTTGCGGGTGTGGTACGGCAGCGACTTCGCCGAGGCCAACGAACAGCTCAACAGCCCCGCCGCCGACGCCAAGACCAT
Source organism: Pseudomonas sp. B7(2017) (assembly GCF_002112745.1). NCBI lineage: Bacteria > Pseudomonadati > Pseudomonadota > Gammaproteobacteria > Pseudomonadales > Pseudomonadaceae > Pseudomonas > Pseudomonas sp. B7(2017). The sequence goes on along the minus strand of NZ_NEIP01000002.1, from coordinate 95,943 downwards.
GGCCGCCAAAGGCCTGGCCCTGCGCGAGATGCTCTCGCTGATGATCGCCCAGCGCCGTCCGTCCCATTACCTGACCAAGGGCCGCGAAGAACTCGCCGACCTCACCGACAGCCACCTGCGCCTGCTGCGCCAGAACGGCGTGATCGACGCCCCGCTGGCCGAAGCCGCGCTGGCCAGCAAGGTGAGCTACCGCGACTGGCAGACCCAGCCGACCATCCAGCCGATCGAGACCAACAAAGGCATCAGCGTCGCCCGCAGCCGTCTGGCCACGATGCTCAACCGGCCGCTGTACGATCTCGACCGCCTCGACCTGTCGGCCACCAGCACCCTGCAGGGCGATCTGCAGACCCAGGCCACCGAGTACCTGAAGAAACTCGCCGACCCCGAGTTCGCCAAACAGATCGGCCTGATCGGCGAGCGCCTGCTCACGCCCACCAGCACCACCCAGGTGCGCTACAGCTTCACCCTGTTCGAGCTGACCCCGGACGGCTCGCGCGTGCGGGTGCAGACCGACAGCACCGACCAGCCTTTCGACATCAACGAAGGCAGCAAACTGGAACTGGGCTCCACGGCCAAAATGCGCGTGCTGACCACCTACCTGCAGATCATCGCCGAGCTGCACGACAAGTACGCCGGCCTGAGCGTGCCGGAGCTGAAGAAGGTCGACGTGCCCGACCAGGACCGCCTGAGCCGCTGGGCGGTCGATTACCTGATCGAGAACAAGGACCGCGACCTCTCGAAAATGCTCGGTGCCGCCCTCGACCGCAAGTACTCGGCCAGCCCCGGCGAGGCGTTCTTCACCGGCGGCGGCCTGCACGTGTTCCACAACTTCCGCAAGGAAGACAACGGCCGCATGCCGACCCTGCGCGATGCCCTGCGCGAATCCATCAACCTGCCGTTCATCCGCCTGATGCGCGACCTGGTGCGCTACACCACCTATTCCGGCCCCAACAACAGCGCCGAGCTGCTCAAGGACGACCGCGACCCCCGGCGCCAGGAATACCTGGCCTCCTTTGCCGACCGCGAAGGCACCTCGTTCCTGCTCAAGTTCTGGAAGAAATACCGCAACAAGGACACCCAGGCGCGCCTCGACACCTTCCTCGACAGCATGCGCCCGACCCCGATCCGCATGGCCGCCGTGCACCGCTACCTGCTGCCCAACGCCAGCCAGGAAGACTTCAACACCTTCGTGCGCTCGCACCTCAAGGGCGCCAAGCTCACCGAGAAACTCACCGACGAACGCCTGGAACGGCTCTACCTGGCCTACGGGCCCGGCACCTACGACCTGCCGGACCAGGGCTTCATCGCCAAGGTGCACCCGCTGGACCTGTGGATGATGGGCTACCTGCTCAACCACCCGGACGCCGACTTCAAGCAGATCGTCAAGGCCAGCCAGTTCGAGCGCCAGGAGGTCTACAGCTGGCTGTTCAAGAGCAAGCACAAGGGGGCCCGCGACAGCCGCATCCGCACCATGCTGGAGATCGAGGCGTTCCTGGAGATCCACCAGCGCTGGCAGAAGGTCGGCTACCCGTTCGACCACCTGGTGCCGTCCCTGGCCACCGCCATCGGCAGCTCCGGCGACCGTCCGGCGGCGCTGGCCGAACTGATCGGCACCATCCTCAACGACGGCGTGCGCATGCCGACCCTGCGCATCGACAGCCTGCACTTCGCCGCCGACACGCCTTACGAAACACGGCTGGTGAGTGACCCGCACGTGGGCAAACGGGTCATGCCGTCCGAGGTTGCCACCGCCATGCGCGAAGCGCTTTCCCAAGTGGTGGATTCAGGCACCGCCAAACGGGTCTCCGGCAGTTTCAAACTGGCCGACGGCAGCCCGCTGACCATGGGCGGCAAGACCGGCACCGGCGACAACCGTATCGAGGCCATCGGCTCCGGCGGGCGCATCCTCAGTTCCAAGTCGCTCAACCGCACTGCCACGTTCGTGTTCTATATAGGCAGCAACCATTTCGGCACCCTGACCGCGTTCGTGCCTGGGCGCTCGGCAGAGAGCTTCACCTTCACCTCGGCCCTCCCGGTGCAGGTACTCAAGGGCATGGCGCCGATCCTCACGCCATACCTGCAACCGGGTACCCACACCCAATGTCAGCCGCCCGCAACACCGACCGTGGCCGTGACGGGAGACCGCTAGACCTCCGAGTCCCAGATCACCGTGACGTTGCCGACGTAGCGGTTGGCCTGACCGGGTTGCAGCATGTCCTCGACGTAGCTGCGCGGCACTTCGAAATGCAGGGTGCCCATGGTGCGATCCAGGAACCGCCCCGGCTGGAAGACCGGAGCATCGGGGTTTGCCGACAGCGGCTGGCGGCGCACCGGCCGGCCGTCGCTGTCCGTGATGCTGTCGGGCAGGCTGACGCTCAGGAACACTTGGGCGGGCGCACCGCCGCCGTTCTGGCTGCGCAGTCCGCACGACTGCAGCCCGCCGTGCTGGCATTCGAAAAACATCTTGAACCGCGACGAGGAGGTGATGGTGAAGGCCTGGTCGCGGAACAGCCGCTCCGGCTTGCGACCCTGGTGCAACCAAGCGCTCCAGCCGCCCTGCGGCACCAGCGCGACCTTGTTGCCGCCCGGTGGAATATCGACCTTCAGAACATGCTGCACATCCAGCACGAAGCGAAAGGTGACCTGCGAGCTGTCGGGCAGCAGGTTGTCGCCGGTGTCGAAATCCATGCCGGGCCCCACGCCGTAGGTCAGTTCACCTGTGTAGAGGCCCGCCGACATTTTCAACGGGTCGGGCATTTGCAACTCATAAGCCACGTCGAGGTAGCTGTAGGTCATCCACGGGATCGTGAAGGCTGTCTGTTTGGCGCAAGTGCCGATGACAGGCGTGAACCAGAAGAAACGGTAATTGTCGTCGCCAGCGACCGCCGCGGCTGCGGGCAGGCACGGTGGAGGCGCCGAGCCCCAACTGCGACCTCCCCACAAGGTATCGTGGGCCCGGTTGGGAATCCCCCCATGATCGCCGGTCAAGTTGGCGGCTGTGTCGCTCAGCACATATTCAGAGCCGAGTCCGCCGATGCGCATGCCCACGGTGGCCGTCTCGCCAGTGAACACATGCCTGACTTCCAGGCTGCGCCACTGTGCCGGGAAATTAAACATGGCGCCGTCGCGCAAGGTGTGGCCCGGCTCCATCGCCTGCACCGAACTGAAACGCACAGGAATCCGCACCCCTGACATCGGCTTGCAATCATTGGCAACGATGGCGCAGTAACCGCTCTGCGGTGTCTGGTTGACGAACCTGTTGGTCTGCGGATCAGCCGGATCGGGAATGTACACGGCACGGATTTCCTGAGTCAGCCCGTAAGCCGCCGTCGACAGCAGCCAGCCGCACAGGCCGGCCTGCCATCTCGCCTTGTTCAATGGTGAAGTCATGATTCAGCTCCCTGCTGAGTAAACGGTTCCCTGCCCATTGGCGGTCACCCCCGAGGTTCACACCTCCGAATCCAGAATAATGGTGACGCTGCCCTGATGCGTTCCGCCGGTGTAAAGCAATTGGTCGATAGCCATGGCATCCTTGATGAAAAAACGCAGGACACCTTGTCGCCGGTCGATGTAGCGGGCAGGTTCGAAGGGCCCCAACCAAGTGTTATGCATCAATGTGCCCGACCACCCGTCGGTGTTGCCTGGGCCGACGATGCCTCCCGGAACCGTCAAGCCCACCTGAAACTCGGTAGCGCCCCCTTGGCCGTTGCCCATGCTGCAGGGGCCACCGCTGGACCAGTGGCAGACCAGCATCACCTTGAAGGGTGACGAGGCAGACAGGAAAAACTTCTGCTCGCGGAAAACCTCCACCGGTTTTTTGCCCGACTCCAGCCAGCGCTGCCACCCTCCCGCCGGCTCCATCACGATCTTGTTGCCGCCCGGCGGCAGCTCGACCTTGAGGGTGTGCTGCACGTCCAGCACGAAGTCGAGGGTCAGCGTGGTGTCGACCGGATGCATCGTCGAACCCATCTGGAAATCGCCCGCAGGCCCCAGGGTGTAGGTCAGGGAGCCGGTGTACTGCCCCGACGACATGCCCAGAGGATTGGGCGTACGCAGTTCATAAGCGAAATCGAGGTTATCGAACGCCATCGCCGGAATCCGGTAGGCGGCCACCTTCGTGCAGGCGCTTTCGACAGGGACTTTCCAGAAGAACCGGTAGGTCTCGGGCGAATAGTACGCGACACCGCTGTAGGTGCACGGCGAGGGAGCGTAGACCCAACTGCTGGACCAGAGTTTCTCGTGCCCCTCAAGCGGATCGGTCACACCCACCAGGCTGGCGGCCGACTGGTACAGCCTGTAGGTCGAGCCAATGCCGATGATGCGCACCTCCACAGTTTCGCTGTCGCCCGTGATGGCGTTGGTCACCGTCAACCGCCGCCAATTGGCCGGTGCCTGTATCCCGACGCCCTCACCCGGCACGATCGCGCGCCCGACATGGAAGCGGGTGGGTATCTCAATGCTGAACATACCGTTGTTCGCACATTCGACCGGGTTAATCACACAGTAGCCACTGTTCGGCGTCTGGTTGACGAACAGGTTTTTACCCGGCTGTGACGGATCAGGCCGAAACAGCGCCCGGATCTCCAGATTGAGCGCCTGGGCCGGCGACAGGAACAACACCGCCAGCAGTCCCAGCCAGCAACTCGATCGTTTCATGGGTCAGCCTGCCTCCTGCTCGGTAGCAGTCATATCGGCCGGGGTCTGCGGCGCATGGATCATAGGGGGCAACCCGCAAGCCACCTCCGGTGGCGGTCCGTCGCATGGACCGGCCTGCCGGTTCGCCTTGTTCAAGGGTGAAGTCATGGTTCAGCTCCTGGTGAGCAAATGGTTTCGTGCGTCCCGGTGGTCAACCCGCCGGCGCCGCTATGTTGAAAATGATGTTGACGCTGCCGTGGTAGTCGCCCGGCTTGTAGCCGTCGGCATTCATCCTGGGGACGATTTCAAGCAGCACGCGCTTGCCCGCCACCGCTTCCTCGCGGGACACCACTTGGCGGGGAACCGGGTTGTTGCTCAACTCCGTACCGTTGAAGGTGACGTGCAGGCTGATGTCATCCCGGGCGTCCTGTCCGCCGGACAAGACGGGAAAACTCTCCAGCCGCGCTTCGATGGCGCTGCTGTCGGTCTTGACATCGAACTGTTTGCGCAAGCCGCCCAGCGTCGATGTGGCCGGACGCCATGGCAGGTGCTGCGCAAGGTGGATCCAGTCCGACTCGCTGGGGATCACGTAGAACTCCAGGGCCGGAATGTCGATGGACACTTCGAAGAGGCGTTTCTCCTGCGCCGCGAATGCCGCGCAGGCCAGCAATGCCGAAACGCCTACGGACACGGCAACGGTCACTTGCTTGATCATGTCAATTCCCTCGCATCGATACGCACGCCGTCTCCCCGACGGCACCCACGGCCGGTCGGCCCTGCTCAGCCTGCCGGTGCATTGGCGTTGAACAGCAGCAGCACATTGCCGCTGTACTCGCCAGGCTTGTAGCCGCCGGCCGGCATGATCGGGTCGATCTCCAACGGCACCCGCTTGCCCGCCGCCGCTTCGTCCTTGGTCAGCACCTGGCGAAAGCCCGGATCGGCGCTCAGCTCGACGCTGTTGAAGCGCACGCGCAGGCCGATCTCCTCGCCCGCCCTGCCCGTCGACAGGTACGGCACGCTTTCCAGGCGCGCCTCGATCGCGCTGGTGTCGTGCCGGACATCAAAGTTCTTGCTCAAGCCACCCAGCGTCGAGTCCGGGTAGTTCCATTGCAGGATCTGCTGGCGATGGATCCAGTCGGGCTCCGCCGGCAGGATGTAGAACCCACGGGTAGGGACGGTCACCGACACGTCGATGTCGAGCGTTTCCCGAGCCGCCCAAGCGTGGGTGGCGAACGCTCCGGCGATAGCCGCCAGGAGGGCGAAAGCGCAGGGTTTGTTCATGTTGCTCCCTGTTGCGTCATGCGCCGAGGTCATCGGCTGACAACCTTCATGTCTTGCCGGCGCTCGCCCTCGACCAGTTTGAAGCGGTACTCGCGCCCCTTTTCCTTGTCGAAGCTGAAAGTACGCCCGGCCATCACATGGTGTTTGACGGTGGCGCCGCAATCGGCCTCGTCGCTCAGCGAGCAGCTCTTGAACTCATCGACCACCACTACCGTGTTGCCGTTGTTGCGCACTTCATAGCGGGTGTCCGTATCGTTGAGCACCGTGTCATACCGTGTGCTGGCCGGTCGCACGAAAAACACCGTGCCGAACCCGGTCATCACGTTGACGCCCGCCGACAGGCTCTTCTTGTAGTCTTCGCGCTCCTCGCTGGAGACCACGAAATCATCTTCCTTCTCCGGCACCACCGGCACGAAGCGCACCCGGAAATAGCGCTCACGGTCACGCTCGCCCATGTACAGCAAACGGGTGCCCTGCATGCCCTCCGCCGGGATGATCAGCCGCGCCGGGCTGGCCATCAGCCCGTTGCGCAGGCTGCCGCCGGAGGCGGCCTCGACCGGGATTTCCCTGGGCGTGCCGTCGCTGTCGTAGACGATCTCCAGCACATTGACCTTGACGAACGCGGTGCTGTCGCCACTGTTGAACACACGCTTGAGGTAGGTGCTCTGGGCGCCGTCCAGATAGTCGTACACCGTGCCGACATTGATCTGCGGGCCGGCGCTTGCCGTTGCGCAGAATCCGCCGAACACCCACAGCAAACACAGACGTTTCATCGTCTTCGATCCTTTGAGAATGAGAGGGAAGAACCCGGATTCACACTTCCGAATCCAGAATGATGGTGACGCCGCCCTGGAACGTGCCGCCGTAACCGATCAGTGCCGGAATGGCCTGGGGAACGACGAAAAAACGCAGGGCTGCAGGCTTCCGGTCGATGTAGCGGGCAGGCTCGAAGGGGCCTGTCCATTGATTGTGCGCCAGCGGACCGCTCCACCGGTCGCCGCCGCCCGGGCCGCCAATGCCTGCCGGCAGCGTGAGCGAGACCTGAAAACTGGAATAGGCGCCGTCGCGGTTCGAGAACAGGCACGGCCCCTGGAAAACAGGCTGGATGTCGCAGACCAGCATGACCTTGAACCGCGACGAGGCGGACAGGAAAAACGCTTGGTCGCGGTAGATCTCGGTCGGACGCTGCCCGGACTCCAGCCAGCGCTGCCATCCTCCCACCGGCTCCATCACGACCTTGTTGCCGCCCGGCGGCAATTCGGCCTTGAGGGTGTGCTGCACGTCCAGCACGAAGTCCAGGGCCAACGTATCGTCGTCCGGAACCAGCGCCCCCATTTCGAAACCGTCGCCTGCGGCTGAAGGCCCCATTCTGTAGGCCAGCGAACCGGTGTATTCGCCGGACGACATGCCAAGCGGGTTCGGCGTGCGCAGTTCGTAGGCGATATCGAGCATACTGAAATACATGTGCGGGATCGGGTAAGCCGGCTGCTTGATGCACGCCTCCTGAACCGGAGTCCGCCAAAAAAACCGATAGGTGGTGGGCGTATAGGCGCCCACGCCAGTGACAACGCACGGCGCCGGCGCATTGACCCAGGTGCCGCTCCACAGTTTCCAGTGCCCCAGAATCGGCGTGCCGCTTTCCCCCACCAGACTCTCGGCCGACTCGCTCAGGACATACGTCGATCCGACACCGCTGATGCGTATCTCAACGGTTTCGGTTTGCCCCGTGTCCCGATGGGTGACCGTCAAACGCCGCCAGTCGGCGGGCACCTTCACCCCCACGGTTTCACCGACAGGAAGCGGCCGGGCGGAATCGAAACGAACCGGCATCTGAATACTGAATATGCCGTCACGCTTGCAAATGTCCGGGTAGGTGGCGCAGTACCCGCTGTTCGGCGTCTGGTTGACGAACTCATTCTTGTTCGGCTGCGACGAGTCGGGCTGAAACCTTGCCCTGATTTCGTGGTTGGCCGCCTGCGCCGACGACGTCCACAGCACCGCCATCAGGCACAGCCTCTCCCTCAATCGTCTCATGGGTCAGCCCGCTTTCTGCTCGGTGGAGGAAAGATCGGCCAGGGTGTCCGGCGTGCAGCGCAGATCCCCGATCATCAGCACGTTGTTCTCGCTGCGATGATCCTTCTCGTTCAGCCGGAACTGGCACAGCAAATTGTTCTCCCGCCGCACCTCAAGGGTCGGCGACCCGGCGTTCATCTCCATCGAGAAAAACCCGTCGACTTCCGTGACGCCGCGGCTGGCGTGGTTGATCACGTGATGGCCCTTGAGCGGCCGGCCTTGCCCGTCCACCAAGCGACCGAGCACGGTCAGGGTCTTCATCACCCGGACCTGGCGGTAATCCACACCCCCCTTGTTCAAGTGGTAACGGGTGCGCGCCGGGGCGATGGTGGCGGCCGGCACGTGGTTGCCCTCGAAATCGAAGCTCACGGAACTGTTGCGGTACGCGGTCAACGGGATGAAATTGCGCCCCGGCTTCAGCGCCGCGCCGCCTCCGCTGAGGTCATCGGCGCGCAGGACGATACCTTCGATGTCCGATTCCACATCGACGATCATCCCGGCCCCGCGCATTTCGTATTCACTGGTCATCATCAGTGTCTGTCCGCCTACCACCAGCGTGCTGTCGAGGTTGAGGCCGCCGGTGAAGTTGTCGTTGTACGAGGAGCGCTGGATGAAACCGTCGCCGTTGACGGTGTCGGTGCGAAAATTGGCCAGGCTCGTCAGGCCCAGGCCATAGGTGTCGCTCAGCGCCGTCACCGAAACGTTCTGCAGGACGTGATCCTTGAAGTCTTTGCGCCAGCCGAACGAAGCGTTGTTGTCCCGCCCGCCGTCACGGGCGGTGCGCGAACCGAGGCTGCCGGTCAACTGCTGGCCCGGTGCGCCGATCGCAAGGTTCAGGCTCAGGTCCACGCCCCGGTTGCGATCCTGGCCGCTGCTGTAGCTGCCCGGCCGGTCGAACAGCGACAGGCGCCAGTTGGCGTCGTTGCCGAACAGCACCGCACGCCGGCTCCAGCCCAGATCCAGCCCCATGCCCTCGACGTTGCCTTCGCTGTGCGACACCCGTGCGTTCAGCGAATTGCGCTGGTCGAGCCGGTGGTTGACCGCCAGCGACGAGTTGCTGGTCTGGCCGACGAACACGTTGCGTTGGCGCACCCGCGTGCCGTCGGGCAAGGTTTCGTACAGGTCGGTGGTGTCCAGCCAACTGCGGGTGTGGCTGAAGATCACACTGCCGGCCCCGTAGTTGAACAGGCTCTGCAGATCCAGGCCGGTGCCGTGGTCCTGGGTCCGGTAGGCGTTGGCGTACAGGCTGATGCGGTCGGCCAGCGTCCAGTCGATGGACGTGCCGTACTGCAGCTTCTCGCGGATCTGGCGTGCCGACAGCCCGAGAATCACGCGCGGGTGCGCCAGGTAGTTGACCGATGCGCCTGCCGTGACGTCGCCGCTGGCCTGCCGATCCCAGTTGCTCAGCAGTTTGCTTTCCTCGCCGGCGAACAGGTTGTAGCGCCAGCGCTCGTCGAGGTTGCGCCAGTTGCTCGGCTTGTAGACCAGTTCCTGGGTGCTGGAGGTGATCTGGCCGTCTTCGACCAGGCGCACTTCCACTTCATAGATACCGCCGGGCAAAGGCCGGGTGTCGAGGGTCTGCAGGCCGGCAGGCACCGATTGGGTGTTGATCAGCAAGCCGTCGCGGTAGATCTCCACCGATCCCTGACGGTTGGCCGTGACGTAGATCGGGTAGACGCTGGGCATCGCACTGTTGATGGCCAGACTGTCGGAGCTGCCGTACATCACACCGACCGCCGTGTCGGGGCTGGTGCCGAACGTACGGGGCTGGCGGGTCAGGCCTTCGGAGTTTGGGGTGAAATAGCCCAGGCGAAAGAAACTGCCTTGCAGTTCGCGCTGGGTGTAAAGCTCATGCACGGCGTGGTACAGCTTGTCGTCCGGGCCGCCCATGCGGGCCATCTGCATGTTGAACGTCTGGCTCCAGTTGCCCAGGCTGCCGCTGGCCTCCAGGCCCAGACGACCGCCCGTGTCCTGGCCCTGGCCGCCGTTGAGGTTGAGCTGGTTGCGCAACATCAGGCCGCTGCTGCCTTCCTCGGGCTGATCGTGGTAGCGCTTGGCTTCGAGATCGCGCTCGGCGTCGCGGGTCAGGATCGAGACCAGCGAGCTTTGCAGGTTGTAGTGCACCGCCAGCACCTGATCCGGACAAGACCCGGTGCAATCCCCCAGCGACACGCCGCCCTTGAGGTAGGCCGCCCACTTCTCCCGCTCGGCGGGGCCGTAGCGGTTCTCGCTGGTGTCGGTGAATTCAAGGAGCGTGATGCGGTCGTCGCGCGACAGCACCACCAGCGCCTCGCCCAGGGGTTGCTGATCGAGTTCGACCCTGACCGCCAGCGGCACATCAAAAAAATGCTGCTCGAAATCCGCCGGCAAACCCTTGGCTTGCGCCAGCAGACCGCGAGGTGTCGTACCCAAGGAAACGGGGGCTGCCGCCGCGCTACCGCAAAACAACAACGCAAGTGCAACCGCGATGGGTGTCATCGGGAACATGAACGCTTACTCTGATTTCGAACGGGTTGGAGTCCGGCGGGACAAACCGGTCGGTTCGTCCCGCCGAAAACGTTACTGAGCCGTCAGCGCAGATCGCCCGATCAAGGCGTGATCACAGGAGGGACAGCGTCAAACGTCATGGCGACGACACCGGTGTAATCGCCCGGCTGGAAGTTGTTGCCTTTGGCACTGATTTTCAGCGGCGCGCGGTAGTTGACATCGGATTCGGACTCACCGACCACCATTTGCGGGGTCTGGTTGAGCTCTTTATTGTTGAACTCAACTTTAAGGTCGATGACTTCGTTTCCGTAGATCAGTTGCGGAACACTTTCAAGGCTCGCATGAACCGAACCGTTGTTATTGCGTACGTCGAAGAAACCATTGACTTCGCGCATCTTGCCAGTGCTCGGCTGATAGCTCATGTCCTGATCCTTGTTGACCAAGTCGAAGTCGGTCGGAACCACATAGAAACCGTTGGTGGGAACATGGGCGACCAGACTGATCGAATGACGGGCCTCACCCGCGGCGAACGCCATGGAGGAACCCAGCGCGAGAACGGCCAGTGGAGCGGCGATTGCGAATTTCTTGAACATCATTTCAGTACCTGTCTCTATAAGGTTTTCGGTTCATTGAAAGTTGCAAAAGAACAAAAACCGTCACGAGCAGTTTTATGTTCCGCAGAACTTCCAACGCCGAACAATGTTCAAGCAATTCATCTTTGAAGTAAGCAGGCAAGTTCCCACAGTGGCGTAGCCCGTGTGCCACGGAAGCAGAAAGAAAAATACTGGAAAATTCAGAAAAACACTGAGCAACTGTAAGAGCCAGACTACACGAAGCCACTTCACAAATTAAAACCTGCGCAAACGCCTCAGCAACTTCTGTCAGACGGATACGACACTTTCAATAAATAAAGGCGAAAACGGATGTTTTAGAGAGTTAACACTAATCTCGGTTTTTTTGCCTCCGCATCCGGCTTTTTATAGAGAGACGAAAGCGCCATTTCAAACGACATTTTCGCCACCCCTCCTTGATCGACAGCCACGCCTTCGGTCGGTCGCGCTTGCAGAACCTAAAAGATATATCTTAAGTTGTATCTAAACACGACGAGAGAAAGCCCAATGAGAGACCATCATTCCCCCCACCGCGAACACGGCAACGGCCACGACGGCTTCGAAAGGCGACCCGGCCGCGAACGCGGCGGCCGCGGCCCGCGGGTGTTCGCCCCCGGCGACCTGAAACTGCTGCTGCTGGCGCTGATCGCCGACCAGCCCTGCCACGGCTATGACCTGATCCGACAGATCGAAGGCATGTTCGACGGGGCTTACAGCCCCAGCCCTGGCGTGATCTATCCGACCCTGACCTTCCTGGAGGAAAGCGAACTGATCCTGGGCGACGCCGAAGGCGGGAAAAAACGCTACAGCGTGACCGACGCCGGCCGTCAGTCCCTGAGCGATCAGGCCGTCGCCCTTGAAGGCGTGCGGGTGCGCATCGATGTCAGCAAACGCTCGCTGCGCGGCCATGACCGCCCGGCGCAGATCCACGAAGCGGTGCACAACCTGCGCCATGCCCTGCAAATGCACCACGGACGCTGGAGCCCGGAAGAGATCCACCGCGTCGCCGCCCTGCTCAACGACACCGCCAAGGCCATCGTCGACGGCCCGGCCGTTCAACCCGTCCAGGAGAAAACCGAATGACTGAAGTGACCGCGCCCGCCATCCACCGGGTCATGCACGAAATCAAACGCCGCCGCCTGCAAGTGCTGCGGGTGGTCGACCTGACCCCGCGCATGCGCCGCATCACCCTCGGTGGCCCGGAACTGGCCGGGTTCGTCAGCCTCGGCACCGACGACCATGTCAAGCTGCTGTTCCCGCAGAACGCCGAACAGGCGGCCGCGCTGGAGACCCTGGTGCTCGGCGCCGGCAAGGACGGCCCGATGCCGGAAATGCGCGACTACACCCCGCGCCGCTACGACCTCGACTCGCTGGAACTGGACATCGACTTCGTCCTGCACGGCGACGGCCCCGCCTCGACCTGGGCCGAGCAGGCCAAGCCCGGCCAGTTCCTGCACATCGGCGGCCCGCGCGGCTCGATGATCGTGCCGGACATCTTCGACAGCTACCTGTTGATCGGCGACGAAACCGCCCTGCCCGCCATCGCCCGGCGCCTGGAAGGCCTGGCCGCCAACCGCAAGGCCCTGGTGGTGGTCGAGGTGGAGAACGGCAAGGAACAGCAGACGCTGGAAAGCCCGGCGCAGGTCAACGTGATCTGGGTGCTGCGCGAAGGCGGCAAGGACAACCTGCTGGCCACCGTGCGTCAGTTGCAGGTGCCCAAGGACAATCTGTACGCCTGGGTCGCGACGGAAACCAAAGTTTCACGGCAGATCCGCCGGGTGCTTCTCGACGATCACGGGCTGGACGAGCAGTTCGTCAAGGCCGTCGGCTACTGGCGCGCCGAAGGCTCCGAAGCGGAGTGACGCCCAACGGCTGGCGATGGCGGTCTGCCTGACACATCGATGCCGGATGTGCCGTCGTCATCGCCAGCAGGCTGGCTCCCGCAGGGAGCTCGGTTGGACGCAGCATTTGCGGTCACCGCAGAACAAACGTGGGAGCCAGCCTGCTGGCGATGGCGTCAGTCCAGGCCCCGCAAGCCCCGCCCCTTCCAGCGGTCGATCCCGATCACCGCCAACGCGATCAGCACAAACCCCGCCAGAATCTCCCCGGCATTGATGAACACCTGTGGATAACCCAGCGTCGCCACATCGATGAACGGATACGCATACGCCCCCAGCAGATGCCCGCGCCACAGCGCATAGGCGAAGTACCCCAGCGGGTAGATCAACCACAGCGGCAGGTGCTTCAGACGCAGCGTCCCCTTGGGCACGCAAAACCACCAGTACGCCAGAAACACCAAAGGCATGACGTCATGCAACAGTTCATCGGCGATGAACTGCCAACCCTGCGGATGCCACAGGTGACGCAGCAGAAGGCTGTAGGCGAGCCCCACCACCGCGATGCTCACCGCCACCGCACCGCACACGGACGGTTGCAGGAACCAGCGCCGGGCGGCGGACTCGCGGCGGGTCACCGCGCAGGTCAGCACCGTCGCCGCCAGGGTGTTGGTGAGGATCGTGAAGTAACTGAAGTAGCTCACCATACCGCCCAGCAGGCTGGCGCCGACGCTCCAGCGCGCGAACAGGATCAGGTACAGCTGAATGCCCAGGCCGCCCCAGCCGAGCACGGCCGCCAGGGTGACCCACCGTCGCCGCAGCACGGCGTCCATGTCAGAGCGGGCGCTTGGTGCGCATCAGCTTCACGTACAGGCGCTCGACCTTTTCCCGGGCCCACGGGGTCTTGCGCAGGAAGGTCAGGCTCGACTTGATGCTCGGATCGCTCTTGAAGCAGCGGATGTCGATGCGCTCGGCCAGCCCCGACCATTCGTAATGGGCCACCAGCGCGGTGAGGATCTGTTCGAGGGTCACGCCGTGCAGCGGATCGGGGTTGTGTTCGTTCATGCCGGGCCTTTGGGCGAAGTGAAGACGCAGAAGCCGCGCACCTTAGCCGAGGGCTCGGGCTGGGGGAAGCGCGGCTTCCTTAAATGTAGGTGATGCGCCACCGGCCGGGCGCCCTTAGCGGACTGTTACCGAATCCGAAATGATCCATGTCAGCAAAAGCGCTTTGTGTTTTTGTAACAGGACATTATCCTGCCGCCCGGCCGCTGAATCGCTTCACTGCCTGCGACATATCGTAGCGGCCCCTCCAATCCCCAAAAACGATCAAGAAAGACCTCTTCATGCCTGATTTTCCGCCCCTCAGAGACAGCGCTGTCTCAACCCTCCGCCTGCTCGGCGGCTGCACCGCCCTGGGCCTTGCCACCTGCGCCCAGGCCGCTCCGGCCTTCGACAGTGACTCGCCGTGGATGCTCGGCGACTGGAACGGCACCCGCAGCGAACTCGCGCAGAAGGGCTACGACTTCAAGCTCGACTACACCGGGGAGATGGGCAGCAACCTGCACGGCGGCTACGACCACGACCGCACTGCGCGCTACAGCGACCAGTTCGCCCTCGGCACCCACCTGGACCTACAAAAGATCCTCGGCTGGGACGACGCGGAATTTCAGCTGACGATCACCAAGCGCAGCGGCAACAACATCAGCAACGACCGCATCAACGACCCGCGCGTGGGCGGCTTCACCTCGGCCCAGGAAGTCTGGGGCCGGGGCCAGACCACCCGCCTGACGCAGATGTGGTATCAGCAGAAGTTCTTCGACCGCAAGCTCGACATCAAGGTCGGCCGCTTCGGCGAGGGCGAAGACTTCAACAGCTTCCCCTGCGACTTCCAGAACCTGGCGTTCTGCGGCTCCCAGGTCGGCAACTGGGTGGGCGGCATCTGGTACAACTGGCCGGTCAGCCAGTGGGCGCTGCGGGTCAAGTATCACCTGACGCCGGAGCTGTACGCCCAGGTGGGTGCCTATGAGCAGAACCCGTCGAACCTGGACCGCGGCAACGGCTTCAAGCTCAGCGGCAGCGGCACCCAGGGCGCCGTGCTGCCGGTGGAACTGGTGTGGACGCCGAAGCTGGCGGGCCTGCCGGGCGAATACCGCGCCGGCTACTACTACAGCAGCGCCAACGCCACCGACGCCTACAAGGACCGCAACGGCCAGCCGGCGGCCCTGAGCGGCGAGGCCTACCGCAGCGCCTCCAGCAAGCACGGCGTGTGGTTCGGCGCGCAGCAGCAGGTCACCAGCGTCGCCAGCGACAACAGCCGTGGCCTGAGCCTGTTCGCCAACGCCACGATGCACGACAAGAAAACCAACGCCATCGACAACTACGTGCAGGCCGGCCTGGTCTACAAAGGCTTGTTCGACGCCCGCGCCAAGGACGACATCGGCTTCGCCCTGGCCCGCGTGCACGTCAACCCGGCCTACCGCAAGAACGCCGAGGCCAGCAACCAGGCCCGCGCCGTCTACGACTACGACGACCCGTCGTTCCTGCCGCCCCAGGACACCGAATACAGCGCCGAACTCTATTACGGCGTGCACCTGGCGAACTGGCTGACCGTGCGCCCGAACCTGCAGTACATCCGCCACCCCGGTGGCGTGGACAAGGTCGACGACGCGCTGATCGGCGGGATCAAGATCCAGTCGTCGTTCTGAGGAATACGGAAAGTACCTGTGGAAGCCGTCCTCACTGACGCCATCGCCGGCAGGCCGGCTCCTGCAGGAACAGGCATCACCCCGACAGATTTATCTGAACCATGCCCGCGCCGGATCGTCATCTACAGTGACTACAGCGCGGGTCTCTTTGAAACGTCACGGAGAATCACACTATGAGCACTGAAGGTGCCTCGAGTCGAAGCCGTCTGCTGCCGAGCCTGCTCGGCATTCTGCTTCTGTTGATGGGCCTGGCCATGCTGGCCGGGGGGATCAAGCTGAGCCTGCTCGGCGGTTCGCTGTACTACCTGCTGGCGGGCCTCGGCATCGCGGTCACCGGCATCCTGCTGCTGCGCGCCCGCCGCGCGGCGCTGGGCCTGTACGCCGTGGTGCTGCTGGCCAGCACCGCGTGGGCCCTGTGGGAAGTCGGCCTGGACTGGTGGCAACTGGTGCCGCGCCTGGCGCTGTGGTTCGCCCTCGGCGTGGTCATGCTGCTGCCGTGGTTCCGCCGTCCGCTGCTGCTGGATGGCCCCGCTCCGCTGGGCACCGGCGCCCTGAGCGTGGCCGTCGTCCTGGCCGGCGCCAGCGCCGTGGCCAGCCAGTTCACCCACCCGGGCGAAACCCTGGGCGAACTGGGCCGCGACACCGCCGACATGACCAGCACCGCGCCGCAGATGCCTGAAGGCGACTGGCAGGCCTACGGCCGCAGCGAGTTCGGCGACCGCTATTCGCCGCTCAAGCAGATCACCCCGGCCAACGTCGGCAAGCTGCAGGAAGCCTGGCGCATCCGCACCGGCGACCTGCCGACCGCCGACGATCCGGTGGAACTGACCAACGAAAACACCCCGCTCAAGGCCAACGGCATGCTCTATGCCTGCACCGCCCACAGCAAGGTGCTGGCGCTGGATCCGGACACCGGCAAGGAAATCTGGCGTTTCGACCCGCAGATCAAGAGCCCGGTGGGCTTCAAGGGCTTCGCCCACATGACTTGCCGCGGCGTGTCGTACTACGACGAAGCCGCCTACGCCAAGGCTGAAGGCGCAGCGTCCGCCGTCATCTCCGAGGCCGGCAAGGCCGTTGCCCAGGCCTGCCCGCGCCGCCTGTACCTGCCGACCGCCGACGCCCGCCTGATCGCCCTCAACGCCGACACCGGCAAGGTCTGCGAAGGCTTCGGCAAAAACGGCGTGGTCGACCTGACCCAGGGCATCGGCCCGTTCACCCCGGGCGGCTACTACGCCACCTCGCCGGCCGCGATCTCTCGCGATCTGGTGATCATGGGCGGTCACGTCACCGACAACGAATCGACCAACGAGCCGTCCGGCGTGATCCGCGCCTACGACGTGCGCGACGGCCACCTGGTGTGGAACTGGGACAGCAACAACCCGGACGCCACCGAACCGCTGGCGCCGGGCCAGACCTACAGCCGCAACTCGGCCAACATGTGGTCGCTGGCCAGCGTCGACGAGAAGCTCGGCATGGTCTACCTGCCGCTGGGCAACCAGACCCCTGACCAGTGGGGCGCCGACCGCACCCCGGGCGCCGAGAAGTTCAGCGCCGGCGTCGTCGCGCTGGACCTGGCCACCGGCAAGGTGCGCTGGAACTACCAGTTCACCCACCACGACCTGTGGGACATGGACGTCGGCAGCCAGCCGACCCTGCTGGACATGAAAACCGCCGACGGCGTGAAACCTGCGCTGATCGCCCCGACCAAGCAAGGCAGCCTGTACGTCCTCGACCGCCGCGACGGCACGCCGATCATCCCGATCCGCGAAATCCCGGTGCCGCAGGGCGCCGTGAAGGGTGACCGCACCGCGCCGACCCAGGCCCGTTCGGACCTGAACCTGCTGGCCCCGGAACTCACCGAAAAAGCCATGTGGGGCGCCAGCCCGTTCGACCAGATGCTGTGCCGCATCCAGTTCAAGGAACTGCGCTACGAAGGCCAGTACACCCCGCCGTCCGAGCAAGGCAGCCTGGTGTATCCGGGCAACGTGGGCGTGTTCAACTGGGGCGGCGTCTCGGTGGATCCGGTCCGCCAGATGCTGTTCACCAGCCCGAACTACATGGCCTTCGTCTCGAAGATGGTGCCGCGCGCCCAAGTCGCCGCCGGCAGCAAGCGCGAAAGCGAGACCGCCGGCGTGCAGCCGAACACCGGCGCACCGTACGCCGTGATCATGCACCCGTTCATGTCGCCGTTCGGCGTACCGTGCCAGGCCCCGGCCTGGGGCTACGTGGCCGGCATCGACCTGACCACCGGCAAAGTCGTGTGGAAACGCAAGAACGGCACCAGCCGCGACAGCTCGCCGCTGCCGATCGGCCTGACCCTGGGCGTGCCGAGCATGGGCGGCTCGATCGTCACCGCCGGCGGCGTCGGCTTCCTCAGCGGCACCCTGGACCAGTACCTGCGCGCCTATGACGTCAACACCGGCAAGGAACTGTGGAAATCCCGCCTGCCGGCCGGCGGCCAAGCCACCCCGATGACCTACACCGGCAAGGACGGCAAGCAATACGTCCTGCTGGTGGTCGGCGGCCACGGCTCGCTGGGCACCAAGATGGGTGACTATGTGATTGCCTACAAACTGTCCGAATAAGCGTCAGCGGCAATAAGGAAAAGGCGATGCCCGGTGTGGGCATCGCCTTTTTTGTTGGCGGCGGAACACTGCAAGCCTTTTGGGAGTGGGTGTGCCAGGTAGGGATTGGTCGGCTGCCAGGCCGTCATCGCCAGCAGGCTGGCTCCCACAGAAGATTGAGGTGGTCTGGGAGGGATTGGTCGGCTGGTAGGCCGTCATCGCTGGCAAGTCGAGTCGTCGCACCGCAGCTCCCACAGGGAATTGTGTCGGGCAGTCAGAAACAGGTCGGCTGTCAGGCCGCCATCGCGCGCCTCTCAAAAGGCCGAGTGTCAGCTCGCCTAGCGTTTGATCTTGATCTGCCGGCCCCTTCGGAAGGCTGAGCGGAGGGGTTCATCCGGGGGTGGGCGCGCAGCGCCGTTTGGCGCAGCCAAACACATCGCAAGGAGGTGCAGCGAAGCAAACCGTAGCCGATGCCCCCGGATGAATCCCGGAGCGAAGGACCCCCCGAGCCTAGGCGAGGGGCCGTACGCCGGGGCCAGACCTTTTGGTTACTTTGGGCTGGGCCGGCATTCCGGCGTCTGCCAAAAGTGACCCGCCGTAAGGGCGGAACCGCCAGCCGCCACACCCGAAGAAACGGATATACACACCAAACCACCCCCAACCTGGTCGGCCCAAAGGCCGCCAAGACCAAAACAAAAAAACCAAGAAGCCGAAACTGACAGCGCCGTCAGCCAGCCGTCACCCTCCCGACCCCCAAACCCGTTTATAAAGACACAACCTGCCCCAACTCCGTCCCCCTGGCGCCCACCGCATGCACATCCAGAAGAAACCCGCCCTGCTCGCCACCCTGCTGATCGCCCTGGCAGCCGCCGGCCTGTGGTACATCGCCAAACCCGCCCCGGCCAAACTGGCGGCCCCCACCGCCATCCCGGTGCAGGTCGTCAGCGTCAGCGAACAGGACGTGCCGCGCTACACCAGCGGCATCGGCTCGGTGCTCTCGCTGCACAGCGTAGTGGTGCGCCCGCAGATCGACGGCATCCTCACCAAGCTCTGGGTCAAGGAAGGCCAACTCGTGAAGGCCGGCGACCTGCTCGCCACCCTCGACGACCGCTCGATCCGCGCCAGCCTCGACCAGGCCCGGGCGCAACTGGGCGAGAGCCAGGCGCAGCTGCAGGTGGCGCTGGTCAACCTCAAGCGCTACAAGCTGCTCAGCGTCGACGACGGCGTGTCGAAGCAGACCTACGACCAGCAACAGGCGCTGGTCAACCAGCTCAAGGCCACCGCCCAGGGCAATCAGGCGTCGATTGACGCGGCGCAGGTGCAACTGTCCTACACCCAGATTCGCTCCCCGGTCACCGGCCGCGTCGGGATTCGCACGGTCGATGAAGGCAACTTCCTGCGCATGACCGACACCCAGGGCCTGTTCACCGTGACCCAGATCGACCCGATCGCCGTGGAGTTCTCCCTGCCCCAGCAAATGCTGCCGACCCTGCAAGGCCTGATCGCCGACCCGCAGCACGCGCAGGTCAAGGCCTACATCGGCGCCGACACCGACGGCGAGACCGGCAACCTGCTGGGCGAAGGCCACCTGACCCTGATCGACAACCAGATCAACGCCAACACCGGCACCATCCGCGCCAAGGCCGAGTTCGACAACCCCGGCCAGAAGCTCTGGCCCGGCCTGCTGGTGACGGTGAAGGTGCAGACCGCCCTGGATAAAGACGCCCTGGTGGTGCCGCCGACCGTCGTCCAGCGGGGGCTCGATCAACACTTCGTTTACCGGGTCAACGGCGACAAGGTCGAGGCGGTGCAGGTGCAGATGGTCTATCAGGGCAGCGGCCAGGACATCATCCAGGGCGTGAAGGCCGGCGACATCCTGGTCAGCGACGGCCAGTCGCGGCTCAAGCCCGGCTCGACCGTGCAGGTGATGAATGAACCGGTGCAGGTGGTGCAAGCGGAGCCGAAGCCATGAGCGTGCGCGGCGGGATGTCCGGGTGGTGCATCGATCACCCGGTGGCGACGATTCTTCTGACGTTCGCGTTGCTGCTGGTGGGGGCGATTGCCTTCCCGCGCTTGCCGATCGCCCCACTGCCGGAAGCGGAATTTCCGACGATCCAGGTGTCCGCACAATTGCCCGGCGCCAGCCCCGACACCATGGCGTCGTCGGTGGCCACGCCGCTGGAGGTGCAGTTCAGCGCCATTCCCGGCATGACCCAGATGACCTCCAGCAGCGCCCTGGGCTCCAGCCTGCTGACCCTGCAGTTCACCCTCGACAAGAGCATCGACACCGCCGCCCAGGAGGTGCAGGCCGCGATCAACACCGCCGCCGGCAAACTGCCCAAGGACATGCCGACGCTGCCGACCTGGAAGAAGGTCAACCCGGCCGACAGCCCGGTGCTGATCCTCAGCGTCAGCTCGACGCAAATGCCCGGCACCGAACTGAGCGACCTGGTGGAAACCCTGCTGGCCCGCCAGATCAGCCAGATCGACGGCGTCGGCCAGATCAACATCACCGGCCAGCAGCGCCCGGCCATCCGCGTGCAGGCGTCCGCCGACAAACTGGCGGCCATCGGCCTGACCCTGGCCGACATCCGCCAGGCGATCCAGCAGACCAGCCTCAACCTGGCCAAAGGCGCGCTGTACGGCGAGTCGAGCATTTCCACGCTGTCGACCAACGATCAGCTGTTCCATCCCGAGGAGTACAGCCAGCTCATTGTTTCCTACAAGGACGGCGCCCCGGTTCACCTCAAGGATGTCGCCAAAGTCGTCAACGGTTCGGAAGATGCCTACGTGCAGGCCTGGGCCGGCGACCAGCCGGGGGTGAACCTGGTGATCTCCCGCCAGCCGGGGGCCAACATCGTCGAGACGGTGGACCGGATCCAGGCCGCCCTCCCCGCCCTGGAGGCCATGCTGCCGGCCTCGGTGCAGGTCAAGGTGCTGATCGACCGCACCCAGACCATCCGCGCCTCGCTGCATGAGGTCGAGATCACGCTGATGATCGCGATTCTGCTGGTGGTGGCGGTGATGGCGCTGTTCCTGCGCCAACTGTCGGCGACGCTGATCGTGTCGGCGGTGCTCGGCGTGTCGCTGACCGCCAGTTTCGCCCTGATGTACCTGCTCGGCTTCAGCCTGAACAACCTGACCCTGGTGGCGATCGTGGTGGCCGTGGGGTTTGTGGTGGACGACGCGATCGTGGTGGTGGAGAACATCCACCGTCACCTGGAGGCCGGCGACGACATGCGCGAGGCCGCGATCAAGGGGGCCGGCGAGATCGGCTTCACCGTGGTGTCGATCAGTTTCTCGCTGGTGGCGGCGTTCATTCCGTTGCTGTTCATGGGCGGCGTGGTCGGTCGGCTGTTCAAGGAATTCGCCCTGACCGCCACCTCGACCATCATGATTTCGGTGCTGGTGTCGCTGACCCTCGCGCCGACCCTTGCCGCCCTGTTCATGCGCCGGCCCACGCACCACGCCCACGACAAGCCCGGCTTCAGCGAGCGCCTGCTGGCCGGCTACGAGAAAGGCCTGCGCCATGCCCTGGCCCACCAGAAACTGATGCTCGGCGTGTTCGGCCTGTCGTTGGCGCTGGCGATCGGTGGCTATGTCTTCATTCCCAAGGGGTTCTTCCCGGTGCAGGACACCGGCTTCGTCCTCGGCACCACCGAAGCTGCCGCAGACATTTCCTACGGCGACATGGTGAAAAAACACCTGGCCATGGCCGAGATCGTCGCCGCCGACCCTGCCGTGCAGGCGTTCTCCCACTCGGTCGGGGTCTCCGGCAGCAACCAGACCATCGCCAACGGCCGCTTCTGGATCGCCCTGAAAAAACGTGGCGACCGTGACGTCAGCGCCAGCCAGTTCATCGACCGCATCCGGCCCAAACTGATGAAAGTGCCGGGCATCGTCCTCTACCTGCGTGCCGGGCAAGACATCAACCTCAGCTCCGGCCCGAGCCGGGCGCAATACCAATACGTGCTCAAGAGCAACGACGGCGCGACCCTGGCCACCTGGACCCAGCGCCTGACCGAAAAGCTGCGCGGCAACCCGGCGTTCCGCGACATCTCCAACGACCTGCAGCTGGGCGGCAGCATCACCCACATCAGCATCGACCGCAGCGCCGCCGCGCGTTTCGGCCTGACCGCCAGCGATGTCGACGAAGCGCTCTACGACGCCTTCGGCCAGCGGCAGATCAACGAGTTCCAGACCCAGGTCAACCAGTACAACGTGATCCTGGAGCTGGACACCAAACAGCGCGGCAAAGCCGAAAGCCTCAACTACTTCTACCTGCGCTCGCCCCTGAGCGGGGAAATGGTGCCGCTGTCGGCGCTGGCCCGGTTCGACCCGCCCACGGTCGGCCCGTTGTCCATCGCCCACGACGGCATGTTCCCGGCCGCCAACCTGTCGTTCAACCTGGCGCCCGGCGTGGCGCTGGGCGATGCGGTGATCCTGCTCAACCGGGCCAAGGCCGAGATCGGCATGCCCACCGCCATCAGCGGCAATTTCCAGGGCGCGGCCCAGGCGTTCCAGAGTTCGCTCAAGAGCCAGCCGTGGCTGATCCTGGCGGCGCTGGTGGCGGTGTACATCATCCTCGGCGTGCTGTACGAAAGCTTCGTGCACCCGCTGACGATCATTTCGACCCTGCCGGCGGCGGGCCTCGGTGCGGTGATCATGCTGTGGCTGTGCGGCCAGGACTTCTCGATCATGGCGCTGATCGGCCTGGTGCTGCTGATCGGCATCGTGAAGAAGAACGGCATCCTGATGATCGACTTTGCCCTGGAGGCCCGGCGCAACCGCGGGCTGGCGCCGCAGGAGGCAATTTTCGAGGCCTGCCTGACGCGGTTCCGGCCGATCATGATGACCACCCTCGCCGCCCTGCTCGGCGCCCTGCCGCTGATGCTCGGCTACGGCACGGGCGCCGAGCTGCGCCAGCCGCTGGGCATCGCGGTGGTCGGCGGCCTGCTGGTGAGCCAGGCCCTGACGCTGTTCACCACGCCGGTCATATACTTGTGGCTCGAACGGCTATTCCATCGACCTGCACCGGCGCCCGCCGCGGCGCTGGCGACCACAGACTGAGGCAGGGTCATGCGCGTCCTGATTATCGAAGACGAAGAAAAAACCGCGGACTACCTGCACCGCGGCCTGACGGAACAGGGCTACACCGTGGATCTGGCCCGCGACGGCATCGAGGGCCTGCACCTGGCGCTGGAAGGCGACTACGCGGTGATCGTGCTCGACGTCATGCTGCCGGGCCTGGACGGCTTCGGCGTGCTGCGCGCGCTGCGGGCGCGCAAGCAGACGCCGGTGATCATGCTCACCGCCCGGGAACGGGTCGAGGACCGGATCAAGGGCCTGCGCGACGGCGCCGACGATTACCTCGGCAAGCCGTTCTCGTTCCTGGAACTGGTGGCGCGCCTGCAAGCCCTGACCCGGCGCAGCGGCGGCCACGAGCCGGTGCAGGTGAGCATCGCCGACCTGTGGATCGACCTGATCAGCCGCAAGGCCACCCGCGCCGGCACCCGCCTGGACCTGACCGCCAAGGAGTTCTCGCTGCTCAGCGTGCTGGCCCGGCGCCAGGGCGAGATCCTGTCCAAGACCGCCATCGCCGAGATGGTCTGGGACATCAATTTCGACAGCGACGCCAACGTCGTCGAGGTCGCGATCAAGCGCCTGCGGGCCAAGCTCGACGGGCCGTTCGACGAGAAGCTGCTGCACACCATCCGCGGCATGGGATATGTGCTGGAGAGCCGCGGTGTCCAGTAACTCGATTGCCCTGCGCCTGAGCGGCCTGTTCACCCTGGTGGCGCTGCTGGTGTTCCTGCTGATCGGCGGCGCGCTGTACCAGCAGGTGGACAAGGGCTTGGGCCTGCTGCCGGAAGCCGAGCTCGACGCGCGCTACAGCGTGCTGGAGTCGGCGCTCAACCGCTTCGGCACGCCCGAGCACTGGGTGAAGATCAACGCCAAGCTCAACCTGCTCGGCGAAGAGGACAAGCGCATCCGCTTCTGGGTGGTCAGCGGCGATCCGGGTTATGAGTACGGCAGCCCGGACGCCCTGATCCGCGCCTTCGCCCAGGGGCCGCTGGGCATGCGCGACCTGCAACTGCCCGGCCACGCCTACCCGCTCAAAGTGCTGCTGACCGAACTGCCGGCCAAGGATCAGCGCCCGCCCCTGCGCTTCATGATCGGCATCGACACCGAGACCTTCCACGAGACCCAGCACCGCTTGCTGATCGCCCTGGTCAGCCTGGCGGCCGTCGGCGTGCTGCTGGCCTCGGCGCTGGGCTACTGGGTGGCGCGGATCGGCCTCAAGCCGTTGATCAAACTGTCCCAGGAGGCCCAGCGCCTGGCGCCGCCCTTGCGGGCCGGGCGCTTGCGCCTGTCGCCGCTGCCGCCGGAGCTGGCGCAGTTCGTCAGCTCGTTCAACTCGACGCTGGAACGGGTCGAACAGGCCTATTCGCGGCTGGAGTCGTTCAACGCCGACGTCGCCCACGAACTGCGCTCGCCGCTGACCAACCTGATCGGCCAGACCCAGGTCGCCCTCACCCGGGGGCGCTCGGCGGAACATTACTTCGAAGTGCTGCAATCGAACCTCGAAGAGCTGGAGCGGCTGCGTTCGATCATCAACGACATGCTGTTCCTGGCCAGCGCCGACCAGGGCAGCAAGGCCACCAAACTGACGCAGACTTCGCTGGCCGACGAGGTGGCCACCACCCTCGAATACCTGGACTTCATCCTCGAAGACGCCCAGGTGCAGGTGCAGGTCAGCGGCGACGCCCAGGTGCGCATCGAGATCGCCCACCTGCGCCGGGCGCTGATCAACCTTTTGAGCAATGCCGTGCAGCACACGGCGCCGGGCCAGGTGATCGAGGTGCACATCGAGGTGCAAGAGCATCAAGTCAGCATCGGCGTGGCCAACCCCGGCTCGCCGATCGCCGGCGAGCACCTGCCGCGGCTGTTCGAACGCTTCTACCGGGTGGATGCGTCGCGCAGCAACAGCGGCAACAACCACGGCCTGGGGCTGGCCATCGTCAAGGCGATCGCGCTGATGCACGGCGGCGACGTGTTCGTGCAAAGCGACCGCGGCATGAACACCTTCGGCATGCACTTGCCTGTCTGACGCCCGGGATCTTTGCCTGCGCTGTAACAGTCATTTATGAAAATCACGCTGTTTCCCGGTGTCCGGCGACCTTATCTTTGCCCGCAACCACACAGCACTTGCCAAGCAAGAAGGTTTTCGAGATGTCCAACAGTATGGGAATTGCCAGCGCGTTCGTTTTGTCCTCATTGATCCTGTCGCCTTTGGCGATGGCCGAAGAATCCCAGTCATTCGTGGCGCACAACGCCGCCCGCGCCCAGGCCTTCGAGCAGCATCAGGCAGAGATGATGGCCAAGGCCCAGAACGCCGCGCAGTCCCCGCAGGCCGCCACTTCCCAGGCACAGCCGTCGCTTGAGAAAGACAGCTGAGCCACGCTCCTTCCGATTTCCCTCGACGCGGTCGTTTGGCTCTTCCCGTTCGACCGTCGTCACTCCAGGCCGCTGAATTTCAGCGGCCTTTTTTTCGTTGTGGTCTGAAGGCCGTCCGGATCGTCTTTAACAATTAGAAACATCCCGCCCCTCAAGCGATTGAAGGGAACGTTGACCCAAGGAGCTTTACCGCACGTGCGTTACCCAGTCCGTTTCACCCCGCTGTTCATTGCAGTCGCCGCAACGATTGCCCCGGCAGCCCAGGCCGCCGAACCCGAGAAGGCAGGCTTCGTCGAAGGTTCGAGCCTCAACCTCAACGCCCGCAACTACTACATGAACCGCAACCGCCTGCAGCAGGCGGACGACAACATCGAGTGGGGCCAGGGCTTGCTCGGCAAGTTCGAGTCCGGCTACACCGAAGGCACCGTCGGCTTCGGCGTCGACGCCCACGCCATGCTTGGCCTGAAGCTCGACGGCGGTGGCGGCACCGACAACTCCAGCATCCTGCCGGTGAGCGACGGCAGCGGCAAAGCGCCGGGCTCGTTCTCCACGGCCGGCGGCACCCTGAAAATGCGCGCGTTCGACACCGAGCTCAAGGTCGGCGACCTGTTCCTCACCAACCCGGTGATCGCCGGCGGCGAGAGCCGCATGCTGCCGCAGACGTTCCGCGGCCTGAGCCTGACCAACCGCAGCTTCGACGGCTGGCTGATCGAAGGCGGCCAGGCCAGCTTCACCAAGCCCTACAACCAGAGCGGCCACAAGCGCATCGGCACTTCCTACGGCAGCCTCCCCGACAGCGACGAAAGCCGTCACCTGAACTGGGCCGGCGTGGCCTGGAGCGGCGTCGAAGGCCTGACCAGCAGCCTGTACGCCTCCGAACTCAAGGACATCTGGAACCAGTACTACTACGACCTGGACTACACCTGGGCGCTGAACGATCTGGTCAGCCTCAACCCCGGCCTGCATTACTACCACACCCAGGACACCGGCGAGGCGCTGCTGGGCGACATCGACAACAACACCTGGAGCGTGCACTTCACGGTCGGCATCGGCAGCCACAGCCTCACCGCCGCCTACCAGCGGGTCAACGGCAACACGCCGTTCGACTACATCAGCCAGGGCGACAGCATCTACCTGGACAACTCCCAGCAGTACTCGGACTTCAACGGCCCCAACGAGCGCTCGTGGAAGCTCAAGTACGCCTACGACTTCGCCGGCGTCGGCCTGCCGGGCCTGACTTCGGCGGTGTCCTACTCGCGCGGCACCCTGGATCTGACCAAGACCGACCCGAACAGCCCCGGCTACGCCGCGTGGTACAGCGCCGAGGGGCGCAACGCCAAACACTGGGAACGCGACATCGACCTCAAGTACGTGGTGCAGAGCGGCCAGGCCAAAGACCTGGCGGTGCGCCTGCAATGGGCGACCAACCGTGGCGGCAACGGCTACGGCGCGCTGGACTCCGACACCGATGAATACCGCGTGATCATCGACTACCCGATCAACGTCTTCTAAGATCGGCGCTACGCTAGAGGATCGGCCTGACCCTCAGGCCGCTCCCACAATGGTATCTGCAGGCCTACGCTTACAAAAATCCACAACCGAACGCCCACCATGATCGCAAGCCGCACCCCACCTGCTTCGGGCAAGACCGGACGTTCCGTGCCGCTGCTGATTCTCGGCAGCCTGCTGACTGTCGTCGCGATCGTGTGCATCGTCACCTTCCTGCTGATCCGCGAGCACGCCAACGCCCAGGAATCGGCCACCCGCAGCGCCACCACCATCGCCCAACTGATCGACGCCGATGTGCTGCGCACCGTCGAGCTGTACGACCTGACGCTGCAAGGCCTGATCGCCGCCGCCCAGCGCGAGGACCTCAAGCACGTGTCGCCGCAGATCCGCCACATGGCCCTGTTCGACCGCTCCACCGCAGTGCGCTTCAAGGGCGACATCCTGCTGCTCGACAAGCACGGCGAGGTGGTGGCCGACTCTTCCCGGGTCGAGCCGAAACCGGGCAACTTCGCCGACCGCGACTACTTCCTGGCCCATGCCTTCAACCGCGACGCGGGCCTGTTCATCAGCCGTCCGTTCAAGACCCGCTGCGACTGCGACGAGGCCGACCAATGGCGGATCAGCTTCAGTCGGCGCATGTCTTCCGACACCGGCGAATTCATCGGCGTGGCGGTGGCGTCGATGAAGCTCGATTACTTCGACCAGCTGTTCAACAGCCTCGACATCGGCGTCGACAGCACCCTGAACATCATCAACAGCGACGGCCTGCTGCTGGCACAGAAGCCTTACCTGCAAAGCGACTCCATCGGCAAGAGCTTCGCCAACCGGCCCAACGTGATCCGGATCCTCGGCGACAGCGGCGGCAACGGCAGCTTCAACAGCATTTCCAGCATGGATCTGCGGCAGCGGCTGTACACCTACTCCCGGGTCGGCAATTTGCCGCTGACGGTGATCGTCGCCCTGTCCGGCGATGCGGTGTTCGGCGCCTGGCAGCGCACGGCGATCCTGATCAGCGGCGCCACCGGCGTGCTCTGCGCCGGCCTGCTGTGGCTGACCTGGCTGCTGGCCCGGGAACTGCGCCTGCGCCACCGGGCCGAGCGGGAGTTGGCGCAGCTGGCGGCCACCGATGCCCTCACCGGCGTGGCCAACCGGCGCATGCTCGACCAGTCGCTGCGCCACGAGTGGTTCCGCGCCCAGCGCTCGGGCAAGCCGTTATCGGTGCTGATGATCGACGCCGACCGCTTCAAGGCCTTCAACGACCGCCACGGGCACCAGGCCGGGGACCGGGCATTGCAGGCGCTGGCCCGGGTGGTCAGCGCGAACGTGCGACGCCCGGCGGATCTGGTGGCCCGTTATGGCGGCGAGGAGTTTTCGGTGATCCTCGCCGAGACCGACAGCGCCGGCGCCCGGCAGATCGCCGAGCACATCCGCGCGGCGGTGGAGCAGTTGCCCCACGCGGACGGCGATGAGGCGCCGATGACCGTGAGCATCGGCGTCAGCACCTGGACGACGGCAATGGACTCAAGCCTTGAGCAACTGCTGTTTGCGGCGGACAAGGCGCTGTACCAGGCCAAGGAAGGTGGGCGCAACCGGGTGGTGGTGGCCTGAACCTTGTGCTGACGGTGCTGACGCCATCGCCAGCAGGCTGGCTCCCACAGGGGGCACCGGGTGTTCGCAAGATTCATGCACACCACTACAACTGTGGTGGCTACCCCACTGCCATCACCAGGGGGCTGGCGCCCGCTGTGCAACGAATCCGGGCATAAAAAAAGGCCACCCAAAGGTGGCCTTCAAAAAACTAGAGAGGTTTTTTACTTACACCGCCGCAACCGGGCGCATGTAAGAGATCGGAGCGGTGCTGGCGTCTTCGAACGTCACGACTTCCCACGCATCTGTCTGCTCAATCAACTTGCGCAGCAGCTGGTTGTTCAGTGCGTGACCGGACTTGAAGCCCTTGAACTCACCGATCAGGCTGTTGCCCAGCAGGTAGAGGTCGCCGATCGCATCGAGGATCTTGTGCTTAACGAATTCGTCTTCGTAGCGAAGGCCGTCTTCGTTCAGCACGCCATCGGCATCGACCACGATCGCGTTTTCCACGCTGCCGCCGAGTGCGAGGTTGTGCTTGCGCAGGTACTCGATGTCACTCATGAAGCCGAAGGTACGGGCGCGGCTGACTTCCTTCACGAACGACGTGCTGGAGAAGTCCACGCTTGCACTTTGGGTGCGGTCGCGGAAAACCGGGTGATCGAAATCGATCTCGAAGCTCACCTTGAACCCGTCGAAAGGGACGAAAGTGGCGCGCTTGTCGCCGTCTTCCACGGTCACTTCCCGCAGGATGCGGATGAACTTCTTGGCGGCGTCCTGCTCTTCCAGGCCAGCCGACTGAATCAGGAATACGAAAGGTCCGGCGCTGCCATCCATGATCGGGACTTCGGACGCGGAGAGCTCGACGTAGGCGTTATCGATGCCCAGGCCAGCCATGGCCGAGAGCAAGTGCTCCACCGTGTCCACCTTCACGTCACCGTTGACCAGCGTCGTCGACATGGTTGTCTCGCCGACGTTGGCGGCGCGGGCCGGGATCTCGACGACTGGGTCGAGGTCGGCACGACGGAAGACGATCCCGGTGTCGATCGGCGCAGGCTTGAGGGTCAGGTAGACCTTCTCGCCGGAGTGCAGGCCAACACCGGTGGCACGGATAATGTTTTTCAGTGTGCGTTGTTTAATCATGGCATGGGCCGCTTCAGCGCAAATTGCGAACTGGTATCAACAAAGGCTGGCGATGATAGCAGACCGAGCCTTTGCTGAACACCAATCACCTGAATACCCCTGATACATTTCATCAATCGGCCTGACGACGCAGGAAAGCCGGGATGTCCAGGTAGTCCAGGTCATCTTGCGGATTCATCTTCGCGGCAGTCGCAGCACCGGCCTGGGCCTGGTTGCGCATGACGGTCGGACGGTCCAGGTCACGGTAGTTCACCGCTGGCTGCTCCTGACGTGCAGGCGCCTGCTGCGGCTGTACCGGGGCGGCGGCCATGGTGGTGTGGACGGTGTTGTCGATGACCTTCACAGGCTTCTCGATCTTAGCGCCCAGACCGGTGGCGACCACGGTCACGTGCAGCTCGTCGCGCATGTCCGGATCGATCACGGTGCCGACCTTGACCATCGCGTGCTCGGAGGCGAAGGCTTCGATGATCGAACCCACGTCGGAGTACTCGCCCAGGGACAGGTCGGGACCTGCGGTGATGTTCACCAGGATGCCGCGTGCGCCCTGCAGGTTCACGTCTTCGAGCAGCGGGTTGCGGATGGCCGCTTCGGTGGCTTCGCGCGCACGGTTCGGACCGCTGGCGCAGCCGGTGCCCATCATCGCCATGCCCATTTCGCTCATCACGGTGCGCACGTCGGCGAAGTCGACGTTGATCATGCCCGGACGCTTGATGATGTCGGAAATGCCGCGCACGGCGCCGGCCAGCACGTCATCGGCCTTGGCGAAGGCGGACAGCAGGCTGGCGTCCTTGCCCAGGATGGTCAGCAGCTTCTCGTTCGGGATGGTGATCAGCGAGTCGACGCTTTCGGACAGCATGCGGATGCCTTCGTCGGCGATCTGCATGCGCTTGCGGCCTTCGAACGGGAACGGACGGGTCACGACCGCAACGGTCAGGATGCCCATTTCCTTGGCCACTTCGGCGATGATCGGCGCCGCACCGGTGCCGGTGCCGCCGCCCATGCCGGTGGTGATGAACACCATGTTGGTGCCGGCCAGGACTTCAGCGATGCGCTCGCGGTCTTCCAGCGCGGCCTGACGGCCGACTTCCGGGTTGGCGCCCGCACCCAGGCCCTTGGTCACGCCGGTGCCCAGTTGCAGGATGGTGCGCGCACCGATGTTCTTCAGGGCCTGGGCATCCGTGTTGGCGCAGATGAACTCGACGCCTTCGATGTTGCTCTTGACCATGTGATTGACGGCGTTGCCGCCGCCACCGCCGACACCGATAACCTTGATTACCGGGCTTGCGGGGATGTTGTCTACGAGTTCGAACATTTTCCCTCTCCTTACATTCTCTAGTTTTTTCGCCTACTGCCGTTTGTTGCGGTGCTGCGGTAAAGCTTCAGAAATTGCCTTGGACCCACTTCTTCAGTCGGTCGAGCAACGGCGCCTGCGGCTCGTCGTTGCTGTAGCTGTCGCGGCTGCCGATGCCCGAGAACGAGATCCCGTCGGACTGCTTCTGCAGGCCGTACATCAGCAGGCCCACGCCGGTCGAATAGATCGGGTTGCGCACCACGTCGTCGAGGCCCTTGACGCCGTGCGGCACGCCCAGGCGCACCGGCATGTGGAAGATTTCCTCGGCCAGCTCGGTGGCGCCTTCCATCTTCGAGGTGCCGCCGGTCAGGACGATGCCCGCCGGGATCAGGTCTTCGTAGCCGCTGCGGCGCAGTTCGGCCTGGATCAGGGTGAACAGCTCGTCGTAGCGCGGCTCGACCACTTCGGCCAGGGCCTGGCGGGACAGCTCGCGCGGCGGACGGTCGCCGACGCTCGGCACCTTGATGGTCTCGCCGGCGCCGGCCAGCTTGGCCAGGGCGCAGGCGTAGCGGATCTTGATCTCTTCGGCGTACTGGGTCGGGGTGCGCAGCGCCATGGCGATGTCGTTGGTCACCTGGTCGCCGGCGATCGGGATCACCGCCGTATGGCGGATGGCGCCTTCGGTGAAGATCGCGATGTCGGTGGTGCCGCCGCCGATGTCCACCAGGCACACGCCCAGTTCCTTTTCGTCGTCGGTGAGCACCGAGTAGGCCGAGGCCAGTTGCTCAAGGATGATGTCGTCGATTTCCAGGCCGCAGCGGCGCACGCACTTCTCGATGTTCTGCGCGGCGTTGACGGCGCAGGTGACCACGTGGACCTTGGCCTCCAGGCGCACGCCGGACATGCCCAGCGGCTCGCGCACGCCTTCCTGGTTGTCGATCACGTAGTCCTGCGGCAGGGTGTGCAGCACCCGCTGGTCGGCCGGGATCGCCACGGCCTGGGCGGCGTCGAGCACGCGCTCAAGGTCGGCGGAGCTGACTTCGCGGTCGCGGATCGCCACGATGCCGTGGGAGTTCAGGCTGCGGATGTGGTTGCCGGCCACGCCGACGAACGCCGAGTGGATCCGGCAGCCGGCCATCAGCTGCGCCTCTTCGATGGCGCGCTGGATCGACTGCACGGTGGATTCGATGTTCACCACCACGCCTTTCTTCAGGCCGCGGGACGGATGGGTGCCGATCCCGACGATATCGAGCGTGCCGTCGTCAGCGACCTCGCCTACCAGCGCCACCACTTTGGAGGTGCCGATATCCAGACCGACGATCATTTTGCCGCTTTGCACGTTTGCCATGGGTCCTGCCTCTTCTTAATTCTTTGCGACAGCGGGTTGGGCTGCCGGCGGCGCTACAGGTTCCCGCCAGCCAACGGCCAGGCCGTTGGCGTAGCGCAGATCGATGCGCGCAATGTTCGTAATCTGTTCTTTGAGCGTCTTGTCGTAGATGGCAATGAAGCGGCGCATCTTTTCCACCAGGTTGCCGCGTCCCAGCAGCAATTCGATGCCGGGGCCGGAACTACCGGCACCGGTGGTCAGGAACCAGCTGCCCCGCTCGCGCAGTTCCAGGCGCGCGATCGAGAAGCCCAACGGCCTGAGCATCTGGCTCAGCACCTGATACTGCTGCATCACTTGCTGCTGGGCCCGCTGGGGGCCGAACAGCTGCGGCAGGTGTTCGTAGTTCGCCAGTTCCTTGGGCGTGAACGCCTGGCCCTGGTTGTTGAGCAGCGACTCGTCGCCCCAACGGGCCACCGGCAACTGCTCTTCGAGGCGGATCACCACCTGGTCCGGCCACACCCGACGCACTTCGGCGTGGGCGATCCACGGCATCTGCTCAAGCTCCGTGCGCATGCTGGCCAGGTCGATGGTGAAGAAGCTCGACGCCACGTACGGGGCGATCCGCTGCTGCACCGCCTGCTGGCTGATGTAGCTCAGGTCGCCCTGCACCGCGATCTTGGTGATCGGCCGGTCGGCGTACGGCAGCAGCCGCTGCGCGCCTTCGTAGGTGCCGAACCCCAGGGCCACCAGCAGCACCGGCCAGAACAGCCCTTTGAGGAAGCCGAAATTGGCTTTGGGCAGGCGCGCGGACATCGGCTCTTTGGCCACCATGCGGCTGGCGCCCCGCGGCACCGGCTTGCGGCCGGGTGCGGAGGGCTGATGTCTGAGCTGTGCGCCTTGCATGGCCTTAACCTCGCGCGTCTGCTTCGACACTGGCGGCCAGGATGGCCAGAACCAGTTGCTGGAAATCCAGACCGGCGGCCCGGGCCGCCATCGGCACCAGGCTGTGGTCGGTCATGCCCGGAGCGGTGTTCACTTCCAGGAACCAGAACTGCCCGTCGGCGTCCTGCATCACGTCCGCACGTCCCCAGCCGGCGATGCCCAGCGCGTCGCAGGCCTTGGCCGTCAGGTCCATGAGTTCCTGTTCCTTGGCGGCATCGAGCCCGCACGGAATGCGGTACTGGGTATCGTTGGCGATGTACTTGGCGTCGTAGTCGTAGAACGTGTGGGGCGTGCCCAGGGCGATCGGCGGCAACACCTGGTCGCGCAGGGTGGCGATGGTGAACTCCGGACCCTGGATCCATTGCTCGACCAACACTTGCGAATCGTAGGTACTGGCCGCTTTCCAGGCGTCGATCAACTCGGACGCGGAAGTCACTTTGGCCATCCCGATACTTGAACCTTCATGGGCCGGTTTGACGATCAAAGGGAAGCCCAGTTCCGCCGCCGCCGAAATACAGTCCGCTTCGCTGCGCAGCACGGCGTGGCGCGGCGTCGGGATCCCGAGGCTGTGCCAGACCTGCTTGGTGCGCAGCTTGTCCATGGCCAGCGCCGAGGCCAGGATGCCGCTGCCGGTGTACGGAATGCCGGCGACTTCGAGCAGGCCCTGCATGCTGCCGTCCTCGCCGCCACGACCGTGGAGGATGATGAACGCGCGGTCGATCTTCTCGCTCAACAGGCGCTGCAGCAGGTCGTCGCCCACGTCGATGCCGAACGCGTCCACGCCGGCGCTCTGCAGCGCGGCGAGCACGGCGTTGCCGGACTTCAGCGAGACTTCACGCTCGGCGCTCTTGCCGCCGAACAGCACGGCGACGCGGCCGAAGTCTTTCGGCGCGATGGTGGAGAACAGGTTCGCGTAGGCAGCACTCATTTCAACTTCCCCTCGACCGGCGCCGCGACGGCCCCGGCGAACAACTCGCTTTTCAACAGTTTCGGCGCCAGGCCGCCGATGTCACCGGCGCCTTGGCACAGCAGAATGTCGCCGGCGCGCAGCAGCGGCTTGACCACCGGCGCCAGATCGGCGCCACGCTCGATGTAGATCGGGTCGAGCTGGCCGCGCTGACGGATGCTGTTGCACAGCTTGCGGCTGTCGGCGCCGGGGATCGGCTCTTCGCCGGCCGGGTAGACCTCCATCAGCAGCAGCACGTTGGCGTCGGCCAGCACGTTGACGAAATCGTCGTACAGGTCGCGGGTGCGGCTGTAGCGGTGCGGCTGGTAGACCATCACCAGGCGGCGCTCAGGCCAGCCGCCGCGCACGGCCTTGATCACGGCCGCGACTTCGGTCGGGTGGTGGCCGTAGTCGTCGACCAGCATCACGTTGCCGCCGTCCACCGGCAGCTCGCCGTAGACCTGGAAGCGCCGGCCCACGCCCTGGAAGCCCGACAGGCCCTGGACGATGGCTTCGTCGCTGACGCCTTCGTCGGTGGCGATGCAGATGGTCGCCAGGGAATTGAGCACGTTGTGGTTGCCGGGCATGTTCACCGACACCTCCAGCGGCTCGCGGTCGGGGCGCAGCACGGTGAAGAAGGTCTGCATGCCTTGCTGGCGCACGTTGATCGCGCGCACGTCGGCGTCTTCGCTGAAGCCGTAGGTCACGGTCGGACGCTTGACCTGCGGCAGGATCTCGCGCACCACCGGGTCGTCCAGGCACATCACCGCCAGCCCGTAGAACGGCAGGTTGTGCAGGAACTCGACGAAGGTCTTCTTCAGCTTGTTGAAGTCGCCGTCGTAGGTCGCCATGTGGTCGGCGTCGATGTTGGTGACCACGGCCACCAGCGGCTGCAGGTGCAGGAAGCTCGCGTCGCTCTCGTCCGCCTCGGCGACCAGGTAGCGGCTGGTGCCCAGCTGCGCGTTGGTGCCGGCGGCGTTCAGGCGCCCGCCGATGACGAAGGTCGGATCCAGGCCGCCGGCCGCGAACACCGAAGCGATCAGGCTGGTGGTGGTGGTCTTGCCGTGGGTGCCGGCGACGGCGATGCCGTGGCGGTAGCGCATCAGCTCGGCCAGCATCTCGGCACGGGGCACCACGGGAATGCGACGCTCAAGGGCGGTCGCCACTTCCGGGTTGGAGGTGTTGACCGCGCTCGACACCACCAGCACGTCGGCTGCGGCGGCGTTCTCGGCACGGTGGCCGATGAAGATCTGCGCGCCGAAGGACTCCAGGCGCTCGGTGACCGGGGAAGCCTTCAGGTCCGAGCCGGACACGGCGTAGCCCAGGTTCAGCAGCACCTCGGCGATGCCGCACATGCCCACGCCGCCGATGCCGACGAAGTGGATGCGGCGGATGCGGCGCATTTCCGGTTGCGGCATGGCTTTCTGATTCTCAACCATGGGCCACCTCCAGGCAGGTGTCGACCACGCTACGGGTGGCATCGGGTTTGGCCAGACGGCGGGCCGCTTGGGCCATTTGTTCGAGTCGTTGCGGTTGCATCAAGACCTCTGTCAGGCGCGCGGCAAGGTCCGCTGCGCCGGTCGTTCTTTGCGGCATCAGGAAGGCAGCGCCTTCGCGGGCCAAATAATCGGCGTTGCGGGTCTGGTGATCGTCGATGGCGTGGGGCAAGGGCACCAGCATCGAAGGCAGACCGGCGGCGGCCAGTTCACTGATGGTCAGGGCGCCTGCGCGGCACACCACCAGGTCAGCCCAGCCATAGGCCTGGGCCATGTCTTTGATGAACGGCTGCACCTGCGCGTCGACGCCGGCGGCGCGGTAGCGCTCTGCAGTCACTTCATCGTGGTGCTTGCCGGCCTGGTGGAACACCTCCGGACGCAGGTCGGCAGCGACTTGCGCCAGGGCTTCAGGCAACAGCTTGTTCAACGGTTCTGCGCCCAGGCTTCCGCCCAGGATCAGCAAACGTGCCTTGCGACCGGCCAGGGCCTGCCGCGGCGTTTCGAGGAACAGCTCGCTGCGCACCGGGTTACCGGTGGTGCGGCGGCTGTCCGACAGGGTAAAGGTGTCGGGAAACGCTTCACACACCCGGGCGGCGAACGGCACCAGCATCCGATTGGCGGTGCCGGCCACGGCGTTCTGCTCGTGAACGATCACCGGCACGCCGGCCAGCTTCGCGGCGACACCGCCGGGGCCGGTCACATAACCGCCGAAACCGACCACGCACACCGGCTTGAGGCGGCGCATCACGGCACGGGCCTGCAGCACCGACTTGAGCAGCATGAACGGCGCCTTGAGCAGCGACAGCTTGCCCTTGCCCCGCAGGCCGGTGGCGTTGATGCGGTGCAGCTCAAGGCCGGCGGCCGGCACCAGGTCGTTCTCGATCCCGCGCGGGGTGCCGAGCCAGTGCACGGTGTAGCCGCGCGCCTGGAACTCGCGGGCACAGGCCAGCGCCGGGAACACGTGGCCGCCGGTGCCGCCGGCCATGATCAATACGTTAGCGCCCATGGTTCGGCTCCTCGGCGAAGTCGCTCTCATGGAATTCCATCTCTTCGCTGCCCAGGTGCGTGCGGCTCTCCCACTCGATCCGCAGCAGCAGGCCGAGGCAGGCGCAGCAGATCACCAGGGAGCTGCCGCCGTAGCTGAGGAACGGCAAGGTCAGGCCCTTGGTCGGCAGCAGGCCGACGTTCACGCCGATGTTGATCAGGAACTGGCCGATCCACAGGAACGACAGCCCGTAAGCGACATAGGCGGCAAAAAACTGTTTGGCCTTCTCGGCCCACAGGCCGATGTACATGCCACGGATGCACACGAACACGAACAGCGCCACAGTGCACAGCGAACCCACGGCGCCCAGCTCCTCGGCCAGCACCGAGAACACGAAGTCGGTGTGGGCTTCCGGCAGGTAGAACTGCTTCTGCACGCTGTTGCCCAGGCCGACGCCCAGCCACTCGCCGCGGCCGAACGCGATCAGCGCCTGGGACAGCTGGTAACCGGCGCCGAACTGGTCGGCCCACGGGTCGGCGAAGTTGGTCAGACGCGCCATCCGGTACGGCTGCATCTGGATCAGCAGCACCACCGCCGCGACCGCCAGCACCACCATCAGGGAGAACCGGAACAGGCCGACGCCGCCCAGGAACAGCATCGCCGCGGCCGCGCCCATCATCACCACGGTGGCGCCGAAGTCCGGCTCCATCAGCAGCAGGCCCGCCATCGGCAGCAGCACGATGAACGGCTTGAAGAAGCCCATCCAGCTTTCGCGCACTTCCTTTTGCCGGCGCACCAGGTAGCCGGCCAGGTAGATCACCACGAACACCTTGGCGATCTCGGAGGGCTGCACGTTGAAGAAGCTGAAGCCGATCCAGCGCATCGAGCCGTTCACCTCCCGGCCGATGCCAGGAACGATCACCATCACCAGCAGGCCGAAGGCGCCGATCAGCATCATCCAGCCCATGCGCTGCCAGGTGGCGATCGGGATCATCATGGTCACGACGCAGGCGCCCAGCCCCAGCACGATGTAGATCAGGTGGCGGATCATGTAATAGAGGGCGCTGCCCGACTGGGCCGCCGCCACTTCGGTCGACGCCGAGGCGATCATGATCAGCCCGAGCCCCAGCAGCGCCAGGCAGCCGGCGAGCATCGGGAAGTCGAGGTCGATGCCGCGTCCGGTGATGATCGGCGACGGGTACGGCTTGATGATCCCTTTCAGGCTCATGCCAGATCCTCCACGGTGCGGACGAACTGGTGGCCCCGGTCTTCGTAGTTCTTGAACATGTCGAAACTGGCGCAGGCCGGCGACAGCAGCACCACATCGCCCGGGCGGGCGGCGGCGCGGCATTGCGCAACGGCTTCGGCCAGGGAGCCGGCACGGATCAGCGGCACGGCGTCGCCGAGGGCCTCGCCGATCTTGTCGCTGTCGCGGCCCATCAGGACCACGGCGCGGCAGTGGGCCGCCACCGGATCGCGCAGGTCATGGAATTCGGCGCCCTTGCCGTCGCCGCCGGCGATCAGCACGATCTTGCCGTCGATGTCCGCGCCCAGGCCTTCGATGGCGGCCAGCGCGGCGCCGACGTTGGTGGCCTTGGAGTCGTTGTAGTAGCCGACGCCGTCCACGTCACGCACCCACTGGCAGCGGTGCTCGAGACCGGCGAAGTTGCGCAGCGCCGCGAGCATCGCGTCGAACGGCAGGCCGACCGCATGGCCGAGCGCCAGCGCCGCCAGGGCGTTGGACTGATTGTGGGCGCCGCGGATCTTCAGTTCGCGCACCGGCATCAGGTTCTGGAATTCGAAGGCCAGCCACTTCTCGCCGTCCTCTTCGCGAATGCCGAACGCCTTGAAGTCCGGTTTGGTCAGGCCGAAGGTCCAGCACGGCTGGCCCTCGCCCATCAACGGACGGCTCAGGGCGTCCTGGCGGTTGACCACGAACTGCTTGGCGCCCCGGAAGATCCGGTGCTTGGCCAGGTGGTAGGCCGGCAGGCCGCTGTAGCGGTCCATGTGGTCTTCGCTGATGTTGAGCACGGTCGCCACTTCGGCGTTGAGCTGGTCGGTGGTCTCCAGCTGGAAGCTCGACAGCTCCATCACGTACAGCTCGACGTCGTCGCTCAGAAGGTCCAGCGCCGGTGTGCCGAGGTTGCCGCCCACCGCCACGCGTTTGCCGGCGGCAGCCGCCATCTCGCCGACCAGGGTGGTGACGGTGCTTTTCGCGTTGGAGCCGCTGATGGCCACGATCGGCGCCTTCGCGTTGCGCGCGAACAGCTCGATGTCGCCGGACAGTTTCACGCCACGGGCCGCTGCGGCCTGCAGGGCCGGGGTCGCCAGCGCCAGGCCGGGGCTCACGTAGAGTTCGTCGGCACGGCACAGGAACTCGACGTCCAGCTCGCCACAACGCACTTCCACGTGCGGATAGTCACGCTTGAGCGTGGCCAGTTCCGGCGGGTTTTCCCGCGTGTCGGCCACCGCAAACGCCACGCCCCGGTTCGCCAGGAAGCGAACCAGGGACATGCCGCTCTTGCCGAGGCCGACAATGATGCGGAAGTGGTCGGAAGCGATCAGGGACACTCGTTCTACCTCAGCTTCAGGGTGGCAAGGCCGATCAGCACGAGAATCACGGTGATGATCCAGAAACGGACGATCACGCGCGGCTCGGGCCAGCCCTTGAGTTCAAAGTGGTGGTGGATCGGCGCCATGCGGAACACGCGGCGGCCGGTCAGTTTGAAAGAGGCGACCTGGATGACCACCGAGAGGGTCTCCATCACGAACACGCCGCCCATGATGAACAGGACGATTTCCTGGCGCACGATCACGGCGATGGTGCCCAGCGCGGCGCCCAGCGCCAGCGCGCCGACGTCGCCCATGAAGACTTGGGCCGGATAGGTGTTGAACCACAGGAAGCCCAGGCCGGCGCCGATCAGCGCGCCGCAGAACACGATCAGTTCGCCCGCGCCCGGCACGTAAGGGATCAGTAGGTATTCGGCGAACTTCACGTTGCCCGACAGGTAGCAGAAGATGCCCAGGCCGCCGCCGACCATCACGGTCGGCATGATCGCCAGGCCGTCGAGGCCGTCGGTCAGGTTGACCGCGTTGCTCGACCCGACGATCACGAAGTAGGTCAGCACGATGAAGCCGGCGCCCAGCGGAATGCTGTAGTCCTTGAGCATCGGCAGGATCAGGGTGGTTTCCACCGGCGTCGCGGCGGTCATGTAAAGGAAGATCGCGGCGCCGAGGCCGAACACCGACTGCCAGAAATACTTCCAGCGGCTCGGCAGGCCACGGGAGTTCTTCTCGATCACCTTGCGGTAGTCGTCGACCCAGCCGATGGCGCCGAACAGCAGGGTCACCAGCAGCACGACCCAGACGTAACGGTTGGTGAGGTCGGCCCACAGCAGAGTGCTGACGCCGATGGACGACAGGATCAGGGCGCCGCCCATGGTCGGCGTACCCGACTTGGACAGGTGCGATTGCGGGCCGTCGTTGCGCACGGCCTGGCCGATCTGGCGGTTCTGCAGGGTGCGGATCATCCATGGGCCGTAGCACAGCGACAGGACCAGCGCGGTCAGCACACCGAGGATCCCGCGCAGGGTCAGGTACTGGAAGACCGCGAAGCCTTTGTAGAACTGTTGCAGATACTCCGCTAGCAGCAGCAGCATTAATGTTTCTCCAGACTGGAACCGCACAGGGCCGCCACGATGTTTTCCATCGCCGCGCTGCGCGAGCCCTTGATCAAAATGGTGGTGTTTTTGTCCTGTTCGGCGGCCAGGGCCTGGATCAGTTCGGCCTGGGTGCCGAAGTGATGCGCCTGCGCACCGAAAGCGTTCACGGCATGGGCCATCAGCGGGCCGACGGCGTAAAGCGCGGAAACCTTGCCCCGGGCGTACTCGCCCACGTCGCGGTGCCCCTGCTCCGCCCAGTCGCCCAACTCGCCGATGTCCCCGAGCACCAGAACGGTGCGGCCGGAAAAGCCGGCGAGTATATCAACGGCCGCGCACATGGAGGTGGGGTTTGCGTTGTAGGTGTCGTCGATCACGCGTTGGCCGTTCTTGGCCAGTTGCGCGACGGTGCGGCCCTTGACCGGCTGCACTGCGCCGAGCCCGGTGGCGATGCCGAACGGCGACACGCCCAGGGCATGGGCGGCAGCGGCGGCGGCCAGGGCGTTGGCGACGTTGTGGGTGCCGAGCAGGTTCAGCTGCACCCGCTCGGAGCCTGCCGGCCCGTGCAGGGTGAACGCCGGGCAGCCGCGCGCGTCGGTGGCCAGGTCGCTGGCACGGAAATCCGCCTGCGGGTTGTTCAGGGCGAAGGTCAGCACCTTGCGCCCGCCCGCCCGGGCCTTCCAGATGCCGAAAGCCTTGTCGTCGAGGTTCAGCACTGCGGTGCCGTCGGCGGCCAGCCCTTCGATGATTTCGCCCTTGGCCTCGACGATCTTCTCCGGCCCGCCGAACTCGCCGACGTGGGCGGTGCCTGCGTTGTTGAGGATCGCCACATGGGGTTTGGTCAGGCCGACGGTGTAGGCGATCTCACCCAGGCGCGATGCCCCCAGCTCGATCACCGCCGCGCTGTGTTCCGGCGCGAGTTCGAGCAGGGTCAGCGGGACGCCGAGGTCGTTGTTCAGGTTGCCGCGGGTCGCGTGCACCGAGCCACGGGTGCGCAGGATGCCCGCAAGCATCTCCTTGACCGTGGTCTTGCCGCTGGAGCCGGTCACGGCCGCCACCGGATGGGTGAACGCGGCACGGTTGAGCGCACCCAACTGGCCCAGGGCCTGACGGGTGTCCTTGACCAGCAGTTGCGGCAGCGTGCTGTCGGCGATCTCGCGCTCGACCAGCGCCGCGACCGCGCCTTTGGCGGCGACGTCGTTGAGGTAGTCGTGACCGTCGAAACGCGGGCCGGTCAGGGCGATGAACAGCTGGCCGGGCTTGATCGCGCGGCTGTCGATGCTGACGCCGTCGAAGCTCGCGTCGCCGGCGATCAGCCGTGCGTCGAGGGCGTTGGTCAGTTCGCTGAGTTTCAGGGCCTTAAGCATGGGCCACCTCCCACGCGGTCAGGGCATGATCGGCTTCCACCAGATCGGAAAAGGCATGCCGCTGGCCGTTGATTTCCTGATAGTCCTCATGGCCCTTGCCGGCCAGGACGATCACGTCGTCGGCCGAAGCGCCGGCGATCAATTGAGCGATGGCCTGGCCGCGGCCGGCCACGAAGGTGACGTTATCCACAGCCGCGAAACCGGCGCGGATGTCGTCGAAGATCTGCGCCGGGTCTTCCGTGCGCGGGTTGTCGTCGGTGACCAGCACGCGGTCGGCCAGACGCTCCACCACTTCGGCCATCAGCGGACGCTTGCCGCGGTCACGGTCGCCGCCGCAGCCGAACAGGCACAGCAGTTGGCCTTTGACGTGCGGGCGCAACGCGGTCAGAACCTTTTCCAGCGCATCCGGCGTGTGGGCGTAGTCGACCACCACCAGGGGCTGGTTGCCGCCGCCCAGGCGCTGCATGCGTCCGGCCGGGCCTTCAAGCTTCGGCAGCACCTTGAGGATTTCGTCCAGCGGGTAGTCGAGGCCGAGCAACGCGCCGACCGCCGCCAGCACGTTGCTCAGGTTGAAGCGGCCCAGCAGCGTGCTGCGCAGGTGATGTTCGCCCTGGGGCGTGACTAGCGTGGCGCGCACGCCGTGGTCGTCGAACTGCGCTTCGCGGCAATAGAGGTAGGCGCCGCTGTCGAGCAGGCTGTAGGTGATCAGCCGCGACTCGCGCTGTTCGGCGGCCAGTTGCCGGCCGAAGTCGTCGTCGAGGTTGACCACCCGGCATTTCAGGTCGTTCCAGGCGAACAGCCTGGCCTTGGCCGCCGCGTAGGCTTCCATGGTGCCGTGATAGTCGAGATGGTCGCGGGACAGGTTGGTCATCACCGCCACATCGAAGGCCAGCGCCGTGACCCGGCCCTGATCCAGGCCGTGGGACGACACTTCCATGGCCACGGCCTTGGCGCCGGCCTTTTTCAGGTCGCCCAGGGTCGCCTGCATGGCGATCGGGTTCGGCGTGGTGTGCAGGCCGCTCTGCAGCGCGCCGTAGAAACCGGAACCGAGGGTGCCGACGATGCCGCAGTGCTGGCCGAGCAGGTCCAGGGCCTGGGCCACCAGTTGGGTCACGCTGGTCTTGCCGTTGGTGCCGGTCACGCCGATCAGGTTCAGGTGATGGCTGGGCTCGCCGTAGAAGCGCCCGGCGATGTCCGACAGCTGCGCCGCCAGGCCCTTGACCGGAATCAGCGGCACATCGGTGATCGGCAGCACGGTGGCGCCCTGCACTTCATAGGCCACGGCGGCCGCGCCGCGCTCCAGCGCGTCGGCGATGTGGGCACGGCCGTCGAACTTGCCGCCCGGCACCGCGAGGAACAGGTCGCCGGCGCGCACGTTGCGGCTGTCCAGCGCCAGTTCACGGATCAGCAGATCGTGGCCGGCGTGGGGGAATATCTTGTTCAGACTCAGAGACATCAGCCGCGCCCTCCATTGGCTTTCAGCGGAACGGCCGGGGTGGCGTTGGCCTGTTGTGTGGTCGGCAGGTTGTCCGGGGTGACGTTCATCAGGCGCAGGGTGCCGGACATCACGCGGCTGAACACCGGCGCCGACACCAGACCGCCGAAGTAGCCGGCCTTGGTCGGTTCATCGATCACCACGACGATGGCGTAACGCGGATCGCTCATCGGGCCGAAGCCGGCGAACAACGAACGGTAGGAGTTTTCGGCGTAGCCCTTGGTGCCCACCGACGTCTTGCGCGCCGTACCGGACTTGCCGCCCACGTGGTACGCCGGCACCTGAGCACGGAACACGCCGCGCGGGGCCTCGATCACCTGCTGCAGCATGCCTTGCATGGTTTTCGCCACGGCCTCCGGCAGCACCTGGGTGGTCTGCGGGGCCTTGTCGGTCTTGATCAGGGTCAGCGGCGCGAGGCGGCCGTTGTTGGCCAGCGCCGAGAACGCGTGCACCAACTGGATCGCGGTGACGGACACGCCGTAGCCGTAGGACAGCGTCGCCGTTTCGGCCTTGCGCCAGTCCCGGTAGTTCGGCAGGTTGCCGACGCGCTCGCCGGGGAAGCCCAGGCCGGTGTCCTGGCCGAGGCCCAGCTTCTGCGCGAGGCGGAAAATGGTCTCGCCGCCGATGTCGAACGCGACCTTGCTCATGCCGACGTTACTGGAGTTGATCAGGATGCCGGTCATGTCCAGCACCGGGCCTTCGGTCTTGGACACGTCCTTGATGGTGTACTTGCCGATCTGCAGGCTGCCCGGATACACCTCGACGGTGTCGCTCGGTTTCCAGCGCCCGCTCTCGATGGCGGCGCTCATGGAGATGGCCTTCATGGTCGAACCCGGCTCGAACACGTCGATCATCGCCCGGTTGCGCATCATGGCCGGCTGCAGGTAGCGGCGGTTGTTCGGGTTGTAGGTCGGCTGGTTGACCATGGCCAGGATCTCGCCGGTCTTCACGTCCATGATCACCAGGCTGCCGGCCTTGGCGCCGTTCTCGATGATCGCGTTGCGCAGTTCGCGGTTGGCCAGGTACTGCAGGCGCAGGTCAATCGACAACGCCAAGGGCTTGCCGGCCTTGGCGTTCTTGGTGACCTGGACATCCTTGATCAGCCGACCGCGCCGATCCTTGATGACCTGTCGTTTGCCCGGCACCCCGGCGAGCCATTCGTCGTAGGCGAGCTCGACGCCTTCGCGACCGTGGTCGTCGATGTCGGTGAAGCCGACCATGTGCGCGGTGACTTCGCCGGCCGGGTAGAACCGGCGGAACTCTTCGATGCCGTAGACGCCCGGCAC
The DNA here is from genome assembly GCF_002112745.1 of Pseudomonas sp. B7(2017). Lineage (NCBI taxonomy): Bacteria > Pseudomonadati > Pseudomonadota > Gammaproteobacteria > Pseudomonadales > Pseudomonadaceae > Pseudomonas > Pseudomonas sp. B7(2017). The sequence continues at coordinate 51,264 of NZ_NEIP01000002.1, read as the reverse complement.
TTTCAGGTCGAGCACGGCCTGGCCCTGCTCGGGGGTCAGCCCGCGCACCAGGTAGATGAATTCTTTGTTCGCCTGCGCCTCGAGGCGTTCGGCCAGGGCTTTGGGATCCTGCCCCAGCGCAGCCGCCAATGCCGGCCACTTCTCTTTGGCCAGTTGCATTTCCTTGGCGTTGGCCCACAGGGTGGTCACCGGCGTGCTCACGGCGAGCGGTTCGCCGTTGCGGTCGGTGATCAGGCCACGGTGCGCCGGAATCGGAATGTGACGCACGCTGCGCGCATCGCCCTGACCTTTGAGGAAGTCACGGTCCACCACCTGCAGGTCGATGATGCGCCAGCAGATCGCCGCGACCATGATGCCGAGCAGCCCCACCACCAGGCGGAACCGCCATGGGAAGAGTGCGCCTTCGAGCTTCATCATGGCGCCACCATCTTCACGTCAGCCGCGCCGGGGATGTGCATCTTCAGTTGTTCGGTGGCCAGCACTTCGATGCGGCTGTGGGCAGTCCAGGTGCTCTGCTCCAGGATCAGCCGGCCCCACTCGGCCTGCGCCTTGTCGCGCACGCTCAGCTCGTTGTACAGGGTGTTGAGCAGCTGCCGGTTCCAGTGGGCGCTGTAGGACACGCCGATGGCCGACACGAGCACGCCGATGAACAGCAGCAGCATGAAGAAGCTGCCGCCCGGCAGGGGCTTGGCGAATAGCTTGCTCACCGCAGCTTCTCCGCCACACGCATGACCGCGCTGCGCGAGCGCGGGTTGGCCTTGAGCTCGGCGTCGGAGGCCGTCTGCGCCTTGCCATGGACCTTGATCTTGGGTTCGAACGCCACGTGCCGGACCGGCAGGTTGCGCGGCAGGTTGTCGGCCTCGCCCTTCACCAGCTTGCGCATGAACAGCTTGACGATGCGGTCTTCCAGCGAATGGAAACTGATGACCACCAGACGGCCGCCGACCTCCAGGCACTCGAGCGCGGCTTCAAGGCCTGCCTCCAGGTCGCCCAGTTCGTTGTTGACGTGGATGCGCAGGCCCTGGAACGCGCGGGTCGCCGGGTTCTTGCCCTTTTCCCAGGCCGGGTTGGCGACCTTGAGGACTTCGGCCAGATCGCCGGTGCGTTCGAACGGCGTGACATCGCGGCGCTCGGCCACGGCACGGGCCATGCGACCGGAGAAACGCTCCTCGCCGTATTCCTTGAACACCCGGGCGATCTCTTCGACCGGTGCGGTGTTGACGAACTCCGCCGCACTGATGCCGCGGGACGGATCCATGCGCATGTCCAGCGGACCGTCGTTGAGGAAACTGAACCCGCGCTCCGGGTCGTCTAGTTGCGGCGAAGACACGCCCAGGTCGAGCAGGATGCCGCTGACCTTGCCGGACAGACCGCGCTCGGCCACTTCCGCGCCGAGCTCGGCAAAGCTGCGCTGCACAACGACAAAGCGGCCGTCTTCGGCCGCTAGCGTTTGCCCGGTGGCAATCGCCTGAGGATCCTTGTCGAATCCGAGGAGCCGCCCGTCAGGGCCCAGCTTGCTGAGGATCAGCCGGCTGTGCCCGCCGCGCCCGAACGTGCCATCCAGATAGCAGCCATCAGGACGTACGGCGAGAGCCTCGACGGCTTCGTCAAGCAGTACGGTGATGTGGTTGAAGCCGCTATCAATAGTCACAGGATCAGATCACGCAGTTCGTCGGGCATGGCGCCCGGTTGTTGTATGGCAGCGAGGTCGGCGGCGGAAACCGCGTTCCAGGCATCTTCGTCCCACAGTTGGAACTTGTTCAGTTGGCCCACCAGCATGGCGCGCTTGTCGAGCTTCGCGTATTCGCGCAGACGCGGCGGAACCAGGAAACGGCCGCTGCCGTCGAGTTCGAGGTCGACGGCGTTGCCGATCAGCAAACGTTGCAGGCGACGGTTCTCTTCGCGGAGCGAAGGAAGCGCGCGCAACTTGGTTTCAATAATTTCCCACTCATCGAGCGGGTAGACACACAGACACGGATCAACGGCGTCGATCGTGACGATCAACTGCCCGGAACTACGCGAAACGAGCTCGTCACGGTACCGACTCGGCATGGCGAGACGGCCCTTTGCATCGAGACTGATAGCGTTGGCTCCGCGAAACACGGCTGCGTTTCTCCAATTTTTAGCGTTTTGAGCTCAGAAAACCCACTTCATGCCACTTTCCGCCACTTGCGCACACTATAGGAATGCGCCCACCACACCGTCAAGGCGCGGATTAAAGGAAAACCCTTACAGAACGGAGATTTAGGAGCATAAAAGGAGGCACAACGAGAATCCGGCGGACACCTGCGACCAATAACCTGAAGCAGCACTGAAAGCTGCGCTCGAAAGTTAAAGTGATTTGTTAAGAGTAAGATCTTTTCGGTATTACAAAAGCGCTTCTGCTGTTGATTGAAGCAAGGTGGGAAATGGCTACTACGGCATCGGCCGCTGCCGGATCTCCGGCGCAGGCCTGCTGCTAATAAACAGCCCCGTCGCCTTTAATTCAAGCAGGGAAAGAAAAAAGGTGGAGAGTCGATCTGTAAGCCGGGTTCTGTCTTGAACAGTCATTCGTCTACGATGGCCATCACTGGACACCTTTAGCAACCTACCCGGTCCCAGCGCGGGCCACGCCTTGGGACCCTATTTGGTCTTGCTCCAAGTGGGGTTTACCTAGCCACGAACTGTTGCCAGTCGTGCGGTGCGCTCTTACCGCACCTTTTCACCCTTACCGGCGCCGAAGCGCTTAGGCGGTTGTTTTCTGTGGCACTTTCCGTAGGCTCGCGCCTCCCAGGCGTTACCTGGCACTTCGCCCTATGGAGCCCGGACTTTCCTCCCCCCCCTAATTCTCATAGGGGGCAGCGACTGTCCGATCGACTCTCCGCCGCGCAGGTTAACGGCAGAGCGCCCGAAGAACAAGCGCTAATGGCCATCAGAGCCGTCCGGGCGACAGGTTACGCGCCTTTTTGCCGATCCAGCGCCACCTGGTACAGCACGTTCTTGCGCTCGCCGGTGATTTGCGCCGCCAGGGCCGCCGCACGCTTGAGCGGCATTTCCTCAAGCAGCAGATCGAGGATGCGCAGGGCTTCGGCGCTGACCGCATCGTCCGACTCCGGCGCCGTCCAGCCGGCGACCACCACCACGCACTCGCCGCGCTGCTGGTTGCTGTCCGCCTCGACGAACGCGCGCAGCTCGGCCAGCGGCAAGCCCTTGAGCGTCTCGAAGGTCTTGGTCAGTTCACGGGCCAGCAGCGCCGGACGCTCGGCGCCAAACACCGCTTCCATGTCCTGCAGGCATTCGAGGATGCGGTGCGGCGCCTCATAGAAGATCAGCGTGCGGGGTTCTTCCTTGATGGCCTCCAGGCGCGCCTTGCGCCCCACCGCCTTGGCCGGCAGGAAACCTTCGAAGATGAAGCGGTCGGACGGCAGGCCCGCCGCCGACAGCGCGGCGATCAGCGCACAGGCGCCCGGCACCGGCACCACATTGATCCCGGCGGCCCGGGCCTGGCGCACCAGGTGATAGCCCGGGTCGGAGATCAGCGGCGTCCCGGCATCCGAGATCAGCGCCACGTTGTCGCCCGCCAGCAGGCGGGTGATGAAGCGGCTGCCTTCGTCGCGCTCGTTGTGCTCGTGGCAGGCCGCCAGCGGCGTGTTGATGCCGAAGTGCTGCATCAGACGCTGGGAGTGCCGGGTGTCCTCGGCGGCGATCAGCGCCACCTCGCGCAGGATCTTCAGCGCACGGGCACTGATGTCGTCCAGGTTGCCGATGGGCGTCGCCACCACATAAAGCGAGCCGGCAGCGGAATTCAAAGCACCTGGAGCAGTCAAAGCGCGCACCTCAAGATCGGTAAAAGCCGGCATTGTAGCGCGTCAGGCGACGGGCGACGTGCTTTGGATCGACAGGGCCCGTCGCCGGCCGGCGTGACGCCGCAACATTTGCTGCGGATAAATTAACGGTTTCGTACCGGCGACATCGCGCCCCGGCCAGCGCTTGGGTACAATTCCACGCTAATTTGATCGAGTATTCAGGAACACTTACATGATCGCTTGTCTGCGGCTGCTCACTGCCCTCTGCCTCGCTGCCTTGCTGGCGGCCTGCGCCAGTTCCCCTTCCTCCAGCCTTGGCGAACTTCCACGGACTCCGGACGCCAGCATCGAGCAACTGCTCGAACAGGCCGCCCAGAGCAAATCCCCGGACAAGGCCGCCCTGCTGCGCCTGAGCGCCGCGGACCTGGCCTATCGCCAAGGCAATGCCGGGCAGTCCGCGCAGATCCTGCAGCAAGTGCCGATGGAGCAGCTCAAGCCCGGCCAGCAGGTCTTCGCCGCCACCCTGTCGGCGGAGCTGGCCATGACCCGCAACCAGCCGAAGGCCGCGCTGACCGCCCTGAGCCATCCGAGCCTGCAACGCCTGGGTGAACTTTCCGAGGCGCAGCAAGTGCGCACCGGCACCGTCCACGCCCGCGCCCTGGAGGCCGACGGCCAGACCCTGGCCGCCGCACGCGAGCGCATCTTCATCGCGCCGATGCTCGAAGGCGAAGCCGCCGCCAAGAACCACGAAGCGATCTGGACACTGGTCGCCTCGCTGCCGACCGACCAACTGCAGGCCAACGCCACCGACGACCTCGGCGGCTGGATGAGCCTGGCCCTGGCCGTCAAGACCGCCGGCACCCTGGAGCAGCAACAGGCCGCCATCGACGCCTGGCGTTCGCAGCATCCCAAGCACCCGGCTGCCATCACCCTGCCGCTGCCGCTGACCAAGCTCAAGGAACTGGCCAGCCAGCCCCTGAGCAAGATCGCCCTGCTGCTGCCCCAGGACGGCCCGCTGGCCTCGGTCGGCAAAGCGCTGCGCGACGGCTTCATGGCCGCCCACTACCAGGCCCAGCAGGCCGGCCAGAAGCCACCGGCCATCGAGTTCTACGACAGCTCGCGCCTGACCAATCTCGATGAGTTCTACCGCAAGGCCCAGGCCGACGGCGTGCAACTGGTCGTCGGCCCGCTGGAGAAGCCGCTGGTCAAACAACTGAGCACCCGTCCGCAACTGCCGATCACCACCCTGGCCCTGAACTACAGCGAAGGCGACCAAGGCCCGGCGCAACTGTTCCAGTTCGGCCTGGCCGCTGAAGACGAAGCCCGCGAAGTGTCCCGCCGCGCCCGCGCCGACGGCCTGCACCGCGCAGCGATCATGGTGCCGCGCGGCGAATGGGGCGACCGCGTCCTGCGCGCGTTCAGCCAGGACTGGCAAGCCAACGGCGGCAGCATCGTCGCCACCGAACGCGTCGATCAGCCGGTGCAACTGGCCCAGCAGATCGCCGACATGTTCCAGCTGCGCCAGAGCGAGGCCCGCGCCAAGAGCCTGCAGAACGCCGCCGGCACCAACGTCGCCGCGCAGCCGTCGCGCCGCCAGGACATCGAGTTCATCTTCCTGGCCGCCACCCCGCAGCAGGCCCAGCAGATCAAGCCGACCCTGAACTTCCAGTACGCCGGCGACGTGCCGGTCTACGCCACCTCCCACGTGTTCAGCGCCAGCGGCGACGTGAACCAGTACAACGACATGAACGGCATTCGCTTCTGCGAAACCCCATGGCTGCTGGACGCCAACGACCCGCTGCGCAAGCAGGTGACCGCGCAGTGGCCGCAGGCCGCCGGCAGCCTCGGCCGCCTGTATGCGATGGGCGTCGACGCCTACCGCCTGGCGCCGCGCCTGGGCCAGCTCAAGGCCATGCCGGACAGCCGCATCGAAGGCCAGTCGGGCAGCCTGGGCATGACCCAGAGCCAGCGCGTCGTTCGTCAGCTGCCATGGGCCGAGTTCGTCAGCGGCCAGGTCCAGCGCCTGCCGGACACCCCGCGCTGATGCCCGACAGGTCACGCCAGCAAAGCGGCAAGGATGCCGAGCGCCAAGCGCTCGAGCATCTGCAGCACCAGGGTCTGCGCCTGCTGGCGCAGAACTGGATGTGCAAACGCGGCGAGCTTGATCTGGTCATGCTCGATGGCGATACAGTAGTATTCGTCGAAGTCCGCTACCGGAAGAACACCCAATGGGGCGGCGCACTCGACAGCGTCGATGAGCGCAAACGGCAAAAACTGATTTTCGCCGCGCAGTATTTTCTTCAGCGCGAACCGCGCTGGGCCAATTCTCCCTGCCGCTTCGACGTGGTGGCCATCGACAACCGTCCCGATCAACTGAACTGGCTGCAGAATGCGTTCGACAGTTGACCGCCGACGGCGCCCCGGACATCTTCACCCAACTCTTTTTTGCTCTTTGCTTTGCGGGCAGCACATTCACGTGCCGGACAGCCGCGCCAATTAAGGTCACACAGATGGACATGCAATCCCGAATTCGCCAGCTCTTTCAAGCCAGCATCGACACCAAGCAACAGGCGATGGACGTACTTGCACCGCACATCGAGCAAGCCAGCCAGGTGATGGTCAACGCCCTGCTCAACGAAGGCAAAATGCTGTCTTGCGGCAACGGCGGCTCGGCCGGCGACGCCCAGCACTTCTCTTCGGAACTGCTCAACCGCTTCGAACGCGAGCGCCCGAGCCTGCCGGCCATCGCCCTGACCACCGACAGCTCGACGATCACCTCGATCGCCAACGACTACAGCTACAACGAGGTGTTCTCCAAGCAGATCCGCGCCCTCGGCCAGCCGGGCGACGTGCTGCTGGCGATTTCGACCAGCGGCAACTCGGCGAACATCATTCAGGCGATCCAGGCCGCACATGACCGCGAAATGATTGTCGTAGCATTGACCGGACGCGACGGCGGCGGCATGGCTTCCCTGCTGCTGCCCGAAGACGTCGAGATCCGCGTTCCGGCCAACGTCACCGCACGTATTCAAGAAGTCCACTTGCTGGCGATCCATTGCCTTTGCGATCTGATCGACAGCCAACTGTTCGGGAGTGAAGAATGACCCCTAATCGCCTCGGCCTCCTGGCCCTGACCCTGTGCCTCGGCATCAGCGGCTGCACCTCGGTGGTGAACGCCAGCCGTGAAGCCCCCATCGACGATGACCGCGGCACCCGCACCTTCGGCAGCAAGATCGACGATTCGCTGATCGAGACCAAGGTCGGCGTCAACGTGGCCAAGGCCGACGTCGGCCTGGACAAGGATTCGCACATCGTCGTCACCAGCTTCAACGGCGTGGTGCTGTTGGCCGGCCAGACGCCGCGCGCAGACCTCAAGGCCAAGGCCGAACAGGCAGCCGCCAACGTGCAGCGCGTGAAGACCGTGCACAACGAGCTGCAGGTGATCCAGCCCTCTTCCCTGCTCGCCCGCCAGAACGACGCCTGGCTGACCACCAAGATCAAGACTCAGATGCTCACCGACGCCAACATTCCGGGCTCGCGCATCAAGGTCGTGACCGAGAACGGCATCGTCTACCTGCTGGGGCTGCTGACCAAGCAGGAAGCCGCCCAGGCCACCAACCTGGTTCAGGGTGTTTCCGGCGTGCAGAAGATCGTGAAGCTGTTCGAGTACATCGACTGACGACCGTCAGGCACCAAAGCTCAAAGCCCCCGCTTCTGCGGGGCACAAAAAAAGGCGATCCGGTTGGATCGCCTTTTTTTGTCACTTCACCACTTTCAGGCTTGGCCGGCCGCTCGGGCGCGGCGGTTCGCTGTCCGGCGGCGGCACGTCGTCATCCGGCTCGATGTCCTCTTCGTCATCCATCGGCGACTCGAGGTCGAACACCATGCCCTGGCCGTTTTCCCGGGCATAGATACCGAGGATCGCGCCGATCGGCACGTACAGGCTGTGCGGGACGCCACCGAAGCGGCCTTCGAAGGTCACGACGTCGTTGTCCATGTGCAGATGGCGAACGGCATTGGGCGAAATGTTCAGCACGATCTGCCCGTCGCTGGAGAAGCCCTGCGGCACCTGCACCGCCGGGTATTCGGCATTGACCAGCATGTGCGGGGTGCAGTCGTTGTCCACAATCCACTCGTAGAGCGCGCGGACCAGATAAGGTCGACTGGAATTCATAGCGGCTCCTTAAGCCTTAGCGCATGTCGCGTTCGACGCCAGACAGACTCGCCTGGAAAGCCTCACGCGCAAACTGGCGCTCCATGTAATCAAGCAACGGCTTGGCCGGCCGCGGCAGTTCGATGCCCATGACCGGCAAACGCCAGAGTATGGGCAATAGGCAGCAGTCCACCAGACTTTGTTCCTCACTGAGGAAGAACGGCTTGTCGGCGAACAGCGGCGACACGCCTGTCAGGCTTTCGCGCAGCTCCTTGCGCGCCACCACGCGGGCCGCCTCCTTGGAGCGCGGATCCAGGATCAGATCCACCTGACCGCACCAGTCGCGCTGGATGCGGTGCATCAGCAGACGGCTGTTGGCACGCGCCACCGGATAGACCGGCATCAACGGCGGGTGCGGGTAACGCTCATCCAGGTACTCCATCACCACAGTCGACTCCCACAACGCCAGGTCGCGGTCGACCAGAGTGGGCAGGCTGCCGTAAGGGTTTACCTCAATCAGTTTAGGCGGCTGGCGGCCAGCCTCCACGTAAATGATTTCGGCGCTGACACCCTTCTCGGCAAGCACGATGCGCACTCGGTGGGAATAGTGGTCGGCGGGGTCGGAGTAACAGGCCAACCGATTGGTCACGCCCATGGCGATCCTCCTCGCTTGTTGAATTGATCGGAACCGGAAAAGCACGCGCGCCCAGAGGGCGCCTCCCGCAAAGCCTGGCCAACCAGACCTTGCGTCACCGGAGGCGCCCCTGGGCGCGCGCGATCGACAGCAATGGTTTGAAGCGTTATCAGTGCACGTCTTTCCAGTATTCACGCTTGAGCAGGTAGGCGAACACAAAGAAGAACGCCAGGTACAGCAAGACGTAGGTACCGATGCGCTGATGCTGCAGCTTGACCGGGTTAGCCGAGTAAGCCAGGAAGGTTACCAGATTCTTCACCTTCTCATCGAACTGCTCTTCGTTCAGCGTGCCGGTCTTCGGCACGATGGTCAGCTGGTCGCAGGCTTCGTGGGTCAACGGCGTGCCGGTCAACGGGTCGTATTGCTTCTTGCCGTCGTCGACGATCTGCACCTGTTTGCAGCCCACGACCTGGCGACCTTGCAGGCCGACCAGCACGTTAGGCATGCCGACGTTCGGGAAGACCTTGTTGTTCACGCCCCAAGGACGCGCCGGGTCTTCGTAGAACGACTTCAGGTAACCGTAGAGCCAGTCGGTGCCGCGGACACGGGCCACCAGGGTCAGGTCCGGCGGCGCTGCGCCGAACCAGGTCTTGGCGTCGGCCGGCTGCATGCCGATGCTCATGTGGTCGCCGATCTTGGCGCCGGTGAACACCAGCTTCTCCAGCATCAGTTCGTGAGGGATGCCCAAGTCATCCGCCACACGCTCGTAACGCTGGAACTTGGCGCTGTGGCAGCCCATGCAATAGTTGGCGAAGGTGCGCGCGCCGTCCTGAAGGGCCGCTTTGTCGGAGACGTCGATGTCGACCTTTTCCAGCTCGGGGCCACCGTGTTCGGCCGCGAAGGACAGCACAGGCAATGCAGCAAGAATCAGAGCAACAAATAACTTTTTCATCAGCCAGTCACCCTTTCCGGAACCGGTTTGGTCTTCTCGAGCCTGGTGTAGAACGGCATCAGAATGAAGTAGGCGAAATACAGGAAGGTGCAGACCTGCGACAGCAACGTGCGGCCCGGCGTCGGCGCCAGAACCCCCAGGATGCCGAGGATCACGAAGGCGATGCAGAACACCACCAGCCAGATCTTGCTCAGCCAGCCTTTATAGCGCATCGACTTGACCGGGCTGCGGTCGAGCCACGGCAGGACGAACAGCACCGCGATGGCCGCGCCCATGGCGATGACGCCGAAGAGCTTGTCGGGAACCGCCCGCAGGATCGCGTAGAACGGCGTGAAGTACCAGACCGGGGCGATGTGCTCAGGCGTCTTGAACGGGTTGGCCTGCTCGAAGTTCGGTTTTTCGAGGAAGTAGCCGCCCATTTCCGGGAAGAAGAACACGATGAAGCAGAAGATGAACAGGAACACGACCACACCGACGATGTCCTTCACGGTGTAGTACGGGTGGAAGGCGATGCCGTCCAGCGGTACGCCGTTCTCGTCCTTGTGCTTCTTGATGTCCACGCCGTCCGGGTTGTTCGAGCCGACTTCGTGCAGCGCCAGGATGTGCAGCACCACCAGACCGAGGATGACGATCGGCAGGGCCACCACGTGCAGCGCGAAGAAGCGGTTCAGGGTGATGCCGGAGATCAGGTAGTCACCGCGGATCCATTGGGTCAGGTCGTTGCCGATGACCGGAATCGCACCGAACAGCGAGATGATCACCTGGGCGCCCCAGTAGGACATCTGGCCCCACGGCAGCAGGTAGCCCATGAAGGCCTCGGCCATCAGCGCCAGGTAGATCAGCATGCCGAACACCCACACCAGTTCGCGCGGCTTCTGGTACGAACCGTAGAGCAGGCCACGGAACATGTGCAGATAGACCACGATGAAGAACGCCGAAGCGCCGGTGGAGTGGAGCAGACGCAGGATCGAGCCGTACTCGACGTCGCGCATGATGTATTCGACGGAGGCGAACGCCTCTTCCGCCGACGGGGTGTAGCTCATGGTCAGCCAGACGCCGGTGACGATCTGGTTGACCAGCACGAGCAGCGCCAGGGAGCCGAAGAAGTAGAAGAAGTTGAAGTTTTTCGGAGCGTAATACTTGCTGAGATGGTCTTCCCACATCTTGGTGGCGGGGAAGCGCGCATCCACCCAATCCATGAACTTGCTCATCACGCGTTCTCCTTGTCGACGCCGATGACGATGACGTCGTCAGACTCATAGGAATGCGGGGGCACTGGCAGGTTCAAAGGCGCAGGTTGCGACTTGTAGACGCGGCCAGCCAGATCGTAGTGGGAACCGTGGCAAGGGCAGAAATAGCCGCCTACCCAGTCCTTGCCCAGATCCGCGGGCGCCACTTCGGGACGGAAGGTCGGGGAGCAACCCAAGTGCGTGCAGATACCGATCAGCAGCAGGATTTCCGGCTTGATCGACCGCACTTCCGGGTCGACATAAGTGGGTTGCGTGGAGTTTTTGGAGGTCGGATCGGAGAGCTGGCCCTCGATCTTCTTGAGATTCCCCAGGATTTCCTCGGTACGGCGGACAATGAACACCGGCTGGCCGCGCCACTCAGCAATCATCTGCTGGCCTGGCTCGATCTTGCTGACATTCACTTTCACCGGTGCACCGGCAGCTTTCGCCTTGGCACTGGGAAACCATGACCCCACGAACGGGACCGCAGCCCCCACCGCCCCTGCAGCACCCACCACGGATGTGGCTGCAACCAGGAAGCGACGCCGGCCTGCATTCACGCCGTCATTGCTCATTCAGTCCTCTCCCATCAGCTTTGTGGCCTGTTAAATCAGGCATCTACTAAATAAAACTATGTACTTATAAAAATTTTGCCGAATGGTAATGAAAACCCCCAATTCTGACAAGGTAATTACCCGGAGGGCTGGCCCTCAAGCCTTGTAGTATAGGGGGTCTACGGATGTGGCAAGTTGTCACAGCGCAATTCTTCAACAAATCGCAGGCATAAAAAAACGCCCGGTTCCATGAGGAAGCGGGCGTTCTTTTTGAACGTGGAAGCGGAATTAACGCTTCGAGTACTGCGGACGCTTACGCGCTTTACGCAGACCGACTTTCTTACGTTCAACTTCACGGGCGTCACGAGTGACGTAACCGGCTTTGCGCAGGGCGCTGCGCAGAGACTCGTCGTAGTCCATCAGGGCGCGGGTGATGCCGTGGCGGATTGCGCCAGCTTGACCACTCACACCACCGCCGATCACGGTGACGTACACGTCGAACTTCTCGACGGTTTCGGTCAGCTCCAGCGGCTGACGAACTACCATGCGGGCAGTTTCGCGGCCGAAGAAGGTGTCCAGCGAACGGTTGTTGATGGAGATGTTACCAGTGCCCGGACGCAGGAAAACGCGTGCGGTTGCGGTCTTGCGACGGCCAGTGCCGTAGTTTTGAGTCGCCGACATAATGAACTATTCCGTTAAATCTTCAGTTCTTGGGGCTGCTGAGCAGTATGAGGGTGAGCAGCGCCCGCATAGACTTTCAGCTTACGGTACATGTCGCGACCCAGCGGGTTCTTAGGCAGCATGCCTTTTACCGCGGTCTCGATCACGCGCTCAGGGGCCTTGGCGATCAGCTTTTCAAAGTTGATCGACTTGATGCCGCCCGGGAAACCGGAGTGGGAGTAGTACATTTTGTCGCTGGTTTTGGCGCCAGTCACACGAACCTGCTCGGCGTTGATCACGACGATGTAGTCGCCGGTGTCAACGTGAGGGGTGTACTCAGGCTTGTGCTTGCCACGCAGGCGGCTCGCGATTTCGGTGGCCAGACGACCCAGGGTCTGACCAGCAGCGTCGACGACAAACCAGTCGCGCTTTACTGTTTCCGGTTTAGCAGTAAAAGTTTTCATTCTTTATAGCCTCAGGGGCCGCCCGTAAATAAGACGGCGGATCTTACTGAATAGTGCGTACTTTGACAAGTCAAAGGCAGCCGGATACAGACGCTTTCGGGGGCTCGGGTCGGCGCGTCCGTTCAACGGCAAGATTCTTCGGCGGCGGCGCATCACTTCCACTGCAGAAAGAGGTGGGCAATTATCCAGATTGCGAAAAAAAATTCAACCTGCTTTTATGGCTCCTTTGCCCAAGGAGCACCCGATGGACTATCGCCAGCTAGGCCGCACCGACCTGAACGTGAGCGCAATCTGCCTCGGCACCATGACCTGGGGCGAGCAGAACACCGAAGCCGAAGCCTTCGCCCAGATCGAACGGGCCAAGTGCGCCGGGATCAATTTCATCGACACCGCCCAGATGTACCCGGTGCCGCCCAAGGCCGACACCTACGCCACCACCGAGCGCTACATCGGCAATTACTTCAAGACGCGCGGCGACCGCGCCGATTGGATCCTGGCGAGCAAGATCGCCGGCCCCGGCAACACCATCGACTACATCCGCGACAAGAACCTGCGCCACAACCGCCGGCACATCACCGAGGCGGTGAACGCCAGCCTCGAACGCCTGCAGACCGACTACATCGACCTCTACCAGCTGCACTGGCCGGAGCGCAGCACCAACTTCTTCGGCCAGCTCGGCTACAAGCACAAGACCGAAGCCAACCTCACGCCGCTGGAAGACACCCTGGAGGCGCTCGACGAACAGGTGCGCGCCGGCAAGATCCGCCACATCGGCCTGTCCAACGAAACCCCGTGGGGCACCATGCGTTTCCTGGCCCTGGCCGAAGCCCGGGGCTGGCCGCGCGCCGTGTCGATCCAGAACCCCTACAACCTGCTCAACCGCAGCTTCGAGGTGGGCCTGGCGGAAGTCGCCATCCGCGAACAGTGCGGCCTGCTGGCCTATTCGCCGCTGGCGTTCGGCTTCCTGTCGGGCAAGTACGAAGGCGGCGCACGCCCGCCGAAGGGCCGCCTGAGCCTCTACAGCCGCTTCAGCCGCTATTTCAACCCGCAATCGGAAGCGGCCTGCAGCCGCTACGTGGCCCTGGCCCGCGAGCACGGGCTGGATCCGGCGCAGATGGCCCTTGCCTTCGTCAATCAGCAGCCGTTCGTCACCAGCAACATCATCGGCGCCACGACGCTGGAGCAACTGGACAGCAACATCGCCAGCTTCGACCTGAAGCTGTCCGACGAAGTGCTGGAAGGGATCGAGGCAATCCACAAGGACCATCCGAACCCGGCGCCTTGACCGGCAGATGAACCGCCATCGCGGGCAAGCCCGCTCCCACAGGGAACTGCATTCCAATGCGGGAGCAACTGCCTTGTCCTGAACTGGCGCCATCGCCAGCAGGCTGGCTCCCACAGTGTTGCGGGCAACACCGACCACTGTGGGAGCGGGCTTGCCCGCGATGACGATCCGGCAGTCGCCTTACATTCAAAGCGAACGCGCAATGATCTCCTTCATGATTTCGTTGGTGCCGGCATAGATCCGCTGCACCCGCGCGTCCGCCCATGCCCGGGCCACCGGGTATTCCCACATGAAGCCGTAACCGCCATGCAGTTGCACGCACTCGTCGAGCACCTTGCATTGCAGGTCCGTGCCCCAGTACTTGGCCATCGCCGCCGTCGGCACGTCGAGCTTGCCCTGCAGGTGCAGTTCCAGGCAGCGGTCGACGAACACCCGGCCGATCTGGATCTCGGTGGCCATCTCGGCCAGCTTGAAGCGGGTGTTCTGAAAGTCGGCGATCGACTTGCCGAACGCCTTGCGGTCACGGGTGTAGTCCAGCGTCCATTGCAGCGCCGCCTCGGCCGACGCCAGCCCGCCGATGGCCACCGTCAGGCGTTCCTGCGGCAACTCCTGCATCAGGTAGGCGAACCCGGCGCCCGCCTGCCCCAGCAGGTTTTCCTTCGGCACGCGCACGTCCTGGAAGAACAGTTCGGAGGTGTCCTGGGCCTTCATGCCGACCTTCTCCAGGCGCTTGCCCTTGTCGAAGCCCGGCGTGCCGGCCTCCACCAGAAACAGGCTGGTGCCCTTGGCCCCGGCCTTCGGGTCGGTCTTGGCGACGACGATCACCAGATCCGCGAGATAGCCGTTGGTGATGAAGGTCTTCGAGCCGTTGATCACGTACTCGTCGCCGTCCAGCACCGCGGTGGTCTTGACCCCTTGCAGGTCGGAACCCGCCCCCGGCTCGGTCATGGCGATGGCGCTGACCATTTCGCCGGAGACCAGCTTCGGCAGGTATTTCTGCTTCAGCGCCTCGCTGCCGTAATGCAGGATGTAGGGCGCGACGATGTCCGAATGCAACGAGAACCCGATGCCGGTCAGCCCCAGCCGACCGACCTCTTCGATCACCACCGCACTGTAGAGGAAGTCCGCCCCCAGCCCGCCGTACGCCTCCGGCAGGTGCGAGCACAGCATCCCCGCCTCCCCCGCCTTGTTCCACAGATTGCGGTCGATGTAGCCTTGCTTCTCCCACTGTCCATGGAACGGCACGGCCTCTTTCTGGAGGAACGTACGCACGCTGTCGCGGAACAGTTCGTGCTCGGGACTGAACAGGGTTCTGGGGATCATGCGGCACCTTTTTCTTTATTGTTGAAAGGATCGAGCCTTCAGAGACTAAGCCCCGCTCCCGATACAGGACACTGGACACATCCGACAAAAAATAAGACGATCCAGCCGTCTGATGACCACTTTCCCTTATAAAAACAAAAGTTGAATTATGTCTAAGCAAGTCTCCACGCCCTTGCGGCGCGTCAGCATCCTGGCGATCGACCGGGTTTTCGCCTCCACCCTCATGCAAGCCAAGGACTTCTTCCACCTGGCCAGCCTGCGCTACGGCAAACAACTGGGCCACGGCCTGACGCCGGCGTTCGAAACCCGCCTGGTCAGCCCCGACGGCAAACCGGTGAACAGCTTCAGCGACGTGATCATGCCGGTGGACGGCGGCCTGGAGAACACCGACGTCATCATCCTCCCGGCGTTCTGGGACGACTTCGAGACCCTGTGCAAACGCTACCCGCAGGTGCTGCCGTGGCTGCGCGAACAGCACGCCCGCGGCGCGGTGCTCTGCGGCGAGGCGACCGGGGTGTTCTGGCTGGCGGAGGCCGGTTTGCTCAACGGCAAGGAAGCGACCACCTACTGGCGTTTCTTCAACGCGTTCGCCGAGCGGTTCCCGCAGGTCTACCTCAACCAGGACAAGCACCTGACCGACGCCGACAACCTGTACTGCGCCGGCGGCACCACCTCGGCCTGCGACCTCTACATCTACCTGATCGAGCGCTTCTGCGGCGCCAACGTGGCGCAGGCCGTGGCCCGGGACATCCTCTATGAAGTGCAGCGCAGCTACTCGCCGGGCCGCATCGGCTTCGGCGGCCAGAAGCTGCACCAGGACGTGATCATCCTGCAGATCCAGCACTGGCTCGAAGAGCATTTCGCCGACAAGTTCCGCTTCGAGGACGTGGCCCGCGAGCATGGCATGAGCATCCGCAACTTCATGCGCCGCTTTCAGACCGCCACCGGCGACAAGCCCCTGCATTACCTGCAGCGGCTGCGCATCGAGACCGCCAAGGGGCTGCTGTCCGGCAGCCGCAAGAGCATCAAGACCATCAGCTACGAAGTCGGCTACGACGACGCGAGTTTCTTCGCAAGGTTGTTCCGCCAGCATACCGAGCTGTCGCCGAACCAATACCGGCAGCAGTTCCAGCAGGCGGCCTGACCTCGCAGGTCAGCACAACATGTGGGAGCGGGCTTGCCCGCGAAGAGGGAGTGTCAGCGAAGAAACCATCGACTGACACGACGCCTTCGCGGGCAAGCCCGCTCCCACAGGGTACGCGGTGACTTCGAATACAAAAAAGGGCCTGCGATTGCAGGCCCTTTTCATGTTCCGGATCGCGTTACGGCTTGTGCGCCCGCGCGAGGAATTCGTGCGACTGCATCTCCAGCAGACGGCTCAGCGTGCGCTGGAACTCGAACGTCAGGCGCCCGCCGGTGTACAGGTCCTTCAGCTCCACCTCGGCGGAGATGATCAGCTTGACGTTGCGGTCGTAGAACTCGTCGACCATGTTGATGAAGCGGCGGGCGATGTCGTCGGTGGTGACGCTCATCTGCTCCACGCCGCTGAGCAGCACGGCATGGAAGATCTTGCCCAGTTCGATGTAGTCGTTCTGGCTGCGCGGGCCGTCGCACAGTTCGCGGAAGTCGAACCAGGCCACGTCGTCGCAGGTGCGCAGCGCACGGATTTCGCGGTTTTCGATGATCAGCACATCGTTTTCCACCGCGGCGGTGCATTCCGGGGTCAGCGCACGGAAGCTCTTGCGCAGGCTTTCGTGGGCGGCCTCGTCCAGCGGGTAGTGGAACAGTTCCGCCTGTTCGAGGTGGCGCAGGCGGTAGTCGACGCCGCTGTCGACGTTGACGATCTCGGTGTTCTGCTTGATCAGCGCGATGGCCGGCAGGAAGCGCGCGCGCTGCAGGCCGTCCTTGTACAGGCCGTCCGGCACGATGTTCGAGGTGGCGACCAGGGACACGCCGTTCTTGAACAGCTCTTCCATCAGGGTGCCGAGGATCATGGCGTCGGTGATGTCGGAGACGAAGAACTCATCGAAGCAGATCACCCGCGATTCGGCGGCGAAGCGCTTGGCGATGATGGTCAGCGGGTTCTTCTCGCCGCCCAGGGTCTTCATCTCTTCGTGCACGCGCTTCATGAAGCGGTGGAAGTGAGTGCGGGTCTTTTCCTTGAACGGCAGCGCCTCGAAGAAGGTGTCCACCAGGTACGTCTTGCCGCGGCCCACGCCGCCCCAGAAGTACAGCCCCTTGACCGGTGCCTGATCCTTCTTGCCGAACAGTTTGCCCAGCAGGCCCGGCTTGTTCTGCTCGGCGGCGATCAGATCGTCGTACAGCCGCTGCAGATGACGCACGGCGGTTTCCTGGGCGGCGTCATGGAAAAAGTCCGGACGTTTCAGATCAGCTTGATATCGTTCTAGGGGCGTCATAATTCGTTAGCAAGGCAACAAAAACGGGCCGACACTGTAGCGACGGCCCCGGGGAATGGCAATCGGCCCTTGGTCGGGCCGAACCGTTGTTTATTCCTGAACCGGCGTCAGCGCGATCCGCAGCGCCTCGACCGCCGCATCCCGCGCAGCGGCGTCGGCGAACGCCGGGCTGTCGCCGACGCACTCACCTTCCAGCCACACGCTGAACGCCAGGCCTTCGCTGCGCACATCCAGCGCCTGACCCGATTGCAGTTGCTTGGTCACCTGGCCCGCCGCCTTGCCGTCGGCGAAATTGCGCGACAGCAGCAGTTGCTCGCCGTCCGCTGCCAGCAGACGGAAGCGGAAGCTGCCGTCGTCCTCGCGAAAACTGACGAACCGTGCGGCTTTGGCGGCTTTCTTCTTGGTGGTCGCGGCCGCTTGCGCCTGATTGACGAACGAACGCAGGCCGACGGCCTCGCGCAGTTCGTTGAGGAACGGCGTGGCCACCGCACGGGCCTTTTTCGCGCCGTGCTGCAGGATGTCTTCCAGGTCCGCCGGACGCTCGATCAACTGGTGATAGCGCTCGCGGGACTCGCCCAACTGGCCGTCGAGCAACTGGAACAGGCGGCTCTTCGCCTCACCCCAGCCCAACCCCTGCAGCAGGTCGCTGCGGAACTCGTCGGCCTGCGCCGGGGTGGCGAACGCCTGGAACAGGGTGAACAGGTGCGAGTTGTCCGGATCCTTCGCCTCGCCCGGCGCCCGGGAGTCGGTGACGATCCGCGAGATCGCATCCTTCATGTCCTTGGCGCTGGAGAACAGCGGGATGGTGTTGTCGTAGCTCTTGGACATCTTGCGGCCGTCGAGGCCCGGCAGCGTGGCGACGCTTTCCTCGATCTGCGCCTCGGGCAGGGTGAAGAACTCCTTGCCCTGGCCGAACAGGTGGTTGAAGCGCTGGCCGATGTCACGGGCCATTTCGACGTGCTGGATCTGGTCGCGGCCGACCGGCACCTTGTGCGCGTTGAACATCAGGATGTCGGCGGCCATCAGCACCGGATAGCTGTACAGCCCCATGGTGACGCCGGCGTCCGGGTCTTCGCCGGCCTCGACGTTCTTGTCCACCGAGGCCTTGTAGGCGTGGGCGCGGTTGAGCAGGCCCTTGGCGGCGACGCAGGTCAGCAGCCAGGTCAGCTCGGGGATTTCCGGGATGTCGGACTGGCGATAGAACGTCACGCGGTCCACATCCAGGCCGCCGGCCAGCCAGGTCGCGGCGATCTCCAGGCGCGAACGCTGGATGCGCAGCGGGTCGTCGCACTTGATCAGGGCGTGATAGTCGGCCAGGAAGTAGAACGAATCGGCGTTC
Source organism: Pseudomonas sp. B7(2017) (assembly GCF_002112745.1). Classification (NCBI taxonomy): domain Bacteria; kingdom Pseudomonadati; phylum Pseudomonadota; class Gammaproteobacteria; order Pseudomonadales; family Pseudomonadaceae; genus Pseudomonas; species Pseudomonas sp. B7(2017). The sequence goes on along the minus strand of NZ_NEIP01000002.1, from coordinate 32,469 downwards.
GTGTCACGGCTGGCGACGATCGCCGGGCGGATGGCGCCGGCATAGTTGCCCAGGTGCGGCGTGCCGGTGGTGGTGATGCCGGTGAGGATGCGGGTACGGTTCGTCATGGGTAATCGCTTGTCAGACTGCAATCAATTCGAGAGACGCGGCAGGATCAGATCCTTGAGATCGGTCAGCTTGCCATGAAAAAAGTGTCCGCATTCTGCCACTTTCAGCAGCTCATGGGGGCGCTGGAGTTTGCCGGACCATTCGTAGACCAGCTGCGGATCGATCACTTCGTCGGTTTCCGGCTGAATCACCGTCAGTTCGCCTTGATGCGGCAGCAGATCCTGCTCGCCCAGGCGCATCACCGCCGGCGCGACCATGAACAAGTGCTTGAGCGTCACGCCCTGGGCCTCAAGGCGCCCGCCGAGGCTGGCCGCCACGAACCCGCCGAAGGAAAAGCCGAACAGGGTCAGCGGCAGCTCCGGGTGCTTTTCCCGCAGCCAGGCGGCAGCGGCCCAGGCGTCGTCGACCTCGCCGCTGCCCATGTCGTGGCTGCCTTCGCTGGCGCCGACGCCACGGTAGTTGAAGCGCAGGGTGATCAGGCCGGCGTCGCGCGCGGTGCGCTGCAGGGTCGAGACGACCTTGTTGAGCATCGTGCCGCCCTGCACCGGGTTCGGGTGGCAGATCAGCGCGATGCCGCGCGGCTGTTCGTTGTCCAGGTACAGGGCTTCAAGTTGACCGACAGGGCCGGCAATCGCTACAGGGGTTTCACGCATCAGCAAGGAAGGAACTCCGTGACCTCGGATCGGGTCGACTCGTCTAGCAAATTGTCTGTGCCGATCTATTGCGAGTGAATCGCGGTATACAGCGCAGGTTCGAGCCGTTAACGTAAAGCAAAGCCGTTTATAGAGGAAGGACTCGTGGAACACTCGCTCTTAGTTTGGTTGTTGCCGACTCTTGCCCTGGTTGTGGGTGTAGCCATCGGTTTCCTGATCGCTCGCGTTGCGCCGAACGCCGCGCCGAGCCGCACGCAGCGTCAGCTGGATGACATCCAGGAACGTTTCGACAGTTATCAGAACGAAGTGGTGACCCACTTCAACAGCACCGCGAACCTGGTCAAGAAGCTGACCCAAAGCTACCAGGAAGTGCAGGATCACCTGGCCGAAGGCGCCAACCGCCTGGCCCTGGACGAACAGACCCGCCAACGCCTGCTGGCTTCGCTGCACGCCGAAGCGAGCCAGGCGCCACGGGAACGCCTGACCCCGCCACGGGACCAGGAGCCGCCGCGGGACTACGCGCCGAAGGCGCCGAACTCGCCGGGCATGCTCGACGAGCATTACGGCCTGAAGAAGTAAGCGGCCTCCGCTCCAAGCGAAAAGCCCCCGGACATGCGAGTGTCCGGGGGCTTTTTTGTGTCCGGCGTCTTCGGTGTCGGTCACGACCCCATCGCCGGCCACACAAAAAAATGCCCGATCACCAGGATCGGGCATTTTTCATTCGGCCGTCGGGTTACGGATACTGCTGAACCGTGCCCGGCTGCTGCTGACCCCCGTACTGCTGACCCGGAATCGCCTTCAGGTTGACCTCGACCCGGCGGTTCTGCGCCCGGCCGTTGACGTCGCCGTTGCTGGCGATCGGGTTGTCCGGGCCGGCGCCCCGGGCCGACAGGTTGGCGCCGCTGACGCCTTGCGACGTCAGGTAGGTCGCCACGCTCTGCGCACGGCGCTGGGACAGGTCCATGTTGTGCTGGCGGCTGCCGGTGCTGTCGGTGTAGCCGACGATCTCGATCTGGTTCTGGTTGAACTCCTTCAGGGAGCTGGCCAGGTTGTTGAGCGGCTGATAGAAGCTGGAGGCGATGTTCGCCGAATCGGTGGCGAAGGTGATGTTGCCCGGCATGATCAGCTTGATCTGATCGCCCTGGCGCTGCACCTCGACGCCGGTGTTGGCCATGCTGGCGCGCAGTTTCTTCTCTTGCTGGTCGGCGTAGTAGCCGTAACCGGCCGCCGAGGCGCCGACCACGGCGGCGCCGATCAGGGCACCCTTGCCGCGGTTGTTGTGGTCGATCGCCGCACCGGCCAGGGCGCCGGCCAGGGCACCGAGGCCGCCGTACTTGGCGGTCTTGCTCATGCCCTGGGAGCCGCCGTCGGCCTGGCCCTGGTTGTCGTACGGGTTGGGCGAGGCGCAGCCGGACAAAACGGCCACGGCGGTGGCGACAATGATCAAACGACGGGTGGTGAACATGGAGTGCTCCTACATTTGCATTCTGTTGTGCAGCGGCCATTGGCAAAAGACCCGTGCGGGCGTTGGATCATGGCAATGGGCAAAAATTCCGCCGTGCACTCATGACAAAATGTTTAGGCGCGCACGAAGGGGTTTTCACGCATCTCGTCGCCCAGCCGGGTGTCCGGGCCATGTCCCGCCACCACGGTGGCGTCTTCGTCCAGGGTGTACAGCCGCTGCTTGATCGATCGCACGATGGTCGCCTGATCGCCGCCCCACAAGTCCGTGCGTCCCACTCCGCGACGGAACAGCGTGTCGCCGGCAATCAACAGCTTAGCCTCGGAAAACCAGAAGCTCATGGAACCTGGCGTATGCCCCGGAGTGTGCAGCGCGACGCCGCAGCCGCAGGCCAGCTCTTCGTCGTCCTCGAGCCAGCGGTCCGGCGACGGCACCGGGGTGTACGGCACGCCGAACATCTGGCATTGCATCTCCAGGTTGTCCCACAGGAACTGGTCGTCCTTGTGCAGGTGCAGGGTGGCGCCGGTCTTTTCCTTCATCTGGCCGGACGCCAGGAAGTGATCGAGATGGGCATGGGTGTGGATGATGCTGACCACCTTCAGCCCCAAGGCGTCGAGGCGCGCCATGATCCGGTCCGGATTGCCGCCGGGGTCGACGACGATGGCCTTTTTCGTGATCGGATCGCCGATGATCGTGCAGTTGCATTGCAGCGGGCCGACAGGAAAGGTTTCGCGGATGAGTTGGGGCTTGATGGCGGTCATGGGAAGTCCTGTGTGTTCGTGGGCCTGCCGGGCGCGACGCACGGTCGGCAATGGCGCTCAGGATTCTACGCCACCAGCCGATAGAGAACCTCCGGTCAGATTTTTGGCGCCATGAATAAAAAAATAGTGGCCAATTGATGCCAGTCGCCCGGTTTCTAATGCAAAATTGCACTTTGTAGCGGCCACATTTTCAGGAAGGGCCGCAGCCTACTCAGGAAATCCGCATGCCCCGCCCTACTGGTTACACCGATGCTACGTTCGCCTCGCTGACTGGCGTCAAACCCGTCGACAGTCTCATTTCCGGCTACAAATGGGAAAGCACCAAGTGGTGGTCGCCAACAGCCGTAACCAGTCTGACGTACAGTTTCATTGTGCCGGGCACTTCCGTCTTCGCCCCCAACTACAGCCCCGACAACGAGCCCAAGGCCGCCTATGCGCTGACCGACGCGCAAAAGACGGCGGTGACCGCGGCGCTGGGCGCCTGGTCCGCCGTGGCCAACATCACGTTCCAATTGACGGGCGAATCGTCGACAAGCGTGGGCGACCTGCGCTTCGGCGGCTACACGCTGCTGGACAGCGGCTCCGCAGCTTGGGCCTACACGCCGTACGAAACCCCCAACGCCGGCGACGTCTGGATCGGCCCGAACACCAATGAGCCATCGCCCGACAAAGGCACCTACGATTTCATGACGTTCGTCCATGAGATCGGCCATGCGATCGGCCTCAAGCATTCGTTCGCCCCGTCGGTTTACAACAGCATCACGCTTGATCCGCAGCTCGATGACGCGGGCTTCACGATCATGAGCTACAACAACAACTATTCCTATCTGCCGACCACCCCCATGGTGCTCGACATTCTGGCGATCCAGAGCCTGTACGGCGCCAATACCCAATGGGCGACCGGCAACAACGTCTACTCCTGGGCACCGACGCAGTCCGTGTTCGAAACCATCTGGGACGCCGGCGGCATCGACACGATCGATGCCAGCAACCAATTGGCGGCCGTCAGCATCAACCTCAACGAAGGCCAGTACAGCAAGATCGGCAAGGCCTTCACCGATCAGGCGGGCAACACCTTCAACCAAGGGCTGGCCATTGCCTTCGGCGCGAAGATCGAAAACGCCACCGGCTCGGCATTCAACGACACCCTGACCGGCAATGCCCTGGACAACACCCTCAACGGCGGCGCCGGCGCGGACATCATGGAAGGCGGCGCCGGCAACGACAGCTATGTCGTCGACAACGTCGGCGATGTGGTCATCGAGCAGGGCCCTTCGGCCAGCGACGTCGATTCGGTGTACTCCTACATCGACTACACCCTGGGCGCCAACCTGGAGAACCTCAACCTGGTCGGCGGCGCCCTCAACGCCACCGGCAACTCGCTGAACAACATCCTCCGGGGCACCGACGGCAACAACGTGCTGGACGGCGGCGCCGGCGCCGACCTGATGATCGGCGGCCTGGGCAACGACATTTACATCGTCGACAACGTCGGCGACGTGGTCAGCGAGACCAGCACCCTGGCCAGCGAGATCGACACCGTCCGCGCATCCGTAAGCTACGCCCTCAGCGCCAACGTGGAAAACCTCACCATGACCGGCGCCGGCAACATCTACGGCATCGGCAACGCGCTGAACAACGTCATCATCGGCAACGACGGCGACAACCAACTGGTCGGCGGCGCGGGCCTGGACACCCTGATCGGCGGCAAGGGCAACGACGCCTACGGCATCGACCAGGTCGGCGAGCTCGCCCTGGTCCAGGAACTGGCCAACGAAGGCACCGACCGCCTGGAGATCTCGTTCAACGCGACCGCCCAGAGCACCATCGACCTGAACCAGAGCAACCTGCAGAATTTCGAAGACGTCGCCATCATCGGCGCCGGCGACTTCTCCCTCTTCGGCAACGCCCAGAACAACACCCTGATCGGCAACGCCGGCAACAACACCCTCAACGGCGGCGCCGGCGCGGACACCCTGATCGGCGGCGCCGGCAGCGACAGCTACGTCATCGACAACGTCGGCGACGTGATCATCGAGCAGGGCCCGTCGGCCACCGACGTCGACTCGGTGTACTCCTACATCGACTACACCCTGGGCGCCAACCTCGAGAACCTCAACCTGGTCGGCGGCGCCCTCAACGCCACCGGCAACGCCCTGAACAACGTCCTGCGGGGCAACGACAACGACAACCGCCTGATCGGCGGCGCCGGCCTGGACATCATGATCGGCGGCAAGGGCAACGACACCTACGGCCTCGACCAGGCCGGCGAGCTCGCCCTCGTCCAGGAACTGGCCAACGAAGGCACCGACCGCCTGGAGATCTCGTACAGCGCGACCGCCCAGAGCAGCACCGTCGACCTGGGCCTGGCCAACCTGCAGAACGTCGAGGACGTCACCCTCCTCGGCGCCGGCGACTTCACCGTCTACGGCAACGCCCTGAGCAACACCCTGATCGGCAACAGCGGCAACAACACCCTCAACGGCGGCGCCGGCGCGGACACCCTGATCGGCGGCGCCGGCAGCGACAGCTACGTCATCGACAACGTCGGCGACGTGATCATCGAGCAGGGCCCGTCGGCCAGCGACGTCGATTCGGTGTACTCCTACATCGACTACACCCTGGGCGCCAACCTCGAGAATCTCAACCTGGTCGGCAGCGCCCTCAACGCCACCGGCAACTCGCTGAACAACACCCTCAGGGGCACCGACGGCAACAACGTGCTGGACGGCGGCGCCGGCGCCGACATCATGATCGGCGGACTGGGCAACGACACCTACATCGTCGACAACGTCGGCGACGTGGTCAGCGAGACCAGCACCCTGGCCAGCGAGATCGACACCGTCCGCGCCTCCGTGAACTACACCCTCAGCGCCAACGTCGAGAACCTCACCCTGACCGGCACCGGCAACATCTACGGCATCGGCAACGAGCTGAACAACGTCATCATCGGCAACGACGGCGACAACCAGCTGGTCGGCGGCGCGGGCCTGGACACCCTGATCGGCGGCAAGGGCAACGACGCCTACGGTATCGACCAGGTCGGCGAGCTCGCCCTGGTCCAGGAACTGGCCAACGAAGGCACCGACCGCCTGGAGATCTCGTTCAACGCGAGCGCCCAGAGCACCATCGACCTGGGCCTGGCCAACCTGCAGAACGTCGAAGACGTCGCGCTCGTCGGCGCCGGCGACTTCAGCGTCTACGGCAACGCCCTGAACAACACCCTGATCGGCAACAGCGGCAACAACACCCTCAACGGCGGCGCCGGCGCGGACACCCTGATCGGCGGCGCCGGCAGCGACAGCTACGTCATCGACAATGTCGGCGACGTGATCATCGAGCAGGGCCCCTCGGCCACCGACGTCGATTCGGTGTACTCCTACATCGACTACACCCTGGGCGCCAACCTGGAGAACCTCAACCTGGTCGGCGCCGCCGTCAAGGCCACCGGCAACTCGCTGAACAACGTTCTGCGGGGCAACGCCGGCAACAACGTGCTGGACGGCGGTGCAGGCGCAGACACCCTGTTCGGCGATGCCGGGGCGGACACGTTCGTGTTCCGTGCCGTCAATGAAATGGGGATCGGCGCCAACCGCGACGTGATCAGCGACTTCAGCAGCCTGCAAGGCGACAAGATCGACCTGACCCAGTTCGATGCCAACCTGCTGCAGAGCGGCATGAACGGCTTCACGTTCATCGGCGCCAACGCCTTCACCGGCGCCGGTCAGCTGCGCTTCGTCGATCACGTGCTGTCGGGCAACGTCAGCGGCAACGCCGGCGCCGATTTCGAGATCATGCTGGTCGGCGTCAACAGCTTCAGCGCCAACGATCTGGTGTCCTGATCGCCTCGCGGCTGTGACTGAACGAAAAACGCCCCGACCGGTTCGGGGCGTTTTTCATTGGGGGGACTGCGCTGGACCGCTCAGGCCAGCACACCCAACGCCTTGGCCCGCGCCACGGCCTGGGTGCGCCGCTCCACGCCCAGCTTGCTGTTGATGTGGCTGGCATGGGTCTTGACCGTGTGCAGCGAAATGAACAGCTGTTCGCTGATTTCCTGGTTCGAGCAACCTTGGGCGATCAGCCGCAGCACCGCCAACTCGCGGGAACTCAACAGCTCGGCCGCCGGAGCCTCCAACGCCGCACGCGCAGGGGCCGGCGGGAACAGCTCCAGCAATTGCCGGCCCAGCGGGCTTCCGGTCAGTTGGCTGCGCAACCAGTCCGGGTGCTCGTCGAACAGTTGTCCGAACGGCTGCAGCACACCGCCGGCGGCCGCTTCGAGGGCCTGGCTCAAGGCCTTGCGCGCTTCAGGCTCCCGCCCGCCGCCCAGCAGCACGGCGACCTTCTGCGTCAACGCCATCACGCTGAGCAGCTGCCGCCCGGTTTGCTGGCCGTTTTCCAGCAACACGTTCAGCCGGCCTTCGGCGAGCATCGGCTGCCCTTGAATCACATCCAGCAAGGCCTGCTGCAATTCGACATGCAACGGCAACTGCGGATGGAACTCCGGCGGCGCCGCGGCGCGTTCGCCTGTGTAGGTCTGCCCCAGGCGCGCCAGCCAGGCCTCGGCCAGGTCGGTGCGCCCCTGCGCCAGCCACAGTTCGCATTTGACCAGGGTGATCATCGCCAGGTAATAGATCGGCGGAACGTCCCAGATGTGCATCAGCCGCTCGGCTTCGGCCAACTCGGCGAAGGCCTTGGCGAATTCGCCGCCGCTGCCCTCCAGCCGGGCGATCACACAGTGGCCGATCAGCACGCTGATGTCGCGGCAGGCCCGCGCCTCGCTCAGGCCGGCCTGCAGCCGTACCCGCGCCGCCCGGGGTTGCAGGCGCATGGCCAACAGAAAACCTTCGTACAGCGTCAGCCGGGCCCGCACGGCGTACAGGCGCTGCGTCGACAGCCCGCGCAGGCGCTCAAGCCCCTGGTGCACTTCATCGAGCGCCCGCAGGATTTCCCCCCGGGCCTGCAGCACCCGCGCCCGGTCATAGTGGGTCAGGGCCTCGAACAACGGATTGCCGACCCGCTGCGCCAGCTCCAGGGACTCGCGGTTCAGGCGCCGGGCCTGCCAGAGGTCGCCGTCGGCGATCGCCAGGTTGGACAGGGTCGAGAGGCACATCAGCCGTTGCCCGTAGCGCTTTTCAGGAAGGCTCTCCAACGCTTCGCTGCAGTATTGGCGTGTCAGCTCGCGCCGGCCGCGGCCCCGGGCGATGATCCCGCTCAACGCCAGCCATTGCGCCAGCATGGATTTCTGGGCGGTGGCCGACGGTGCCGGCAGGAAGCGGCTGAGGTGGCTGGCCAGTTCCTCGGCGGCATCGAGCTGGCAAGCCAGGCCCAAGGCCCAGCTGTACAGCACGATCAACCGCGGCGTGCTGATCAGCAGGCTGTCGGGCAGGTCCATCTTCCAGCGCAGCAGCATGCCGACGTTCTGCTCGGCCAGCAGTTGCTCCTCGGACAGGTTCTGCACCAGGTTCGCCGCCACGTCCAGGTGCCCGGCGCGCAGGGCCTGCTCCACCGCCTCGTCCAAGAGGCCCTGGGCGTTGAACCAGCGGCAGGCGCGCAGGTGCAAGGTGGCCGGCGGCACCATGGCATGGGCGGCAGGCCGGCTGCGCAACAGGTCGGAAAACAGGTGATGGTAACGGTACCAGTGGCCGTGCTCATCCAGCGGCACCAGGAACACCTGATGCGCCAGCAGGTAGCGCAGGATCTCGGCGCTGTCGTGGGCTTCGCGCACGGCATCGCACAGCTCGCTGCAGAAGCGCTCCTGCGGCGCGGTGTCGAAGAGGAAAGCCTGCACGTCCGCCGGCAGGCAGTCGATCACCTCCTCCAGCAGGTAGTCGCGGATCAGCCCTTCCCCGCCGTTCAAGGCCTGCGGCAGCGCCGCTTCGTTGCCGGCCCCGGCCGCCGCCAGCAGCCAGAAACGCAAGCCGGCGACCCACCCTTCGCTGCGCTGGATCAGGTTCTCCACCGCCTCGCCGCGCAAGGCGCTGCTGTGGCGGTCGAGCAAGGCCAGCGCCTCGTCGCGGGTCAGGCGCAGGTCCTGCTCGTTGAGTTCCAGCAGTTGCCGCGACAGGCGCAGGCGCGCCAGGTGCCAGTCCGGCCGCTGGCGGCTGGTGACCATGACCAGCAGGCCGTCGGGCAAATGGTTGAGGAAAAATTGCAGGCAACGGTCGAGCACCGGCCCCTGGGCAAGGTGGTAATCGTCGAGCACCAGCAGCAGCGGCGCCGAAGGATCGAGCTGCAGCGCCAGTTCGTCGAGCAGGCCGTCCAGCCACTCTTCGAAGGCGAACGGCTGATGACGCTGACGCATTTTCAGCAGCCCCAGCGCCCGGCTGCCCAACTGCGGGAAAAAGTCCTGCAGGCCTTCAAGCAGGCGTTCGAGGAAACGCCCCGGATCGCTGTCCCGCGGGCTCAGGCCCAGCCACAGGCTCTGCCAGTGCGCCGGCAGGCTCTGGCAGAACTCCACCGCCAGCGAACTCTTGCCGAAACCGGCCGGGGCGCTGACCAGCAACAGCCGCCCGCCGAGGCCGGCGCGCAGGCGCTCGCACAGGCGCGGGCGCAATACATGGCCGTCAGGCAGCGGCGGACGGAAGAAACGGCCGTCCAGTGCCGCGACGGCAACGCTTGCGGGATCCGGTAGCGGGGACAGATCAGTCATGGCCGGCTCTTGTTCGAATGGCTGTTGGCGGCGTGGCAGATGTCCGCAGACTAGCCGTAAACGAAGAGGGATTGAAGGCGGTTGCTACAAATGGCTACAAAAAGGCTACGGAAAAAGCCACAGGCAAAAAAAACGCCCCGAACCGGTCGGGGCGTTTCCACGAGGATGCGGCCTCGTTTGCAGCGGTTTAGCGGATGCCGTCCTGACGCAGCGCGTTCGGCGTGAAGTCGGCGGTGGTGGCGGTGAAGCCGAAGTCATACGCCGACTTCTCTTCGTTCTTCATGCCCAGCGCCAAGTAGCGGCCGGACTGCAGGTCGTAGAGGGTCTCCAGGGTGTACCACGGTACCTGGACGTTGTAGTAGTTCTGCGAATGGGCTTCGGCCACGCGCCACAGCTGGTTGCGGCCGTCGTAGTGGTCGATCACCGCCGCCTGCCAGGTGTCTTCGTCGATGAAGAAGTCACGTTTGGCGTAGATGTGGCGCTGGCCTTCCTTCAGGGTCGCGACCACATGCCAGACGCGGCGCAGCTCGTAGCGGGCCAGGTCCTGGTTGATGTGGCCGGCCTTGATGATGTCGGCGTACTTGAGCTTCGGATCGTCGAGCTTGTAGCTGTCGGAGGCGATGTACATCTCTTTCTTGCCTTCGAGCTTCCAGTCGTAGCGGTCCGGCGCACCGTTGTACATGTCCAGGTTGTCGGAGGTGCGCAGACCGTCCGCCGCGGTGCCCGGGCCGTCATAGGACACCTGCGGCGCCCGGCGCACGCGGCGCTGGCCGGCGTTGTAGACCCACGCCGAACGTGGTTCCTTCACCTGGTCGAGGGTCTCGTGCACCAGCAGCACGCCACCGGCCAGACGCGCCGGCGCGGTCACTTTCTGCTTGAAGTAGAACAGGATGTTGCCCGGGTTGGCCGGATCGTAGTCCTTCATCTTGTCGCGGAACACGAACTGGTCCTGGAAGTACACCAGGCTGAACGAGCCGTTGGCCTGCGGCGTGGCCTGGGTCACCAGACGGGTCACGCTGCCGCCGCGGTAGCGGGTGATGTGGTTCCAGATGACTTCCACGCCGCTCTTCGGAATCGGGAACGGCACGGCGGTGTCGAAGTTCTCCAGGCCGTTGCCGCCGGACACCAGGTTGGTGCTGGTGGCGTTCTTCTTGATCGCGGCGAACACGGCGTCCGGCACGGTGGCGCCGCGGTGGGACGGGTAGACCGGCATCTTGAAGGTGTCCGGGTAGCGCTTGAACATCGCGTACTGGCCCGGCGCGAGCTTGTCCTTGTACTGCTCGACGTTCTGCGCGGTGATGGTGAACAGCGGCTTCTCGCTGGCGTACGGGTCGGACAGGAACCCCTTGCTGTCGACGGTGCCGGCGTTCTTCGGCATCGGCTTCCAGGCCGGGATCGAACCGTCGGCGTTGCCGGCCATTTCGGCGCCCATCGGGGTCAGGCTCTTGCCCAGCTTGTCCGCTTCGGCGGCGGGCACCGCCGCCATGACGCCGGTCGCCAGCAGCGACAGGCCCAGAACACCGGCGTGGAACAGACTCTTTGTTATTTTCATAAATTCGTTCGTCCTGAAGATGCAGTGCTTAGAAGTTCACGCCGAAGCTGAGGGCCACGAAGTCGCGGTCATCCACGGTGGTGTACTTGCCGTCGAAGAAGTTGGTGTAGGCCAGGCTCGCGGTGTAGGTGTTCTGGTACTCGGCGTCGAGGCCCAGGCTGATGGCCTTGCGGCCTTCCTCGAAGTTGCCGCCAGGGCCTGGCGAGTAGCCGCTCACGTCGTGGGACCAGGCCACGTTCGGCTTGAGGTTCACGCCGGCGAACACGTCGTTGTATTCCCAGATCGCCCGGCCGCGGTAGCCCCACGAGGTCGAGGTGGTGAAGCCCTCGTTGGTGCAGTTGCGGCTGCGGTTGTTGGTCGGGGTGCCGGGGCCTGCGCCGTTGATGGTGCTGGTGTTGAGCGCCACGCAGGTGTCCACCGGACCTGTGAACGGCAGTTCGCCCGGGCCGTAGACCGGATCGCGGCCGTAGCGCACGTCCGAGGTGCTTTCCAGGCCGCCGACGTGGGTCACGCCCACTTCGCCCACCAGGGTCAGGCGGCTGGCGCCCATCACCTGATCGAAGAAGTGCGTCAGGGTGGTCTGGAACTGGGTGATTTCCTTGCGGCGGTAGCCGTGCAGGTCCTGGCCCGGAACGCCGTTGAGCAGCGAAGCGTTGGTCAGGGCGCCGCCCAGCGGCCGCACGCCGGCGAACAGGATGTCGGTGGAGTTCAGCTGCACCGGCGCGTTCGGCCGGTAGCTGATCTCGCCGCTCCACGCCGTGCCGGTGGGCAGGGTGGTGGAGAAGCTCAGCCCGTAGAGGCGGATGTCCTCAGGGTATTCGACGAAGTACTGCGAGTTGCCCGCCACCAGCAGCGGCCCGAGCGCGGCGAACGGCCCCGGCAGCCCGCGCGCGGTGTTGTACACCGACTGCGGCGCGCCGGTGGCGCTGAAGATCGGCGCACGGCTGTGGTAGTTCATGAAGTAGGCGCCGAATTCGGTGTCCAGCGGCTCGAACATGTACTTCAGGGACGCGCCCCACTGGCCGCCGTCACGGGCGTCCCGGTCGCCGCCGCGGCGCACCAGCACGCCTTCCTCGTTGACGTCGACGCCGTTGGCCGCCAATGGCCCCAGGGCGATGGCCGGGATCTGCGAACGCTTGTTCAGCACGCGCAGGTTGTTGTCGCAGCCGTCGGCGATGATGTCCGGCTGGGAGAAGAAGGTGCCGCAGTTGTCGACGACGGTCTGGTCCCATTCGATCTGGTAGAAGGCATCGGCCGACAGGTTGTCGGTCAGACTCTGGGACACGTAGAACATGTTGACCGGGATCAGGCCTTCCTTGATCTCGGCGCCCGGACGGCGGAACGCGGAGACGTCGATCGGGTTGATCGAGTTGATGCCGCCGCCGATGAAGGTGCTTTCGCCCCAGCTCACCACCTGCTTGCCCAGGCGCACGGAGCCCGGCTGATCGGCGATCGAGTAGTTGTGGTAGACGAAGGCGTCGAGGATCTGGCCGCCGGCGGACTTGGCGCCTTCCTTGCGGTTGTTGTCGCTGATGTCCTTGAACTCGCGGCTTTCGTCCTTGAGCTCGAAGTCGTACCAGTACTTGCCCCGGACGAACACCCCGGTGTCGCCGTATTTCAGCTCCAGGTCATGGATGCCCTTGAAGATCTTGGAGAAGGTCTCGCCGCTCTTGAAGTTGGCGTGGCCGTCGTCGGAGGTCTGGGAGAGGCCGTGGCCGCCGTTGTTGACGCCGATGAGGTTCTTGTTCGGCTGCTGGGTCGACCAGCTGGCCCCGATCGACAGGGAGGAGTCGAACTGGCCTTCGATTTCACCGACGTTGAAGCTGACGCCGAATGCAGGCCCGGCGAGCGTGGAGGCGAGACTGACGGCCAGAGGCAGTTTAGCCCGGCGCCAGAACTGGTTAGCTGAATTCATCGACGCTACTCCATGTGCATTATTGTTATGGCAGTGAGTACTTTTAAAAACGCCTGAAGGACCGGACGCCAGGGCTGCCCGAATTCGCTTCAAATTGCATCGCCCCAAATGTGTGCGCGTGTGCCCCGTTCTTAAAAATCCTTGAGCGGACTATAGCCAGCAGGGGGTATCGCTTGATCCCTCTAAAGTGTGATTTGCAGCTGCCGGCCACTCTGGAACAGTCCTTTCGCCAGGCCGACCCATGTCGGCACGGCAAGGATGGCTGAAAATTCGGATTTCACAAGCCAAGCGCTTGCTTGGGGGTGTCTGGCGCGCCGTTTGCGGCGCGCCAGGGGACGCTCAGAGCGTGGAGAGGAAGGCGCTGTTGTTGGTCTGCCACTCGGTGATGTCGAGGCGGATGCGCTTCTTGTCGAGCTTGCCGACGCTGGTCTTGGGAATTTCGGTAACAAGGGCGATCTGGCTCGGGATCGCCCATTTGCTCAGGTGCCCCAGCTCGACGAACGGCTTGAGGTGTTCCTTGAGCTCCCGCGCCCCGATCTCATGCCCCTCGCGGACCACCAGCAGGGCAAACGGCCGCTCGCCCCACTGCGGATCGGGAATGCCCACCACCGCTACTTCGCGTACCGCGACGTGACGGCTGATCAGGTCTTCGAGGTCCAGCGAGGAGATCCATTCGCCGCCGGTCTTGATCACGTCCTTGATGCGGTCGCGGATGTCGATCACGCCCATGCCGTCCAGCGTCGCGACGTCACCGGTGTGCAGCCAGCCGCCGGCCCACAGCTCGGCGCCCTTCTGCGGCTCGTTGAAGTAGCCCTCGGTCAGCCACGGCGCACGCAGCACCAGCTCGCCCTGGGTCTCGCCGTCCGCCGGGAGGAAGTTGCCTTCGGCGTCGACGATGGCCGCCTCCACCAGCGGCCCCGGCACCCCGGCCTTGATCCGGTAGGTGGTGCGCTCGTCTTCGCTGCCGGCCATCAGTTCGTCGTTCAGGTGCGCGCAGGACACCAGCGGCCCGGTCTCCGACATGCCGTAGGCGGCGGTCAGCTGAATGCCGCGGGCCTTGGCGGTCTCATACAGGGAACGGTTGAGCGCGCTGCCGCCGATGACGATTTTCCAGCCGCCGAAATCGGTGCCCTGGGCGCCCTTGGCGTTGAGCACCATCTGCAGGATGGTCGGCACGCAGTGGGAGAAGGTGACCTTTTCCTTGCGCCACAGCTCGACCAGGAACTCCGGATCGTAGCGCCCCGGATAGACCTGCTTGAGCCCGAGCATGGTCGCCACGTACGGCAGGCCCCAGGCATGCACGTGGAACATCGGCGTGATCGGCATGTACACGTCGTTGGTGCCCAGCAGCCGCACGCTGTCGATGGCGCCCATGATGGTCGACACGCCCATGGTGTGCAGCACCAGTTGCCGGTGGGTGAAGTACACGCCCTTCGGGTTGCCGGTGGTGCCGGTGGTGTAGAAGGTGGTGGCCACCGAGTTCTCGTCGAAATCCTGGAAGTCGTAGCGCGGGCTGGCGGCGGCCAGCAGTTGCTCGTACTCGCCGACAAGGTTGGGCAGGTCGGCGGTCTTCTCCGGCAGATCCGTCAGCAGCAGGGTCTTCTCCACCGTGGTCAGGTGCGGCGCGATGGCCCGGTACAGGCCGGTGAACTCACTGTTGACCAGCACGAAGCGGTCCTCGGCGTGGTTCATCGTGTAGAGGATCTGCTCCGGCGACAGGCGCACGTTGATGGTGTGGATCACCGCGCCGATCATCGGGATGGCGAACATGCATTCCAGGTAGCGATGGCTGTCCCAGTCCATCACCGCCACGGTGTCGCCGGCCTTCACGCCCGCCGCCGTCAGCACGTTGGCCAGCCGCGCGACCCGTTCGATCAGGGTCGGGTAGCTGTAGCGCAGCTGGTCGCGGTAGACAATCTCGCGGGTCTTCTCGTAACGGGCGCCGGACATCAGCAGCCGTTTGATCAGCAGCGGGTACTGGTACGCCCCTTCGGCGGGCGGGATGACGCGGGTCTGCAACATAGGAATCCCTTTTCTGACGGCACGGTGTTGGCATTAGAGCTCTACTCTAGAACTGTTGCGTGACAGTCAAATCAGCCAAAGGAATGATTTGCAGAGCGGCGCAAATGCTAGCTTTGCGCCAGCATTTGCGATGGTTCGAACCGGCTCAAGCCATTTGTCCGACAGCCTCTTCCGAAGGCGTGCGTGGGAAAACCGCTGCGGCAAGGAAGGTCAAGGCGCCAAAACCGGCGAGAATCAAGTAAAGGCCCGCGAAGCCATGGCGCGGTTCGACATAGGCGATCAGCGGGATCGCCGTCGCGCTGGCGCCGAACGACAGGCAGTAGCGCAAAGCGAACACCCGGGCCTGCCAGTGCGGCGCGACGAAGTTGGCCACCATCGAATCGTTCACCGTGACCTGACCGAACACCACGAACATGAACGCCGCACCGACGGCGATCACCGCCCAACCATCGACCCAGGCCAAGGCCAGCAACAACGGTGCCTGGCACAGGGTCAACACCACGAACGGCCATTTCAGGCTGATCCGGTGCAGCACCCGACCGATGCTCAACTGCGCCACCGCGCCGAAGGCGTAGGCCAGGCTGACCACCACCCCGAGGGTCTGCGGCGAGGCGGCCCATTCATGCAAGCGCTCCTGGAACAGCTTCGGGTAGGTCATGGTGGTGGCGTTGAACACCACCCCGCCGGTGGCCGTGGCCAGCGCCAGCACGCCGAACACCATCGCCATGGAGATGCGCTGGCCCCCGGCACTCTTGAGCGCAGCGTGGGCACGCACCGGAATCGGTTCGTCACGCACATGGAGGGCAAACCCGATGCCCAGGGCGATGGCCACCGCACCTGGCACCAGGAACGCCGCACGCCAGCCGAACTGCGCCACCAGCAACCCGGTGACCAGCGCCGAGAACGCCACCCCCAGGTTGCCCCACATGCCGTTGATGCCGATCTCGCGACCGCGGTTCTGCGCATAGGCCACCAGCATCGCCGTGCCCACCGGGTGGTAGATCGCGGCGAAGACACCGGTCAGGGTCAGGCCTGCCACCAGCATCGCGGGGCTTGCGCTCAGGCCGGTGAACATCGCCGAGGCGCCGATGCCGAAAAAGAACACCAGCATCATGTGGCGCCGGCTCCAGCGGTCACCGAGCCACCCGGCCGGCAGCGAGCAGGCGCCGAAGGCGATGAAGCCGCCCAGCGACAGGCCGATCAGCGCGGCGTAGTCGAGCCCGAAGGCTTGGGTCATGCCGAGCACGGCGGCGGGGAAGATCAGCATGAACATGTGATCGATCACATGGGCTGCGTTGATGTAGCGGATGACGGTGGCGGATCGGTTCATGGCGGCACGCTTGATGTTGTTGTGAGCGGCTATGCTAAGTTGGCGAAAAAGCGCAGACCTGACAATCAAGTCATCGAACCAGACATGTTAATCAGCCATTTCGAACACGGCCCGGTGAGCGCCTACCCCCGGGACTACCTGGACGGCGCCCACCAGCCCTTGCACCTGCACCGCGAGGCGCAGTTGCTGTATGCGGTGCGCGGGGTGATGCGGGTGGTCACGGCCCAAGGCGCCTGGGTGCTGCCGCCGACCCGTGCGGTGTGGATCCCGCCCGAGGTCGCGCACGAGATCTTCATGTCCGGCGACGTGCAGATGCGTTCGCTGTTCATCGCCCCGGAGCTGTCGCCGGCCAGCCTCCAGCAGTGCTGTGTGCTGGCGGTCACGCCGTTGCTGCGCGAACTGATCCTGCGCGCCGTGCAGGGCCCGCCCCACGCGGACAATCCGCTGATCCAGCAACTGATGCTGCAGGAGCTCGCCGGCCTGGAGAACCTGCCGCTGCACATTCCGATGCCCGCCGACCGGCGCCTGCAAGGCATCTGCCTGGCGCTGCTGCAGACCCCCGACCACCCCAACACCCTGGAGGACTGGGCGCAGCAGGCCGGGGCCAGTTCACGGACGCTGGCGCGCCTGTTCCAGCAGCAGCTGAAGATGAGTTTCAACGCCTGGCGCCAGCAACTGCGCCTGATGGAAGCCCTGCCCCGCCTGCTCGCCGGGGACAGCGTGCAGCGCGTGGCGCAGGACCTGGGTTACGGCAGCGCGCGGGCGTTCAGCGCGATGTTCCGCCGTTTGCTCGGGGACAATCCCCGGGAGTACCTCAACGCCCTCAACCAGCTCGGGTCGATCAGTGCATCTCGGTGAAGGCCAGCTTCACGCCGATGGCGATCAGCACCGCGCCCATGGTGCGGTCGAACCAGTGGCCCATGCGGGCGAAACCGGCGCGCACACGCTGCTGGCTGAACAGCAGGGCCACCAGGCAGAACCAGGTCGCGGTGGCCGCCGCCAGGTAGAGGCCGTAGCCGGCCTGCACCGCCAGCGGCGTGTGCGGGTTGATCACCACGGTGAACAGCGACAGGAAAAACAGCGTGGCCTTGGGGTTCAGCCCGTTGGTCACGAAGCCTGAGGTGAACGCGCCGCGGGCGGTGCGCTCGCCGGCCTCCTTGTGCAGATCATCGGTGACGGCCGGCGCCGGTTGCGCGCGCAAGGCCTTGTAGCCGATGTACAGCAGGTACGCGGCGGCGGCCCATTTCAGGGCGTTGAACAGCACGATCGACTGCGACACGATCAGGCCGATGCCCAGCAGCGAGTAACCCACGTGCAGGAAAATCGCCGTGCCCACGCCCAGCGCCGTCCAGGTGCCGGCGCGCCGGCCGTGGGTCACGCTCTCGCGCACCACCACGGCGAAATCCGGGCCGGGGCTGGCCACGGCCAGCAGGTGGATCAGTGCAACGGTCAAGAACTCGGTCCAGTACATGGGGACTCCTTTGGGTCGAATCGGGCGGATCCGCAGAGCAGAGCCCCCAGCGGGGCGGGCTTCAGCCGTTGCGTATCAATTTGTTTCATCTGGTAGGCTCGGCAGATTACGCCTTCCGTTCACCGCACAAAAGGTACAGTTGATGACGAACGCCCGCCGCGCCGTATTCCTCGATCACCCTTCCCTGGACCTGGGCGATCTCGACCTGAACCCTTTGCGC
Organism: Pseudomonas sp. B7(2017); assembly: GCF_002112745.1. Classification (NCBI taxonomy): domain Bacteria; kingdom Pseudomonadati; phylum Pseudomonadota; class Gammaproteobacteria; order Pseudomonadales; family Pseudomonadaceae; genus Pseudomonas; species Pseudomonas sp. B7(2017). The sequence continues at coordinate 14,326 of NZ_NEIP01000002.1, read as the reverse complement.
GAGTGCTTCAGCGACCTGCAACTGTTCGCCCAGACCCTGCCGGAGCAGGTCGCCGAACGCCTGCACGGCGCCACCGTGGCGATCACCAACAAGATCGTCATCGACGCGGCCGCCATGGCGGCCAACCCCGACCTGAAGCTGATCCTGATCACCGCCACCGGCACCAACAACGTCGACCTGGCCGCCGCAAAGGCCCGCGGCATCACCGTGTGCAACTGCCAGGCCTACGGCACGCCGTCGGTGGCGCAGCACACGATCATGCTGCTGCTCAACCTCGCCACCCGTTTGGGTGACTACCGAAAAGCCGTCGGCGAAGGCCGCTGGCAACAGGCCAAACAGTTCTGCCTGCTGGACTACCCGATCGTCGAGCTGGAAGGCAAGACCCTGGGCCTGCTCGGGCACGGCGAACTGGGCGGCGCGGTGGCCCGCCTGGCCGAAGCGTTCGGCATGCGCGTGCTGTCGGGGCAGATTCCGGGACGGCCGCCGCGGCCGGACCGCGTGCCGCTGGCTGAACTGCTGCCCCAGGTCGACGCCCTCACCCTGCACTGCCCGCTCAACGAACACACCCGCCACTTCATCGGTGCCCGGGAACTGGCGTCGATGAAACCCGGCGCGTTCGTGGTCAACACCGCCCGCGGCGGCCTGATCGACGAGCAGGCGCTGGCCGACGCCCTGCGCAGCGGCCACCTCGGCGGCGCCGCCACCGACGTGCTGAGCACCGAGCCGCCGGTCAACGGCAACCCGCTGCTGGCCGCCGACATTCCGCGCCTGATCGTCACCCCGCACAACGCCTGGGGCAGCCGCGAGGCGCGGCAGCGCATCGTCGGGCAACTGACCGAAAACGCCCACGCGTTCTTCAGCGGTGAGGCGCTGCGGGTCGTCAATTGATAGACTGCGGCACTTTTTTACCAAGGAGCAGTTATGGATCCGCGCAGTGAAGTACTGCTTCGTCAGGCCGAGTTATTCCAAGGGTCGGTGCTGCTGGCCGGGTTGCCCGCCGACGATCTGCTCGGGCGCCTGCCCGACGCGTTCGGCTGGTGCTGGCATGCCGGCGATCAGGCCATGCTGGAGGCGCGCTTCGCCGGGCGCAGCCACTTCGGCGTGAACGTCCCCGAGCGCGGGTTCGACAGCGCGGTGGTGTTCCTGCCCAAGGCCAAGGACCTGACCGACTACCTGCTCAACGCCGTGGCCGCGCGCCTGGCCGGGCGCGAGGTGTACCTGGTGGGGGAGAAACGCGGCGGCATCGAAGGCGCAGCCAAGCAGCTCAATCCGTTCGGCAAGCCGCGCAAGCTCGACAGCGCCCGCCATTGCCAGCTCTGGCAGGTGACGGTGGCCGACGCGCCGGCGGCCAAACCGCTGGAAAGCCTGGCCCAGACCTATGAACTGCCGCTGGCCGAAGGGCCGCTCAAGGTGATCAGCCTGCCGGGCGTGTTCAGCCACGGCCGGCTGGACCGCGGCAGCGCCCTGCTGCTGGAGCACCTGGACAAACTGCCCGGCGGCCATCTGCTGGACTTCGGCTGCGGTGCCGGCGTGCTGGGGGCTGCGGTCAAGCGTCGCTACCCGGACACCCAGGTGACCTTGCTGGACGTCGACGCCTTCGCCGCCGCCAGCAGCCGTCTGACCCTGGCGGCCAACGGTCTGGAAGGCGACGTGCTGACCGGCGACGGCATCGATGCCGCCCCGCTGGGCTTGAACGCGATCCTGACCAATCCGCCGTTCCACACCGGGGTGCACACCGACTACCAGGCAACGGAAAACCTGCTGCGAAAAGCAGCCCAACATCTGAAAAATGGTGGCGAACTGCGGTTGGTGGCCAATAGTTTCCTCAAGTACCAACCGTTGATCGAGGAGCATCTGGGCGCCTGTTCGGTGAGGGCCGAAGGCCAGGGGTTCCGGATCTACAGCGCCAAGCGCGGCTGAAAATTTGTACTTGCCCAATCGGATTTGCCTAGGCAGAATCCGCTCCGTCCTAGGGGAGTAGTCTCCCACGAGCGCCTAGCTCGTCCGGCATACGTCAACACACTTGATCCGCAGATCATGGCGTATGCGACCCCAGCGTCCGCACCAGACGGACCGCAGGGTTTGACAAGACCTATGACACGCACACCTTACCCGGGGCGGGAAGGCTGTACGTGTCATAGCCGTGTCGACCCGCCCCTTAGGAAATCCTGATGCTGGACTCGCTGCTCGTTCCCACCGCCATCGTTGCCCTCGCCGAAATCGGCGACAAGACGCAACTGCTCGCGCTCATTCTCGCCGCACGCTTTCGCAAACCCTGGCCGATCATCGCCGGCATCGTCGCCGCGACCCTGGCCAACCATGCGGCCGCCGGTGCGGTCGGCGCCTGGTTCGGCAGTTTCTTCTCCGACTCCGTCCTGCACTGGATCCTCGCGGCCAGCTTCGCCGCCACGGCCCTGTGGACCCTGGTGCCGGACAAGATGGACGACGACGAGGCCAGCACGGCCCGCAAGTTCGGGCCGTTCCTGACCACGCTGATCGCGTTCTTCCTGGCGGAAATCGGTGACAAGACCCAGATCGCCACGGTGATGCTGGCGGCGCAGTACCCGGAGCTGTGGCTGGTGATCATCGGCACCACCGCAGGCATGCTGATCGCCAACGTGCCGGTGGTGCTGGCGGGGAATTTCGCGGCGGAGAAACTGCCGCTGACGCTGATCCGTCGCCTGGCGGCTTCGGCCTTCATGATTCTGGCGATCGTCGCGGTGTACAAGGCGATGCAGAGCAGCGGCTGGGTCTGACGCGGCAAGCCTGCGAAGTCGCGTTATCGTTCATCGCGGGCAAGCCCGCTCCCACAGGATTCTGCGGTGACCACAGCCCCAGCATTCACCCGAGATCCCTTGTGGGAGCCAGCCTGCTGGCGATGGCGTCAGTCCGGGCACCACAGGACCAAGACAAGACAGGTGCCCCCCACGGGAATCTGCGCTGAACCGTCCTTGTGGGAGCGGGCTTGCCCGCGAAGGGGCCACCAGCCGCGCAGGGTGTCCATCAGGACTTCGGCGCTTTCTCGTACAACGGCATCACCTTCGGAATCGCCGCCTGCAACGAGGCGATCCGGCTGGACGAGGCCGGGTGCGTGCTCATGAACTCCGGCGGTGCGCCTTCCGAGGCCTTGCTCATCTTGTTCCACAGGGTGATCGCGGCGTTCGGGTTGTAGCCGGCCCGGGCGGCGAGTTCGAGGCCGATCAGGTCGGCTTCGTTTTCGTTGGCGCGGCTGTTGGGCAGGGTCATGCCGTAGTTGGCCACCGTGTCGGCGAGGGCCAGGCTGTCCTGACCCAGGCCGAGCAGCGCACCGGCCCCCTGCTTGGCCATTTCGATGCCGTAGGCCTTGGACATCGCCTCACGGCCGTGCTCGCGCAAGGCGTGGGCGATCTCATGGCCCATGACCGCGGCGATCTCGTCGTCGGTCAGCTTCAGGCTGTCGATCAGCCCGGTGTAGAAAATGATCTTGCCGCCGGGGCCGCAGTTGGCGTTGAGCTCATCGCTCTTGATCAGGTTGACCTCCCACTTCCACTGCGCAGCGTCCGGACGGAAGTTCGGCGCCTGCGCAATCAGCCGGTTCGCGATGGCCTGAACGCGTTTCGCGTCGTTGCTGGTCTTGTCCAGCACGCCCTTGCCGGACGCCTCGCCCACCGTCTTCTGATAGGACTGGGCATACATCTGGTCGACTTCCTGCGAGGACAGCATGCTGAACATGTACTGCTTGCGTTCCACACCCACGGCGCCGCCGCTGGTGGTGTTGACCGACTGGCAACCGGCCAGCGACAGCGCTGCGCCCAGCGCACCTGCAACCCAAATCTTGTTCATTCAAAAGCTCCCTGGAAACCTGCGCGTATCCTAGGCGGGTAACGGTAGCCGCGCCAGATCCAACAGACGTGTTGCACGTACTTTCAGAAAGCCTCCGCGCCCCTGTAGGAAAAAATTCATACCCGCCGCAATGCCTTCCGCCACTGCGTCGCGCACCGATCCATTTGCGACATCCTTCTTTTATTCCGGCGCAATCCGCTCATGGCTCCGTGCCCGCTGCCGATACATCAGCGCAGACGTCTTCCTGCGTGCGGAGCTCCCATGAAATTCAAGTCGATCCAGTTTTCCGTGGCGGCCCTGGCCGGCGCCATCGTTCTCAGCGTGGTGGCCGCGCTGGTGCTGTATGCGCTGTTCTCCGGCGCCCGGACGCAAGACATGGTGCAGGAACGCACCCAGGCCCAGTTCGAGCAGGTCATTGAACAGCGTCTGACGTCTCTGGCGCAGACCCAGGTCAGCCAGATCCAGCGCGAGCTCGAAGCGCCGCTGCTGATCGCCGGCGGGCTGGTGCGGGTCAACGCCCTGCTCGGCACGCCGGGCGCCGACGGCCAGCCCCGGCTGACCGTCAGCCGCGAGCAGTTGATCAGCCTGATCAAGGAAAACGTCGAGAAGAACCCGAAAATCCTCGGCACCTACATCGGCTGGGAAAAGAACGCCCTGGACCACAACGACGCCGCCTACGTCGGCACCCAGGTGGTGGGCATCGACGCCACCAACGGGCGCTTCCTGCCGTGGTGGTTCCGCAATGACGACGGCACCCTGGGCCTGGACAAACTGGTGGATGTGGACGACCAGAAAGTCCTGTCCACCGGCGTGCGCGCCAGCGAGTACTACCTGTGCTCGAAGGAAACCAAGAAGTCCTGCGTGATCGACCCGGCGCCGTACAAGGTCGGCGACAAGGTCGTGATGCTCGCCTCGTTCATCGAGCCGATCATGCTCAACGGCGCGTTCCAGGGCATCGTCGGCGCCGACCTGTCGGTGAACTTCATCCAGGAGATGCTCCTGGCCGCCAACCAGAAACTGTACGCCGGCGCCGGGCAGATGGCCCTGATCGGCGGCAACGGCCGGATCGTGGCCTACACCAAGGATCCGAGCAAGTTCGGCGAGAAGGTCAGCGACATCCTCAACAGCCAGCAGATCGCCAACATGGCCAATCTCAAGCGCGGCGAAGTCACCTACACCGTCAGCAAGGAACAAGGGCGGATCGAGCTGTACCTGCCGTTCGGCATCGGCCAGACCGACGCGCGCTGGACCTTGATGCTGCAATTGCCGCTGAACGCGGTGATGGCCGACCTGCAGAAACTCCAGGGCGACCTCGACGCCCAGCGCAAATCCGACACTTTCGGCATGGCCATGGTCGGCCTGATCATCGCCGGCCTCGGCCTGCTGGTGATCTGGCTGGTGGGCCACGGCATCGCCCGTCCGCTCAAGCAGATGGTGACCATGCTCGACGACATCGCCCAGGGCGAAGGCGACCTGACCCGCCGCCTGAGCAGCGACCGCAGCGATGAGCTGGGCTCGATCGCCAAAGGCTTCAACACGTTCCTGGCCAAGTTGCAGGCGATGATCACCCAGGTGGTGACGTCGGTGCAGAGCGTCAGCGATTCGTCCGAGCACACCGCCGACATCGCCATCCGCACCAACATCGGCGTGCAGAAGCAGATGGCCGAGATCGACCAGGTGGCCACCGCCGTGCAGGAGATGACCGCCACCGCCCAGGACGTGGCGCGCAACGCGACCCAAGCCGCGCAGGCGGCCAGCCATGCCGACCAGGCTGCGAGCCAAGGCATGCAGATCGTCAGCGACACGTCGAAGTCGATCGGCGTGCTGGCCGTGGAGATCGGCAAGGCCGTGGAAGTGGTGCAGGCACTGGCCAAGGACAGCGAGAACATCAACGCGATCCTCATCGCCATCCGTGCCATCGCCGAACAGACCAACCTGCTGGCCCTGAACGCGGCCATCGAAGCGGCCCGCGCCGGCGAGCAGGGCCGCGGTTTCGCGGTGGTGGCCGACGAGGTGCGCAACCTGGCGCAGAAGACCCAGCAGGCCACCGAAGAAATCCAGAGCATGATCCAGCAGTTGCAGCAGGGCACCCGCGAAGTGGTGCGGGTCATGGAGGACAGCCAGAGCCGCACCGACGAAAGCGTGCAGCACGCGGCCAAGGCCGCCGAAGCGCTGGAGACCATCACCCAGGCGGTGTCGGTGATCAACGACATGAACACCCAGATCGCCAGCGCCGCCGAGGAACAGAGCGCGGTGGCCGACGACATCAACCGCAACGTGATCAACATCGGCCAGGTGGCCAACGAAGTCGCGGGCGGCGCCGACGAATCGAGTTCGGCCAGCGCCGACCTGACCAAACTTGCGGAGCAGCAGCGCCGGCTGATCAATCAGTTCAAGGTCTGACCGGCGGGAAGGCCCTGCGGGCCTTATCGCGAGCAGGCTCGCTCCCACAGGGGGACGGTGGTGAAAAACTGTGGGAGGCAGCCTGACGCATAGATGCCGAATGGGCCGGCCTCATCGCGGGCAAGCCCGCTCCCACAGGGTTTTGCAGTGACCGCAGTTCTGCCTGGCCACCAGATCCTTGCTGGCGATGGCGGTGGATCAGGCACAGGTGATGTCGGATGAGCCGACCTCATCGCTTGCAGGCTCGCTCCCGCAGGGTTCGGTGAGAACCGCGGATTCCGCAGGCACCCGCGATCCCCTGTGGGAGCCAGCCTGCTGGCGATGGTGGAGGTTCGGGTTCCGCGTCAGGCCGGGGTCAGGCACTCCGGGCCGTTGAGCTTGGGATCGTTGACCAGGTTGGCCAGCACCCGCTCGCGCAGCGCCACGGGCTCGCCGGCCAGCAGCGCGTGCAAGGCATGCAGCGGCGTTTGCGGATCCAGCCATGCCGCCTGCCCCGCTTCATCCAGGATCAGCGGCCGGCGCTGGCTCATGGCCGGCTGGGTGATGACCGCCGTGCTCAGCCACACCTGCTCCTGCACCGGGTAGGCCTCCCAGATCGCCGCGAAGAACAGCGAAGCGCCCTCCCCCGGCGTCAGCCAGTACGGCCGCTTGCGCGCGCTGCCGCGCCATTCGTAGAAACCGTTGGCCGGCAGCAGGCAACGGCGCTGGCGCAGGGCCTCGCGGAACATCGGTTGCTCGGCGACGGTCTCGGCCCGGGCATGGGCCGGGGTGCGGGACAGGTCGGTCAGCCACGGCGGCGTCAGGCCCCAGCGGGCACGGGCCAGCGTGCGCTGACCGTCGGCTTCGGCGCGCAGCATCAGCACCGAATCGTTGGGGGAAATGTTCCACTGCGCCTGCTGATCGGCCGGGAAACCGGGCAGGGCCGCAAAATCACGGTTCCAGCGGAACAGGGCATAACGTCCACACATGGGGCAACACGGCTCGCAAATAAATCGAACGCCAGCCTAACAGACCAGCGTACCGGGGTAGCTGTCCGGTTCATCGCCGGGCAGCGGCAGCGCGGCATTGTACGCCCGGATCAGTTCGCTGGCGTACTCGGCCTGATCATTGTCGACCGACAGCCCGAGCAGGCCGAAGACCGGCAGCTCGCCCGCCCCGCCGAGCAGGTCGCGACCCACCAGGTGCGCCTCGATGCCCTCGCTTTCGAGCATGCCCTTGAGCATCTCGCCTTCCATCAGGTTTTCCGGCTCGTAGATCCGCTGCATGCGCGCCCCTCAGTCGTTTTCGCCGTACACGTCGAGCAACCACTCCTCGCCGTGCACCTGCAACACGAACCGGATCGGCTTGCAGCACACCTGGCAGTCTTCGATGTATTCCTGGTCGCCGCCGGACAGGTCCACGGTGGTCTCGACCTCTTCCCCGCAGTACGGGCAATCATAACTTGCGGCTTCCAGCATCGCGGTCTTCCGAGTGACTTGTGCGTATAATCGCCGGTCTGTTTGCAGGGCCTTTTTTGTCTGGCTACCTTTTCAGACCGTGCCCCGTTGGTTTTCGATCAACACCTTTACTTACCCTAGCCGTTTCCAACAAGAGAGCATGATGGGCGAATTCGATGCCATCCGACCTTACGACGACAGCGAAGTACCTGCGGTACTGGCGCGGCTGCTCGGCGACAAGGCGTTTCTAGATATCCTCACCCACTTCCGCTTCCCGCGTTTCGCCGGTGCCTTGGGCTGGATGCTCAAGCCCCTCATCGCCCATCGGCTGCGCCGTGAGTTCGCCGGCGTGACCTCGGTGGCCACCCTGCAGGACAAGGTCGAGTTCTACGTCGACCACACCATCGAGCGGGCCACCGACGGCGTGACCTACACCGGCGTCGAGCAGTTCAAGTCCGGCAGCGCCTACCTGTTCATCGCCAACCACCGCGACATCGTGATGGACCCGGCCTTCGTCAACTACGCCGTGTACCACGCCGGCCTGCCGACCCCGCGCATCGCGATCGGCGACAACCTGCTGCAAAAGCCCTTCGTCAGCGACCTGATGCGCCTGAACAAGAGCTTCATCGTGCACCGTTCGATCACCGGGCGCCGGGAAAAGATGGCGGCGTACCAGCTGTTGTCGGCGTACATCAACCATTCGATCCGCAACGATTGCGCCTCGATCTGGATCGCCCAGGCCGAGGGCCGGGCCAAGGACGGCGACGACCGCACCGAGTCGGCCATCCTCAAGATGTTCCACATGAGCCGCAAGGACGAGCCGTTCGGCGAGGTCATCCAGTCGCTGAACCTGACCCCGGTGTCGATCAGCTACGAATACGACCCGTGCGACCAGGCCAAGGCCCGCGAGCTGTACATCCGCGCCACCACCGGCACCTACAGCAAGGCGCCGGGCGAAGACGACGTGAGCATCGCCAAGGGCATCACCGGCTACAAGGGCCGGGTGCACGTGAACTTCGCCGCGCCGATCACGGCGTTCTACGAAGACACCAAGCAACTGGCGGTGGAGATGGACCGGCAGATCCTCGGCGGCTACCGCCTGTTCCCGGTGCATTACCTGGCGTACGCGCAGTGGGCGGACGCCGATCCGCAGCTGCAGGTGCCCAAGGCCGCCGATGTGTTCGGCGTCGATGAGCTGGCCAAGGCGCGGGAAGAGTGGCAGCGCCGGCTGGACGCCTGCCCCGAGGAGCACCGTCCGTACCTGGTGCTGCAATATGCGACGCCGGTGCGCAATCAGTACCGGGTCAAGGCGGGGTTGCCGCTGTAGGCAGACACAGCAACGGCGCCCTCGGGCGCCGTTCTTCGTGATGGGGCGGGTTCACCCCACGGGGCCTGCACGGCCTTCAGACGCGGGTGCTGATCCAGGACACCAGCAGCGCAAGGCCCAGGCAAGCGAAGCCGAAACGGTAGAAGAACCGGTTCATGCGCAGGGTCGCCCAGTCGAGCACCGGCTCCTGGTCCGGCTGGATCCGGCGCTGGGCGGCGATGTTCGCCAGCGCGCGCTGCTCACGGCGGCGGGTCGCGTGCAGCAGCCAGCTGCCCGGGAAGGCGAACGCCAGCGCCAGCAGGTTGATCAACTTGGCGGGATGGGCGGTGAACAACGTCATCAAGTGCAGCGACATCTTTGAGCCTCGAACTGAACCGGTATGGCGAACGCCAGACCGACGACCGCGGCGCGGATTCTAGCGCAACCCTCCCCTGCGTCCCCACCCTTTGCGACAAACAACGGCGCAATCGACCGATGGTTGCCCTGTGTCACGACTTCGTCATTTGCATCGGCCACCATGCGCGCCTCGAAACCGACACGGAACGCAGCATGCTTCACGCCGAAAACCAGGACCGCCTCTACCTCATCACCCCGACCGACGAACAGCAGGCCCTCGTCGGCAGCCTGGCGTTCAACGTGCAGGACCGCCGCTGGCTGGTGTATTGCGCCCTCGGCGGCCATCAGCACGCCGATCTGCCGGAAACCGACCTGCTGACGGGCGTCAGCGTGCTGGACTTCTACTCCCAGGCCGCCTGACGCCCGGCCGCCGTCGAAGCCATCGCCAGCAGGCTGGCTCCCATAACGACCGCGTCGTGCACGCAACCTGCGACTGCCTCCGAACCTGTGGGAGCCAGCCTGCTGGCGATAACGGACTGACATTCAATACGCATGCCGCCTGACACACCCTCATCACGAACAGGCTCCCTGGAGGGGGCAGCGTCCGGCGGCGGACATGAAAAAGCCCGGGGCCATCGCTGGCGCCGGGCTTTTGCGCATCAGGCGAACCGCTTACTCGGCGAGGATCTGGCCGATGCTCGGATCCTTGAACAGACGGGTCAAGGCGTCGCTCAGCACGTCGCTGACCAGTTTGGTGTTGGTTTCCTGGTTCGGCGCCATGCCGAAGCGCTGATCCAGCGAGGCGCCGTAGCGGCCGCTGTAGCGGCGGTTGCCGCTCTGCACGTCGGAGCGGAAGGTCGCGCCGATGGTGGCCTCGGTCACGTACATGCCTTCCTTCGGCGACTGGTACTTGAGCTCGGTCAGGGTCACGGTCAGCTGCGGCGCGTTCATGGCGCCGTTGGACGGGGTGAAGCCCAGCAGACGCACGGCCGCCTCGGCCTGGGCCTGCAGCTTGGGCAGGATCTGTTCGCGCTGCACGGTGATGGCGCTGGTCTCAGGGTACAGGCCCCCGCGGGTGCCCAGGGTCGGCGACGGACGGCCGTCCACCACGCGCACCACCACCGGCTGGCCGCGGCCGACCGGTGCCAGTTGGCTGGTCAGCTTCGGTTCCGGGCTCAGCTGTTGCGGGCTGTGGGCGCAGCCGGCCAGGGTCAAACCGGTCACTGTGATCAAACCGAACAACAGGCGTTGCAACATGCTCTTCTCTCCAGAATCAGGCACAGACAGGCCGGCAGTATAGCGGTGGGCCACTGCGGCTCACCAGCACGGAATCTCAGACAGGCCCGGCCCTGGGCGGTTCCTGTCACAGATTGTTCACCGCCCCTACACGATGACGTCATGGCCTGGCGGCAACCTTCGCAGCACGTACTCCAAAAGGTATTTCGCCATGCGCCATCTGATCTCGCTCTTCGCGCCGCGCCCCCTGCACCGCAGCTTCGCCCTGCTCGACCGCAACGGCCATTGCCAGGCGTTCAAGCAATGCAGCCTGCAACCGATGGGCGAAGGCTGGGTGGAAATCGAGGAAATTCGCCTCAACTGGCTGCACAAGCCGCTGCCGGCCAGCGCCCGCGTCGAAGCGTCGCGGCCGCGCGCACGGGCGCAAGCGGTTTTCGGCATCTGACCGGATGCCTAATAAAAGTCATCAAACACGAGCAAATCCCCGCATTTCTTCGATACAATCTCCCCCCGATTATAAGGTCGTCTCCTGATCGGGCCCCGCAACAGCGTCAATGCCCAGGCATTGGCATCCGAAACCGCCCACAGAGAGCCGCCCACACAGATCGAGTGAAGCCGGCGCGCTTGCTGTTTCCCAGGCAAAAACCCGCTTTTCGCGAATCTGCAGAGCTGTCATGACGCTCGGTCACTGAGTTGTTTGCCCGTGTTGCCCGCCCCGTGTTCACCGGCGGCCATCCATCCGGGCACGGTGCCCGGCCGGGGCAGCCCTTTTTGAGGTTCACGTCTTCAAAAGAGCGTGAAAAAAACGGGTTTTCACAACTTCACAAGAGTGTGGCGAGCAAATGAATAGTTTTGCGTCTGAACATGCACCATTAGCGTCTACAACAGCCCAACGACACAGGACCGCGTACGCCTCGAACACCGGAGCCTGATGCCTGTCCGCTACGGATTTGGTTGCACGAACGGATGACTCGACCATAAGTCGAATTGCCAGCCGCGCGCCGAAATGAGTTCATGGAGCTCATGAGGCCGGGCCGTCTGCATCCGTCGAAGTTGCGAAAAATTGCGAAGATTCGGACATGGCGATCCTGGCCATGGGTTACCTGGGGCGCCACTGACCTGCCCCGGAACACCTGGCAGCCATGCCGACAATTTGGTGCTGCAGATTTTGGAGACGCGTTAAATGGCGCATAACGAAGCAGTCGACGTAGTTCTGGTAGGGGCCGGCATCATGAGCGCCACCCTTGCGGTGCTGCTCAAGGAGCTCGACCCGGCGATCAAGCTGGAAGTCGTCGAGCTGATGGATTCCGGAGCCGCGGAGAGTTCCAACCCGTGGAACAACGCGGGCACCGGCCACGCCGGCCTGTGCGAGCTGAACTACACGCCGCAGGCTGCCGACGGCACCGTCGACATCAAGAAGGCCGTGCACATCAACACCCAGTTCGAGGTGTCGAAGCAGTTCTGGTCCTACCTGACCCGCAAGGGCACGTTCGGCTCGTGCAAATCGTTCATCAGCCCGGTGCCGCACCTGAGCTATGTCGAAGGCGACAAAGGCGTGTCGTTCCTCAAGGAACGCTTCAAGGTGCTGAGCAAGCACCACGCGTTCGCCGATATGGAATACACCGAAGACAAGGCCAAGATGGCCGAGTGGATGCCGCTGATGATGCCGGGCCGCCCGGCCGATCAGGTGCTGGCCGCCACCCGCGTGCTCAATGGCACCGACGTCAACTTCGGCGCCCTCACCAATCAGTTGCTCAAGCACCTGACCAGCGCACCCGATGCCCAGGTCAAGTACTGCAAGCGCGTGACCGGCCTCAAGCGCAACGGCAACGGCTGGACCGTCAGCATCAAGGACGTCAACAGCGGCAACAGCCGTGAAGTCGACGCCAAGTTCGTGTTCCTCGGCGCCGGCGGCGCGGCCCTGCCGCTGCTGCAGGCTTCGGGCATCGAAGAGAGCAAAGGCTTCGGCGGCTTCCCGATCAGCGGCCAGTGGCTGCGCTGCGACAACCCGGAAGTGGTCAAGCACCACCAGGCCAAGGTCTACAGCCAGGCCGCCGTGGGTTCGCCGCCGATGTCCGTGCCGCACCTGGACACCCGCGTGGTCGACGGCAAGAAATCCCTGCTGTTCGGGCCGTACGCCGGCTTCACCACCAAGTTCCTCAAGCACGGTTCGTTCATGGACCTGCCGATGTCGGTGCGCGCCGGCAACATCGGCCCGATGCTGGCCGTGGCGAAGAACAACATGGACCTGACCAAGTACCTGGTCAGCGAAGTGATGCAGTCGATGGAGCAGCGCCTGGAGTCCCTGCGCCGCTTCTACCCGCAGGCGAAAGCCGAGGACTGGCGCCTGGAAGTGGCCGGCCAGCGGGTGCAGATCATCAAGAAAGACCCGAAAAAGGGCGGCATCCTGCAGTTCGGCACCGAACTGGTGGCGGCGAAGGACGGTTCTCTGGCCGCCCTGCTCGGCGCTTCGCCAGGCGCCTCCGTGACCGTGTCGATCATGCTCGAGCTGATCGAGAAATGCTTCCCGGGCAAGGCCAAGGGCGAGTGGGCCGCCAAACTGGCGGAAATCTTCCCGGCCCGTGAAAAGGCGCTGGAAACCGATGCTGCGCTGTACCGCAAGATCAACACGCAGAACAACATCGCCCTGGAGCTGGTCGAGGAAAGCAGCGAGACCCCAAGCTTCGCTTGATCGCGCCCCATGAAAAACGCCCCGCACTCAGTGAGTGCGGGGCGTTTTTTTATGCCTGTGGCGAGGGCGGTCAGCCGCGGGCCTTCTCGATCAGCTCGATGTACTCCGGCGCGTTGCGCTGATCGCGGATCAGCTCGACGAAGGTCTTGCCCTGCTCGTCCTTGCCGTCCAGATCCAGGCCGGCGGCCAGGAAAAACGTCAGGAAGCGCTCGAAGTCGTCGATGCGCAGACCGCGATAGGCCTTGATCAGTTTGTGCAGCGACGGCGAGGTGGCATCGGCCGGCTCGAAGTCCAGGAACAGTTTGATCTGCTCATCGCCGATCTCGTCACCAATCACTTGCTTCTTATCTTTACGCATTGCCGACTCCAGCTCGCGGACATTTCACGGGGCGGGCAGTTTACCCCCGCGCAGGCTCGGCGCTCAACGCGACCGCACGGACCCGGTGTGCAAATCGGCCCAGATGTGGCCGTTGGCGTAACTGAGGAACTGGACATACACCGTGTCGTTGCGCAGCAGATCGATCACCACCCGGTACTGGGCCAGCGGGTAGAACAGCGTGAGGGTCTTGGCCTTGTCGTCATACGCCGGTTTCTTCAGGCTTTTGCTTTCGCCGTCGAAATTGACCAGCACCTGCGTGACCGTCGCGCCCTTGTTCAAGGACTTGCCCTTGAGGCGGATCATCAGCGACGAGGTGACCGGGATCGGCTGCTGGTTGGACTGACGCTGGGCCCCCACCACCACCGAATAGTCGGTGACCTGCAGCAATTGCTGCTGCTCGGGTTCGGCGTCGCGCAGGGTCAGGTCGTCCGGCGGCAAGAACTGGCTGTGCAGGGGCGCGGCGGCCAGGGGCAGGCTGAGGGTCAGGAACAAGGCGGCGCAACTGCGGATCAAGAGGCTCATGACAGGCTCCGGGGGCGGGGCCGAGCACTCTAGCATGGGCTTGCGGGGGGATCAGCAGGTGCCTTCACTGACGCCATCGCCAGCAGGCTGGCTTGTATGCTGGTACTTGAAGGGAGGAGGAGGGACTAGGCTGGATTCTGACTGTTGACGCAGTACAGACCGTGGGAGATTTC